>NZ_CP011032.1:657916-1275833 GCF_002310815.1 Pseudoalteromonas tunicata | reverse complement strand
TAATGAAAAAGTCCTCAAGAAATCGAGTAGCCAAGTTAATGCATACTGGTCAAAATTGGTATTCACTGGCAAAGGTACGCCACCACAAAAAGTCGATAATAGCGCTGCAATGATAAATTTTGTTGCTAGTACTGAAAATGCGATTGGTTTTATCGATGCCAATAAAGTAACTGATGGCGTAAAAGTAATTGCAAAGTTCTAGAATAGATGAAATTTAAAAAGCAAAAAGCCAGTCAGAAGACTGGCTTTTTTATTTGGTGCCGTGAGCGGGACTTGAACCCGCACGAGCATAGCTCACCACCCCCTCAAGATGGCGTGTCTACCAATTCCACCACCACGGCAAATTCTTTAGTTTGGTACGTCGCTCTTTTTGTTCTCAGATACTGGTACATCTTCAGCTGCAGGGATAATTTTCTCTACAACTTCAGCTGAAGGAGCTGTTGATAAATCAGTCCACTCATCAGTCTTCTTAATCTGACCAGCAGTTAAATTACCAAGAACAATACTTAGTACAAAAAACACAGCTGCAAGAGTTGTTGTTGTTTTGGTCATAAAGTTGCCAGCGCCACTTGAACCAAATACAGTAGCAGATGCACCTGCGCCAAACGAAGAGCCCATATCTGCGCCCTTTCCTTGCTGAATTAACACCATACCAATAAGTGCCAAAGCAACAATTAAATAAACTATCAACAAAATTTCGTACATCTATACGTTTCCTTGTGCACTTTTACAAATATTGACAAAGCTATCTGGATTTAGACTTGCTCCGCCTACTAGGCCACCATCAATATCAGGTTGTGCAAACAGTAATTCACTATTTTTTTCATTAACACTGCCACCATAGAGCAATATTAAAGATTGAGAAACTGCGTCATCAAGTGAGGCAATTTTGTCTCGAATAAACTTGTGCACTTGCTGTGCTTGTTCTGGCGTTGCAGTTTTACCTGTGCCTATCGCCCAAACCGGCTCGTATGCTATCACAGACTTAACTAAAGACACCACACCTAATTTGTTGATTACTGCATCTATTTGACGAGAAACAACAGACTCGGTTAAATTCTGTTCACGTTCTTGTTCTGATTCACCAACACAAAGTACAGGTATTAATCCTTGGCATTGAGCACGTTGAAATTTACTAGCAACAACTTCATCCGACTCACCATAAATGCTGCGTCGTTCTGAATGCCCAACTAAAGTATATTTACAACCTAACTCAGCAAGTAACTGAGCGTCAATTTCACCGGTATATGCACCTGCTTCATGTTCTGAGACAGACTGTGCACCTACCACAAGTTCGTTTTGCAAAGCATTATTTAACAAAGGATAAGGAGGAAAAACTACCACATCTACTTTATCTAGCTCTACAGCTGAAATTGCGTTGGCAATTTGGTTTACCAGCTCAACTGAACCATTCATTTTCCAGTTGCCTGCAACCATTTGTTTACGTAATTTCATTAATTACTCCAACTCATTTAGCGGGCGAGATACTAACTCGACTCACCCTAAGATTCAAGAAAATTGTTTGATTAAACAGTCTGATTGCTCACACTTTCAACAACTAGCGCGATTTTTTTCGCACTATCGAGTACTTGCTTTTCTTGTTCAGCTTCAACCATAACTCGAACAACAGGCTCAGTACCTGATTTACGAAGTAAAACTCGGCCTTTGCCATCAAGAGCGGTTTCAACTTCTTGCACCGCTGCTAGCACTCGCTCATCACTCACAGGATCTGTATTTTGCGGGTAACGTACATTAATCATTTTCATTGGGTACTTAACAAACCCTTTGCCTAAATCTTCTAGCGTTTTATTTTGCGCTATCATAGCTGCAAGCACCTGAAGACTTGAAATAATACCGTCACCTGTCGTAGTAAGGTTAAGATTCAAAATATGGCCCGAACTTTCACCTCCAATTTTCCAGCCTTTTTCTTTCAATAACTCCATGACATAGCGGTCGCCCACTTTGCTTCGCGCAAAAGGAATACCACGTTGAATCAAGGCATTTTCGAGCCCCATATTTGACATGACTGTGCCAGCGACACCGCCATCACCTAAACTACCATCTTGCTGAGCTTGGCATGCTAAAATATAAACAATATCATCGCCATCAAATACTCGGCCTTTACGGTCCACCATCATCACTCGGTCACCATCACCATCATAGGCAATACCAACATCAGCTTTTTCTTCTAATACTTTGCGAACCAACGCATCAACGTGGGTGGCACCACATTCAAGATTAATATTGAGTCCATTTGGTTGGCAGGCAAAACTGACAACTTCAGCACCTAACTCAGTTAATACTGATGGGGCTATGTGATAGGTTGCACCATTAGCACAATCAACGACTATTTTGAGCCCAGCTAACGACATCCCATTTGGGAACTGGCTTTTACAAAACTCAATATAACGGCCATCTGCATTTTCTAAGCGACGCGCTTTACCTAAAAGCTCAGAAGATACACACGTCATCTCTTCATCGAGCATTGCTTCAATTTCGAGTTCAACTTCATCTGGTAATTTTAGGCCCTGGCTTGAAAAGAACTTAATCCCATTATCGTGAAATGGATTGTGTGAAGCGCTAATAACGATACCAGCTTCGGCACGAAATGTTTGAGTCAAATATGCTACCGCAGGCGTTGGCATCGGGCCTAAAAGCACCACATTAATCCCAGCTGAAATAAGCCCTGCTTCTAAAGATGTTTCTAATAAATAACCAGAAATGCGAGTATCTTTACCAATAAGTACTTTTTTAGTGCCTGCTTTTGATAATACCTTACCTGCAGCCCAACCTAGCTTTAAGGCAAAACCAGGTGTAATTGGGTACTCGCCCACTAAACCACGTACACCATCTGTACCAAAATGCTTTTTATTGCTCACGTTTAATTCCTTGTTCTGTCGCTTGCCAAACTTTAAGTACATCGACTGTTTGTGCTACGTCATGTACCCGTATAATTTTTGCGCCTTTTTGCATTGCAATTAATGCACCTGCCAAAGAGCCCGCTAATCGCTGCTCTGTTGGTTTATTTAATAAATTACCAATCATGGATTTTCGGGAAAGGCCGGCTAAAACCTCGCAACCCAATAGATTAAATTCATCCAACCGTTTTAACAGCTCATAGTTATGGTTTAAGGTTTTACCAAAACCAAAACCCGGATCGAGGATAATATTTTCAAGCTTAATACCCGCTTGCTGACAGGCATCGATTCGTTGCTGAAAAAAAGCCTGAATATCTTCAATTAAATTTTCATAATATGGATTTGCCTGCATCGTTCTAGGCTGTCCCTGCATGTGCATTAAACAAACAGGAACATTCGCGGCTGCCGCAATCTCTAAAGCGCCAGGCTCTTGTAATGCGCGAACATCATTAATAATATCTGCGCCAGATGCAATCGCTTGCGCCATGACTTGCGCCTTACTGGTATCAATTGAAATAATACAATCAGACTGAGCTCGTAACGCTTTAATCACTGGGATTGTACGTTGTAGTTCTTCTTCTAAAGCAACATCGGGCGCATTTGGTCGAGTTGATTCACCACCAATATCGATAATGGTGGCACCTTCCGCTAACATTTGCTTAGCTTTAATGACAGCGTTGTCGAATGTATTATGCTGGCCGCCATCAGAAAATGAATCTGGAGTAGTATTTAAGATCCCCATTATGTGGGGCTGGCTCAAGTCAAGCACTCGGCCGTTTTTTAACTGTAATAAAGACATACATTACCTATCAATACATAATAGTATTGCTCTGCAACGAAGATTAAATAATAAAAAACCCCGAATTCTCGGGGTTTTATAATTGCAATTTTACCGCTTATTGCTCTTGATCATCAAGCTTTGATGTTGGCTTTTGCTCAACAACGTCTGGCGTTTCAACCTCTTTTTCAGGTTTATCTTCAGACTTTACTTCATCTTTTTGCTTGTAGTGGTTATCGTGCGCATCCGTTGGTGGACGAACATCACGACGAGCCATTAAATCATCAATTTGTTTTGCATCAATGGTTTCGTACTTCATCAGCGCATCTTTCATGCTATGCAAAATATCAATATTATCTTTTAATATCTGCTCAGCGCGCTGATAGTTACGATCAGATAGGTCTCGTACTTCTGCATCAATCACTTTTGCTGTTTCATTCGACATACTTTTCGCACGGGCTGAACTGCGTCCCATGAAAATTTCACCTTCTTCTTCAGCATAAAGCAGTGGACCTAACTTTTCACTTAAACCCCATTGCGTAACCATTTTACGAGAGATTTCAGTAGCGCGTTCAATATCGTTGCTCGCACCTGTCGTTACTTTTTCAAAGCCATAAATCAGTTGTTCAGCAATTCGTCCGCCATAAAGGCTTGAAATCATTGATTCTAAATGCTGCTTTGAATGACTAACTCTGTCTTGCTCAGGCAAGTACATTGTCACACCTAACGCACGACCACGAGGAATAATTGACACTTTATAAACCGGATCATGTTCAGGTACAAGGCGACCTACAATTGCATGGCCCGCTTCATGATAAGCAGTCATTTCTTTCTCTTGTTCACTCATTACCATGGACTTACGTTCAGCGCCCATCATAATTTTATCTTTTGCTGCGTCAAACTCGGCCATGCTGACAACACGTTTGTTACCACGAGCAGCATAAAGTGCAGCTTCATTAACTAAGTTTGCTAAATCAGCACCTGAGAAACCAGGTGTACCACGGGCAATAACAGATGCTTTAACATCGTCAGACAATGGTACTTTACGCATGTGCACTTTAAGAATTTGCTCACGACCACGGATATCAGGTAAACCAACAACAACTTGACGGTCAAAACGACCTGGACGAAGTAGCGCAGGGTCTAAAACATCAGGTCTGTTGGTTGCGGCAATAACAATTATGCCCTCATTACCTTCAAAACCATCCATTTCAACTAGCATTTGGTTTAATGTTTGCTCACGCTCATCATGACCACCGCCCATACCAGCACCACGTTGGCGACCTACGGCATCAATTTCATCGATAAAGATGATACAAGGCGCAGCTTTTTTAGCCTGCTCAAACATGTCACGAACACGTGATGCACCCACACCAACAAACATTTCTACGAAATCAGAACCAGAAATAGTAAAGAAAGGTACTTTTGCTTCACCAGCAACAGCTTTTGCAAGTAATGTTTTACCTGTACCCGGTGGGCCTACCATTAGTACGCCCTTCGGAATACTACCACCTAACTTTTGGAATTTAGACGGGTCACGTAAAAAATCGACTAATTCAGTTACGTCTTCTTTGGCTTCATCACAACCGGCAACATCTGCAAAGGTTGTTTTGACTTGGTCTTCACCCATCAAGCGCGCTTTACTCTTGCCAAATGACATTGCGCCCTTACCGCCGCCGCCTTGCATTTGACGCATGAAGAATATCCACACACCGATAAGCAATAACATTGGGAACCAAGAGATGAAAATTGTTGCTAAGATGGATTGTTCTTCTGGTGGTTGACCAACAACATTAACACCATTTTTTAATAAGTCATTCATTAAGTCGCCATCGTACATTGGCATGACTGTTGTGAAACGCTCACCGCTATTTTTAATGCCGTTAACCGCACCTGAACCTTGGTCCATTCTAACTTCACGGACTGCGCCGCTACGCACATCGTTAATAAATTGCGAGTAACTTGTATTACGATCTGCATGATCGCTTGGATTAAAGCTCTGGAATACCGACATCAAAACGACGGCGATAACTAACCAGAGTATGAGATTTTTAGCCATATCACTCAAGGGGTTAACCTCTTGTTTTCAATTAATTAAAATTCCAGGATTACCTGACCTAATGTACTACAGTTTGTATCCTGTCGCTACTAAATAAACTTCTCTAGAACGCGCTCTTGAAGAATCCGGTTTACGAATTTTGACAGTAGTAAAACAAGACCTTACGTCTTGAACATATTGCTCAAACCCTTCTCCTTGGAATACCTTTACAGCGAAACTACCATTTTTCTTTAGAACTTGATGGCACATGTCTAATGCTAATTCAACAAGATACATACTGCCAGCCTGATCTACAGATAAATGACCGCTCATGTTCGGTGCCATGTCTGACAGCACAACATCAACGTTCTTGCCATCTATACGTTCCAATAAAGCATTTAGCACAGATTCTTCACGAAAATCACCTTGTAAAAATTCTACACCGGCCAGGGGGTCCATTGGCAGAATATCACACGCGATCACTTTACCTTTAAAACCGGTTAACTCAGCAACATATTGCGACCAACTACCAGGTGCTGCGCCCAAATCAACGACTGTCATACCGTCTTTGATTAATTTATCTTTTGTTTGCAACTCCTCTAATTTAAACATTGCACGAGAGCGCAATCCCCGTTTTTGGGCTTCTAAGACATAATGATCGTCAAAATGCTCCATCAACCAGCGTTTAGAACTGGCCGAGTGCTTTTTTTTTGTCATGAAATTACACTCAACAAAATTAGTATTATTCTCTAGATGGCGTTAGAATACCCATAATTCAAGCTTTATCCAACGAAATTTGTAACAACATGATATTATCAAACAAGCAAAAACAGTTTTTAAAAGGCCTTGCACATGGTCTTAAGCCAGTGGTTTTACTAGGAAGTAACGGTTTAACCGAAGGTGTTGTAGTCGAGATATCTAATGCTTTAGATATCCACGAATTAATCAAAGTAAAAGTGCCAACAGATGACCGCGAAACAAAAGCGCTTATTTTTGAGGCAATTACTCGTGAAACCGGTGCAGTAAAACTTCAGACAATTGGTCACATTATAGTGATTTATCGTCAAAGCAAAGATAAAAAGATTCTTTTACCTAAAAACTAATTTCAATTTTTAGTGTATTAATTAAAAAGTCAGCTAAGCTGACTTTTTGTTTAACAAATTTACTCACTCAATTTCTAAGTGTTTCAACTCAACCACATATTCATCATTAACTAAAGTTAATACATAATAAGTATTATAATTAGTTTCAGGCCATTCTAATTGCTCAGTATCGGATAACAACCCAGCTAATTGGGGGGTCGTATTACTGTGGCCAACCACTAAAACCGTATCCGTTAACTTTAAAAGCTGCGCTTTAAAATCCACCAATTGAGCAGGGTTGTAATAACGAATTTCTTTATTCAAGGCAGTCGCTATGGGTGTAATCGTTGCTATCGTGCGTTTATATTTGGTACTAAAAAGCTGCTCTATTTTAAAAGTCGCAAGTGTTTTTACCCAAGCAGCGGCTCTTTTTTGACCTTGTTCAGTCAGTAAAGGGTCAGTACCTGATTGCTTTTCAGCATGACGAATTAATATTATATTGCTTGGTTTTGCCCAAACTGCTGTTGAAAATAATCCGAGTAAAAGAGATGTAACAACTAAAAATGCTTTCATTAAATACGCCTTTTGTTAACTTTAGAGGCTAAAACCTCATCGATAAAATCGGTAGTTAGTTCGTTAATTATTCCAGCCTCAGCGTTAATCATTAAGCTAAAACCAATTTCTAATCGAGGCACAATCACTATATCTGCACGATATCCCTGCACCCAGCCACTGTGATAATAAAGAGTCTCGCCTGCATAATCATAAATTCGCCAACCTAAACCATAATCAGCATTTTTTAATTTTTTGCGCCAAACTCGGCGGCTCATTTCTTTTTTGGTCTTGGTATAAGGCTTAACTTGTTTACTTAAAGCACTTTCATTTAATACTGCTGGATATTGACCTAGTTGTGCTTTTAACCACTGCACCATATCAGAAGCACTGGCGTTCACTCCCGCAGCCGGTGCTACTTTATAATAGTCTTTTTTTAATTTGGCCGTATGCCAGCGTTTTCGAGCCATTACATGAGGAAGTGCATAATCATCATCTGCAACCATGGCATCGTAACCAACACTGGCATTTTTCATATTGAGAGGCTTGAAAAAAATCTCATTCAACCAAGTCTCATAACTTAATCCCGTGCTTTGCTGCGTAATATCACCAATTAAACTGAACATGACATTTTGATAACCATAACAACTACCAGGGGCGCACATAGGTTTAACTTCAGACAATTTAGCCTGAATATCGGGATAATTCATTCGTGATTCAATTAAGTTGTCATAAGCATTAGGTACTAAACCACTTGAATGACTGAGCAGGTGATACAACCTCAATTTTTTATCATAACTATCAAAGTGAAATGCTGGCAAATATTTAGCTACCGGATCATTGAGTGCAAATGCCCCTTCACTGGCTAATTTTGCGGCCAAGGATCCTGCAAAGGTTTTAGAGACTGATGCTAAACGAAACCGCGTATTAGCAGTAACTGCATGCCCTTTTTTAACTTTAGTAGTGCCAAGCCCTATAGCGACCGAACTGTGGTTAGATTTAACAATCGATAATGCAGCTCCAGGGATATTTTTAGCTTTTAATTTTGTTTCTAACTCTTTTACATAGGAGTCGACTAAGTGATCCCATTCCTTAGGACTAGCACTGACTGAAAAACTCAGCAACAACATCGCTAGCCAAATCATTTGAGGCATTTTCATTCCAACTTTTTAAATTCAGCTAATAACCTTTAGCCGTTGCACACAAGATAATAGCAAAACCACAATCTTAATCATTGATTAAAATGCACTTATTAAAGGGGCATTTTTGTTTAACTTTATCATGGAATCGAGTCGATAATAAAACCTTTCACTCATTGAAGTGCGTGTCGAGTTTATTTTTTCAAATCAACTTGTGTTAGAATTTGAGCTGATGAACTAAATGACCCTAATTTTGAGAAACAATCGATGCTCAATCTGTATAAGTTAACCATTTTTATTTTTTTGCTCAGCGTCTCGGGCTGTCAGTTATTGACTGAGCCGGCCCCACTTTTAACCATGCCAAATCCACCAAAATTAAAAAGTAATAGTTATAATGTGCGCTACCTTGCTGATGCTTCCCCACTTCAAATCAAATCAGTACAACTACCTGCTCGCCCATTAGTCAAAGGCCAAACAATTTCGCTAGCGAATGCCACTATTGAACCAAGTTCCGAACTATTTTCAATTTTAAATGAACAATTTTCAACTTTAGGATTAAGCCTACTTTCAGATACAACATTAGACTCAGATTACCGGTTAACTCTGACGAAATTAGAATTTATCGAAGGCGATAAAATAAGTTATCAATTACAAAACGCTGCAAATCAGCCAAATATTGTGCAACAAAAATTCGCCCAACAAAGCCAATATAGTTGTGCATCGGTTAAAGGCACTGTCGGCATTCGATTAACTAATACTAAAACAGGTAATGTTGTCTGGTTTGCAACCGCATCGGCGGATAACACCACTTTGGGTCAAACAGAACTTACGTATCAGCTTGATTGGGCACAAATAATTAGCAATAAAAAAGAGGTTAAACAATTTATTGATGAACAAAATACAGAGCAAGCACGTTTACTTCGAGCCAATGTACCTATCAGCATTCCTCAATACCAAGTAAGTGAGACAATCTCAGTACCACGGCTTATTTCTGGCTATTGCGGCGCTACTGATGATCAAGCAATATCACAGCGCTTACAGACTTATCTATTGACTGAACTTATTAATAAGTTAAATGTGACTTAGTCACTACAATTTATTACAACTTGTAATGCTATTTTAACCATACAATAACAATAAAAAACCACTTAAAGGGACGCAATGTCAGTAAATTCTAAGTTTAAATACCTGCTTCTATTAGCTCTATTTTGCTTTAACAGTGCCCAAGCAAGTAACCGATATTATGCAGATAATGCACTTGAACCAACAGAAGGCTTTGTCTGGGATTGGAGTTTTGGTTTAGGTTATTATGTGGCTAATAGCTACCTAGCAGGTGTTGACCCATTTAACGATGGCCCTGAAATTAACGTAAATCTTGCCGTTTCTTATAATAAGTTTTATTTTGACGCCGATAATAGCCAACTCAGTGGTAACTTCACTTTAGGCTACAGTCTAGTCGATAAATACGATTGGGGTCTGGATATTATAGGCACCAATCTACAAGATGGTTTTAATCAATTTGGTACATATTATAACCGCAATACTATCGTTGAAGAATTAGCAGGAATAAAAACTCGCGATTCTGACTTTGATGTTGGCTTTCGCTTAACACGCCGTATTAGTGATTCACAATTATCGTTTGAGCTTTTACAAGATGTCTCTGGGAGTCATCATGGCTGGGCATTTAATAGTTTTGTCAGCAATATCCAAACTTGGCGTAACTGGGAGTTTCGTGCCGGTGCCGGTCTAAATTTCTACTCAGCAGAATTTGTTGATTATTACTTTGGTATATCGAACGAAGAAGTTACAGCTACGCGACCTCTTTACCAACCAGGTATAGGCGTAAATTTAGTTGCAGAGTTTCATGCCGAGTATCCGATAAATGAAAACTGGGTGTTTTTAGCAGGATGGCTATCAACATGGTTTTCAACTTCAATTAGTGAAAGCCCGATTGTTTCAGAGAAATATCAGCATAAAGCCAAGGTAGGCGTGCGATATGTATTTTAGAATCTTCCTCATTGTTTATTTTTCATTAAATACACTGCTCGTCTGGGCCGATGAACCGACTTCACAAGTTGCGGAGTATACACTCGATGCAACACCTAATAAATGTGTGGCGCTGCGAGAAGGTAGCAACTGCTATGCAATTGTGACACTCCATTGGCAGCAACCCATACTGGGTGATTATTGCTTACGAAATGTTGAGAGCAAAAAAGTGATGCAATGCTGGTTATCTCAGCAAGAAGGCAGCCATACTTATGAATTTAATTCCGCTCAAACCCAGCATTTTGAGCTAATAAGCACACAAACAGGCCAAGTTCACAACCAAACAGAAGTACTCGTTAATTGGGTTTATACCAGCAAACAGAAAAAACGACGTTGGAGATTATTTTAATGGAAAATTACGGCAAAATTTTACTAGTTGAAGATGACTTATCACTCGCCCAATGGGTCAGTGAATATCTCACTGAGCAAGGTTTCCATGTCATTTTATGCCATCGAGGCGACTATGTTGTGCGTTTGGTCAAACAACACGATCCTATCTTGGTATTACTCGATATTATGCTACCTGGTATGGATGGGATCAGCGTTTGTCGCGAATTACGTAGTTTTTATCAACAACCTGTTATTTTACTCACAGCTAAAGGTGAAGAGGTTGATGAAGTAATAGGTCTTGAGGTGGGTGCGACAGATTATATTATTAAACCAGTGCGACCTCGCGCTTTACTTGCACGAATAAAATCAGCACTGCGAGCTGCTCAACCAAGCACTCAATTAAGTGACGAACCTGTTGAGTATATTGAAGTTGGCCAACTAAGCATTGATTTACGCTCTCGAAATGTCAAAGTAGCCAATAAAGAAGTGGTCCTTTCAAATGCAGAGTATTCACTTCTGAGCTTTTTAGCATCCAATGCTGATAAAGTACTCGACCGCGATTCTGTTTTTATGGCCACCAAAGGACGTGAGTATGATGGGCTTGATCGCTCTGTAGACGTATTAATTTCTGCTCTACGCAAAAAATTTGCTGATGATCCACAAAATCCGCAAAAAATTAAAACCATTTGGGGACAAGGTTATTTATTGGTTTCGGCAGCCTGGTAAACCATGAAAAAACTCTATATTTCACTGTTGTTAAGTGCTTTTATTTCCTTGTTTGCTCTTGGTTGGCTCATTGATACCTTTAGCCAAATTGAGCACAATCCGGTTGATGACTTTGCGATTGAAAAACAACTTATCGATGGTTTTGCTGAGCAAGTTGCCCAAGAGAAGAATAAAATTGCGGCCACAAAAGCACTTGCTGCTCACTTTAAGCAATCACTAACATTTAACGCCAATGATGAGCTTGCCCTGCCACAAAGCTTAATTGATAACCTAGCAGTGCCCGGTGGATTAATGCTTGAAGATGAACTTGGCTTTTACATTATTAAGTCACATCCAAGTTTTAATGCTCACCATCTTGAAATGCGTTTGGTAAAACCTGATCAACAAATGCACCGGCTTGATTTAATTTTGACCCTCAGTTTTTATTTTGGGGTTTGTTTATTAATGTGGGTTTGGCTCTCGCCTTTGACAAAACGCTTAAGCTTACTTTATAAAGCATCACAACAATTTGCCAGTGGCGATCTCTCGGCACGCATTAAACTCAGTAAGTTTACTTATATTTCAGATGTTGAATCAGCGTTTAATCGCATGGCTGCGCAAATCCAAAAACTAATTGAAGAAAACAAATTGCTCGCATCGAGCTTATCACACGATATTCGCACCCCTGTTGCGTGTTTGCGGTTCGGTTTAGATGCCGCTCTTGATACAACCGATACGACCAAAAAAGATATGTATCTCACTCGCATGGAAAGCGACCTTGATCATATGGAATGCATGCTAAAAACTTATTTAGAATTTGCTACCTTAGAAAAAAACTCATATCAAATTAGTTTTAGCCTTATAAATTTAGATGCGTATTTTGCCAACTTATCCCAACAAATTCAGCCTAAACTGCATCACAAAGGGCTAACACTGCAAATTGACTGTCCCGACCTACTTATCAAAGCTGATCTGCATTGGTTAGGCCGTGCCATTATTAATTTACTTGGTAATGGCTGCGACTTTGCAGATAAAACCATTCGCTTGAGCGCTAAACAAGATGCTCATTGCACTCATATTTACATTGAAGATGATGGTCCAGGTATTGCGAAAGAAAACTGGCTCAATGTATTTGAACCCTTTTTTAAAGAGCAAAATCATCGCAATCGTAGCGATAAAAGTTATGGTCTTGGCCTTGCAATAGCCGCCAAGGTGGTCGATTGGCATTTTGGCTTAATTAAAGTCGATCAGTCACCTAGCCTAAAAGGTGCTCGTTTTACCTTAAGTTTGCCACTACAGTGTCCTCGCGCCAACGTAAGCTAAACTGTACGTTTAAAATCTAAATATTGATTTAACTGTCATTGTTATCAATACGTTAGATAGTTGTTTTTTAATCGATACAGTTTAGAACTGGCTTACTCGATTTATTCACCTTAAGAATTGAGTTACATCAAGCAATTAGCACTTTTTATTTAATCTTAATTCAAGTAGATTGTGTCCGCCGTCTAAAAAATGAGAATTACTATAAAATGAGCAGTGTTAGAGGGGAGTTTAGCTCCCGTTTTGGTTTTATTATGGCCGCCGCAGGTTCAGCTGTCGGACTTGGCAATATTTGGGGCTTTCCAACCCAAACAGCATCTAATGGTGGAGCTGCATTTGTATTTGCCTATTTGGTATTAGCATTTTGTTTGGCCTACCCTGCCTTAATGGCAGAATTAACGATTGGTCGTCACGGTCAATCCAATGCAGTGGCTGCACTTCGTAAAATATCCAAACCAGGTTTAGGCCATAAATCAGCATTTATCGTTGGTTTTGGTGGTATTGTTTGTGCGTCGCTCATTTTAAGTTTTTATGCCATTGTTGCTGGCTGGATGATGGCCGCAACGATTGAGCCTTTAGCTACAGCTGCTGGCCAACCCGCAGTCGCAAGCTGGTTAACTGAGCAATCTTTAATTCGTGATTTGCTTTTCACCGCATTTTTCATTGTATTAACGGTCGCAATTATTAGCCGTGGAGTTGAAAATGGCATCGAGAAATGGTCAAAACGATTAATGCCTGCATTACTCATTATTTTATTTTCCTTAATAGCCTATGTATTAACTCAAGAAGGTGCCATGAAAGGGCTTCAAGCTTATTTAGTGCCTGATTTTAGCCGTATTTTTGAACCCAAATTACTGGTAAGCGCCCTTGGACAAGCATTCTTCTCTCTCTCGTTAGGAACCAGTGTTATGGTGATCTACGGCTCTTACATTAGCAAAAAAGAAAATCTAGTGAGCCTTGGTGCATATGTTACATTAATTGATGTCTTTATTGCCTTTGTTGCCGGATTGCTGATTATTCCTGCAATGTATGTTGCTCAAGCACAAGGGGTACAAATTTTTTCAGAGTCAGGTGCGCTACTCTCTGAAGATACGTTAGTTTTCCAAGTGCTGCCGGCTTTATTCGATAGCATGGGCACCGTGGGTTTAGTCGTCAGCTTTGCCTTTTTCGCCTTAATGTCAATTGCAGCACTCACCTCTTCTATTTCAATGCTTGAAGCTCCCGTTTCATATGCCGTAGAGAAATTTGGCATGAACCGTGTCCAAGCAACTTGGGTAATTGGTGGAATTATTGCTTTAATCAGTTTTACAATTGTATTTAATTTTGCGGCTTTATTTGGTTTAGTTATTAAAGTAACCACCCAATTTGGACAGCCGTTATTAGGCTTAATGTGCTGCATCTTTGCAGGTTGGTTATGGCATCGAGGTGATTTACTTCAAGAGATAAAACAAGGCTTACCTGAAGCGGAACATACGCTATTTTGGAAAGTTTGGCCGTGGTACATCAAGTACGTATGCCCTATCTGTATTGGTTTAGTATTTCTTAACTCAGTGTTGTAAGTAAAATTTATAACCCATAAAAAAGCGCTAATTTTGTAATTAGCGCTTTTTTAATTTCATATCCTGATGCGCAATACCATCTTCTAAATAAGGCTCAGAGCACAGCTCAAAGCCTAAATGAGTATAAAACGTCAATAAATAGCTTTGTGCTGAAATATAAAGCTCGCTTTGCGGCCAACGTAAATGCACTTGCTCAATCGCTTTATTCATCAATATATTTGCAATGCCTTGGCCTCTTGCAGTATCAGATACCACCACTCGACCAATCGCGGCACCGCTAAACGTTGCTGTAGGCTTTAAACACCTCGCATAAGCAATCAGTTGCTGCGCTTTATAAATCATCACATGCTGTGTTGTATCATCAATATCGTGATCATCGAGTTCGTGATAAGGGCATTGCTGCTCAACAACAAAAACATCGATACGCAATTTACTGATCTGATAAAACTCCATTGTAGAGAGTTCACTAAACGGCTTAATTTTAATCTCTAACATCATTGTTACCTTTTTAACTCTTGTTCAGTACGATAACGTAAGCTCTGTTGTAACTGAGTTTTCTTGTCATTTTTTGCATACCAGTAACCAATTAAACCACCCGCTAAGGCGCCAAATAAGTGGGTTTCAAAACTCATACCTGGCACAACCGGTAATAATCCCCAAATTAACGAGGCATATAAAAACATCACCAAAAGAGCAATTGCTAATGACTTAATACTTCGTTGGAATATCCCAAAGACTAATATATAAGCCCAAAGCGCATACACAGCCCCACTTAAACCTATGTGGATAGATTCGCGACCGACCAGCCATACAGCACAGCCCGCAAACAAGGTTGAACCTAACAATACCATGATGATTCTATTGGGCTTTAATGGCCATGCCAAGGTAACCAATATCGAAAACGACACTAAATTTTGAGCCAAATGCTGCCAATTAGCATGCAAAAAGGGATGCAATACAATGCCATAAAGCCCTGCGCTATGCCTTGGGAAAATACCAAATTGATTGAGCTTCATTAATAACAGGACGTTTATTAAATGGATACTCACCAACAAGGTAAGACTCGTGAGTAAAAAAGGGATTAATTTTAAGGTTGATTTGGCCATATAAGCCACCACCTGAAAAAATGGGCAGTGATACTGCCCAAATAAATTAGTTAAGTAAGCGCTCTAACTGATCACAAATTTTAGATAAATTAACTTGGTCATGTTCAATGGTTAAATCAACATAACCGTCTTGTCTAAAAGCGCGGTCAAGTTCAATCAGCACATGAGTCTTATGAAGTTCAGGGACAAACGATAGCTCTACCTCACGAATACCAAACACACTTTGTGAAATAGGACGAAATTCAAGTTCTTGATAACATCCAGATGTTGAATGAAAGCTAGGCGCTGTTAAATAACCTCGTTCAACATCAGACTTTACTAAATTAAAACCGATTCGCTCCATCGCTTGCATAAACGTACGCACAGCCTCATTTGGATAGACATAAATCGGATCTTTATCCGTAGGATCAAGTGCCATGTCAATATTTAAACCCGTCGCAAGCCAAACGCTCGATTGATTTAAACCAGTATGAATTTCAGTGATCGGAGTTTCAGAATGAAGGCGAGCTTCGAATGGAATACGCTTTTCTTCACCTGGCGCAACTGTGCACTTATCAATAATTTTCCACTTATCAATCACGTGATTTACAAAATAATCACCGTTTTCACCTTCGACTTTAACCTTGGTCATTAACGATAATTCTAAACCTGAAATTTCTTGTTCGACATCGCCACCAGTAATAATAATTTCAGCGCTAAATCGTTGCCCTGGATGTAAATGCTCTGTTTGAAGCACAGTATCGACTTTGGCAGCACCTACACCAATAGATGCGAGGATCTTTTTAAACATAGTGTACTCCTGTTATGTTTATCCTTTGTTTTGCATATTAACCACATTTTTTTCTGCTTGTCAGCGAAAAATGTGTAAATAGAAATAATTTATTCACTAATCACAGCTAATACCGATAGTTTTGCATCAACTTATCGACAAAGTAATGGATCTATTAACAAAATCGATTATTTTAACAACAATTTCGCTGTCACGTTTTATGTCATGCCTAGCTTTATTTTAACTATTTACTTTTTTGGTCTGCTTTACTAACAAAGTGATATATTGTTAGGTAAACTAACAAAAAAATTATGATGAATCAGGGATATGGAACTTATATTTTTTGCCACCGCCTTCGTCTGCGGCTTTATCGTCTTACAACTAAAACTACCTCCTTTGATTGGATTTCTCGCGGCTGGATTTTTATTAAATTTGGCCGGGTATCATAGCACTCCTTTACTCGAGACAATCGCTGCGCTTGGGGTGACCTTATTATTGTTTAGTATTGGCTTAAAATTAAAAGTTGATCACCTGACAAAACTACAAGTCTGGGCACCTGCGAGCTTACACATTATTCTTAGCAGTGCTTTATTTTGTGGTTTTTTACTCTTACTTGGTTTTTTTGGCTTACCTCTATTTACTGACTTATCAGCAGAATCTGCGTTATTACTTGGTTTTGCGCTGAGCTTTTCAAGCACAGTTTTTGCTGTCAAGGTCTTAGAAGAGCGCGGCGAAATGGCAAGTCTGCATGGTAAAATTGCCATTGGTATTTTGGTTATGCAAGACGTCTTTGCGGTATTATTTTTAGCTGTTAGTACTGGCAAAGTCCCTAATTATTGGGCCATCGCGTTAGTGATTAGCTTGTTTTTTATTCGCCCGGTCTTTTTTTGGATTTTAGGTCGCTCAAAACATGGTGAAGTCTTACCTTTATTTGGTTTTTTCTTTGCGCTTGTTGTGGGCTATAACGCATTTGAATTTGCCGGACTCAAAGGTGATTTAGGCGCCTTGATAATTGGTATGTTGCTAGCCTCTCATCGTAAAGCCGGCGAGCTGGCAAAATCATTACTCAGCTTTAAAGATTTACTCTTAGTTGGATTTTTCTTAAGCATCGGCCTTAATGCTCAGCTAACAGTGCAAGCGTTAGTGGTTGCATTACTTATTATTTCAATCTTGCCAATCAAAGTCGCGCTGTATTATGTCTTTACAAACATGTTTCATTTACGTGCTCGTACCTCGCTGTTAGGTGCATTTACCTTAGCTAATTTCAGTGAGTTTGGTTTAATTGTTTGTGCTCTTGCCGCAAGTAGTGGCTGGCTCACCCCAGAATGGCTCGCAGTTGTTGCTATTTCAGTCGCAATCACTTTTATTATTGCCTCACCACTTAATAATCGCGCTAATGATATTTATGTCAAACTTGAAAATTGGCTGTTTAAATTTGAATCTAAGGTGCGATTAGCTGAAGAAATGCCGGTCAATCTTAATCGGACTAAAATTTTGATTTTCGGCATGGGCCGTATTGGTACAGGTGCTTATGAAGCCATCGCACATACCTATCCCGATATGGTAGGGGGTGTTGATATAAACCCTGAGTGTATTGAACGCCATTTAAAACGTGGCCGATTTGCCATTTTGGCAGATGCAACAGATCCCGATTTTTGGCAACGAATTAATCACTCAGAAGTTGAAATGGTTATGCTTGCGATGCCAAAACATGTACAAAATTTACTCGCACTTGAGCAAATTAAGCTTTCTGGTTATGGCGGCCAAGTAACCGCAATAGCAAATTATCCAGATCAACAAAAAGAACTTGAGCTACTCGGGGTTGATTCAACCTATAACTTCTATCTCGAAGCGGGAACTGGTTTTGCTGAGCACGTTAAAGAGCATTTATTTGAACCCGATAAAGCAACACCTTAACCTAGTTTACTTTATCGCTTTATCAAACGTATTTATTAGGGCTTCAATAACCCTAATTGTAAAAATAATTATCAGACCCGTTTACGGTACTGATAATTATTTTTATTTGGCTCTCAGTAAGTTAGCTTTTAAGGCGTTAACAGAACAGAAACAAACACGCACCTCTATTTACAAACATTTACATCCGAATTGGCATTTCATCGCCCAATCATCGTACACTTGCTCTACAAAATATGCCTAAGTATCTATTTTTAACACAAAATTTTACTAAGCTATAATTTGAATGACATCACTCAATTATTATTTGTTACACCATGGCAAGGAGTCCGACATGGCAAAATTTGATAGCAGATTGCAACACCCAGCGATTGCCGCAGATGCAAATGCCGATTTACTTGTGAGGTTACAAAGTGAGCTTGATAGCATTCAAAATAAAGGTATTAGCCCAGACCAAATGCGTGAAGCTTTATTTCAAAAGATGTTAGATATGTACAGCGTACCCATGCATCACCCACTTCGTGCAGAGCCTGTACCGAGTGAGCAAGAAGCTCCAGCATTCAAGATAAAGCTAAATCAACATGGCTTTTACCGTGGTGAAAAACCTATTTGGCACTAAATTTTGAGGCCCTACTGCCTCATGGATAGATTAACAATGCCCCGTTGGTCTATTTTCTAATTCAAAAGCCCACTATAATGGGCTTTTATTTTTTCTAGGTTAAGTTCATGGATCCCGCTGCGCTGAGTGCCGCAATTAATACCATTATGCCCTTTGGTAAATACGCAGGCAGACCACTTTTACTGTTACCCGAGCCCTATCTGGTTTGGTTTAAACAACAAGGTTTTCCGGAATCAAAACTTGGTCAACAGCTTGCGCTCATCTATGAAGTTAAACTCAATGGTCTTGAAAGTATGCTCATGCCATTGCTGCACGTTAACCCCACATCTTCTCGACGTATTTAAGGTAATCTCGTGACAACATTAAACCAACTATCGCCTCAGCCTTTATGGTCTATTTTCGAAAAAATCTGCTCAATTCCTCACCCAAGTAAACATGAAGCCAAAATATCAGCTTGGATCCAATCATTTGCAACAGAACTTAACCTTGACGTTAAAGAGGATAAAGTCGGCAATTTGATTATAAAAAAACCTGCAACTGCAGGCATGGAAAATCGCAAAGGGGTTATTTTACAAGCCCATATGGACATGGTTCCGCAAAAAAATGCCGATAAAGTACATGACTTCGTAACCGATCCGATAGAAGCCTATGTGGATGGCGAATGGGTTACTGCAAATGGCACCACCTTAGGAGCGGATAACGGCATCGGTTTAAGTGCATGTTTAGCGGTATTGGCAAGCACAGATCTTGCTCATGGTCCACTTGAAGTGTTAGTGACAACCGATGAAGAAGCAGGCATGACCGGTGCTTTTGGTCTTGAAGCAGGATGGTTAGATGGTGAGATTTTACTCAATACCGACTCAGAAGATGAAGGCGAAGTGTACATGGGCTGCGCCGGTGGTATCGATGTTAACGTCTCACTCCCGGTTGAATTTAACTCGGTGAATCGCGAAAACGCGGCATTCATTTTAAGCATTAAAGGTTTAAAAGGTGGTCATTCTGGTGTCGATATTCATACCGGACGCGCTAATGCCAATAAATTACTCGCTCGCTTTTTTAAACAATATAGCCAACTTGATTTAAGCATCAGTACCTTCTTTGGCGGTTCACTTCGTAATGCTATCCCTCGTGAAAGTAGCGCTATCATTTTATGCGCGCCATCAGATATAAGCGCTCTAGAAACTGCTGTTACCCAATACAATGAAGTTTTAAAGGCTGAATTAAACGCGATTGAAACCAACCTCATTGTTACCCTAACACCCACCGAGCAGCCTACTTCTCAATTGTCTCCAACTAGCCAATCTGCGTTTATCAACGCAGTTAATGCATGCGTAAATGGTGTGATCCGCATGAGCGATGAAGTCCCTGGTGTGGTTGAAACATCTACTAATTTGGGCGTCATTAAAATGGCTGATGATCATATTAAAATTCAGTGTTTAGTCCGCTCGCTTATCGACAGTGCGCGTACTAATACGCAAAATATGATTTGCTCTAATTTTGAACTTGCTGGTGCATCAGTAATTTGTTCGGGTGCATATCCAGGTTGGCAGCCAAAAGCCGAGTCACCTATCAAGGATTTATTACGTGAAACCTACGAAAGTATGTTTGGCACTTTACCTAAAATTATGGTGATCCACGCAGGATTAGAATGTGGCTTATTTAAAGATGCTTACCCACATTGGGATATGGTGTCGTTTGGCCCAACCATTCGTTTTCCTCACTCACCAGATGAAAAAGTCAAAATTGATACCGTTGCGCCTTTTTATGATTTATTAGTGAATGTACTCAAAAACATTCCTGTTAAAGCGTAATATTACCCACCATAAAAAAACGCCTTCAAGGCGTTTTTTTATGGCTGGATCTTAGCGTTATTTTTTACCGAACCATATCGTTTGGGTTTTAAGCTCATTACAGCGTTTACCACAGGACGCCAGTAAATTTCGGCAATCGAATTGTGTTTCACATCGTATTTACCAATCCCTATCTCAATATTATTAACCTCAGAAGCCTTGATTAATGTGCCGCTAAGTCTATCCCAAATGGCTAATGCTGAGCCTAAATTAGTATCAAAATGAATGGGGTTATTACTGTGATGAATTTGATGCTGTGCCGGGCTAATAAATACCCCTTCTACTTTATCGCCAAAACTAAACCAAATATGCGAATGACGTAAGTTTGAACCGCATAGGTTAAAAATAAAAACAAACACGTTCGCCCCTAAAACATCAAACATGCTTAATGAGTCACCAAAAAAATAGTAACCGCAGCCTACAACACTGCCTTGCACAATCGCCATACGACACGCATATAAATAACTTTCAACAGGATGTGAACGATAAATAGTGAACGGAGTTAATACTTTAGCTGAGTGATGCACGGCATGAAAATGCCATAAAAAGTCAATTTTATGCAGCGCTAAATGCAGTAAAAACCGAGTCAGATCATCTACAATAAATAGCGCAAAAGTAAACACTGCAATTACCGAAGCTTTAGACCAAGTAAGTGGTGTAAACGAACCAAATAACCACACTAACCCATCGGCAAAAAAGAGCGCAACGGGCACCATAGTTAAAACAATTGGGCCAAACAACAAGGCTTTTAATATTTTATTCAATACCCACAGCACATAGTCTTGTTTAGCACTTTGGTGAAGCCAGATCCGTTTTGGAAAAACAAAGGCAAGAAAACGCGAGATTGTTCGCTCAGCAGTATGTGAGGTTGCCGCCCAAAATACCGGTATGGCCATGATCAATGCTGATGCTAAATACAGAGCAAAAATACGCTTATTTGCATCAGTAAAATAACTGGGCAAAGCAAGAATACTGCTATTTAAAACATCTAACACTCTGTATCCTTTTGATTAAGTCAGATGCAGTCTAACACGCTTTTCGTACCTGTTAGACTGCATTATCAACAGCTAAAATTGATATTTATAACCAATTGAAAACTGCCTTGCTTTACTTGGGCGTGCGCCATAAGGCCTGCGACTAATAATATTTACTTCGTCAGTAATATTGTCTATTTTGGCGTAAATGCGACCAAATTGACCAATATCATAACTCGCTGAAACATCAATGACCGACGCTGAATCGGTTTTAATGCCTGCCAGTGGTACATCAACTTGCTGGCCTGCATCCGATTGCCAACTGCGGCCCGCGGCTTCTTTCATACTGCTGACATATTTAAACGCCACATTGACTCGCCAATTGTCGCTATTTAGCCCGATATTAAATGTGGCTTGGTGAGTCGGTAAATAAGGTAGTTCATCGCCCTTTTTAACATGACCCCATTGCACAAAATCAGAAAATATTTCTTGTTGGAACTCACTTTTGGTATAGGTGTAAACCACACTGTAAGGGACTTCAAGCTGCATATTTAATGGATAACGCTGCGCAAATTGGCTTTCTAAACCGTATACATGCACCGCTCCACCATTAAACTCAGTATCAAGTAAGGTATCATCGCCACAGTTTGACTGTGAACAGCTTTCCTTTAGATTGCTGTAATCATTAAAAAAGCTCACCATTTCAAATTGAGTAATGCCATCGTTAAAACGACCGCCAAATTCATAGTTAACACTTTTTTCAAGTTCAATGTCGTTGCCTTGCTGCGGGCTTGATGGCACAAAACCTTGATGCACACCAAACAACATCCCAGCAGAATCAGAAAATTGATAAAAGCCGCTGATACCCGGTAACCAAATACGCGCCTTTTTATCTTGCCAGTCGTTTAAGTTTGCTTTGTTATGGTAATGCATATCCATAAATTCACCTCTTACCCCGGCGGTAAGTGTTAATTTATCTAGGGTAATTGCATCTTCAATATACACAGCTAACGCATCGGTACGTTCAATATTGTGAGAAGTATCGTACTTACTGCCAACAATTTGCTCAGCCACCCCATCTTGCATGACAAAGATTTCTTCAAAATGACTACGGTCGATTTCATCTTGGTGGTAACGAGCACCAAAAGACAATTTATGGTCAAAATCAAATAGATTAAATTGCCAAGTTCCATCTAACTGTAACCCTTGTGAATAATATTCACGGGCATTGGTTCCCATCACTAGGTTATGACTGGTTTCACCGCTGACAACCGAATTGCGCTCACCAGTAATCACCGCATATTCAGCTTGGTACGTTTGTGGTTCGGCCAAGATTGCTGACAAGCTCGCGTTTGTATTACCAAGCGCATTCAGCTTTAACCAATCGCGTTCATAATCATTACGATACAGTCGCGTCGTTAAGCTAAATGCAGAATTATGTATATTGTGGCTGAGCATAATTTGCTGATGCTCAGTTTCCATCAGTGCAGGTTGCGTGGCAGCATAACGTCGATAAGGATTATCAGAAAAATCGCTGTCTGTTAGGCCTAAATAGGTTTCATGTGACGTCTCATCAGCATAAGAAAGCTTCAATTGCACATTTTGCTCAAACCCTGCGCCATTAAATTGATAACGTACTTTTGCTAATAAATCGTTTTTATCAAATCCAGTATTACCACCACCATCAAGGTCTTTAAATCCATCGGCCGCTAAATGTACACCTTCAACTAAAAAGCTCACATCATCAAACGCATTGCCATAATAACCATGCATTTTTTGATAGCCATCTTGGCCGGTAGCAATATCAATTCCACCTTCTTGCAGGTCGGGAACTTGACGCGTCACCATATTAAGTGTGCCCGCGACAGTTTGCGGACCAAACTTAATCGCAGCAGGCCCTTTAAATACCTCAACCGCAGTCATGCGGGTTGTGACCGGAAAATAGTAAGCTGCAGGAGCAGAATACGGCGCAGGGCCAATCAATACGCCATCTTCTAAAATAGTGATTTTTTTACTGCGCTCAGGAGTCACACCACGAAAACCGATGTTTGGTCGCAAACCATAACCGTCTTCTTCACGAATATTAACGCCAGGTACCGATGATAAAATTCGGTGAATATCATCATATTCGAACTTCTCAAGCTCTACTTCGGTCAATAAAGTCGCCGAGCCTGATTCAGTACGAAGCCTGTCATGATGGCTGATAATTTGAATGTGTTCTAAATTTGTTGGCTGCTTTTTGCTTTGCTCATTGGCATGTAATGGTGTCACTACAGCGGCAATTGCAACGGCTAGTACTGTCTTTTTCATCTGTTTCCCTTAGTCGTTATCGCCAGCTGAAGATTTTGGCAACTCAAGTGCCAACTTATTAATAAAATCATGCTTTAGCTGATCAGTTACTGCTTTGACTTTGGTATGGGTATCAGTCACTTTATCGGTTTCTTGTTGCAACGCGGTCTGTAAATCCCCCTCAATCGCATCAGCAGCTAGATTGGCCTCTGCAAGGCCATCTAGCATTAACTGTTTAATATCACTGCCATTTTCTTCATCTAAGAAATCGTCAAATCCAAGACCATTTTCATTACCTTGGCCTAAAAACAGCTTTTCAAACGCGGCTAAATTAGCTTTGATATTTTCAAGTGAATGATTGGCAATTACCGATTCAACATCTTGTGGGCAAATATCTAAACCACATGAATTAGTAAAGAGCCCAAGTGGTGTGGCAAGTTTTTGATCTTTCACTTCTTCAGTTAAATAAAATAACGCATCTGAAATAGCATTAACGGCCGCATGAGGCGAAGTAAAAATACTGCCCTCTTCACCCGCTGTTTTTAACGCATTGGCATAACCATTTTCAGCAGTCCAAACGGTTACAAGTTGCTTGGCGTTATCATCGAGATCTTTTGCTACTTCAACGGCAAATTGACAACGCGCTACTTTACGCTCTTGTTCTGGACGCACATTCCAATCAGCAATTGCGTCATTAGCAAGCGAACAGCTATGGGCTAAATTATCGCTAAACAATAAATGTTCAAGGCTCACTAGCCCTCTGCGGTTAGCTGTACGGTCTTTAATGTTATAAGGTTTATTGGCATCAAGATTAATGACTCCATCTTCAAAATAAGCGACATCTTGGTCGATGCCACAAATACTTTTTGATGGCCACGCATAAATAACATTGCGTAATTGCCCTTCGTTTTCAAGCAAAGGGCCAAGTTTCATTAGCTCTGCCTGCTGCCAAACCACCGCCATGCTTTTCCAAGCGTTGGTCGCATCAATATAGGCGGTATCGCGCTGATTTTGGCTTGTTTGAAAATCAGTTAGTTGCTGTTCAAGCGCACAATAGGTGGTGATTTTTTCAACTGCGCTACTTGTTTGTACCGAAAACTCAACAAATGTTGGGGTGATTACATTGTCAACTAGGTTTTTTAATAAAGCCTTTTCATCAAACGTGGTGTTTCCCTTGCCAGGATCAGGCAAATTAGGACCAAAATCTGGCCCTTGGGTACTTGAGCTTTGTTCACCACATCCGGTTAATACTAAGCCCAATGCACATACCAGTACGAGGGGTTTTAATTTAACTGAGAACAACATTGTTTTTCCTAAATATCAGTTCGTAATATACGATAAAAGGCTAGCCGTATTTATCGGCTAACCTTTTAATAAAATCAGATGGTTATGATGGTTTTACCAATTATTTGTAATCAGCTCATCAAACTCATATGCCTGTTGAAGTAAATTACGAGCAGTCGCTAAATCTGCTTTATAAGCTTCAATTTTTTCTGCGTTAAGTACCGGAGCATCTTGAAGTAAGGCATGTAACTGGGCAAATTGCGCTGCGCCTACGGTGTCTTTTTTCGGGTTTAACGCGCTGTCACTAAATGGTGAGTAAGGGCTAAATTGGAAATTAAGTGCAAACCCTTTCATTTCAGCCCAATGTTTAGCGTAATCTGAATAATTCATCGAGTCATTACCAAACTTAGCAATGTCAGCTGTTACATCATTAATATAATGGATCACCGTAGCTGCAATGGCTTTTTCCCATGCTAGAGAAGCCGCGGCAGCATGTACTTTTAGTTGCGCCATCTGCTCTGTCGTAAGGGCTGTACCAACAGTTTGAGCTAGTAATTGGCGACCTGCGATAAAGTGCGTCATTGCCTCTGCAGTAAAATCAGTTAAACCATTTGCGCCTAAATCACGTTTTGCTGCATTTGAAGAGTTACCCCAAACATATTCAGCAGTTAAGTCTACTTTGCCATCAAAATTGAGATCTGTACTGGCATTACCAGCTGCAATTTCACTATCGGTCATCTCGAGGTAATTTCTTGATGCACCGAAATAACCAAAACCTTCGTCAAATTGATGCTCTAATTTTGAATATGATTGGCTGCCATCTTGCGTATGTTCAGTATTGAGACCTTCTTCTAAGTAGTCATCAGTACCTTGAGAAAACATCACGGCACCTAAAGTATGTTTTTGCACTAGTTGAATTAAATCTAAGCCTTCTGGTGTTACATGTAGCGGTAATAAAGTATCACTACCTGCAAGCTGATTTAACTCACCATTATTACTTTTAGTAACTTGCGCAACAAATAAGTCAAAATAATGTTTAATTAAACCTTCAGGCGTTTTAGCTTGAGTGCCAAAATCAGTCCAGCCTACAAAGCTACCTTGCGCCTGCCAATCTTTGTACATTTTAGCGCCGTCATTACCTGCGATTTTTCCGCTTAACTCTTTACCTGAACTTGAAATATCAGCAAGTGTTGTTTGTAATGAAGGAAAATCAGCACCTAAAAAAGTTAAATCGCTGTCAGCCACAGCGGCATAGTCGCTCCACATTGCATTTAATTTTGCAGCAACATCAGCAGCTTGAATATTATTGAGCTCAGCATTTTTAGATACATCGGCCATGTAGGCTTTTATTTCTGCTGACAATGCATGACGAGCAATTTGCCCTGTATAAGAAACCGATGATTTACCTGCAATAAAGGCTGAGTCAAATTGGTAAATATTTACACCAGCTTGGTTTTCAATATCAGTCACTGCGATATCAAGATCTTGGCTAAAAGTTAATCCACCAGCATCGGTTACTTTAACGGCAACTTTGACACTGCTAGCCTCTTCATAGTTAAGAGCAAGATCAGCTTTTAATTTCAATTGGCCTGCAACAATCTCAAAACGTGCATCGTCGGTACTAAAAGTATGGCCTGTTGTAACATCATCAGTTGCTGATAATGAGCCAACTACCGCACCAAGTGAATCTTCTACAATTGCATTTGCACTTAATAAAATAGCTGTTGGTGCTTTATTTACAGGAGTTGTTGTTACAGGTGTATTTTTTTTATCGCTACCTGAACCACCACAGGCAGTTAAGCTTAATGTTGCAGTAATCACTGCTGTGGCTAATAAAGTTTTACGCATGTTTAACATCACAAACCCTTAAAAAATAAATAGTTGAAACTCTTTAATGGCGATGATTATATATAAGCACCAATGATAATCAATCTCATTAAGTTTACTTTTTAATTGATTTTGGGATATTTAAACTAATTTTCAACTTAAGTATATGATAAGTATTATTTTTATTTTTTATAAATATAAAAAAACAATCACACTAACCAATTGATAAAATTAAGTTTAAGATAAAGTAAATAAAGACTAAACTTAATTTAAACTTGGTTTTAGAGGAATGGTAATCATAAAAGAAGCCCCGACTAAGGGACCCTGCTGCACGATTATTTCACCTTGATGCCAATGAACTATTTTTTCTACTATGGCCAACCCTAGTCCAAAACCCCCCTTTTCTTTATCACGGCTTTTATCAAGGCGAATAAATGGCTTAAACACCTGAGGCCAATCTTGCTCTGCAATACCGATACCATCATCACTGATAGTCACTTGTAATAAAGAGCCAACAAGAGTAAAACGAACTTCAATGACTTGATCAGCGTATTTTATCGCGTTTCCAATTAAGTTTTGCAGCGCTCGCGTTATAAAATGGCTATCACACTGGCAAACTAACGCAGACTCCCCCATAAACTTAAACTTAGGTTTATCACCTTGTTGTAGTTTTTTTACTAATTGCTGAGTAAGTTCAACTAAATCAACACTGCTGTAATTAAGCTTTGGTGTTTCTCTGTCCATTTGAGCAAATTTAAGCATCTCTGAAACCAAAGCCTCAAGCTCGGTAATATCACGCTTCATACCATCAAGATAAGCATATTGTGCCTCGTGAAGATCATCTTCTTCTATCATTGCAATGGCAAATTTGAGTCGTGCTAACGGGGTGCGAAATTCATGAGATACTGCTGAAGTGAGCTCTTTTTGTGAGCTTAACAATTGTTTTATCCGTTGTTGCAGCGCCTGTAATAAATCGGTGATTGGTAATAACACAGAACTGTAACCGGTCACAAAATTAGCTTGCTCAGGCGCAGCCATGGTTTTACAGGCTTGCTGGAGCTGATTAAAGTCACGCAGCAGTAAAAAACTCCAAAGCCCAATTGGGACACTAATTAAAAGTAACATAATAAAATAGGGCCAGCTCGAATCAAAAGTCGCAGAAACCACATCAATCGGCCCCACGCGAACAATTTCATCACCAAGCAGAAACGACCAATAGGCTTGCTGTTGCTGATTAAACGAGATAACACCCTGCTGATTGGCTAATTGTTGATGCTGCTCTTGTAAAAATAACACATCAACCGCTGCAAATACCTCGGTCGGATAATGCGCTTTTACTTGAGCTAAACCATTGGGGGTATTTAATAATAACGCAATGCTTTGGCTGAACTCCTCTTGTAACAAAATGGCTTGTTCACCCTCTTTGTGTGGCCATAGCTTTTCAACCGCACCCGTTAAAATCAACAGTGATAAAATGATATAAATGTAAAGGCTGCCAAAAAGCTTACCCATTTAATCCCACCCGTGATCGTGCATGTTTAACCCCAAGCATCCGAAACAAATAAATATCCTTGGCCCCATACGGTTTTAATTCGATAAGGTTTATCTGTATTATCAAGTAGTTTTTTACGTAAACGTGAAATGCGCACATCAACTGTACGGTCGAGCCCATCGTATTCTCGGCCGATCATTTGCTGGTGTACATAATCACGATTGAGCACTTCACCCGCATTGGAGGCCAATAACCACAACAGCTCAAATTCATGAGACGTTAATGTGATTTCCTCTTGATTTAAAAAGACTAACCGGCTGGTTTTATCTATTTTTAACTGACCGAATACCAGTTCTTCGTGTTGGCGATGTGGTTTGTGTCGACGCAATATCGCATTTATTCGAGCAACTAAAACACGCGGCTCAACCGGTTTAACAACATAATCATCTGCACCAAACTCTAAACCCACCACTTGATCGAAATCTTCGCCCTTAGCGGTTAACATCAAAATAGGTAAGCTGTGTTTATCTCGTACTTCACGGCACACACTAAAACCATCTTTACCCGGCAACATTACATCTAGAATCATTAAATCAGGCTGTAACGATTGAACACTACTTAGCACCTCACTGCCATTGCCAAGTACAGATACGGTGAATCCATTATGAATTAAATACTCTTTGGTTAACTGCTGTAATACTAAATCGTCTTCAACTAACAATATATGCGCCATAACATTCCTTTAATGGGTTAAAAAAAGCTCCAAGGTGACCGTAATCGTCGCCGTGTTGGCTTTAAATCACTGGTCTGAACTTGCACATAAGTCTGTGCGAGTTTTTTCCCCTCATCGCTATGAGCGAGCCAATATAACGTATCAACCTGAATATGCGCTTTATAACGAAACGTAATCTCACTTTGCTGCCAACATTCTATTTTATTGTTATTTTCAAACAGGCACAGTGACTCACTGCTTGGTGAAACCCAGTGCAATTCCAAATTGATTTCACAATTTGGTTGCTCACGCTCAACCACACACACTTTAGGAGTCACTGTTAATAATGTTGCTGGTGTAGTTTTAGCATGGCCCAAATCAGGCAAGAGCAAAAACAACACCGCACCAAAGTACTTAAAAGATATACTTCATTCCTACAAAAAAGCTCATCGCCGCATTCTCTTTAAACAGTGGGCTGCGCCGAAGTGATGAATAATCATCGTAACTGGTTTTAATAAATAACGCGCTACTTTGCGTCAAAGGCCACGTTAACTGAAGTTTAAAATAGGGTGAAAGGCTCGAACCGCTTCGATAACCATCATAAAATAGGCTTTGTTGCTCCACGCCATAATAATACTGATTTAAACCTTGGCTTTGATAATGTAATCCAATCGCGGGGCTAATAATGATAGAACCAAACTGTGATTGACCTTCAAACTCAATGGCTGCACGGTCATCGTTATACACGCCTGAAATATCAAATAGCCAATTTAACTTTAGGGTGAAATTGTCGCTGAAATATTGATACTCGAGCCCTGCATCAAGCGCCCAGCGGCGCTTTTTTACCTGATTAACCGTTACCGATTCAGCAATTTTAGTTTCAGAGTTCAGTGCCATCGGTAAAAAAAAGTTACTTGGGTGCCAAAATACAAAAAAGCGTTTTTCAGGATTTAATTCGCTGATCATACTCAATGAATAATGAGAATCTTGCGATAGGCTATAACCCACTTGACCATTATCAAAATAAAAACGCTCACCGTAATAAGCGATATCAGGTAATACCACCAAGGGAATATCATCGCCACCATGCAGAGGATTACTCGCTTTACCAAGCCCAACCCCAACAGCAAGATGCCAAGTATTCACGTCTATTTGGTTGTCCTTTGCGTGCGCCGCCACAGCAAACAATGCCAAAATCATTAGCAAACGTTTTAACATGCCACACTCCAAAGTAATAATTTGGCGCTACTTTAACAAGTTATGATCTTGGCCGCATCCATCCGTTACAAACAATAACAAAATTGCTAAAGCGCTAATGCTTGCGCAGTTTGATACATGGCTTTAATGAGCGGGTCTTGTAAACGATTGCGCAATACACATAAGCCAATTTCAAATGCCTCTGGTTGAAAAGGTGCCGAAAGGATTTGTACTTTGTCGAGCAACGGGCTGTTATCAAGCACAATTTGTGGCACCAAAGCAACGCCAAAACCCAAGCTCACCATAGAAACAATGGCCTCATTACCCGCCACTTGCGCATAAATAGGTGGCTTGATTTGCATTTTCTTCCACCAGCTTTCCAAGCGTTTTCGGTTTAAACCCAGCTCAGGCACAATAAAAGGCAAGGTATGCCATTGGATTTCTTTATTATTGTTCGCACAATCGGCTAAATATGTCGCAATGTCACCATGACCAATCGGTGCAATAAACTGCAAACTTGAATAGCCAATCGAACAAAATGCTAAATTGGCTGCCAATTGATCAGGCCGCGCTGCAATCGCCATATCTTCATGCTGTTCAATGATGCGATCTAATGCAAGCGCAGGGTCACCCGTATGTAGCTTTATTTCAACCTGCTGATATTGCAACCGAAACTGCTCAAGCAACTTATACAAAAAACTATAAGATGCTGTCACCGAACAAAACAAGCTAATTTCACCCACCAATTGCTCTGATGACTGCTCAAAAGAAAGTTTTAATTTTTGCCATTGCTGTAATGAAGTATGGGCATACTCAATAAAAGCGAGGCCATGCTGAGTCAAGCGGACAGTGCGATTATCGCGTAAAAACAAACTCACACCTAAGGTATCTTCGAGTTGTTTAATATTACGACTTAAAGTAGGTGCACTAACATGGCAGCGCTCACTCGCCCTACCAAAGTGTAAGGTATCGGCTAATGCTAAAAAGACGTGTAAGGAGCGTTGATCTATCATGGCAAAAATACAGAGCGTTTCACAATATGAAATACTCTAGTGCAAATATATCATTTTACGCAAGAGAATTAATTCTTTACATTCAATTCATAGCGCAACTCATATCGAGTGTTGCCAAGATTTTCAAGGATTTAAACATGACGACTAATTATTTTAATACACTAAGTTTACGTGAGCAATTAGCGCAATTAGCGCAATGCGAATTTATGAGCCCATCTGAATTTACTGATGGCGTTAACGTACTACTTGGTAAAAAGCTCGTTATTGTTGGTTGTGGTGCACAAGGTTTAAATCAAGGCTTAAACTTACGTGATTCAGGATTAGATGTGAGTTATGCATTGCGTGAATCTGCAATTGCAGAAAAACGTCAATCATTTTTAAACGCATCTGATAATGGCTTTGTTGTTGGAACTTATGAGCAACTGATCCCAACGGCCGATTTAGTGTTAAACCTAACACCCGATAAACAACATACCTCAGTTGTAACCGCCATTATGCCACTGATGAAACAAGGTTCTACCCTTGCCTACTCACATGGCTTCAACATTGTTGAAGAAGGCATGCAAATTCGTAAAGACATTACCGTCATTATGGTGGCACCAAAATGCCCAGGTACTGAAGTACGCGAAGAATATAAACGCGGTTTTGGTGTGCCAACACTGATTGCAGTTCATCCAGAAAATGACCCACAAGGCAAAGGACTTGCACAAGCAAAAGCTTATGCCGCAGGTACTGGGGGGCATCGTGCAGGGGTTTTATTGTCATCGTTCATTGCTGAAGTTAAATCTGACCTAATGGGTGAACAAACTATTTTATGCGGCATGTTACAAACTGGCTCAATTTTATGTTTTAACAAAATGGTTGAAAAAGGTATTGATGCAGCTTATGCCTCTAAATTTATCCAATACGGTTGGGAAGTGATCACCGAAGCACTTAAATACGGCGGTGTAACCAATATGCTTGACCGGTTAACTAACCCTGCGAAAGTAAAAGCGTTTGAGCTAAGCGAAGAGCTAAAACAAATTATGCGCCCGCTTTATAACAAGCATATGGATGACATCATCAGCGGTGAGTTTTCATCGGGTATGATGGCTGATTGGGCAGAAGATGATGCTAAATTATTAGGCTGGCGCGCTGAAACAGCTCAAACAGCATTTGAGAAACAAACCAATACAGATGCAACAATCAGCGAACAAGACTTCTTTGATAAAGGCATTTTAATGATTGCGATGGTAAAAGCGGGTGTTGAACTTGCTTATGAAACCATGACAGCAGCAGGGATTAAAGCAGAATCTGCGTATTATGAATCGCTGCATGAAACGCCACTTATTGCTAATACCATTGCACGTAAAAAATTGTTTGAAATGAATCGTACTATTTCTGATACCGCTGAATACGGTTGTTATTTATATAACCATGCTTGTTTACCGTTATTAGCTAACTTTATGCAATCGATTGAAACAGATGTGATTGGTCAAGGTTTAGCGTCAACTTCAAACGCGGTTGATAACGCGACACTGATTAAAGTAAATAAAGCATTACGTGAACATCCAGTTGAAATCATTGGTGCGACACTGCGAAGCTACATGTCAGACATGAAACCCATCATCTAATTTTGTACATAAACTTTTAGTTTGTTAAGTCCTAAGCCTAATAGCTCCCTGATATTAGGCTTTTTTTATTAAAAAGCACAAACTCCCGACAAAATTGCAGTAAACACAACAAAACAAGCATGCTAAAGTAACAGTCTATACATTATTTTAGGTAGTATTGTTTTGCCGTTTAACTTCTCAATCAAACAAAAAGTCGCCACTGTGGCATCGGTTGTCGCTATTGTGGTTGCGCTGCTAATTGGCGCAAGCGCCATTTTCTCTGCTAAAGATATTATTGAACAACGTATGGTTAACTCTGAATTACCCAGTAAAGTTCAAGAAATTAACAATTATTTAAGTAAAGAAATTAACTCCTTACTCATGGCCAGCGAACAGTTAGCGAGCAACGAGTTTATAATCAATTGGGCCAAAAACAGCTCAGATAAAAACGATACCTTGCTGGTAAACGAATTAAACCGTGTTGTTACGCAATACGACTTAGCAACCGCTTCTTGGGCTAATCGCAATACGGCTGAATATTGGAATCAAAACGGTTTTTTACGCGTGCTTACCCCTGAGCAAGACGGTTGGTTTTTTGGCTTTACCCAAGCATCTGAAGAATCACTTATCAGCATTTACCAAGAAAGCCGTGGCGATGTGAAAATGTTTATTAATTATCAGCAACTCAATGGCATTGGCTTAGCCGGATTAGCTAAAAGTGTTGATGACATGCAATCGATTTTAGAAAAATTCACCATTGAAAAAACGGGCTTTGTATTTTTAGTCAATAAAGATGGGTTGGTGCAACTTCACAAAGATGATCAACTCGTCGCCAAAAAAAGCCTCGACCAGCTTTATCAGTCGGGTACTAGCCGCTCACTGCTAACGACCCAAGACTTTAGCCTAACGGAAGTCGTGTTAGCGGGTAAAACCTATCTGCTTGCAGCAAGCCCAATTAAAAATACTGATTTATACGTCATTGCCCAAGTACCAAAAGCAGAAGTATTTGCAGCCCTCGATAGCCTTACTTGGAAAATAATTTCAATTTCAATTGTTGTTGCTGTTTTAGCTAGTATTTTTGGTTTGATTTTAGCTACAACCATTAGCGCTCCTTTGAAAAAAATTACAGTACTTTTCACCGAATTAGGTGCAGGTGATGCAAGGCTCAATTATCGTTTACCACCCATCAATCAACCAGAGCTAAATACGCTAAGCGCAGGATTTAATTTGTTTTTAAACAAAATTGAAAACGCAATGAAACAGGTTTCTAACGAAAGCCATGATATTCGACGTGCCTCTGGTGAAGTACTGACACAATCTGAAATTAATGCCCAACAAATTGGACAACAAAAAGATCAAACCATGTCAGTGGCAGCTGCAATCAACGAAATGGGCGCCACAGTACAAGAAATTGCAGCCAGTGCAGCAAGCACCGCAAAATTAACCGAGCAAAGTAATCAGCAAGTCGGTGCAACCGCCAAACGAGTTGACCGCAGCCAAAGCGACTTGAAAGCTCTCGCATCTAACATTGAATTAGCCAGTGATAAAATACATGCCCTCGCTGAAAAAACTGCACAAATTGGCTCTGTGGTTGACGTTATTCGCAGTATTTCGGAGCAAACTAACTTACTTGCTCTTAACGCTGCCATTGAATCAGCTCGTGCTGGCGAGCATGGCAGAGGGTTTGCTGTCGTAGCAGATGAAGTACGTGAGCTTGCTAAACGCACCTCCCATTCAACTGACGAAATTCAAAAAACCATTGTTGAGCTTAATAACACGTCAAAAGAAGTGGTGAGTGATATTGCTCGCTCAAAAGAAACCGCCAGTATTAGTGTGCAATCAATGGCCGATTCAGTAGCAGAGCTCAATGCGATTGTTAGCACAGTGAACAAAATCAACGAAATGGCCACCATAATTGCAACTGCCACCGAAGAGCAAAATAAAGTAGTAGCCGAAGTCGGTGAAAATGTTGAGCGGATCAGCACACTTAACGAAGACGCTTTGACCAATCAACTGGGAGTTACAGGCGCGATTGCTTCATTAAGTGATTCAGCTCAATCGCTCGATATTCTGGTTGATTCGTTTAAACTTGAGAAAAAATAAGGACAATTATGACACATCCTCAAGCTGGTATTTTTGAAGCTAGCAGTAGCCAATTTCGCGTATTAGAATATAAGTTGACCGCTGATCAAGTGGTTGATAGCCTTATCAAAAAATTAGCCATTATCAAGAAGACAGTCACAGATGTTGAGCTTGTTATAGGCTTTGGCCCCGCTCTTTGGCAACAGATTGACCCGATTAAACCCGCATTACAATTTAGCCAATTTAATACAATAACCAGCCCAAAAGGTCATCAGGCAACAGCAAGTCAAACAGACCTTTTTATATGGCTTCATAGCCAGAATCACGATGCTATCATCGAAGCGCTCCTATTTGTCCAACAGCAACTTGAAGGCACTGCAACACTGGCATTAGCCTGTGATGGTTTTAAGTACCGTGATAACCGAGATTTAACTGGTTTTGTTGATGGCTCAGCCAACCCACAACAATTGGCTGGACAACATCAAGCTGCTTTACTTGCAAACGATCACAGTCATCACAATGGCAGCTTTATTATGGGCCAACAATGGGTGCACAAACTCGCTAAATTTCATCAGTTATCGACCCACCAACAAGAGCAAACGTTTGGCCGTACCAAAGCCGACTCAATTGAACTTGAAGGAGATGCCATGCCTGCTGATTCTCATGTTAGCCGCACCGATTTAAAAGTGAACGATATTGCACAAAAAATGTATCGCCGCAGCATGCCTTATGCAAATGCGAACCAACAAGGGCTCTACTTTTTAGCATTTTGTTGTGATTTAACGCGCTATCAAACGCTCTTAAACAGCATGTATGGTCTTTCAGATGATGGTCTTTGCGACCGCCTAATTGATTTCTCCGATGCAATAACAGGTTCTTTTTGGTTCGCCCCAAGCGAAGAGCTGCTGCAAACAGTCTTATCGACTGATTGAAATTTGGTGTAACACTTAAAAGCGGAAAAAAAACCCTTTTACTTTTATAGTTAAGATTGACTTGAGCAATCTTAACTATTGCTCGCTAGTAGTGACTAAAGCGAGGTCAACATGAAATATCATTTAATCATTAGCTTGCTAACTGTATTACTGTTATCAGGTTGCCAAACAACCTCAACGCCAAGCATACCACAACACCCCTTTGAGTTAGTTAATCAGCCCTCTTTTAAGGTCCTTACAGTCGAAAGCCAAGCTGAAATTTTTAGGCTCGATAACACCATTATCACCAAGTTAAACAAAAGCATCTCTCATTCAAACGACGCTAAATTAATAACCAAAGAATTGCTTCAGTTCATATTTAATTCTGCCGAAAACCAAATCAATTACCGCTCAGGCTCAACCCTCACGGCAAATCAAACCTTCTCACAACAAAATGCCAATTGCTTATCACTGTCGATTTTATCGTATGCGCTTGCATCTGAACTGCAATTACGCTCCGCATTTCAGCGTGTACATATTCCTGAATATTGGTCTTTAGAACAAGGCGTTAATATGTTGACCGGACATGTTAATCTTAAAATTGACTTTGAATCATTTGATCGACTCAATGGCGTTAACCGTTATTATAATTATGCCGATTCCGTTACTATTGACTTTGATCCTAATACCAGACAGCAGCCATTTAAAACTGAGTTCATTTCAAAAGAGGTGATCACAGCTATGTTTTATAATAACAAAGGTGCAATGGCGATGATCAATCAACAGTACGATTTAGCGTTTAGCTATTTTAAAGCCGCCATAGAGCTAATACCGAGTTATTCAGGTAGTTGGGGGAATTTAGGTATTTTATTAAAGATAAATCAGTTAACTCATGATGCAGAGCTAGCTTACTTACATGCAATTAAACTCGATGATAATAACAATACCGCTAAAGGAAATTTAGCAATCTTGTACAACCAAACAGGCCGAGAAATGCTTGCCCGCTCGATAGAGCAACAACTGCTTGAGAAACGTAAAGAAAACCCTTTTTATCACCTAGCCATTGGTAACGAAGCCTTTTTACATCGTGAATATCGTCAAGCAATTAATCATTATCGTAATGCGCTCAACTTAGATAAAAACAATCATGAGTCATATTTTGGCCTAGCTAAAAGCTATTTTGAATTAGGCGATAAAAAATTGGCAACGCGTTATTTAAAAAAGGCCCATAAAAATGCACAATTTAGTGCTGATTTAGAGCGTTATCAAAATAAACTGTCTCATTTAAATGCATTGGTGCAATATTGAAACTCCTTTTATTGTTATTGGTATTCGTAGGGACTCCTTGCATCGCAGAAGAATTGCTAAAAGACTTAGCCTATTTAGCCAGTGATGAACTGGCTGGGCGAAAAACGGGTTCTGAAGGTAATTTAAAAGCAGCACACTATATTAAAACACGCTTTGAGAATTTGGGCTTAGCGCCATTTGATACAAGGTTTGAGCAAGCATTTAGCTACAGTAGTGGCTTTGGTAGCCAAAAGAATGGCAAAAATATTGTCGGGTTAATCAAAGCGAAGCATGCTAATGCTCCCTACCTTGTCATTACGGCCCATTACGACCATTTAGGTAATCAGGGGCGGCGTATTTTTAATGGTGCTGACGACAATGCATCTGGCGTTGCCGCATTATTTGCTTTAGCAAAAACAGCCAAACAATACCCGCTTAATTACAACTGGCTGTTTGTCGCCACCGATGCTGAAGAAAATGGGTTATATGGCGCTAAAGCGCTCGTTTCATTATTGCAAAATAGCAATATTCCCATAATCCTAAATATTAATTTAGATATGCTGAGCGTGAAAGGCAGAAATAAGCGTGTTTTTGCATTCACCGATAAACGTTTAGCGCCCGCTAAATCGATCATTGAGCAATTTAATAACAATAAAAGCCCAAGCAAAATTCAGTACATCACCAGCAATTACCAAGCAAATCGTCGCCAAAACGAAAAAATAGATTGGCGTCGCGCCAGTGATCATGATGCTTTTCGTCGTGCAAACGTGCCTTATGTTTATTTTGGGGTCGGAATACACCCCAATTATCATACTGAAAATGATACCTTTGCCAATATAGACCCGGCATTTTACCAATCAGTGGTAGAGCAAATTAGTTTCATTACCTTGGCATTAGATCAACAAAAGGTACCGCAGTTACTGACTCAGTAACTAATTGCGTATTGACAGCTGCAAACTGCGCAACCCATTGCCTTTTGTTTATTTTTGAGAGGGATTTTATTTTTGCTTCGAGTTTACTGGCCTCACTTCGAGTTCCAACAGGAGTAGAGAAAACCAGTTTTAACGGTGTTTTTCCACGTAAGTTTTTAGCGCCCTTTCCCGATTGATGCTGTTTAAAACGGCGTTCAACATCCGTCGTTATGCCGGTGTACCAATGGCCAATTGGCGTTTCAATTAAGTAAATAAACCAAATTGCCATGCCACAAGTAGGATCAAGCTCAACAATCAGGGAACTTTTATTATTCGATTCTGTCAAATTTAGACTTTTCCGCAATGCCCGCAACAGGTATCATGCTACCAGCAAGCCAATAAGGATTAAAATAAAGAATGCAGTGGTTAAAATATTTATTCGTTTCGTTGTTACTCATATCAGCATCAGGTTGCTCTAATTGGGTTTATCGTATGAACATCCCCCAAGGTAACTTTTTAGAACAAAAAGATATTGATAAATTGAGAGTTGAAATGACTCGTGAACAAGTTATTTATGTCCTTGGTAAACCTGTTGCCGAAGATGCATTTAATAATGCAACTTGGCATTATATTTATTTGCTCAATCACGGTCGCGACAGCGAGCTTAGAAAAGCACTTCAGCTACACTTTGTTGATAACAAGTTAGTTAGCATTAGCGGTGACTACGAGCAACCGAAAGATTTTAATATTCCGCTTGAAGGTTAATACCGTTTAGCGTAAATAAAAAAAGCAGCTTCAGCTGCTTTTTTTATTTAAGTGGTTTTCCACCAGTTATTTTATTAGCCCGCCCTTCTTCTTTGGCTTTTTCTGCCCGTCGGCGCCTTGCATCTTTCGGATCTGCAATCAGTGGGCGATAAATCTCAATTCGGTCGCCGTCTTGTAATTGTTGATGTAATTTACATGTGCGGTTCCAAATGCCAACCGAAAGATTGTCTGCATCTATTTCTGGGCATTTTTCTAAAATACCTGACCCTGAAATAACCTCTTCAACGGTTGTATGCTCTGCGACTTGTAATTTTAAACTGGTTGCAGAGTCCGGCAAAGCAAATACAATTTCAATATTAATCATGTTCTTGGCCCATATACTTGCTTTGCACGCTGGGTGAAAGCGGTGATCATACTGTTTGCCACTTCATTGAATATTTTACCAAATGCAAGTTCAACCAGCCGATTGGTAAATTCAAATTCAAGTTCAAGTGAGACTTTACAAGCGTGATCATCAAGTTCTTTAAATTGCCACCCGCCAATTAACTGTTTAAATGGGCCATCTAGTAGTTGCATTTGCACTGCTTGGCCTTCAATTAAGGTGTTTTTTGTCGTAAACCACTTTTTTAGCCCCGCTTTTGATATTTCAAGCGCTGCTGTCATTTCACTTTGCGAATTAGACACTATTTTCGAATTTGAACAATGTGGCAAAAATTCAGGATATGCCGCAACATCATTTACTAAATCATACATTTCTTTTGCACTGTACATCACCAGCGCATGTCTACTAATTTGAGGCATAACATCTCCATTTCGGGAGATGCGATTCTAACAAGGTTTGCTCATAAACTAAATACGTTCTCTATCCTCTTAAAAAATGGATGTAAATAAAAAATCTTCACGTATAATATTGCCCACTATGGCAAATAAAAAATCAAAACCAGGTAGCAATACCATAGCGCTGAATAAAAAAGCGCGACACGAGTACTCCTTAGGTGACAAATTCGAAGCTGGCCTTGAACTTCAAGGTTGGGAAGTGAAAAGCATCCGAGCTGGGAAAGTGAATATTTCTGATACCTACATTCACTTAAAAAATGGTGAAGCCTTTTTATTGGGTAGTCAAATACAACCTCTTAACAGCGCTTCAACTCATGTTATTTGTGATCCTTATCGCTATCGTAAGTTGTTACTTAAAAAACGTGAAATTGACCGATTAGTTGGTTCAACAGAACGGGACGGTTTTACGCTGGTTGCAACTGCAATGTATTGGAAACAATGCTGGGTAAAACTAGAGTTCCACCTTGCTAAAGGTAAGAAACTTCACGATAAACGTGAAGACGGTAAAGAAAAAGATTGGGCGCGAGAGAAAGAGCGCACTATGAAACATTCAGCGAGATAATTCTCGCTGTTTTTATTTTTAACACTCTAATTTAGGTACATTTTCTGTTATAACTCCCCCTCCTTAAACCGCTTATATTTAGACTAATTCATTGATTTTTTCTTACAATTTAACCCTACGACTTTGTGGTATAACCTTGCAATAACAATTGTTTATAACTTGTTAAAATGATATTTGTATATATGAACGGAACGTTCGTCATGAGTTTACTTTAATCATGAAAAGATAAAAACAATATGACAACAAGGATTTTAAGATGAAAATATCAACACCGCGTAAGCTCAGTGCTGTATTTTGTGCGCTCGCAACAACTGGATTTACACTATCAACCCCAACATTTGCCCAAGATGGCGCTGATGTAGAACGTATCGAAGTGACTGGCTCTCGTATTAAACGTACTGATATGGAAGGCCCTTCACCAGTTCAATCTATTAGCAAAGACGATATTGCTAATATGGGTTATGACAATCTTCAACAATTATTAGAGCGTATGCCTGTAGCAGGTAATGGCACATTTTCTACACGTGGAAATAGCCAAGATTCTACGGCAAATGGCGCAGCAGCAGTTAGTTTACGTGGTTTAGGAGCTGATGCAACTTTAGTTCTTATTAACGGGCGCCGTGTTGCTATTAGTGCATTTGCTGAAAGCATTACCAACTCATTTGTTGATATCAATAGTATTCCTGTTTCTGCTATTGAACGTATCGACATTTTAAAAGATGGTGCATCAGCCATTTACGGCTCTGATGCGGTTGCCGGCGTAGTCAATATCATCATGAAAAAAGATATTGAAGGTATTGAAGTTAATTTAGGTTACGGTAGCGCACAAGGCCCAAGTTATGAAGAAACATCAGGCAGCCTAGTTTGGGGTACGGTTAGCGCAAAAAGTAGTGCGTCAATCATTCTTGATTACTACAAAAACACCCGTTTAAACTCAAATGAAATGGGCCGTTTAGGCACTGCAGATCAGAGACCATATGGTGGTGAAGATTTCCGCTCATCTCGCGGTTTCCCTGGTTATTTTAGAGTTGATGGCGTTAAAACCATTGATCCTAGCTGCCCTTCTGACAGAGCGGCTGACAATGGCAGTTGTTTATTTGATTATGGCCCTTATGGCTTTGTTGCTCCGGCATCAGAACGTATTGGTGCGATATCACAGTTTGAATACCGTTTTGATAACAATATCACAGGCTTTATGGAAATCGCTGTGCAGCATAATACCTCTGAAGCAGGTGGAGCCCCAACGCCGCTTGATGAAGATGCAGGCTTAACAGTACCTGCAAACCATCCTGATAATATCTGGAACAAAGACATTGAAATTGGTCGCTTTCGAACTGTAGATGCTGGCGCACGTCGCTGGGATATCGCTTCTGATTCACTGCGTTTTGTTGCCGGTTTAAAAGGTGAACTTAACGATTGGGCTTGGGAAACAGCGGTACAAAAAGGCCGTAGTCAATCACTTCAAACAGGTGGCCGAGATCAAGGCTGGGTAAGAACTGATTTCTTACAACAAGAAATCAATGCGGGTAATTACAGCCCATTTGGTGGTGTTTATAATGACCCTGCAGTGATTGATCGGATCACAACCAGCTTAGTACGTCGCGGCGAATCTCACATGACATCATTTGACGCCAATATTTCAGGCGAAGCGTTCAAGTTTGGCTCTGAGTCTGTGATGATGGCTGCAGGTGTCGAATACCGTGAAGAAGATGTCAACGATATACCAGATGATCAATTCCAACGCGGTTTGATTTTTGGTACTGAATCTGTATCAGCCCAAGCGTCACGAGACCAATTTGCCGCCTATGTTGAATTCTCAATTCCATTAGCTGAAAATCTAGAGTTACAACTTGCTGGTCGTTATGATGACTACAGTGACTTTGGCACCACGACTAATCCTAAGGTTGCATTCCGCTGGGCACCAGATGATACAGTGACTGTACGTGCATCTTGGGCACAAGGCTTTAGAGCGCCATCATTAGCACAAATTGGTTTAGGCCCATCTGAAAAAAATCTATTTTTTACTGATACTTATCGCTGCGCTGCAACAGGCCAAGATTGTGGAAAATTAGATTACGTTATTCGCTTTGCCGGCAATCAAGACTTAAAACCTGAAGAGTCAGAATCTTGGAATGTTGGTTTTATCTGGGCACCAATCGCTGAATTTGGTTTTGGCATTGATATTTGGAGCATCACTCAAGATAACAAGATTGCAGAGCAAGCCTTTGGCCCGGTTTATGATGCAGAGTGTAATAATCAAAGCAGTACAGTGTGTGTTCGCTTACCAGCACCGCCAGGTCAAAGCTTGGGTGTAATCAAAAAAATTCACAGCTCCTTTGAAAATATTTCTTCACAAGAAGTGGCTGGTATCGATGTGTCAGCCAACTATAACTATTCGCTAGAAGAATATGGTTTACTGAAGTTTAACCTTGAATGGGCTTATCAAAGCAAATTTGAGAAAGATGGCCGTGACTATTTAGGTGAATATAATTTCCCTGAGCATCGTTGGATTTTTTCTACCAATTGGGAAATGGGTAACTTTAATACTAATTTAAATGTGAGTTTTGTTGGTGAGTTTGAAGATACACCTGATATTGATTTTGATGGCACATTAGACTTTGATTCAAATACATCGCGCAAAGTAAAATCACAAGCGTTAGTTGATTTACAAACAGCTTATAATGTTTCTGATTCAACTAAAGTATCATTTGGTATCAATAACTTATTAGATGAAGAGCCACCATTTGCAATTGGTGATGGTGATGGTGACTTATATGGTTACGCATCTCAAGTGCATAATCCTCGAGGCCGTTATTTTTATACTAAAATAACTTACCGCTTCAATTAGTCGTAAAGTTCGTACGCTACTAACACAGCGTATGAGCGATACACGTCGAAAAATGAGCATAAAAAAACCGCCATATGGCGGTTTTTCTCACCGAGGTAAACCTAAAAAATTATAGGTCGCCTTCGTTTTGAGATAAGTACGCTGCAACACCTTCAGGGCTTGCATCCATACCTTTTTTACCTTCTGTCCAACCTGCTGGACACACTTCACCATGCTCACTGTGGAATGCTAATGCATCAACCATGCGAAGCATTTCGTCAATGTTACGCCCTAGTGGTAAATCATTCACTACTTGGTGACGCACGTTACCCGCTTCATCGATAAGGAATGAACCACGGAAAGCTACACCGGCTTCTGGATGCTCAACATCGTATGCTTGACAGATTTCGTGTTTAACATCTGCTACTAATGCATATTTAACCGGACCAATACCACCTTGGTTAACCGGTGTATTGCGCCATGCGTTGTGTGAGAATTGTGAATCAATTGAAACACCAATTACTTCAACACCACGTTTTTGGAATTCTTCAAAACGCTTATCAAAAGCAATTAACTCTGATGGACAAACAAATGTAAAATCTAACGGGTAAAAGAAAATAACTGCTTTTTTACCTTTAATTGTTTCGTGAAGATTGTAGCTATCAACAATTTCACCGTTACCAAGTACTGCTGCAGCTGTAAAATCAGGAGCCTGACGGCCAACTAATACACCCATTGTATTCTCCAATAAATTGAAATGATTATATCCAAATTGGGGATTTCCCCCGCTGAGTTTAATATAGTGGCAAAAAATCAAAACCCAAGCCAATTTCAATGATAAATGTCTTTTATGACATAAAAATCATCAACAATAATTCAAACTTTAGATTTAACTTGTTTTTGTTGATTAAGTGCAGCTAAAAAAAACTCTTGCAAGATGCTACAGAGATAGCTGAAAAAAAGATAATCAGTTTTTACGATGGGTTTGATTGAAAAAATAGAACCAAAAACTAAAACACCCTCGAAGAGGGCGTTTTTCAATCAACTAAAACGAGTATAGTTAATCCATAATATTTTCAGGAATTGAGTTTCGTAACTCATGCCAAATTTGGCCTGAATTTAAACCATATTTACGCATTAAGTAAACAGCTTCATCAAACTTGTTTGTTTGAGCTAGCACCATCAGATCGCGGTAAAATTGACGCGCTAATTCACGTGTTCGCGAGTCTGAAAAATAATGTTGCGCAATTTTAGAATACAAACCTCTAAAACCGTTTAACGTTAATACATAAATTGGATTGCCACATGCTGAAGCAAGCTCATGATGCATTCGGTAATCGTATTCAGCCAATGCTTGTGGAGTATCTTCGATTGTTTCGCTGCGCTGTAAAATCTCAATTACTTTTTCTGGGTTATTTTTTATCGCTGCACGAGTATATATTGCACTGATGTTAGTCCTTGCAGAAAGCAACTGATCAATTAAATCAGGCATTTTATCTTCATCAAGACGAGCTAGAGTTTCTAAAATATTTAAGCCAGACGTTTCCCAAAAATCATTAACTCGCGTTGGTTTACCATGTTGAATAGTAAGCCAACCATCGCGTGCTAGGCGCTGTAATACTTCTCTTAAAGTGGTACGAGTGACGCCAATTAGCTCAGAAAGCTCACGCTCAGCAGGTAGAATTGAACCAGGAGGGAACTCACCATTCCAAATCGATTCCACTATATATTCTTCTGCAAATCCAGCGGGGCTTTTCGCTTTGAAAATTCTCATTAAAATTCCACTTTAATAGTTACACTTTACTTCATCAAAGACTGATTGTACCAGATGATGCGCAACTAACAAGAAAATGTATTAAAGATCTAAAAGGATAAAAATTTTTAATAAAAGCAGGAACATGTCCCAGTTTTGAACTATAAATTAATAGATTTTAACGAAATTCTGACCTCCTTAATTCATTTAAGATAATTTTAGTTTACACATTCTATTGGCTAGATTAAGTTAAATATCATTCCGAATAATAAATTCGTTAAACAAAAAGGAACGCATATGCAGCAAACAGTTTTTACAGCTCTGGCCAAAAACTTTCTCGGTAATGCGCCAAATTGGTACAAACTAACTATTATTGCATTTCTTGCTATCAATCCTGTTATTTACTCTTTCAGCCCTTATCTAGCTGGGTGGGCTCTTGTTTTAGAGTTTATTTTTACGCTTGCTATGGCATTAAAATGTTATCCATTGCAACCTGGTGGTTTGCTGGCTATTGAAGCTGTGATGATGGGTATGACAAGTGCTGGTCAAGTGGAACATGAGATAGCTCAAAATCTTGATGTTATTTTACTGCTTATTTTCATGATTGCTGGTATTTATTTCATGAAAGATTTGCTGCTATTTATCTTTACTAAGTTAGTTATTCGGCTAAAGAGTAAAACGTACTTATCTCTCGCTTTTGCTTTAGCGGCCGCTTTTTTATCTGCATTTTTAGATGCGCTAACCGTTATGGCCGTTATAATTTCTGTCGCTATGGGTTTTTACAGCATTTATCATAAAGTGGCATCAGGTAAAGATTATGCTTCAAATCACGATGTAAATGATGATGAACAAGTCGCGATTTTAAAACGTGAAGAACTTGAAGAGTTTCGAGCTTTCTTGAGAAACTTGCTAATGCATGCATCAATCGGTACTGCACTAGGTGGAGTATGTACTATGGTAGGTGAGCCACAAAACCTCATTATCGCAGAACGTGCAGGTTGGGACTTTGGCGAATTCTTACTTCGAATGGCACCGATTACTGTTCCTGTTGTTTTATCAGGCTTACTCACTACGTTTTTTTTGGAGAAAACCAAAACTTTTGGTTATGGAGCAAAGCTTCCTCAAACGGTTCGTCAAATCCTTGTTGATTTTGATACCCACCAAGACAGTAAACGCTCAAAAAGAGAAAGCGTTAACTTAATTGTTCAAGGCTTTATTGCTGTTTGGCTTGTAATCGCTTTAGCTGGACATTTTGCAGCTGTGGGGCTGATTGGTCTTACCATTATCATCTTTACTACCGCTTCAGCAGGTATCATTGAAGAGCATCGCATCGGTAAAGCATTTGAAGAAGCCTTACCATTTACAGCATTACTTTGTGTCTTCTTTTCAATAGTTGCGGTAATTATTGATCAACATTTATTTACTCCGGTGATCACTTGGGTACTGACTTTTGAAGGAAATATGCAGCTAGTCATGTTCTTTATGGCAAACGGGATATTGTCTATGGTCAGCGATAATGTATTTGTTGGTACGGTGTATATCAATGAAGTTGCAGCAGCGTGGCAATCGGGTCAAATTACTCGTGATCAATTTGATTTACTCGCTGTAGCAATTAATACAGGAACAAACTTACCAAGTATCGCAACGCCTAATGGGCAAGCGGCATTCTTATTTTTATTAACTTCAACATTAGCACCAGTACTTCGCCTATCCTATGGGCGCATGGTTTATATGGCCCTACCTTATACAATTGTACTTACGCTTGTTGGTTTATTTTTCACCTATCAAAGCTTGGCTGATTGGACCAACATTTTATATCACTGGCATCTGATTGAGCATCATGTAGTGACCACAGTATCGGGTGTTACTACAGGACATTAATCTAACTCAATAAAAAAACCGTGCTTTTTAGCACGGTTTTTTTATACTCTCAAAATACGACTGTTCATATACTTTCCCTAAAGTATTAATCACACTGCGCATCTGCTTAATTGATACTAATTATCGTTAAATTAGCGCTTTTATATAAGGATTTAAATGAATTTTTTAGCAAACCTTCCAATGTCTCGATTAGCTTGGTTATCACTTGGCTTAAGTGCTGTTTTACTTGAGATCTGTGCATTATTTTTTCAGTACGCGCTTAATCTTGCACCTTGTATTATGTGTATTTACCAGCGGTGTGCTGTACTTGGACTAACTCTAACTCTAGTGACCGTAATAAATCCATCAAATCTTGTATTAAGATTATTTGGCTATCTCAGTTGGGGAATTTCATCATTTTGGGGATGGCAAATTGCTAACGAACACATTGCCATGCAAACGAATACTGATCCGTTTGCATTTAGTTGTGAAATCGTACCAAACTTTCCAAGTTTTATGCCGCTGCATGAATGGTTTCCTGCATTTTTTGCCGCAACGGGTGACTGTGGTGAAATTAGCTGGTCTTTTGTAGGCTTAAGTATGCCGGCTTGGATGCAGATTATTTTTGCTGCTTATAGCTGTTTGTTAGTCGGTATCATTGTTATTAGATTAATCAAAACCAAATCACTATAGAGAGCCCTAATAATGATTTATTTTACTTCTCGAAATATTCCAACTTTACAGGGGCTTAAATTTACCCAAAGAGCAGATATCATTAAGATTGCTTTGAGTTATTTATCAACACCGCAAAAAACAATTCTAAATATACTAAAACTTTTAATAATCACGCCGTTATTTTTAGTGCTCGCCTCTGTTGATAGTTGGTACGTTTTGCTCTATTTAATTGGTGTTGGGCTAAGTTATCCACTGATCACCAATCCTTTAAGTTACCACTTTATTCGAAACAACGTAGAAAAAGCAAAGGACGATTATTTTAAAAATAAATCATCCCTCTAAAAAAGGGGCTGAAAAAGCCCCTTTTGTTAAAAACTTATTTTGCCATCCAGTTTAGCAATCACCTTATCGCCAATCCCTTTTACATTTTTTAAATCAGCTAAAGAAGCAAATTCACCAAATTGCTCTCTATAAGCAATAATTGCAGCTGCTTTAGTCTTTCCAAGGCCTGGAAGTGACTGTAATGTTTTCAGATCTGCAGTATTAATATTGATAAGGTCTGACACCATCTTAACTGGCATATTTTCTGGTTGGGCAGGTTCATTGGCAAAAGTCATTGCTGGTAATGTTAATAATAAACTCAATACAAAACTTATTAATGTTATAAACTTCATTGTTCTTTCCTCCATGATGTCCATCTTGGACTAACGTTATATTAGCTCGGTTGCTAACATTTAAAATAAAGATCAAAGGAGTAAAAATGTCAAAAACTATCAGCATTGCACATACAGCAAAAATCAAAAAATCTAATTTATTAACAGTTCTAACTTGAAAGTAATGATAAAAGAGATTACTGTATATAAAAACAGTGACTCTTAGGAGAAATTTATGGCCGTTATAATAAAATATGTTGTAGAAAGAAATGGAGTTGAACGCATGACTTTTACCAGTAAAAAAGATGCCGATGCTTATGACAAAATGTTAGATATAGCCGAGTCACTTGAAGCGATTTTATCAACGATTAATGTACCACTTAGTGAGCAACAAGTTGAATCCTTAGCATTAGAAATGGCTAAAGATAAAGACAATATTATCAATGCACTAAAAGGTACTTTAAAAATAAATGATGAGAAGCCAGCTAAAAACGATAATAAGAAAACAGCAGGTGATGAATCTGATAATGTAGCAAAAATTAAAAAAGTAAGCTAAAAAAGCGGGTTAATAACCCGCTTTTTTAATGATTATTTTAATACCGAAGCAACCGCTTTTGAAAAATAATCAATATTAGCATGGCTAACACCTGCAACATTTACACGGCTAGAACCAACCATATAAATACCATATTCTTTTTGTAAACGATCAATTTGCTCTTTGTTAATGCCCAAAAATGAGAACATGCCAAATTGGTGTTTAATAAAAGAGAAATCTTGATCAATCCCTTGAGCATTCAAAGAATCAACGATTAAAGTACGAAGGCCATTAATACGGTCACGCATTTCAGCTAGCTCTTGATGCCAAAGCGCAGTCAACTCTGTACTGCCTAGGATGGTATCAACAATTGCGGCACCGTGTGCTGGCGGCATCGAATAAATACTACGGACAACACTTAATAAAACTGAGTTAGCCACATCAGCAACCTTTGCATCAGAAGATACAATAGAACATGCACCAATACGCTCACGATATAAACCAAAGTTTTTTGAACATGAAGAACAAATAATTAACTCATCTACATACTCAGCTAGTAAGCGTAAACCAGCGGCATCATCATCAAGCCCAGTGCCAAACCCTTGATATGCAATATCTACTAATGGCGTAAAACCAACTTCAACTGCCAGTTCTGCAACTATTTTCCATTGCTCAATGTTTAAATCCATACCACTTGGGTTATGACAACATGCATGTAATAAAACAACATCACCTTTTGGTACTTGTTTTAATGCTGTGATCATTTCATCAAATAATAACCCTTTATTTTCATAATCATAATATGGGTATTCTTTAACTGTTAGACCAGCTGCTTCGAATAAGCTGATATGGTTTGCCCAAGTTGGTGTTGTTACCCATACCGTTGCATTTGGATTGCAGCGCACAATAAATTCAGCCGCAACTCGTAAAGCACCTGTACCACCAGGTGTTTGTGCTGTTCGAACACGATTCGCAAGCAGTGCTTTATGCTCTCCTAATAATTGAATTTCCATTTTGTTACAGAAACCTAAATCACCCGCTAAACCAATATAAGATTTAGATGTTTCATTCTCTAAACGAAAAGCTTCGGCTTTCTTTACAGATTTAAGTACTGGTGTGTGGCCTGATTCATCTTTAAAAACACCGACACCTAAATCAATTTTATTTGGATTTGTATCTTGGCGGTAGGCTGCCATTAAGCCTAATATCGGGTCTGTTGGTAACGGTTTCAAAATAGAAAACATTGAACTTATCTCTTTTATTCGGGGTTAATAAAACGCTAACTTATCTGATGGAATTATAAAATAAGATAGCCTTGCATCGTATATATACTTATATTAAAAACTCGATTTAACTTGCTGGTAAACACTCAGTGATAACTAAACAAGCAGCAACTAGTAATGCTAATGTGTTTTGATCAAAAAAATCTAAGCTAAATGCTTCAGCATCAATAATACCGAGCAACTCACCTGTTTCAGTTAAGATAGGTAAGCATGCTTCTGATTGTACTTTAGGATCACAAGTATAATATTCACCACCTTGCACCAAATACTGTGGAATATCATTTATTATGCGACCTATTCTGGATAAGCCAACTTGAACATTATTACTGATTGCTGAAAATTGAGATGTAAGTGGGAATGTCGCACGACTGGGCTCACCAAAATAAGCAAGTTTAACCAATTCATGTTCTTGGTTTATTAAACGTTTTTGATAAATACCAAACCAATCAACTTTTGTTGTCGCAACAATATAGTTCACAATTGATTGTAATTTAGCGAGTGCCAAACTATTTTCAGGATTAGTCGCATCAATCAAGTTACTAAGCACAAAAGGCTTATCTTGTAATTGTCCAAATAAACTACAACTACCACCTTCGCCTAATTCAGGCACAAAATACTGCCAAATAACATCCGTTTTTTTACTATTAGCTTGTAAGTGGGAAAGTAACTTTTGTTTATGTTCTGCAACAGCAGTAGGATCACAATTAATTTGTGCAATATCTAAATAAGAAGCTGTCATTTAGCCGTCAATACATCTAAAAAATATTGTTTGATACTACCATGACCTAATTACGAAATGTAGTAACAGATAAGGTTAATTATTGTCTAAACAATAAATAATTGTTATTTCATTTCCTACTTCGTTATATTCTACCGAACTTGCAATTTCAGCAATTAAGTTAACTCCACGACCATGTTCATCATCACCCTCTTTAGTAGATTTACTAGGGTGTACTAAAAAACCATCACCTGAATCTTTAACTGAAAAAGTAATGCTGCGAGTTGAAGGGTCGTAGTTTACTCTAATAATAATTTCCCCCTCTGATAAATTATTGAGCAGGTTTAATCGTTGTTCGTAAAATAAACAAAAACCATCATCTTGATCTTTGATTTTCGAGTCAAGTTTCAAAACGCCATGATCTAACGCATTATTAAAAGCCTCAGATAAAAGCAAAAATAAATTTGAACGATGTTCCGAAGCGCCTTCAATCCCAGAAACTAAATTAACTAACTGTAAAACTGGATCAGTACTACGTAATAACTCAGCATCCAGTTGTAGCGAAAAATGCATCGGTACATCGCAATAAACTCGCTGAGATTGTTTGGTTAATGGACTAGGACGACAGCTTAATAGCACTAAGCTAAGATCATCTTGCTGTGCAATGTCGCCACTAAACTCTTTGACAGCAGAAACTAAATCGTTAATGCCTGCATCTGACGAGCTAGCAATCACAGCAAGCAAGCGCTCTTCACCAAAGTACTCATCATTTTTATCTGCAGCTTCAATGATGCCATCAGTAAATACTAATATTCTATCAGAATTATCAACTTCAAAATGTACGATATCGCGCTCAAATTCATGATCATCTAAAATACCCAGTGCCATATGTTGTGATTCGAGTGTTCTTTTTACCGAACCATCAGCCGCGAGGACATAACTATCAGGCAAACCACCAAGCCATGCTGAAAAGCTGCGCCCACTGCTACTAAGCTCAATAATTGTTGCAGCACAAAACATATGTTCAGGTAATAGTTGAGTCAATACACTGTTTAGCTCTGCGGCTATATCACCAACAGATAGACCTTTATGTGCCATTGAATAGAAAACTTTAGAAGTGGGTAATGCACCAATTGCAGCAGCAAGCCCATGACCAGTAAAATCACCTAATAAGACATAAATACCGCCAACGGGACTTGGGGCTACTAAAAACATATCACCATTAAACATCGAAGCAGGTGACATGTGATATTCGATTAAATCAGGAACAACTAAACGCTCTTGTAACGCGTTTGCAAAAATATGCTCAACTATCTCGTGTTCTCGTTCCGTTTCATTTTGATGATATTCTAATAATTGATTTTGCTGATAAGCCTTTTTACTGAGTTCGCGAGTACGGCTATGTGCTTTAATTTTAGCCGAGAGAATCACCTTATCAAAAGGCTTACTTAAGAAGTCATCGCCTCCAACTTCAAGGCAACGTTGTAAACTATTTTGATCATCAAGTGCGGTAATAAAAATAATAGGTAAATAAACGTCCTGAGACATTTCTTTTATTTTTGGTGCGACTTCATAGCCATTAAGTACAGGCATCAACACATCAAGTAGAATAATATCCGGTTGATAATCAGGGATTATATCTAGCGCTAACTGACCATTTTCAACACTTTCAACCTCATAACCTTCTGCTTTTAGCATAAAGGTTAATAAGGTTCTATTGAGCTGCTGATCGTCTACGACGAGAATACGCATATTCAATCAATATCGAACTTTTTATCAAATCGTGATATTTGCAGAATTTTTTTAATTTGTGGTCGACAATTAGCTATCTGAATAGATGTTACTGATTCGCCTAGAAATTTTTTCATATTTAACAACATGCCCAGAGCTGAGCTGTCCATGTAATCTGTTTCGCGCAAATCAACCACCACTTTTGGAGTTTCATTACCAACTTCAGAATATGCAGTACGAAAAGCTTGAACTAAATTAAAATCAAATTTCCCTTTAATCTGAATAGTAAATAACTTGCCATCGGGTGATAAACTTTTATTTAAGCTCATCCATATCTCCTTAATTTTTATGCGATCTATTGCACAACTCTCGAACAAAATTGCTCACTTAACTAAAGCTCTATATAGGAAATTTATCAATACGAATTGAGAAATTAATATTAATACCGCAAAATTATTTTGATTCACTGTTCCTTTTTAATCTCAAAAGACAAGAGCATTGCACCAATGGCACTAAGGGATTAATATCGAAGTAGTAATTTTTATTTCCAGTAAACTTCTGGGACTATAAGGTAGTAATTATGAGTGACTCACACTTAGTGTATTCAACCGACAGCGGGCGAATAACACCAGAACAAGAAAAAAAAACCAGTCCAGTCAAACTATATAGTGATGGATTCATCCGTATCGAACGTCAAACTAAAGGCCGTAAAGGCAAAGGTGTGATGTTGATTGTAGGAATAAACCCCGAAGAACATGACTTAAAAAGTATTTCTAAATCATTAAAAACTAAAATGGGTCAAGGTGGCGCATTAAAAGATAATATCATTGAAATACAAGGCGATGACCGCGAGAAATTAAAAGGGTTATTAGAACAAATTGGCTTTAAAATTAAATTAGCTGGAGGCTAAACATGATTGAATTATCACCTGCTGATTTAAATATCTTACTTGTTGAACCGTCTGCAACACAGCGTAAAGTAATTGCCCGTGAGTTATCCCAAGAAGGGATCACAAACATAGATTTTGCTGACACTATTTTTAATGCGTTAGAGCAAATCCAAGTGAGTGCGCCAGATCTTGTGATCAGTGCACTGCATTTAGCAGATGGCAGCGCGCTCGAATTATTAGAAAATATCAAAAATCACAGCACATTAGCTGCCTTACCTTTCATGTTAGTATCAAGTGAAACAAGAAAACCTCAGCTGGAGGAGTTCAAACAATCCGGAGTCATCGCGATTCTGCCTAAGCCATTTACTCGGGAGCATTTAGGTCGAGCGATTAATGCGACTCTTGATGTACTGAGCCCTCAAGAGCTTGAATTAGACTTTTACGATGTGCATGACATCCGTGTACTTGTTGTTGATGATTCTCGCTTAGCGCGTAATCACATTAAGCGTGTATTAAATAATTTAGGTGTTCAGCATTGTGTTGAAGCAGAAGATGGTCAAGCTGCCATAGAAATTTTATCGACACAAATGTTTGACTTGATCGTTACTGATTACAACATGCCACAAATTAATGGCAAAGAGTTAACAGAGTATATTCGTAACAGTAGCGAGCATTCGCACTTACCTGTATTAATGGTAACCTCTGAGGCGAATGATACTCACCTTTCGAATATTGCCCAATCTGGCGTTAATGCGATGTGTGATAAACCGTTTGAGCCTCAAACAGTGCGTAAATTACTTTATCAATTGCTTGATCAGAACTAACAAATCGCTTTTAGTGCAAGTTGCTTGTAAAGTTCAGGCACTTGCGCTTCAGCTAATGGCGGACTGAAAAAATATCCCTGCACAATGTAACAATTGTTATTCTTCAAAAATGTAATTTGCTCACTCGTTTCCACACCTTCCGCAACCACATTTAAATTAAGCTTTTGCGCCATTGCGATTATCGCGGCGGTAATTTCCATATCGTTAGAATCAGCTGGAATATCCTTCACAAACGAGCGGTCTACTTTTAAGATATCAACGGGGAAACGTTTTAAATAACTGAGTGACGAATAACCAGTACCGAAATCATCAATAGATAAAGATACGCCAAGCATTTTAAGCTCAAGCAGCTGATTGATCGCCACTTCAACATCGCCCATCAGCATACTTTCGGTCAGTTCCAAATGTAAGCTTTGAGCTGAAATCGATGTTTTGACCAAAATCCGAGAAAGCAATGCCTTTAAGTTGCTGTCTTTAAATTGACGTGCCGATAAGTTAATCGAAATATTATTTCCACGACCCTGCTCTTCTAAACGCTTTGCAAAACGACATGCTTCCCATAAAACCCACTCACCTATTTCAACAATAAGTCCGGTCGCCTCAGCAATAGGGATAAATTTAACTGGGGAGATCATTCCTTGAGTCGGGTGAAACCAGCGGATCAACGCTTCAAAACCAACTACCTCATTGGTACGGCAATCAACTTGAGGTTGATAGTAGAGCTCAAACTGCTGCTCTTTAATCGCAATACGCAGCTCATTTTCAATCATTAAGCGCTCTTTTGCAGCGGCGTTAAGCTCTTGGTTATAAAAGTGATAGGTATTACGGCCTTTAGCTTTAGCTTCATACATTGCTAAGTCGGCATGTTTAAGTAATTGGTCTTCTTCAGGGCTATCATCTGGCGCCATTGTGATACCGATACTCGCGCTAATTATAACCTCATTACTACCAAGTTTAATTGGTTGAGAAATGGTTTCTTGGATAATCATTGCCACTTCCGCGGCCTTGCTTTTATCATCGATACCACTGAGTAATACAGCAAATTCATCGCCACCAAGACGTGCAACGGTATCCTCCGCGCGCAACCTTTGCTTTAAACGATTAGCAACTTGTAGCAGTAATTGGTCGCCCGCATCATGCCCTAAAGTATCGTTAATACGTTTAAACTCATCTAAGTCAAAATAAAATAAAGCAAAAGCGTAATGACCACGTTCGGCTAAAGCCATAGATTTTCGCAATTGCATTCTGAAAAATGCGCGGTTAGCTAAACCAGTTAAGGTATCGAAATAAGCTAATTGCTCCATTTTTCGCTGGCTTTCTTTTACAAACGAAATATCCTGCGCGGAGGCGACATAACTTGAAATTGAATTATCTAACTCACGAATTGGCGAGACACTAAGCGAGACCCAAATTGGGTGATTTTCTTTATTTTTTAATACTGTATCACCGCGCCAATGGTGTCGAGAACGAATATCAAGATCAATATCATCAAGCAATATTTGCATATCACTAGAAATAATACTCAGTAGCGGTGCGCCCAAAAAGTGATCATTTTCAAAACCACTCATTTCAATCAATTTTGGATTAACATACTCAATTTCAAAATTGGCATTGGCAATCGCCACGCCACTTCCTGAGAACTCAACCGCTTTTGATAAACGATTTGCCGATTTTTCCGCTTGCTCTTTTTCAATAATGCGCTGGTTTAATCCATCAACTAATTTATTGATATCTAAAGCCATAACTTGGAATGCGCTATTAAGGGAACCTATTTCATCTTTGTTAACCTCTGGAAAAGGCGTATCAAGCTGCCCTTTACCAAAATGAGAAACAGCCTGAACCAAGGTATAAATCCGTTTCAATACAAGTTGAAACAATGCTTGGTGCAGTAATAATGCAACCAAAACAGCATACAAAATAAATAAACCAAAAAACTTTATTTCAAGTTCATCAAGGGCAGACAAAGCCGTAGAGCGTTTTTTGTAAACACCGACATACCAGTTAAGAGAGTTTATTTTTCGGATATTAACTAAATGTAATTCATCATCTTCTAAAAACTCATCAGCAAGTTCGTTTAATCCTGTGCTATTAACCGTTTTAACAAGTGCATCTAACTCTTCTGAAATTTTACCAGACGTTTTTAACAGTTCGTTCATCTTGCCTTCTTGCAGTAAAATCCCTTCATTTAATTTTGGATGTGCAAGAATTTGACCTCGCTGATCAAAAACAAAAAATTGCTGTTCGATATCAGATAATGGAAAACTTTTAATTAAATTACTTAGCTCTAAATCACTGCCAGTTACACCAACAAACTCGCCCTTGTGATAAACGGGCACAATTAAACTTGTTACCCATTTGTGCCAAATATCATCATAATAAACTGGAGTCCAAACAGCTTCACGCGCAGGGTTGTTATCTTCAGCTGCCAATGTAAAAAAAATATCATCAGCAAATTTATGATCAGCTTCTACTTGGAGCGCCCAATTAGGAGGTGAAATCCGAATGAAATTATCTACAGTGATAAGGTAAAAATTAAAAAATTCTTCTGTCAAGGTCGGTGAAACTTGCTGCCATAAAACTTCACTGTTGTGAAATAAGTTTTTGTAATGAGGGTTAAAGGAAACTTGCGGTAAAAATGCAGCTGATAGTCCATCAGGTGCAGCACTTCGGATACTGGAGTCGGAAGCAAATGAAAGTTCTGTTCTATCTCGTTCTTTATTTATAATTTCAAATTCAAAAAGTTGCTTCTTTACCACCTGATTGGCTTTTTGGGCAATTGCTTCTTTATTATGAATTACTCGGTTAAATTGGGTTATGAAGCTATTACTAGCATGTTTTAAGGCATCATGTTCTTCGTAGATGAGCTGCTTGCGTTCAGATTTTAGCATTAATACAGCAGCACTGATCCCTGCGATTAAGCAGATTGCAGAAATAAGTATCGACAACTTTATACTTAACGAATTTATGCCAAAACGCGATGGCAACCGACTGTATCCCAAAATAAAACCTTTACTAATTAAAAAACCGAGGTTGCACGAATGTTTTATTTAACGTTGTGAATATAAAAGAATATCACTCTAAACAACACCTTTTTTTAATTTTTATCTAACAAAACAAAAATAAAGATCATCGCGTTAACCATAATTTATTTAATTAACTTGAGTTCTGGATAAGAGATTTGTCAACATATTGAATTAAGCTTAGATTTCTTAGTTATGTTTCTCTAGCCAGAAATTCTCAACGGTAACAAGACAGAATGACGTTGCAATAACAGGCCTATTGCACATTAATCCAACCTAGTTAACCTAGAAAATAGCAGCCTAAGATAGATTTATTATCCAGTATTTAAGTTAATTAATAAAAAGAGTTGTTGACTTCTTTAGCTACTATTTTTACATTCTAGAGTATGAAACAAAATCACCGTATTTACTTTTTTAGCTTTTTTATGGACCACCTAAATTTGGGAGGCGATTCCGTCACGGCATAAAAAAGTCAAAACGAATTCAAGCCTCCCAACCGGGAGGCTTTTTTTTTGCACTATTGGGAATGAGGAAAAAACCATGGCAAATGATGTATTAGATACCTTACGTAAAGACATAAACGAAATTGATGCTGAGTTATTAGTGCTTTTAGCAAAACGTCGCCGAATTAGTCACTCAGTGGTTGAGTATAAAATTTCAAATAACAAACCAATCAGAGATGAACAGCGCGAGCTGATTTTATTAGAAAAACTTATTGCCTATGGTAAGTCACTAGGTCTTGATAGCTATTACGTTAACAATGTCTTTCAAACCATCATTGAGGACTCTGTACTGCATCAGCAAGCGATGTTGCAACAAAGCCTCAATCCTGACGCGCTAAATGAAACCAATCGCGTTGCTTATTTAGGCGGCCAAGGTTCGTATAGCCAACTAGCCTGTCATAAGTATTTTAGCCGCCGCGCTGGTAAACTGGTCGAACTTGGCTGTGATAGCTTTTCGAAAATCACTCATATGGTTGAGACAGGACAAGCAGATTATGGCCTACTACCAATTGAAAATACATGCTCTGGCAGTATCAATGAAGTATATGACTTATTACAACATGCTCAGGTATCTATCGTTGGTGAGCTGACTCAATCGGTTGAGCACTGCCTGATAGCACAACCTGGGGTAGAACTAAATGAAATTACTAAAGTCTTTGGTCATCCGCAACCTTTTGCACAATGTAGCCAATTCATTCAAACATTAGGTGAAATGCAATTAGCTTATTGTGACTCCACTTCTAGCGCCATTCAGGAAGCATTAAAAACCAAAAATAGTGCAGCGATTGCATCAGCACAGGCGGGTAAAAATGCAGGTCTAGAAGTCATCAAATCTGCCGTCGCCAATCAACCAGATAACCACAGTCGTTTTATTGTGGTAGCCCGTAAAGCGATGCAAGTATCAAAACAAATTCCAACAAAAACGACTTTGATTATGGCAACGGCACAAATTGCAGGTGCACTAGCTGACGCTTTAATGATTTTTAAGCAACAAAAAATCAACCTTGTTAAATTGGAGTCTCGTCCTGTTCCAGGTAACCCTTGGGAAGAAGTTTTTTATGTCGATTTAGAAGCTAACCTTGCGCAAAATAATGTCAAACGAGCATTAGAAGAACTCAAAGAAGTAACTGAGTATGTTCGTATTTTAGGTTGCTACCCAAGTGAATCAATGAAAGCTGTGCAAGTAATTAACAATGACTCATTAGTAGAAGAGTAAACGTTATTCCGACAGATTTTATATTTTAAAATCTGTCGGATATTACTTCGAAAAGAAACATCAAATATAATTAAATCCTTACAATCCTCTTTCGACATCCCTTATCACTACATTCCCAACTTATTAGGTGATTCTAAAGCTGTTACCTAAAACGTTTAAACCGTCACTATCACTCCACTTAAACAAGAAAGCGACACTACACTGATCGAAAATAGCTCTACTAACCCATCCTGCCCTTAACAATTAATTGTTGAGGGAACAATCAGTCCGTGATTCGAGCGAACATGTACAGCAGTTTATTGCCAAAAGTTATAAAATAGCATCAATAAAAAAGGCCCAATAAACTATTGGGCCTTTCGCTTTAAAAGATTAAATCGTAAGAATATTATTCAGTAACAGCTTCTACAGCAGCCGCTTTAACTTCTGCTTGTTGCTTTAAGGCATCAACAAAAACAAGGTAGTTACGATTGATTTGCTCAGCATTAATACTTTCTTTAGTACGGGCATCAAGCTCTGTGACAGGTGCGTTTTTCACCGCTAATAAAGAGACGAGCGCAACATCACCATTTGCTAACGTGATACGATTAACAACAGGCTTATCAACAGGATGAGCCATTTGGAATACGTCTTTGGCTAAACCTGGCACTAAATTATACGCATTGCGTTTAATATCGCGTGCTTGCTCAACCTGTAATGATTGCTCAGCAGCTAAGTCAGCTAGGCTAGTGCCTGAGCTTAATTTCGCATAAAGTTCATCACCACGTGTTGCATTAACTTCATTAGCTTTTTGCTTCACTAACACAGCTTTGATTTGATCTGATACTTCAGCTAATGCTTTAGTTGCTGCTGGTTTATGCTCTTTTACACGTAAAACCACAACATGTTCATTCCCAAGTTCAATCAATTCTGAATTTACTTTATCTTCTAACAACTCAACTGAGAATGCAGCATCAAGTACTTTTGCATCATTTAAAGGCGCTGGAGCATCAAAACGACTAAACAAAGCGGTTGATTTAACTTCTTGTTCCACTGCAGTCGCCGCTTCAGAAAGTGAATCGGCCACTTCAAAAGCAAGTTCAGCTAAGCGAGTTTGTAACTCATAAAAATGCTCTGTTTTATGGTCTTGTTCTAAACGAGCTGTTAGCTCATCTTTTACCATATCAAGTGTTTTAATTTGTTCAGCTTGAAGGTCGGTAAGTTTAATGATGTGAAAGCCAAATTCAGATTTAACGACATCAGAAATATCACCTTTCGCAGCTAGAGAAAATGCAGCCTCTTCAAATGCAGGATCCATCATATCACGATCAATCCAATCTAAATCACCACCGTTTTCAGCGCTTACAATATCGCTAGAATCTGATTGAGCTAATTGGGCAAAATCAGCACCTGCTTTAAGTTTTGCCAATAAATCTTGCGCTTTTGCTTCAGAAGCAGCTTCATCATCACCTAAGTCAACTAAGATATGGGCAACACGGCGACGCTCAGGCTCAACATATTGCGCTTTATTATCATTATAAAGAGCTAAAATCTCATCATCCGTAACGGCTTTAACTACAGGTAATGTTTCAGCATTGAGCTCAACATATTCAACTGAAACTTGTTCTTGTGATAAAAATTGACTTTGATTAAGCGTGTAATAGTCACTAATTTCTTGCTCTGTGACGGTAATGTCTTTGCTAACTTGATCAGCAGTCAATAATACATAATCTAAATCACGAACCTGAGTTTGTAGCTGTGAAATTGTAACCATTTCATTTGGTAAGGCAAAATCGCTTGCAGCAACTGCTGTTACTAATTGGCTACGAGTCATTTCTGTACGTAAGTAGTTACGGAAAGTGTCTGGTTGGAAATTCATTTGACGAATGACCTGTAAATAACGGTCATTACTGAATTGTCCACCTATATTGAAATAAGGCAAGGTGCGAATTTCTTCTTTAATTGCTTCATCACTAATACGAAGACCTAATTCATTCGCTAGCTGTGTTTGTAATTCTTGTTGCACTAAGCGGTCGATAACACCTTCACGAACACGTGCCATATAGGTGGGATCGCTGGCAATTTGGTTAAAATACTCACCAAATTGTTGCTCTAAACGGCTACGCTCATTTTCATAAGCACGCGCGAATGTTGTTTGACTGATTTTTTGACCATTCACTACAGCTACAGGTTTTTCAGTAGTTTGCCCTAAGTAGCTGCCAATTCCGGCCAAGGCAAATGACAAAATGACTAAACCAAGAATAATCTTGGCTGTAAGTCCCTGTGAGCCTTCTCTAATTTTCTCTAGCATTATTAATTCTCTTTAGTCTGTGCTGTACTGCAATGTAAAAAAAGCGCATCTTAACAGATGCGCCTTTTTACTTAAAGTTTTAGGCAAAATTACTTAGCCAAGGCTTTGTAATTGCCAGCTTTATGAAGCCAGCTTATACCATCAACTTACGCATAAACGTCTGATTAGTTTACTGCGTCTTTAAGTGCTTTACCTGCTTTAAAAGAAGGAATGTTAGCAGCTGCGATTTCAATTGTAGCACCAGTCTGTGGGTTGCGACCTGAACGAGCTGCGCGCTCACGTACAGAAAAAGAACCAAAACCTACTAGTGCAACAGAGTCACCGTCTTTTAATGCAGTTGTTACTGCATCAATGAATGAATCAAGTGCGCGGCCTGCCGCTGCTTTAGAAATATCAGCGCCTGCAGCGATTTCATCAATTAGTTGAGACTTGTTCACAATATCATCCCCTTACATTGTTATTGTAGCGAGCGTTTGATTTATTATTTTTTACAAACGCCACTTATTGTTTTAATAGAAGTTATGAGAACACAACTGTCTAATTACTAATTCTTCGTAAGCCTAGGCTCCACAAGGGCTAGGCTTAAAAACCAGTGCCTAACTTAGCATACATCATCGATTTGAAAAGCCCTTTACAGCACTTTTTTAACGATTTTTATGCTTTTTTTTCAGTTTCGATTGAAAAAGTATCAACTGGGTGCACTAACGCTAATTCAAGTACCTCATCAATCCACTTAACTGGATGGATTGAAAGGCCTTCAATTACATTTTGTGGGATTTCTTTTAAATCTCTTTCATTATCTTTTGGAATAATGACAGTTTTAATACCACCACGATGTGCTGCGAGTAGTTTCTCTTTTAGCCCACCGATTGGTAATACTTCACCACGCAAGGTTATTTCACCAGTCATAGCGACTTCAGAGCGTACAGGATTACCTGTTAAACTCGACACCAAACACGTTACCATTGCAATGCCCGCACTTGGACCATCTTTTGGCGTAGCACCTTCTGGCACATGAACGTGAATATCGCGTTTTTCATGAAAATCGGTATTAATACGTAATTTTTCAGCACGGCTTCTAACTACGGTCATCGCAGCTTGAATTGACTCTTGCATCACATCGCCCAAAGAGCCGGTGTAAGTCAATTTACCCTTACCAACCACTACGGCACTCTCGATGGTGAGTAAATCACCACCAACTTCAGTCCAAGCAAGTCCGGTAACTTGGCCAATACGATCATCACCTTCAGCTTTACCGTAATCAAAACGCTGAACACCTAGATAAGTCTCTAAGTTTTCTTGATTAATTGATACTTTTTTCAAATCTTTAGTCAGTAAAATCTCTTTCACTGCTTTTCGGCATAATTTTGAAATTTCACGTTCTAAACTACGTACACCGGCTTCGCGAGTATAATAGCGAATAATGCCAATAATGGCACTTTCATGAATATCAATTTCTTTCGCTTTAAGACCATTTCGAGATATCTGCTTTGGAACTAAATGCTTCATTGCAATATTTAGCTTTTCATCTTCGGTATAACCTGCAAGACGGATCACTTCCATCCGGTCTAACAACGGCCCTGGAATATTAAAGCTGTTAGAAGTAGCAACAAACATTACGTCAGAAAGGTCATAATCAACTTCAAGATAATGATCGTTAAATGCGGTATTTTGCTCTGGATCAAGTACTTCTAATAATGCTGAAGCAGGATCACCGCGCATATCTGATGACATTTTATCAATCTCATCAAGCAAGAAGAGTGGATTTTTCACTCCTACTTTTGACATATTTTGTACGATTTTTCCTGGCATAGCACCAATATAAGTACGGCGGTGACCTCTGATCTCAGCTTCATCACGCACACCACCCAGCGCCATACGAATGTACTTACGGCCTGTAGATTTAGCGATAGATTGGCCTAAAGAGGTTTTACCTACACCTGGTGGTCCAACCAAACATAAAATTGGCCCTTTGAGTTTATTTGTGCGTTGTTGTACGGCTAAATACTCAATAATACGCTCTTTTACTTTTTCAAGTCCGTAGTGATCAGCATCAAGCACTTCTTGCGCTGCTGCTAAATCTTTTTTGACTTTAGAGCGTTTTTTCCATGGAGCACCTATCATCCAGTCGATATAAGAGCGCACAACGGTCGCCTCGGCCGACATAGGAGACATCATTTTTAATTTATTGAGTTCTGTCCGAGTTTTAGCCGCTGCTTCGACCGGCATACCAGCTTCTTCAATTTTCTTATTCAGCGTTTCAAATTCATCAGGTACTTCATCAAGCTCACCGAGTTCTTTTTGAATGGCTTTCATTTGCTCATTCAAATAGTACTCACGCTGGCTTTTTTCCATTTGCTTTTTGACGCGTGAACGAATTTTTTTCTCAACTTGTAATAAGTCGATTTCACCTTCCATCACCGCCATTAAATACTCAAGGCGGTCGGTCACATTGGCAATCTCAAGTACTTTTTGCTTTTCAGGTACTTTTAGAGGCATATGAGCCGCCATAGTGTCAGCTAAACGAGCGGGCTCATCAATTGCTGAAACCGACGTTAGGACTTCTGGTGGGATTTTTTTATTGAGTTTAACGTATCCTTCGAACTGGCTAATCGCACTACGAACAAAGATATCTTGCTCTTGCTCTGGAATATCACTCGATACTAAAAACTGCACATCCGCCATAAAAAAGGCGTCTGTTTGGGTGAATTTATTAATTTTAGCGCGCTGAGTACCTTCCACTAACACCTTTACAGTACCGTCAGGTAACTTTAGTAACTGTAAAATGGTCGCTATAGTGCCGACATCAAACACGTCCTGACTTTCAGGCTCATCGATTGCTGCATCTTTTTGTGCAACTAAAAAAATCTGTTTGTCGTTTTCCATCGCTGCTTCAAGGCATTTGATGGATTTCTCGCGGCCAACAAATAACGGAATGACCATGTGTGGATATACCACTACATCCCGCAATGCTAACACTGGAATTTCGACACAATCCGTACGTTCAAGCGTCATTATTATTCTCTAGTACTTTGATTTAAAATTAAGACTACTGGAGTATATGGGGATATTTCCAGTAAAGATCAACGATTTTATTAAAAAAGGAGCCTTTGGGCTCCTTTTTGATTAATAATAAAACAATTTATTCGGAAACCGCTTTATCTTGATGACTATTTTCATAAATGAGAATTGGATCTGACTCACCTTTAATGACTGTTTCATCAATAACAACTTTTGAAACATCTTCCATTGAAGGTAACTCGTACATCGTTTCGAGTAAAACACCCTCAACTATTGAACGAAGTCCACGTGCGCCAGTTTTACGATCCATTGCTTTTTTAGCAATTGCTAACAGTGCATCATCTCTAAACTCAAGCTCCACATTTTCCATTTTGAAAAGGGCGCCATATTGTTTAGTAAGGGCATTTTTTGGTTCATTCAAAATCTGTACAAGTGCTGCTTCATCAAGCTCAGTAAGCGTTGCAACGACGGGTAAACGGCCAATAAATTCTGGAATTAAGCCGTATTTAACCAAATCTTCTGGTTCAACATCTTTGAATGATTCACTAATGCTTCGACCTGCTGCAGATGACTTAACATCAACACCAAATCCAATACCTGTATTTTTAGTGCTTCGTTGCTCGATAACTTTATCAAGACCTGCAAACGCACCACCACAAATAAACAAGATTTTAGAGGTATCAACCTGCAAAAACTCTTGTTGTGGATGTTTACGACCACCTTGAGGCGGTACTGATGCCACAGTGCCTTCAATCAGCTTTAATAATGCTTGTTGTACACCTTCACCAGAAACATCTCGGGTGATTGACGGGTTGTCTGATTTACGAGAAATTTTATCAATTTCATCGATATAAACAATTCCGCGCTGTGCTTTTTCAACGTCATAATCGCATTTTTGTAACAGCTTTTGGATAATGTTTTCTACATCTTCACCTACATAACCCGCTTCGGTTAATGTAGTGGCATCAGCCATTGTAAATGGAACATCAAGTAATTTAGCCATTGTTTCTGCAAGAAGGGTTTTACCACTTCCTGTAGGGCCAATCAGTAATATATTACTTTTTCCAAGTTCAATATTTGATGATTTATCTTGGTTTTTTAAACGCTTATAATGATTATAAACCGCAACCGATAACACTTTTTTGGCATGGTCTTGGCCAATTACATAATCATCTAAATGAGCGCGAATTTCTTTTGGTACCGGCAATTTTTCAGCCGCACTGGTTTTAGGTGCGATGTCTTTGATCTCTTCCCTGATGATGTCATTGCATAATTCAACACATTCATCACAAATATAGACCGAAGGGCCAGCGATTAATTTGCGTACCTCATGTTGGCTTTTACCACAGAAGGAGCAATATAACAGCTTGCTGCTCTTGTCGCCGTCAGTACGATTATCGGACATTAAGCTACCTCTTTCGTTACTATTTACTACTGCTATAGCAGTAAATAGTCTGGTTAACAAACTTACTTTAAATCACGTTGCGTTAATACAGCATCAACTATGCCATATTCAACTGCTTGTGCACCGCTCATGAAATTATCACGATCAGTATCGCGTGAAATAACTTCAATTGGTTGGCCTGTGTGCTCTGCAAGTAAACGATTTAATTTATCTTTGATTGATAAAATTTCACGTGCATGAATTTCAAAATCAGAAGCCTGACCTTGGAAGCCACCTAATGGTTGATGGATCATTACACGAGAATTAGGTAAACAGAAACGTTTGCCTTTTGTGCCACCTGATAACAAAAATGCGCCCATACTTGCAGCTTGGCCCATACACACTGTACTTACATTAGGTTTAATGAAGTTCATCGTATCATAAATTGCCATACCCGCAGTGACGGAGCCACCAGGTGAATTGATATAAATAAAGATATCTTTTTCAGGGTTTTCTGACTCTAAAAACAATAATTGCGCCACAATTAAGTTCGCCATGTGGTCTTCAACTTGCCCAGTCAAAAAGATGACGCGCTCTTTTAGTAGTCGCGAATAAATATCATATGAGCGCTCACCTTTAGCAGTTTGTTCAACGACCATAGGGACTAATGCGTTTAGGGGATCTGTCACACTATTAAACATTATTATAGATTTCCGTATTCGCTTAAAGGGTAATACCATTGATAGTAAAATGGCCCGGGTAACACTAACAATTTAGTGATACACGAGCCATTTAAACTTTTGCAGAGTTTTAAGTCAATGACTTATTGTGCTGCTTGCGGATTCATGATCTCATCAAATGCCGCGGTTACTTCTGCAACTGTTGCGTTTGCTAGGATAGCTTCGATTGCTTGCTCTTCCATTGCTACGTTTTGCATTTGTTGCATTAATTGTGCGTTTGATTTGTAGTACTCTACAACTTCAGTTGGATCTTCATAAGCAGAAGCCACAGTTGCAATTAACGCTTCAACTTTCGCATCATCAACTTTGATTTCATTTGCTTTGATTACTTGACCTAGCAATAAACCTGTTTTAACACGCTTAGCGGCTTGCTCATGGAACAATTCAGCCGGTAGCTCAGGCATGTTTTGTGCGTTGCCGCCAAAACGTTGTACTGCTTGTTGACGAAGTGCATCAATTTCTTGTGAAACAAGCGCTGATGGTGCATCAACTTGGTTAGTTTCAAGTAAACCAGCGATCACTTGCTCTTTCACTTTACCTTTGATTGCTTGCTCAAGTTCACGTGTCATATTACGTTTAACTTCAGCTTTAAGCGCATCAACACCGCCTTCAGCAACACCAAATAATGTAGCGAATTCATCATTAAGCTCAGGTAATTGTTGAACTTCAACTTTTTGAACTGTAATTGTGAATTGAGCAGCTTTACCTTTTAAATTTTCAGCATGGTATTCTTCAGGGAAAGTTACATCTGCAACTACAACTTCGCCCGCTTTTTTACCAAGGATGTTATCTTCAAAACCTGGGATCATACGACCTTGACCAAGTTCTAATGGGAAAGCTTCAGCTTTGCCACCTTCAAACTCTTCGCCATCGATAGTACCAACAAAATCGATTGTTACACGGTTGCCTTCAGCTGCCACAGCATCTGAATCAGCCCATGTAGCATGTTGCTTGCGTAATGTTTCTAACATTTTAGCAAGATCAGCGTCAGTCACTTCAACAACTGGCTTTTCAACATTGATTTTTTCTAAATCTTTTAATTCAACTTCTGGGAATACTTCAAAAGTTGCAACGAATTCTAAATCTTTACCAGCATCTAAAGCGCCTGGTGCGAAAGTTGGTGCACCTGCTGGGTTTAATTTCTCTGCGATTACTGCTTCGTAATATTTACGTTGCATTAATTCACCAGCAACTTCTTGACGAACTGCTGTGCCGTAACGCTTGTTAATGATTGACACTGGTACTTTACCAGGACGGAAACCATCAATGCGTTGAGTTCTTGATAGTTGTTGTAAGCGTTTTTTTACTTCAGAGTCAATGTTCGCAGCTGGAACAGTGATAGTCAGGCGGCGCTCAAGGCCCTGAGTCGTCTCAACAGAAACTTGCATGATTTACCTCAATCTTTGTATTTTTGGCGTTGTAACGCCTTCCTTAAGACACAATGACAAGCATTGTGCTCACGCCCTATGGACGCATTCTTATTAAACCTATAGACGCGGCATTATAACGCAATATTTTGTTTAGTCGAGTATAGGAATTAAATAATTACAGTGCTGAGGTATGGATATGAAAAATAAGAGTTTTATTTGAGGTGTTATAAGTAGTTTTGGCATTAAATTGATGGTCGGCGATGCAGGATTCGAACCTGCGACCCCTTGGTCCCAAACCAAGTGCGCTACCAAACTGCGCTAATCGCCGATGAGTGTATTGCTTTTTTAAGATGGTCGGCGATGCAGGATTCGAACCTGCGACCCCTTGGTCCCAAACCAAGTGCGCTACCAAACTGCGCTAATCGCCGATGAGTGTATTGCTTTTTTAAGATGGTCGGCGATGCAGGATTCGAACCTGCGACCCCTTGGTCCCAAACCAAGTGCGCTACCAAACTGCGCTAATCGCCGACTTAAAGAATGTGCAATAAAGAGTGGTCGGCGATGCAGGATTCGAACCTGCGACCCCTTGGTCCCAAACCAAGTGCGCTACCAAACTGCGCTAATCGCCGAAATCTTTATTTTTACACGTTGTGTGAATGGGGTGGCTGATGGGGATCGAACCCACGACAACCGGAATCACAATCCGGGGCTCTACCAACTGAGCTACAGTCACCGCTACACAAAAAAAAATGGCGCACCCGGAAGGATTCGAACCTTCGACCCACGCCTTAGAAGGGCGTTGCTCTATCCAGCTGAGCTACGGGCGCATCTTACTTCGCAAGTGCTAAGTGGTCGGCGATGCAGGATTCGAACCTGCGACCCCTTGGTCCCAAACCAAGTGCGCTACCAAACTGCGCTAATCGCCGATACTTCTATTGTTATCTAGAGGAGAACCTCGTTGACAACGGGGTGCATAATAGTGATTTGACCGATTGGCGTCAAACACTTTTTAAATAAAAACGTTCAAGTGCTTATTTTTACAGCGGCTTGTCGGTTTTTTATTGATTTTGTTGATTTTAACAACAAAACCTTCGATATCCCATAATGCTAACTTGGCGCTTCACTGGATTCGTGAGAAAATATAATTCGCTCTAGTATTAACCCCAAATCTAAAAGGTCAACCATGACGGCAAATATCATTGATGGTAAGGCAATTGCTAAACAGGTTCGAACATCTGTTGCACATCGAGTCGAACAACGTATCGCAGAGGGACTTCGTGCTCCAGGTTTAGCTGTAGTATTAGTCGGCGCAGATCCCGCGTCACAAGTTTATGTGGGTTCTAAACGTAAAGCGTGTGAAGAAGTTGGCTTTGTTTCAAAATCTTACGATTTACCAGGCGACACCTCTGAAACTGAATTACTCACCTTGGTTGATACGCTTAATAATGATCCTGAAGTAGATGGTATTTTAGTACAACTACCTTTACCTGCAGGATTAAACGCAGAGAAAATCTTAGAACGTATTACCCCTTTAAAAGATGTTGATGGCTTTCATCCTTATAATATTGGCCGTTTGGCACAACGAATGCCAGCACTTCGACCATGTACTCCAAAAGGGATTATCACTTTACTCGATTCAACGGGTGTGCGTTATAAAGGAATGGATGCGGTTGTTGTTGGTGCGTCAAATATTGTTGGTCGTCCAATGGCGCTTGAATTACTTCTTGCTGGCTGTACAACAACTATTTGTCATAAATTCACTCAAAATCTTGAGCAACATGTTCGTCGCGCAGATCTGGTTGTGGTTGCCGTCGGCAAGCCTGCTTTTATTCCAGGCGAGTGGATTAAAGAAGGTGCCATTGTGATTGATGTTGGGATTAATCGCCTTGAAGACGGTAAATTAGTAGGTGATGTGGCCTATGATGTCGCGGAGCAACGTGCAAGTTTTATTACTCCAGTGCCTGGTGGCGTAGGTCCTATGACTGTTGCTAGCTTGATTGAAAATACCCTCGAGGCCTGCGAAAAATACCACAGTTAATTCAATTTTAATTGAGCTTTTTTTGCAATAAAAAAACCGCATTTAAGCGGTTTTTTTATTGCTTTGACGCTGTATTACGCTTTGCGCCAAGTTGTTTTTCCAGCACTGTCTTCGAGTATGATATTCATCGCATTTAATTTATCGCGAGCATCGTCAGCAAGCGCCCAATTTTTATCGGCGCGCGCTTGGTTACGCTGTGCAATTAAGGCTTCGATTTGCGCCACTTCATCTTCGTCTTGATTACCTTGTAAAAAGCTCTCAGGTTCTTGCTGAGCAATCCCTAGTACTTCGGTAATTGCTTTAAGAACAAACGCTAACTCTGCAGCTTTCGAACTGTCGGAATCTTTAACTCGATTTATTTCTTTCGCTAACTCAAATACAACAGGTAACGCTTCTGGTGTATTAAAATCATCATTCATTGCTTGGCGAAATTTTGCCACATATTCGTTAGCAGCCAAATCGACAGGTGTAGGTGTCACACCACGTAAAGCCGTATAAATACGCTCTAATGACGAACGAGCTTGATCTAAATTTTCCTGTGAATAATTAAGCTGACTGCGGTAATGGCCATTAATTAAGAAAAAGCGCACTGTTTCACGGTCATATTGTTTTAATACTTCACGTACGGTAAAAAAGTTATTCAGTGACTTTGACATTTTTTCTTTATTAACTTGCACCATACCGGTGTGGATCCACGTATTTACATATTTTTGACCTGATGCACAGCATGATTGAGCAATTTCATTTTCATGATGGGGAAATTGTAAATCCGAGCCGCCACCATGAATATCAAAATGATCACCCAAATGTTTTGAACTCATGGCCGAGCATTCAATGTGCCAACCTGGGCGACCTGCTCCCCATGGCGATCCCCAACTTGGTTCTTCTGGTTTCGCTTTTTTCCACAAAACAAAATCAAGTGGATCATCTTTGCCCATATCCACTTCAACACGAGCACCCGCTTGGAGCATCGAGAGGTCTTGTTGTGACAATGCGCCATAAGCTGCAAAGGTTGACACATCAAATAATACATCGCCGTTACCAGCAATGTAAGCATGACCTTTTTCGATTAAACGCTCAACCATCGTAATAATTTCTGGTATGTGACCCGTTACTGTTGGCTCAATATCAGCCGGGAGCATGTTTAATGCATTAAAATCTTCATGCATTGCCTTAGTCATACGCACGGTTAAATCATTAATTTCTTCATTATTTTCATGGGCACGCTTAATAATTTTATCATCGACATCAGTAATATTTCGCACATAAGTCACGTCATACCCTAAATGGCGAAAATAGCGATTCATCACATCAAAAGAAACATAAGTGCGCGCATGGCCGACATGGCAATAATCATAAATGGTAATACCGCACACATACATGCTGATTTTACCAGCAACCATTGGTTTGAATTGTTCTTTTTGACGGGTAAGTGTGTTGTATATTTGTACCATTGATTAACTATCCTTTTTTTAGGCTAAGTAGTTATATTATCACCTCCCCCGCCGATGCTCTATACCTTTGTGAATTACTCTTAACTAAGATAAAATGATCGTCGACTTTTTATTATTGAATAGGAATAAGCATGGTTGTTTTACATACTAACTTTGGTGATATCAAACTTGCGATGCATCAAAATGAAGCTCCAAAGACTGTTGAAAACTTTTTAAACTACGCTAACTCAGGTTTTTACAACGGCACTATTTTTCACCGTGTAATTGATGGTTTTATGGTTCAAGGTGGTGGATTTGCACCGGGTATGGAACAAAAAGAAGTCGGTGAGCCAATAGAGAATGAAGCTAACAATGGGCTAACGAACAAAGTTGGTACCGTTGCAATGGCACGTACACCGGATCCTCATTCGGCAACAGCTCAATTCTTTATCAATGTAAATAACAATTCATTCTTAAACTTCTCAAGTGCAACATCACAAGGCTATGGCTACTGTGTATTTGCCGAAGTCGTTGAAGGCATGGATATTGTTGAAAAAATCAAATCAGTAGCAACTGGCAGCAACGGTTTTCACCAAGATGTTCCTCTTGAAGATGTGATCATCCAAAGCGTAACTGTAGACGCTTAATTGCTTTTTGCGCATTGGTCACAATGCGCATTTCCTCCTCATTTTTTATTCAACTAAGACCTCATGAGCAAAACATATTTTATTTCAGATCTTCATTTAAGTGAGGAGCGCCCTGATATCTCCGCTGCTTTTTTTACTTTTTTAAAACAGCATATTGATTGCGCAACTGACGCTCTTTATATTCTTGGGGATTTTTTTGAGGTTTGGGTGGGTGATGATTTTCAGACCCCGTTAACGCAACAAGTCGCCTCAGAATTAAACAAATTAGCTCAGCAAGGCACTGCTATTTATTTTGTTCATGGTAATCGAGATTTCTTGCTCGGGAAAAACTATGCCGCAACAGCAGGCATCCAACTACTGCCAGAACAATCACTGATTGACTTATACGGTGAAAAAGCGGTTATTCTACACGGCGACGAAATGTGCACTCAAGATGTTGAATACCAAAAATTTAGAAAAAAAAGTCGTGGTTGGTGGTGGCCCAAATTAATGCTTACACTACCACTTTGGTATCGTCAGTCCGTCGCTAAAAAAGCAAGAGCAAAAAGTAAACTGAGCCAGCAAGGCAAAACCCAACAAATACTTGATGTAACAGATGAAGCTGTACTGGCGATGTTTGAGCAATTCAAAGTAAATTTAATGATCCACGGCCATACCCACAGACCCAATATTCATCAATACTCAACCGCCCAAAACACATGTAAGCGAATTGTGCTAGGTGATTGGTATGATCAAGGGTCTTACTTACTGGTTACCGCAGAGGAAAAAAAATTAGTTTTTACCCCTTTTGAAGAAAAGGCGTAAATACTTATCACGCCAATGGTACACCCGAATGAAATTTGAAGTTAGCATCATCGGTTAAGATAAGTTGCGCTTCAACCTCTGCAAAAAAAGCAATTCGCTCTTCGACATTAAAGCGTATTGGATCAGTTTGAGCTGCAACATCACTTGCAAGTGCAATATAATCTTGATAATGCCTAGCTTCTGAGCGCAATAATGAAATGTAAAACTTTGCTAACTCTTCATTTAAAAAAGGAGCCAGTTTTGCAAAACGCTCACAAGAGCGAGCTTCAATAAATGCACCGATGATCAGTTTATCAATCAAGGCCGCGGGTTCATAAGTACGAACATGTTTAATCATACTAGCGGCATAGCGCGAAGCCGCCGATGGTTCAATGCTAAAATCTCGCTGCTGAATAATTGCCAATACTTGCTCAAAATGATGTAACTCTTCTTTAATCAAGCGCACCATTTTATCAAGAATATCCTGATTGAGGTCATCCCCTTCTTTGGCTTGCAGCTCACCTACTAATGCATTTTTACCCTCGCTAAACTGGCCATCGCCAACACCACGATAGACAAAATCTTCATAGGGTTTTAACCAAGCAAGTAAGCCACGGGCACTTTTATCATCTATTGCGTATTTACGGATCAAAAAGGCGGCAGATTGTGCTGCCTTTAACTCACAATGCATATGATCAAGGAGCAATAAGTGTAAATTTTCAGGCTTAATAGCCTCTGTAACCCATGCATCAGGAGTTTCACATTGAAGAAAATCATAAATAGGATTTAACAAGGTTTGGTATTTTTCTAACATAATTTCGACTGCAATAATTCAAACGCTTTTATTGTATCACAGCATTTAAATTGGATAAGCGCTTAAAGTAGGCTCTTTTATCGCAATACATGTAACGTTTATTGACAAGCTTGACAAAGGTTAACCTTTCGTTAATACCTTAATGGAGTGTATAAAAAAACAACACAGTTATTTTAGTTAGGGAAATAGGAATATATTTATGATATTGAATCACTTATGGGGTATTTATGCCCATCCAAAAGAAGAGTGGCATTCGATTGATGATCGCCATGAAAGTTTTAAATACAGTTTATCTCATATCTTACTGATTGCTTTAATCCCATCTTTAATGGGCTATTACTCGGCTGTTTACCTTGGCTGGAGCATCGGCTCTGGAAAAGATATTTTCTTAACCTCACAAAGTGCTTCCATGATAGCCGTGGCAATGTATTTTGCGCTCATTGCTGGTGTATTTGCTCTTGCTTATTTAGCCCTTTGGATGGCACAAACCTTTGGTGCAACACCAACTTATACTCAAACCCTTGAATTATCGGCATATACAGCAACCCCCATTTTTATGGCCGCGTTTGCTGCATTTTACCCTGAGCTTTGGTTTATTGTTTGTGTTGGGCTAGGAGCTTTAGCTTACTCCGTGTATTTACTTTATACCGGGGTGCCAATTTTAATGCATATCCCTGAGGAGCGCGGTTTTATTTACGCAAGTTCAGTTGTAACAAGCGGTTTAATATTATTGGTGATCATTTTAGCTGCAACCGCCATTATGTGGACCTCAGGCTATGCACCTGTATTTAATTAGTTTTCACTTTCCTTAAGTTAACAAAAAAGGAGCATTTGCTCCTTTTTTTATTAATCATAATGAGTCAATTATTCTGTTGAGTCCTGATTGTGTAACTCTAAACCCGATGACATTGCATCTTCACGATGAGATTTAGCTGCATCGTTACGCAGTGCTTCTATACGGTTTAAGTACTCTTGATCGATATCACCCGTCACATAATGACCGTCAAAAACCGATGTTTCAAAACGTTTAATTTCTGGGTTTTCTTTACCAACCGCTTCAATTAAATCTGGTAATGATTGGTATATCAGGCCATCAGAACCAATATAAGCATTAATATCTTCTACTTCACGACCATGAGCAATAAGCTCGGTTGCCGATGGCATATCAATACCATATACATTCGGGAAGCGTACTTCTGGTGCTGCTGATGCGAAATAAACGTGCTTAGCCCCTGCTTCACGCGCCATTTCTACTATTTGGGCAGATGTTGTACCACGAACAATCGAATCGTCAACAAGTAATACATTTTTACCTTTAAACTCACGTGCAATTGCATTAAGTTTACGGCGCACTGACTTTTTACGTTCCTCTTGGCCAGGCATAATAAATGTGCGTCCAATATAACGGTTTTTCACAAAACCTTGGCGATAAGGCACATTTAATACAGAGGCAATTTCAAGTGCAATATCACATGACGTTTCAGGAATTGGGATAACAACATCAATGTCTTTATCAGCCCATTCACGCGCAATTTTCTCACCTAATTTTGTGCCCATATTAACACGCGTTGCATAGACAGACATTTTATCTATGGTTGAATCAGGACGCGCAAAATATACAAATTCAAAAATACAAGGCGAATAAGTCGCATGCTCTGCACACTGCTGCGAATAGAGTTGACCTTCATTAGTAACAAAAATCGCTTCACCCGGGGCAACATCGCGTACAAAATTAAAGCCATCAGCATCTAGTGCGACACTTTCTGAGGCAAACATATATTCAATGCCTTTACTCGTTTCACGCTTACCAAATACCAACGGGCGAATGCCATTTGCATCACGAAATGCCAGCATGCCGTGTCCGATAATCATCGCTATTGCGGCATAACCACCAACCACTTTTTCATTCACTGTCGTGACAGCGGTAAAAATGTGCTCAGGAGATAAATGCAACGTATCTGGTTTAGATAATTCGTGCGCTAAAACATTTAATAATACTTCAGAATCTGATGTCGTATTAACATGACGTTTTGCAACAGAAAATAACTCCTCTTTTAACGCTTCCGCATTGGTTAAATTACCATTGTGCGCAAGTGAAATTCCAAATGGAGAGTTAACATAAAAAGGTTGCGCTTCAGCTGAACTTGAAGAACCTGCGGTAGGATAACGCACATGGCCAATACCCATGTTGCCTTGTAAACGCTTCATATGACGAGTATGGAACACGTCTTTCACTAATCCATTATCTTTACGTAAACTAAACGTATTGCGATCGATAGTGATGATGCCAGCTGCATCTTGTCCTCGATGCTGTAACACAGTTAAGCCATCATAGATCGCCTGATTAACAGGAGAAGTTCCGACTATACCAACAATACCACACATGTAATTATCCTCGCCGATTAACGGGTTACAGAAGTTAGAAAGCTTGAGTTATTTTCTAAATAGGTAAAAAACCATTCAATAACAAAGCCAAATTCAGGAATTAAAATTGAGCTAGTCCACCACTGCGTCTTGGGTGCAGCAGTAAAAGCATCGAGAAAAAACAATATTGAGCTGACAACCAATACGCCACGCAGACCACCAAAAACTAATCCAAAAATACGATCAGTGCCTGACAGCCCAGTACGCTGAACTAGTTGACCAAGAATATAATTTAAAATACCACCTACAATTAACGTGGCGATAAATAGAATCGCTACCGCAGCAGCATTACGAAGGAGTGGCTCAGATATTTGCGTTAAAAATGCAGCCAAACTTTGATAAAAAAAACTAGAGATAAAAAAGGCACTTGCCCAAACAGCAAGTGACATGGCTTCTTTGACAAAACCACGAAGCAAACTAACACATGTCGAAATCGCAATAATACCTAAGATGGTATAATCAACCCAGATCATAGAAAACCAGCCATAGTTAATTTCGGGCGCATTCTATAAGACCTAGTGCTAAATTGCCAGATCATTTTGTAACTTCGAACACTGTGACTTTACCGTTTAGCTTGGTTAGCTCTTTCAATTTAGGGAGTTTTTGCTCCAAAATTTCTTTTTTCAGTTCTGGTCCTACAAACACTTTAGTGAGTGTTCCTGAAGGGGTTTCTACTGGTCGAGTAAACGCCGTAAAGCCTGAACTTTTAAGTTTAGTAAGTAGATTTTGTACATTCTCTTGATCTGAAAAACTACCAAGCTGAATCACATAAGCAAATTGATTTAAATTCGATTCGGCCGGACGCTCAAATGTTTTAGGGGGGCTCAATGTGCTGATTTGCACATTTTTTTGCTCGGATGCACTTTCTGGAGTTTGAATTAAACTATCTGATGATTGATTGTTTTCATCAAGATTCAGTAAATCATCACTAGGTGATTCATCTTCAAGCACAACTTGAGTATCTGGCAGTTGTGCATTGATTTCGTCTTCAGTGGGTGGTTTTTGCAAATCAAACTTTTTAAATTCAGGCCTATCCGGTATCGTTTTAAAGCCTTCTTTTAGCTGTACTTTTTCACCATCCAAAATATTTGGAATGAATACAATTGCCGCAACAAGCACAATAACAGTACCCACAAGTCGATTTACAAAAACTGAGTTCACCTAAGCTTCCTCTTTATTTCGCCAGTATGAAATTGCATCGGCAACGGTATAAAACGAACCAAATACAATCAATAGCTGTTTATTAGTTGTTATTTGTTCATTATCCAACGCTATTGCAACAGAAGCAAACTTTTGCAGCGTTTGCACGCCTAGTTCAGTTAATATCTGCACCATAAAATCAGCATCTGCTCCACGAGGTCCAGTTAATGTTGCAACTCGCCACCCATCTACGATAGGTATTAAATGCTTAAGAGCAGCTGGCTGATCTTTATCTTTTAACATGCCAACTAACGCATTAATTTCATAACCTTGCTCTTTGTAAGCGTTGAGTTTTAACGCGAGATAAGCCGCTGATTCTGGATTATGAGCTACATCAACCACGACAAAAGGCGCTTGGCTCAAAATCTCAAAGCGCCCTTCTACCTTTAAGCGACTTAATTGTGCTTGTACAACAGATTCAGTGGGTAACAATCCTAACTGATTAAGGGTCGCAAGTGCAGTCGATACATTTTGAGCCGGGATAGCGGGCTGACTAAAGCGTATTTTGTTATCCCCACTTTGCCATAAATAACCACTCTCGTTTTGGCTCAAATTAAAGTCTTGCTGCGCCAAACAGAGATTAGCTCCAATTGCTTTCCCATGATTTAGAATACTCGCGGGAATAGCTAAATCGCCAACAATCGCAGGTGTTACTCCTCTAAAAATACCTGCTTTTTCGAAGCCTACAAGCTCACGCGTATCGCCTAAATATTCTTTGTGATCTAAATCGATAGTCGTGATCACAGAGGCTATTGGCGTCACAATATTAGTTGCGTCGAGTCTGCCCCCTAAACCAACTTCAAGCAAAATAAAATCTGGCTCAGTGTGGCGGAAGATTTCAAGCGCACCCAGAGTGCCAAACTCAAAATAAGTCATTGATATGTCGCCACGCCCCTTTTCCAATGCAGCAAAGGCAGCTACATGGTAATGATCATCAAGTTGTTGACCATTTAAACGAACACGTTCGTTATATTTTATAAGGTGTGGAGAGGCATAAGTGCCAACAGTAAAATTTTGCGCTAAAAGCAACGCTTCTAAACAGCGCGCAGTTGTGCCTTTACCATTAGTACCTGCAATTAGAATGATTTTACTTTTAAGTGAAAGGAGTCCCATTTTTTCGGCAACAGCTGTTACACGCGTTAAACCCATCTCAATATTGGTAGGATGTATGCCTTCTAAATAACAAAGCCAATCATCAAGGCTAGATGATTGGCTAGGAATATATTGTGTCATTAATAAATTTCAACAATTAAAATAATATTATGCAACTCTATGTTCTTGGTCCGGCGACGGTAAGCCCATAAACTTAGCGACTAGTCGGCCTAGTTTATCACGCATTTCACGGCGGTCGACTATCATATCTATCGCACCATGCTCAAGGAGGAACTCACTACGCTGGAAGCCTTCTGGTAGAGTTTCACGTACTGTTTGTTCAATAACACGCGGGCCTGCAAAACCAATTAAGGCTTTTGGTTCAGCAACGTTAATATCACCTAACATAGCTAATGATGCTGATACACCGCCCATAGTCGGATCTGTTAGTACTGAAATAAACGGCAAGCCTTTTTCACTCATTTTTGCCAGAGCCGCACTTGTTTTTGCCATTTGCATCAGTGACATAAGTGCCTCTTGCATCCGAGCGCCACCTGAAGCAGAAAAACATACCAGCGGCATATTGTGCTCTAAACACAAATTAACAGCATCAACAAAACGCGCACCGACAACCGATGCCATTGAACCACCCATAAATGAGAATTCAAATGCAACTGCTGCAACTGGTACACCTTTTAAACGGCCAGTCATTGCAATTAAAGCATCTTTTTCACCACTTGCTTTTTGCGCAGCAGTAATACGGTCGCTGTATTTTTTTGAATCTTTAAATTTTAAGATGTCTTTTGGTTCATGCTCAGTACCAATTTCAACTCGGTCGCCATCATCTAAGAAACATTCAAGGCGTTTACGAGCACTGATCCGCATATGGTGACCACATTTAGGGCATACACCAAGCTCTTTTTCTAGCTCAGCTTTATATAAAATAGCATCGCAGTCGGTACACTTGGCCCAAACACCTTCTGGGATTTCCTTACGGCCTGACGATTTTGTTTTAGGTAAGATCTTTTCTAACCAGCTCATTCGCAATTCTCTTAATGCTAATATTTTATCGCTCGCTGACTGCCATACTGCGCAGACAAATTTTCCCAATTAAACCATTATTTCTTAGACTAAGGTATAAAAAACTGGTCTAAACTGTCAGTCTTTGTACTTTAAGTAATTTAATTTATTAGTAATCTGGTAAAAATAATGGTCCCGGCTGAGTTTTTGGTATGCCCCATTGCTCAGGATAATCAACATCAACCAAATATAAACCCGCCGCTTTTGCTGTTGCACTGGCTTTAGTTCTATCTTTTAGCTCTAAAACGTCCTTCATCCAGCTTGCAGGATATTTACCAATCCCGATATCGATTAAGCAGCCAGTGATATTACGCACCATGTGATGTAAAAATGCATTCGCTTTGATATCAATCACAACATAATCGCCAAATCGGTCAACTCTCAAATGCATGATATTACGAAAAGGCGTATTCGATTGACAATGCACCGCCCGAAATGAGGTAAAATCATTTTCGCCCAATAAATAACTGCAAGCTTGGTTCATCGCATCGGCATCAAGTGGCAAATGATAATGACTAATGCCATTTTTTAAAATGCCCGGACGGTTATTCTGATTCAAAATGACATAACGATAACGGCGTGCTGTTGCACTAAAACGTGCATGAAAATCCAAAGAGACCTCTTGTGCCCAGCGTACTGCAACAGCATCAGGTAGAACAGAGTTCATCCCTAGATAAAAAGCACTGATATCACGGTTTGCATCGGTATCAAAATGCACCACTTGGCCTGTACCGTGCACTCCTGAATCTGTGCGCCCAGCACAAAATACTTCAACAGGATGATTACAGATCCGAGATAAAGCTTGTTCAACCTCTTGTTGTACACTTATGACGTTATTTTGTCTTTGCCAGCCAAAATAGTTAGAACCATCATATTCAATACCTAACGCAATCCGCATATTGTCCCACTGATATAAATAAAAATTAACACCTTATTATATAAAAATACCCAACAAACCAAAAGCCTTGATTATCAGTGCTACATTTCTCTGTTTCAAATAAAAAACCAGTGAGCAAAGTCACTGGCTTTTTGAAACATAGCAGTTCGTTTAAAGCTTATTTAAGTTGATTGAGTAAACGCCCGGCCTCTTGCTGAACATCGGCAGGACCATTATCAATTACGTCCTGCACTGTCTTAAGTGCGTTGTCGTAATCTTCAATTTCTAAATAAGCACGGGCCAAATCAAGTTTCGCTGAAAAACCACCACTTTCGCTGTCAACGTCCATACCTGGTTCACTTGCTAAAAGTTGATCAAACTCACTTAACCCTAAATCGATTTTAACTTTATCATAAGGTTCATCCTCAGGAACTTGGTCATCACTTTCCTCAAGTAATTGTTCAATATCTAAGTAATCCCCTTCTTCATCTAACTCGTCTGGCTCAGTGATGTCTAAAGGTTCCGCCGACAGTGACTCTTCGGCAAGTAGATTATCAAAATCTAACTCAAACTCTTGTAAGTCGTTAGAGTCTATCTCATCGTCACCTTCTAATTCACTCAATAAAGAATCAAAATCGGTGTGCTCAAGTGGGTCAAGTAGCGCTTCATCTAGCTCATCATCAGCATCGAGATCATCAAGCATAAAGCCTTCATCGCTCTCTTCTAATAATGAGTCAAACTTACTATCTAACTCACTAGTATCATCTTCGCTATGAATGTCTTGTTCTATGCTTTGTAAGTCAGCTTCTAAGTCAGCAATTGTTTTCCCAATTCCACTTTGAGCCAATTCACCAAATTCATCATCTAAACCATCAAGCTCAAAATCTTCGATAAAATCATCTTCAGAAATTTCTAAATCAGCATCAATATCTGAGCTACCTAAGCTTAGTGATTCTTGTAACTCTTTTTCAGTTTGCGATGGCTGAACTGTCGAGTGTCCAAAGTCGGCCATATTTAATTCAGCCAATGCTTCGTCTAATTCAAGTTCAGGGTATTCATCTAATTCAATACTCGGTGTATCAGCTCGCAATTGCTCAAGATCCGCAGTAAGCTCGTCTCCCTCTTCAGTATCGTCAGCCAAATCAATCTCATCAGTGATTAGCTCATCATCAATCAGACCTTCATCGATAAGATCTTCTTCAATTAACAGCTCATCATCTTCAGGTTCAACAAGTTCTTCGCTAACCTCAGGCTCTTGAACATCAGCTTCGTCCAATTCAGCCAATGGATCGTCACCAAGCTCAATTTCACCATCCAGCTCAGACTCATCGGAGTCAAAATTAGCTAAATTCTCATGATAAGGCTCAAGATCATCAAGTTGAGGATTACTCTCTTGTTCTGAGGATGGCTTTTGCGTCTCTAAGTCTGTTGCATCTAGCTCTTCTGTTTCAATGTCATTATCTGATACTTCTTGAGGGTTAGGGTCATCTAACGAATCGAGTAAATCCCTCATATCATCAGAGCTATCAGCCTGTTCTAACTCATCTAATGAATCAGAATCTAAATCAGATACCAGCTCATTTTCATCTTCAATCGATAAATCATTTGGTGTATCCAGCTCATCGCTAGTTTGAACGTCATCTAACAGAGGATCATCTAATGAATCGAGTAAATTATCGATGTCACTTAAATCATCAAGGCTATCTGAGTCATCATCTGCAGGTGCTTCTTCAACTGCAGATGCCTCTAAAGTCTCTAACTCTGTTTGACCCTCAATTTGCTCATCAGCATCGAGCTCATCTAACGTATCGAGTAAATCATCGTCAGGCGCTAACTCAGCGTTTTGAACAAAATCGCTCTCATCGTCCTGATCAGAAACTAAACTATCAAGACTCATCGAGTCATCTTCAGCGTCAATATCATCAGCCAGAGGCTTATCTAATGAATCGAGTAAATCATCAAGCTCGTCTAAATCACTTAACTCATCCTCTTGCTCAATAGGAGTTGTTTCATTTTGTGCAATCAGTTCATCTAGTTCTTGCGGTAGTTCTGTTAAGTCTTGAGTTAATGGCGTATCAGTGGCGCTGAGTAAATTATCGATATCATCTAAATCATCGACTATGTCGGTTAGTTCAGGGTCTGCAATAAGATCGTTATTGTCGTCTAATAAGCCATCAAGATCATCTAAGTCATCGACTAATGCATCATTAGTTGTATCAAGTAAGCTATCTAAATCCTCGAAGTCATCAGTTATGCCATTTACTTCATTATTGCTATCAATATTGATTTCAATATCAGACGAAACACTAGACGCCTCATCGGTAGAATCTAAAATATCATCTAACTCATCATTAGCTGTATCGAGTAAATTATCTAGGTCATCAGTTAAGTCATTGGTTTCATTATCGCCATCAATATTGATTTCAATATCAGGCTCAGAACTTGGTGCTTCATCAATAGCATCTAAAATACTATCAATATCGTCTAAGTCATCATTACTTAAATCTACCGATGGTACTGAGCTTGGCTTATTTTTTTCAGTATCATTTACAGCATCAAGTAAACTATCAATGTCATCAAAATCGCCACCGAGCTCATCTGCATCACTAGTGGGTAGGTCATTATCAAGTAACGTATCATCATCTGATGCAAGCAAATCATCAATTGCTTGCTCTGTCATCGGCTGACTGTCTAATAAGTCGTCAATATCAGCATTATCAAGCGCCTCATCCGCTTGAACTGAATTTAACAAATCGTCAATGTCATCTAAGTCACTGGTTAAGTCATCACTGTCATCTTGTTGATTACCTTCAAGTAATGAATCAATATCATCATCTTTTACTGGCGTATTTGATGCGCTGAGTTCATCCATAATGCCGTCAATATCAACATCATCAACCACATTATCATCAGGCTCTAACTCTTCAGGTATATCTATTTCTATATCGGTTTCAGGTAATAAATCATCATCACTGTCAAAATCTTGTTGCAGTAATGCATCGATATCATCTTCGTTTAAAATATTGTTTGGATCGATGGCATCTGATTCTAGATCAGGCACTAAATCATCGAGTTCATCCGAACCATCATCAAAAATTAAATCGTCGCTAAGTAAACCATCTAACTCATCTTGATTTAGCAGTGAGTCACCTTCAAAGTCATCTAAATCTAATTCAGGTTCATCCTCTTCATACAAGATATCATCAGGCTCTGGCAGCATGTCGTCATTATCGTGTACATCATCAAGCTGAATAGAGTCATTAAGTAGATCATCAAGCGTATCATCTGCAAGGCTGTCATCGATACTCATCAAATCAGGTGAATCTGTTTCAAATGGCGGAGGTGGTGGCGCAGGCGCTACGGCTGGTTTTGGTGTATCAAAAATATTTTCAGGCTCTTGCGCACCAGCTTTGCGATTGCGAATATATAAATACCCACCCACTAACATCATAATCGCAGGGACTGAACCCAAGAAAATCCAAGTGAGCGGATCTGAAATAAATTTTGACCAACTAAATCCAGCTTCTTTTTCTAACATCTCTGCTTTTTGCTGGGCTAATAACTCATTTTGCATCGACAGCATTTCACGCAACTGCTGCTGAATTAAACTATCGTTACCCAGTTGTTCTTTCACGCCGTCAAGCTCAGAAGAAATATTTTCAAGCTGCGATTTTAACTTATTATTTTCCGCTAAAATGGTTTCAACGTTATCGACAGATTCTTTAAATTTCTTTTGTAAATCAACAAGGCGAACGCTTTGATCTTGTTTTAGTTCATCTAGTTCTTTTTTTATTTCTTGCTTCGCATCTTCAACATCAGACTGACGCGCCTGTGTCATTTTTTTCTCAACCAAGTTAATTGTTGAGCTATCTAACGTGCCATTTTTCTTTTTTTCCCACATGGCATCGTCTTTATCCGATTTTTGACGGGCAAGTTCAGGTTCAATGCTGCGAATTTCAGCCAAAGATGGGATTTTTAAATAAGCACCATCACGAATGTGATTAATGTTTTTATCAAGAAAAGAATCTGGATTTTTTTCGTATAAGGCCTGCATAACTTGATAGATCGACACTGAATTATCAGGACGAATTTTCACTGCAATACGCCACAAAGTATCACTTTCTTTTACAGGGCCAAATGAGCGACCTTGTTCACCATAGTCAACACCTTTGGGGCCTTTTAATCGAGTGCCTTCACCACTAGCCAAATTTGGTGTTACCACCAGCACTGACATTAAAAGTAAAATTGAGGCTAAACCACGCATGCTATTCCTTTACTTTCTGAAAATATGTTCGACCAAACGACATTGATTAATCAAACAGGGTTATTTATAAATTTGCAAGCTTCGTTCCAATCTCAAACTATAAACCAGATGATCGCGAATATCCATTGAAAGACTTTAAGAATGAATGCCTTAGATGAGTAAAACTGAATTTCGTAACAAAAAAATGAAATAAACAATTAACTTTTCAGTTACAGGAACAGATAAATTGATAGATTTGAATCAAATCCAGCTATTTATCAACCAAATAGCGTGAACCTTATTTTAAAACTTAAGATTAGAGTTTTGGTACTCTTTACCCATGATGTTGTTTTGCGCCACACAATTGTATTTTCTGGCTGCTTTGTTATAGCAATAAGTGCATTGACTGACTGTAAGCGGCAATAATTGCCACCTTCGTTTAGCAATAAAAAAGCAGGTTTTCACCTGCTTTAATAAAAATACAAACCTAGCAATCTTTGGTTTTAATCACTCACTTATTGTTATAAGTACGATTCAATCAGTGCTTCTGCTATTTGCACGCTATTTGTTGCTGCGCCTTTACGCGTATTATCAGCCACAACCCACATATTTAAACCATGCGGATGACTAATATCTTGACGTAAACGACCGACATATACCGTATCATTACCACTTGCGTCAGATACTGGTGTTGGGAAGTCATCTGCAGCATCAATCAACTCAACGCCCGGTGCATCACGCAATAACTCTTTGATATGCTCAAGGTCGTATGGCATACGCGTTTCAAGATGAATTGCCTCAGCATGACCAAAAAAGACAGGGACACGTACCGCAGTTGGATTAATTGCAATTGTGCTATCGCCGAGAATTTTTTGCGTTTCATTAACGATTTTCATTTCTTCTTTGGTATAACCATTGTCCGTAAAATCATCAATTTGTGGGATAACATTAAAAGCGATTTGTTTTGGGAATACTTGATTATCCATCGGGCGCGCATTCATGAGATTAGCGGTTTGTTTTGCTAATTCATCGACCGCTTCTTTACCTGCCCCCGATACAGCTTGATATGTACAAATATTAATTCTATCAATGCCATATGCATCATAGACTGGCTTAATTGCTAATAACATTTGAATGGTTGAACAATTTGGATTGGCGATAATATTACGGTTACGATAGTCTTCTAGACTGCTTAAATTGACTTCTGGTACCACAAGTGGAATATCAAAATCATTACGAAATGCTGATGTATTATCAATCACAATACAACCTGCTTCTGCCGCTTTTTCTGCGTACTGTAATGATACTTCACTGCCCGCTGAAAAAATTGCAATATGCGCAAGGCTAAAATCAAAATTAGCTACATCTTGCACTTCAATGTCTTGACCATCAAAACGAATATCTTCCCCAGCGCTGCGGCTACTTGCTAACAAATACAAGGTATCAACAGGAAATTTACGATCAGATAATGTTTCAATGATTTGACGACCCACTAAACCGGTCGCCCCTAAAATAGCAATATTATATTTTTGTGACATGAAGTTACCTTAAATCAAATTTTTACGAGTGCCGATATTAAAACCGAGCTGTTCAAGCATCTGTGCTTGCGAAGTTGTTGCACATTCGATTGTCAGAGCACTGAACTCTCTGCGCGTCGGATAATGCTTTCTGAGATAATCGAAACCTTTTAGGTCTAATAATTGAGTCATTAAACCGTGATCGCGGCGCACATCATACACACTATGAACCAAGTTAATAATATCTGATGCGCAAAATGTCTCAGTTATTTTGATATGGCTGATTGCAGGCGTCGGCAAAAAGTCACTTAACTGGTAACGGGGTAAATCTCCCGTTAGCTGGCATAATGCATGATAGAGCATTTCGGTACCACGAGCCTTCCCTTCAAGAGTATGACCTGCAATATGGACTGAACCAAATTTAACTAGTTGTAAGAGCGACTTGGCAATATTAGGTTCATTTTCCCACACATCTAATACTGCAGTTAGAGTATTCTCTTGTTCAAGATGTGCCAATAATGCTTGGTTATCAATTACATCCCCCCGACTTGCGTTGATGACAATTGCATTGTCTTTAATACTTTTTAACGTTGTTTCATTGAGCAAATGACGTGTAGAAAAAGGGCCATCTTTGACAAGCGGTACATGAAAGCTAATCACATCAGCTTGCGCTAAAAGGGTTTCATAACTGACAAACGGATACTCGGACTCCGTTTGTGCCACAAAAGGGTCACACAGCAATGTTTTGATCCCCAAAGCGGTTAATTTTTTATGTAAACGACTGCCAATATTTCCGACACCAACAATGCCTACCACTTTATCAGCCAAAGCAAAATGTTGCTGCTGAGCCAATGCACATAAGGTACTTATGACATATTCAGCCACTGCCACCGCATTGCAGCCTGGCGCATTGGTAAAGCGAATGTTTCGTGCCTCAAGGCATGCCTCATCAACATGATCCATACCAATTGTTGCCGTGCCAATAAACTTTAATTTATTGGCCTTCGCTAAAACAGCATCATTGATAGTAGTCACTGAGCGAATTAATAATGCATCAACATCATGGAGTTGTTCTGGCTTCAAATGACGGCCATCAAAACGCTCAACGTCGCCTAAATGGGAAAAATAGGCTTCGACCAAAGGCATATTTTGATCCGCAAGAATTTTCATTCACTCTACCTTTTGAGTTGTAATGCTCGCTATTGTAACTGAGATAAGCGAGCCAATCAGTAATCATCAGTAACAAAAAAGCCGCTTTACAGCGGCTTTTAATGTTAATTAGCAAAATAAAGGCATTAACCTTTGTATTTTTGCATCACTAACGTGGCATTAGTACCACCAAAACCAAAGCTATTAGACATTACGGTAGTTAACGCAACATCACGCTTTTGCGTCACAATGTCTAAACCAACCGCTTGCTCATCTAAAGTATCAATATTAATTGATGGCGCAACAAAACCATGCTCAAGCATTAATAATGAATAAATAGCTTCATGCACACCAGCAGCACCTAACGCATGACCAGTCATCGCTTTAGTTGCACTGATAGCGGGTGATTTACCACCAAAGACTTCTTGAATTGCACCTAACTCTTTAACATCACCAACGGGTGTAGATGTACCATGTGTATTCAAATAATCAATTGGGCCTTCAACGGTTGCCATTGCTTGTTGCATACAACGCACTGCGCCTTCGCCTGATGGAGCAACCATGTCGTAACCATCTGATGTAGCACCATAACCAACAATTTCAGCATAAATATGGGCACCACGCGCAAGCGCATGCTCTAACTCTTCAACAACAACGATACCGCCACCGCCAGAGATAACAAAACCATCACGGTTTGCATCATAAGTACGTGATGCTTTTTCAGGTGTTTCATTATATTTAGTTGATAATGCACCCATAGCATCAAATTCCATTGCAAGCGTCCAATGTAATTCTTCACCACCACCTGCAAATACTACATCTTGTTTACCAAGTTGAATTTGCTCAACTGCATTGCCGATACAATGAGCTGATGTTGCACAAGCTGAACTAATTGAATAGTTCACACCTTTGATTTTAAACGGTGTTGCTAAACATGCAGAAGCCGTGCTTGCCATTGTACGAGGTACCATATATGGCCCGACACGTTTAACGCCTTTTTCACGTAAAATATCGGCTGCTTCAACTTGGTTCTTTGATGAACCACCGCCAGAGCCAACGACTAAACCAGTACGAGGATTTGAAACTTGATCTTCTGTTAGACCAGAATCGGCAATCGCTTGTGCCATTGCAATATAAGAAAATGCTGCTGCATCACCCATAAAGCGAAGTGCTTTACGATCAACATGTTCAGCAATATCAATTTCTATCGCACCGCAAACGTGACTACGTAATTTATATTCAGCGAATTCTTCATTGTATTTAATACCTGAACGACCGGTCTGGAGAGATTCTAATACTTGTTGTTTATCATTACCGATACTAGATACAATACCGATCCCCGTAATTACGGCTCTTTTCATGGGAGTTCCCTTAGTTACAAACTCTATTGCACGCTATTTTACGTGTAAAAATATATAAAACTGGTCAGCTTTCATTGCTTGTTGACCATAATATGTAAAAAATATTGCAAGTAAGCGACAAATCAAACGCTGACTTTTTGTTATTAGGCCAAAAAACTATCTTAGAATAAAAGCACTTAGAAAAATAATCGTCTAATAAGTCAAAGTAAAGTGAATACGCTCAATCGACGAATATATTTATTTTCACCAAAATTAAAAGCCTATAACTCACGCTTTAACGTGCAAAAAACAACCAAAAACGCCTTTTTTGCTACTTTATTTATCTGTGCGCAGTTAATGCACTCACTTTACAAAAAACGTATCATAATACCATCTTATTTCGCTGTAATGTTTGTCGATGATTGATAACGCCCCTATTCATTTAAATCCACAAGGCACACCTGTTTCTGACAACTTTGGTGATGTTTATTTCTCAAATGATGATGGATTACTAGAATCCAACTATGTTTTTTTTACCCAAAACAATATTGCCGAGCGCTTACTCAATGGCAACGCGCCGTTTGTGATTGCTGAAACAGGATTTGGCACTGGACTTAATTTTCTCAATACTTGGGCACAATTCAATACCATTGCAAAAACAGAACAAACACTGCATTTTATTTCATTCGAAAAATTCCCTATCGATAAAAAGGCGCTTAGCCAAATTCATGCAAGATGGCCTCAACTAAAAGAGTTAACCGATCAATTAGTCCAAAAATACCCAATTAATTTAACCGGTTGCCACCGATTAGAGTTCCTTAATGGCCGAGTTATTCTCGATTTATGGTTTGGCGATGTACACGACTCATTAGCGCAAATGCCTTATCACGCCAATGGATGGGTAGATGCATGGTATCTAGATGGTTTTGCTCCGAGTAAAAATCCTCAAATGTGGCAACAGAGTTTATTTAATGCGATGGCTAACTTAGCAAAAGAGCACTGCACTTTTGCCACTTTTACCGCGGCAGGCGATGTGAGGCGTGGTTTAATTAAAGCGGGTTTTGACGTTAAAAAGCACAAAGGTTACGGCAAAAAAAGAGAAATGCTCGTCGGGAAATTCGCCTCCATAACACCAAAGCATAATCAAACCTTGTATTTACCCCGTATTACCCAACAAATAAAAAAAATTGCTATTATCGGAGGCGGTATTGCAGCTGCCAACATGGCGGTTGCATTAGCAAAAAAAAGAGTGCCTTTTACGATTTACTGTAAAGATCCGGCCCCAGCAATGGGTGCCTCACACAATCAACAAGGTGCACTCTACCCGCATATTCAGGTTGACTTTAGTAACAGCAGTGAGTTTTTTGCTCATGGATTTTATTATGCCCGCAGACTTTACGATGAGTTAAATCTTGCAGGGTTTTCGTTTGATCACAGTTGGTGTGGCGTGCTTTTACAAGCCGTTAAACCGTCAAAAATGGAGTTTCAACAAAATTTTTTGACCAAAAACCAATGGCCAAAAGCACTTATTCACCCTCTAACTGCAGAACAAAGCACAAAAATCAGTGGTGTAGAAACACCTTACAGCGGCTTATTTATTCCTGATGGTGGTTGGATAAATCCGCCATCATTAGTCAAGGCGCTTTTTGCTTATGCCCAATCTTTGCAAGCATTTGAGTGTCATTTTAATAGCCCTGTAACAGATCTAATTAAGCAAAATGAACTGTGGCAACTTAAAATAAATAGCCATCTTACAGAACCATACAGCCAAGTAATTATTGCTTGTGCAGAACACAGCAATACGTTTCATCAAAGCAACAATGTGCCCTTAGTACCCGTTAGAGGTCAGGTATCTCATATTAAATCAACACCTGCATCAACAACATTAAAAACTGTGTTATGCCATAAAGGGTATTTTACCCCACATTACCAAGGTCAACACTGCATGGGGGCAACCTTTAACAAAGGCGATGCCGATACCGCATTAAGAGCAAGTGATGATGAGAAGAACCTTGAACAATTTCAGTCATTTTACCAAAGCAGCCATTTTGCAACTGAGCTTAATAATATTGAAAGTGCAAAAGCAGGCATTAGATGCACTGTCATTGATCACTTACCTTTAGCTGGTCAATTGATTGATGCTGCAGCCTATAATGTGAGTTTTGCTCCGATAAAAAAAGGGCAGTACCATAGCTTTTTATCATATAAGCCAACTACAAAAGGGCTTTATTTATTAACCGCGCTCGGTGCAAGAGGACTTTGCAGCGCACCATTATTAGCCGAGCTAATTAGCTGTGAATTAACCGGACACCCACTACCTGTCAGTAAACGCGTGGCCGATGCAGTTCATCCCGCTCGATTTAATTTTCGTAATTTAAAAAAAGAACATTAGTTTGTGCCAGCGCAAATTCGTCCTTTTAACACTGACGTAAAATTGACTTTTAGAGCTATGCTTATTGTAAGCCACACGTTTATTTTTAAAGGAAAATAACATGGATAAATCAATTAACGATATCATGTCTTGTAATGTAATTAGCTTATCAAGCACTGCCAGTATGTATGAGTTACATAAACTGATGAAGGAGCATAATATTCGCCATGTCCCTATCGTTGATGATAATAAATTTGCAGGTGTCGTAACTCAAAAGTCGGTATTAGCTAAAGTAATGTATTTACTTGATATTCATGGTTCTTCACACTTGAGCCAAGAAGAAAAATCAATTAATGTGATGAGCTTAGTGGATAAAAATGTCGTTTTTGCGAACGCATCGATGCCTTTAAAAGATGCGGCTGAATTTTTTGTCACTAACCGTCATGGTTGCTTACCAGTTGTAAATGATGAAAATCAATTACTTGGCATTGTGACATCATCAGATTTTGTGCGTTTAGCACTTAAATTATTACAATAGGAATAAGCTATGTTGAGCAAATATGTATCTGCCCTTGCAATGTGTGGATTGCTGGTTTTAAGCCCGTTTACATATGCCGATTTATCATCTGTTCCAAAACCTGACAATCTTGATATTCGCATGCAGCTTGATGATGAATACCCAATGATCCTCACTGGTTTTGTTCGCTTAAATGCCCAGCAAGTACTGAACTTCTATTTTGATAAACTGGGCGACCCAACCAACATGGTGGAAGAAATTGGTCGCCAAACCTTATTTTTCAAACAAAGCAATGAAACGATTAAGATTAGTGTTTATCAACAAAATGACTGGACTGAAATTAGCATCATGGTGACACAATAGCATTATTGTTTTGCTATTTGGATCACCACCCTACGGTTAAGTTGACGCCCTAAAATAGTTGTATTCGGTGCGATATGTCGTTTTTCGCCAAACCCCTCAACTTCAACACGCTTATCTTCAACGCCTAACTCTGTCATATAGGTTTTAATCGTTAAAGCGCGTTTTTTTGACAGCTCATCGTTAGTATAACGCCCACCATAACTGTCGGTATAAGCAGAGATAAGTACAGACTCAATATTGGGATCGTTTTTTAAATATTCACCTATTTTATCAAGTCGTTTTTTTGATTCTTTAGTCAATTCACTCGAGTTTTTTTGATAACCTAATACCGTAAACTCAATATCTTCAAAATTGTAACCAAGCATGGCATCACGGCATTGCAAAAACTGGGTATATTTATCACGAAAATTAACGCCAGATAACCCTACTTTTATTTTATCTGCATCGTTATACCAATCTTGATAATACAAGGTTGGCATATTGCCTTTTTCTAGTTCGGTTAGCATCAGCCATGCTGTTTTGTTTTCGGCCTCAGCATCAAACTGTTGTAATAACTTTAAAGACGCGAGCTCTTTGGCTGGATGACTTGGTTTCCAAACCGGAGGGATTGATTTAATCGCAGCTATATCATAACCCTCGGGCTGAATAAGCATATCAACCGTAAAGTTCAGTGGTTTAGATTTACTTGCCGCCGTTTTAAAAATAACCTGACCGTAATTCGGAATTGGATGACTAAGTTCACAACTTAGCCGAGAAACCTTATCGACTTGCCAAAAGGAGTTATCAACTGTGGCATTATAAGCGCGAATTGCCGCCTCACTATGCCAAGGCGCGGCAAAAAAAACCAACAATGATAAATGTGAGATACGATACATAGTTAACTCAGTTCCTAATAAATTCTAACATCACAACAGTACAAGCATGATGGTGGCAAATTTATCATGCAATTACTTTGCCGATTTTATAAAAGTATAGAATGATTAATAAAAAGGTCTTTATCATTTCGTCTACTCCACTTTGCTTAATTAACCTAATTAAATTTTTTCTTTAGGTGGTAATCAATGCTAGTTTTTTGACATAATACCCGCCCTTTATTCGATTGACAGTTTATTATGGCTCAAATACAGCAAACTCTTCTCGCCAAACGCTTTCGTGGCTTTTTCCCTGTTGTCATCGATGTTGAAACAGCTGGTTTTAATAATCAAACCGATGCATTACTCGAAATCGCTGTCACAACTTTAAAAATGGACGATGAAGGAGTATTATCCCTAGATAAAACGTTGCATTTCCATATTACTCCATTTGAAGGAGCGAATATTGAGCAAGCAGCTATCGAATTTAATGGCATTGATCCATTTAGTGCTTTACGCGGTGCTGTTGAAGAAAGTATTGCTTTTAAAGAGATTTGTAAATTTGTGAGTAAATCTCAAAAAGATGCAGGTTGCCAACGTTCGGTAATTGTGGCGCATAATGCGGCTTTTGATCAAGGCTTTGTAAATGCTGCCGTTGAGCGCTGCAAAATAAAGCGTACGCCATTTCATCCCTTTGTAAGCTTTGATACAACCTCACTGGCAGGTCTAGCGCTTGGTCAAACTGTACTGGCAAAAGCCTGTATTGCTGCGGGTATTGAGTTTGATAACAGCCAAGCACATAGTGCAGTGTATGATACTGAACGCACCGCTGAATTATTCTGTTTTATTGTTAATAAATGGCAGGCTTTAGGTGGATGGCCCATCATCAATGAGCAAGAAGAAACAAGTGATGAGGACGTCAATTAACCTCAATTTAGGATAATTAAAACGTCTGTGTAATTTTCCCTTCACTCATACGTAATAAATGTGGCGGATAAATTCTGCTAAACGTTTTATTGTCGCGGGCAATTTGCAATTCAACACCTGGGTGCATCAATTCATTGATTGTCACCCTGCTATTTTTAAGTAAACCGTTAAGCTTATTTTTTAAAATTTCTTTATTACGATAAACATGTTTGAGTTTTAATAACAATTGCTCATCGCTGGCAGCAATTTTACTTAAATAAAGTTGCTTCTGTTGTTTAGATGGTATTTTTTCGGCTTTTTTTCGTGCTTGACGAAGTGCTGCCGATTTAGCATTAAGCGCTTTTTCAAGCTCAGATAACTGGCTCTGTTTTTCCCTTAGCTCATGCCAATATTGACCGATAAAAACTTGAGTACGCGTACCTGATGGCGCACCTAACTCACCCGTTTCAACTCGCAAGGCATTTAGAATTTTACCCCCGATAATTTTACCTCTAGGCTTATCACCTTTGCCAACTCGAATTAAACGCCCCGCAGACAACTCACAATGAAGTACTTGCTTATCAATCATTAAGTCTTGCTCACTAAAGACTTGGCTATATTGAGCATAACCTAAAGAAATAGAGCCTTTACCTTTAATAACACAGGTAAAATCATCATCTTCTTCACGTTTTCGACCAATTGCGCCATTTACAATGGTAATGACCGAATCCGACTGCACAATAGCTGATTCAACAAACCCCATTACCGTAATATCGCCTGTTGCTTTGACTTTCATGCCATCTTTAATATCACCCGAAACAATCACACTGCCATCAAATTCAACATGCCCTGTGGTCACATCTATGTTGTCATAACAGATAACGTCATCAACTCGCATACCTCGAGATAACGCAACAGGTACCCCCACAGCAGCAGCAACTAATACATTAGGGTTATTAGGGTCGATTGCAGTCCCATCCATTACCATCAGGCTAAAATCACGCCCTGGTTTTGCAATCAATTCATCACCAAAGACAGTAAAGCCATCTTCTCCTTTGGTTGGTGGAATACGCTGCATAAGTGGCGCTCCCGGATTGACCGTGATGATAGCACCTAAATCACGCATATCGACTTTACCATCGGCCTGTACTTGTGGGCTTAATATTCGATCTTGGGCTGTAGCACATAAACGGACAAAACGGGTATCATCACCATCTTTTGCTCTGCGACCATGGGCAATAATAGCGCTGTAGCTTTCGCCTGCGCTGGCTTCAAATTGTCGACCTAGAAAATCTTCAATTGCACGCCCGCTTACCCCTTTTTGAACTCCAGCATTAATTATTGCTTCTTTTACCGTTTCAAACGTAGCGATTTGCCCACCTTGGGCTGCAATAAATGTAGCTTGTGCACTCATATTGGTTTCATCAACTCGCACAGAAACTGTAGCGTCGATGGCTTTGGCAATTATAAAAGGAGGTTTGAGGGTTAGTTTTGAGTCGGTAAAAAGGGTGCGAATTAACGCTAAGTCGATTTGAAACTCGCAATAAGGGGAAGCTTCAATTGCTTCTAACAGTTGCGCTGCGGAGGCTGGAAAACCAGACTCTATAGGATGCTGTAATAATTCAACCGTTTTCGATTGCTCATTAAATTCAAACAAAGACATTAGCGACCTACTTCTATACTCAAGGGCTAAATTGTTTTAACAATTCATTCAGTCATCATTTGAGCATAAGTTTAATAAAATGTTAAGCGTTACTTTTACACAAAAGATCAAATGTAAAGGTGAGTTTAAACAATTAGTTACAACTCACCCAAAAGTAGTAAAGCTATTTTTATTGGCTAATTACAGTTCAAATTTTGATGTTGCGTCAAGTAAGTTATCAGATAGATTATGCAAATTTGTTGCAACTTGACGCACTTGTGCAAGTGATTGCAAAGTATCTTCAAATGAACGATGCATGTTTGATACATTATCAACGACCATCGCAGCCACTGAAGTTTGCTCTTCCGTTGCGGCGGCAATCTGCGCATTCATACCATTAATAGCCAAAATTTGTTCTGATATTTTCTTAATTGAACCACCCGTTTGTTGCGCTGCGTTTGCATTATTTTTTGCCATATCACGCGCTGTATTCATTGCATTAACAGAGACATTGGCCGCTCCTGTTAATGCTGTGAGTAATTCTCTAATTTCATTGGTTGATTTAGCTGTGCGCGAAGCAAGTTCGCGAACTTCATCGGCTACCACAGCAAAACCGCGCCCTTGTTCACCAGCACGAGCAGCTTCAATCGCGGCATTTAAAGCGAGTAAATTAGTTTGTTCTGCAATCGCTGTAATTACATTTAAGATTTGACTCACATTTTGCGTATCATTGGCTAACTTATCGATAGTTGCTGAAGCGCTATCAATTTCATTACTTAGGGCCTGAGAGGTTTCGACTGATAATTTAATTTGACGCAAACTTTGTTCAACTTCTTTTTCAGCCGTTTGCGCTGCATGGGCTGCACTTGCTGCTGAAGAAGAGATATCGCCAACACTTTGCTTCATTTCTTCCATGGATTGACGTACGACTTCGGCATCGCTAGTTTGCTGATTAGTCGCATTCTCTGCTTTCTCCATCCCTTGAACAAGTCGAGTTGAGTTCTCCATCAAAGGCTCAACTACAGCCATAATATTTAAAACTGAACCTTTCAGTAACGACATAAAACCATTAAAGTTAATTGATACTTGGCCAATTTCATCATGAGAACGCACCGCCAACTGAGAACTTAAACTACCACCACCATTAGCTAATAGCTCAAGCGATCTGGCTGCATCACTGGCTGAATGACCAATCCCCCTAGCAATAAATACAGCCAAAATAACCAAACCGAGCAACATAACACTACTGATTGCTAGCATCATAAAAAGCGCATCTTGAGAGCGATTTTGTGTTGCTTGAATAAGCTCAATAAAACGAGCATCGGCTTTTGAGTTAATTGTTTTAAAGCTATCGAGCAAGGCTTCATATTTTTTTGTTTTTTCTTGTGCATCTTGTTGGATTTTTGAAAAGTCAGCACTGCCATCAATCATGCCATTAGCTATTTTCCCCGAAATAGCCGCATATTCTTGAAGTTGCCGAGCTTCTTGACCTTGATATACACTATCTAGGCGAGCCAACTCCGTTAAGTTATCTTTTATTTTTGTCGCCGTTTCTTGCGCTTTGGTTACTAAATCAGCATCACCAAAGGTCACTGCTTGGGTATATAACTCGTCGAGTTTTTCGAGTAAAAATTTATTAGCAGTGGCTAGTTGCACCACTTTAAATGTTGATGATTCAAGCTCCTTCAACGATTTTTCGTTATCTCTTATCGCGTTATAATTAATTACTGACGAAATTAAAAAAACTAAAACAGCGATACTTGTAATGGCATGTATTTTTTTTGTGATGCTTAAATTATTAAAGCCAAACCCTGCAGACATAGACGCAATCCTCAAATTAACATTTCGTAGCTAAAGTCCTAATACATTTAAATGTAGTTTATTAGCCCACTATTACTATAATAATTCTAATATTTTTATCAATTTACTCGATTTTTACCAATAATGACTATACTTCAAAATGCGTAAAGCAAGCCATATTATCTAAATCGGGGATAAAATATGAAGACAACTCTCGCACTCGCAGTGCTTGCAGCCCTTTCTACATCGCTGCATGCTGAAGTCAATATCACAGGTTTTGCCAGCGTTAACGCCGGTAAAGTGTTAAGTGGAGATGGTGTACCACAATACGATGTACCACCTACATTTTTAGCAGATTACCCAATTGTTAGCGCCTATACAGATGAATTTAGCTTCGAACCAGAATCCCTTTTTGGGCTTCAAGTTAAAGCAGATTTATCAGATGGTCTTTCGGCTACCGCTCAAATCGTGGCTCGTGGGGCCGAAAATTTTGATGCTACTTTCGAATGGGCTTATATTTCTTACGAAATAAATGATAGTTGGACAGTACAAGCAGGTAAAAAACGTTTACCGCTGTTTTACTATTCTGATTTTTATGATGTTGGTTATGCTTATGTGTGGATGCGACCACCTGCAGATAACTATACATGGCAAATATTTAACTACAACGGCATAAACTTACTCTACAACGGCTCAATTGGTGATTGGTCTTTATCAGCTAATATTTATGGTGGTCGTGAAGACGATGAAAATAATAAATTACTTTCTGAGTTTTTCTTTAAAGAACAAACTCGCGAGATCTGGAAAGATATTTTAGGTGGAGTAGTCACGGTCAGTAACGATTGGCTCGAAATCCGTGCCACGCACATGATGTACACAAACGAACGTTATAATGCAGCAGGTGAAAAAGTCATTTGGGACGGTAAAGATTACCGCGATGGTAAATTTTATGGTCTAGCAATGAATGCTGATTTTGGCAATTTGTTTATTTTGTCTGAACTCAATCGCCTTGATCTAGGTGGCAATCTCGATACTTGGATGTTGAGCATGGGTTATCGATTTGATGGCATTACACCTTACATTTCTTATGCTGATTTTAGTCAAGACGGTGAAGATGGCGAAGATCACAATACCACATCAATTGGTTTACGTTGGGACTTTCATTCATCAGCCGCATTCAAAATTCAATACGATATTGTGAAAGACAACTCATATAGTCTTGCGGTAGCTGGCGACAGTAAATCACTGACATTTGGCGTAGATCTTGTCTTTTAATGGGAGCTTCAACATGAATATTAAACAACTGACACTTGCGGTTAGCTTAACATGCACTTCAATGCTCACATTTGCTGATGTAGCGGTAATCGTCCACCCATCAAACAACAATGCTCTTGACGCAGATGCAATTGCGAAAATATATACCGGCAAAGTTAAATCTTTTGATGACGGTAGTAAAATTATTGCAATTGCGCTTGATTCAGGTAATCCAATTGCCGACGAGTTTAACGAAAAAGCGTTGAAAAAATCTTCAAGTCAACTCAAAGCCTATTGGTCCAAACTCGTTTTTACCGGTAAAGGCACACCACCTAAAGAAGTCGCTAACGATGCTGAAGTCATTAGTTTGGTTGCGTCAAATCCAAGTACGATTGGATTTATTTCTGCAGGGGCAGCAGATGGTAGCGTCAAAGTAGTGCAATCATTTTAATACTCCTTAAAAAAGCAGCTAAATAGCTGCTTTCTTCCCTTATTGAATAACCCAGTAACCAGATAGCCTGTTTTTTCGACATTTAATCATTTTTATTTCCGTTAAAGTGGTTTGCATCACTTAATTACTTGTGTGCTAAAGAAATTGTGCGTTATACTTGCGCCGTCGAGTCACATTAATAGTTTAATAAAAAATGTGACAACATCTAACTGAATTTATTCAGGGGCTGATTAGGATTCGACGGAATTCAAGAAGCCTTAGGTGCATGTCGAGGTGCGGTTTGCCTCGTAAAAAAGCCGCATTTAAAGTAATCGCAAACGACGATTCTTACTCTCTAGCAGCTTAGGCCGCTAGCGCTCCTCCCATGTATTCTTGTGGACTGGATTTTGGAGTGTCACCCTAACACCTGATCGCGACGGAAACCCTGGCCGGGGTTGAAGCGTTAAAACTAAGCGGCCTCGCCTTTGCTTATCGTGTTCGTCCGAGATTCAAAGGTTAACTAATAGACGATACTAAACATGTAGGACCGAAGGTCGACGCTTTCCGGACGGGGGTTCAAATCCCCCCAGCTCCACCACATACAGGTTTTTTACAAACCTACAAAGGCCCGCAACGCTAGAGAAATCAAGCCTTGCGGGTTTTTTTATGTCTTTTTAAATCCTATAACGTTAACTAATAGCCAGTGTTTTTAGTACCATGCTTGGTACCACATGCACCTATCGACAAAATATTGTGGTACCAAAATCAACTCAGCCCTTATATCTAAAGGCTTCTAAAGCATGGTACTAAGAAAATATGGCTAAAACAGTAAAACCATTAAACGACAAGCAAATTAAACAAGCTAAAGCGCTCGAAAAGGAATACAGCCTTTCTGATGGCGCAGGCCTCCAATTGGTAATTAGGCCACTACCCAATACTTTCGGTTGCTGAAGCTAAAAATATGGCATTCGAATTAGAAAAAACGTATTACCAAAAACATGCCGAAGGCATCGAACTAAACCAACTCAGTAGTATCAGAGCAAAAACAGTCACGGAATTATTAACATGGTTTTTAAAACATAAACAGCAACAATACGGCTTAAGCCAAGCGACTAAAACCAGTATTCGCAACAGCGTGCAGACTCACCTGTTACCCTGTTTAGCGTCGCAATCAGTCAAAGAGCTTAACCGTGCTCATATCAATCAACTATTAATAACACCACTACTTGGCAAACTTTCACCAAGTACGGTACACAAAATATTTCAACATTTAAAACAAGCATGCCAACTCGCCTTTAGCGCTGGGGTTATTAACCACCCTGTGCTCGAAGGGGTGCAATTTGCCAACTTCACCACCAGCAAAATAAAGGCAAAACTAAGTCGCTTAAGCACAAACCAGCTTGAACAAGTGCTCGCAGATATTCATGCCGCCCCACACACTATCCAGCAAATAATGTTGACCATGTTACTGTTTGGTACGCGCTTAGGTGAGACCTGCAAAATGCGTTGGCACGATGTAAAAATCCGCAATAAAAAATGGTATATCCCTGCTGAACACACCAAAACCAAGCAAGCCCACCAGCTACCAATCACCGATATCGCCGAAGAAGTATTTGAAAGCTACCGCCTACATTACAAATACCGCAAACAACAAAAACTATGGTGCTTTGCAAGTTCAAGCCATGCAAAAGACCATATCGATATTAACTTAGCTGGCAAGCAAGTGAGCTATCACGCCAAACAAGGCTACTCATCCCATGATTTACGCAAACTCATGCGTACTAACTTAACTGAGCTTGGCATCGACCACTTTATTGGCGAACAACTGATTAACCATAAGCTGTCAGCGCTTAATTCTGCGTACATTTTTACCCATGCAGAGCAGCAAAAATACCAAGCACTTTTGAAATGGCACCAGCATTTATTACCACTAGGATTAGAAGCCATTTTAAAAGATAGACGCAAGTTAGTTCGTTACCTTGCAGATAAAAATAATGCTTAATCAATTCAATGTGTTAATTAAAAAATCGCACTTTCTTTTAAAGAGTATGATAAATGCGGCCAATATTCGCCTTACATGGCCGTGTTTTAGCGGAAAATCTACTAATAAACAGGTTGGCAAAACAGCCTGAGTAACCCAGTTTAAATAAAATCGTACATTCTCATTTTCCAAAGCCGCAATTACGCACACATCAACACATTGAATTAAATAAGATAAGTTTAAACAATGCGTTTAAATGTCAAATGCGAGTGAGCGGCACTTGCGTACACGCATTATTCTTCAACTTGATCTGCCGCTTTGGCGGCTTGCGCCAACATTTGCGTCCATGCCTGCTTGCGCTCTTCACTATCGCGCCCTGCTTCTAGTTCTCTTAAGTAAATTTGAGCGGGTGTTAGCGCTGCGTTTTGCGTAATAGTTTTTGGGTTATCACCCTGCTCGTGTGAACTTTTATTGTGATCAGTCATTACATATTCCTTGTAGTTAGAGTTAAAGTTAAAATTAATACATCACGCCATGCTTGTTGCTTGCACAGCCTTGGCAAATATCAGCGTCATGCATGTGGCCTACTACATGCCTAAAACCGCACTCAATACACACCAAAAAATAACGTTTTCTTTTTAATGCGTTAAGCCGAGCAGCAATAATTTGGTGGGCGTTACTATCAATTGAAATATGCGTAACAGGCTGCCAAACAGTCACTGGTCTTTCTTTTTCCTTTGGTTTTTGCTTGTTTTAAATACGACAACACTAATTATATCAATGAGATATTTATGAGTGTCCGGTTTTTACCGCAGCAACCGCGCCCATTGGCTCACTCAGATCATTAAATTTATCAGCAATGGCCGCCAGTACCTCAGCGGCATTGCCTTGGGTAAGGATCTCAATTTGAGTGGTCATATTGCAATCACCTTGGTTGTGGGCAATAATTAGTCAGGCGGTGGTGTACCCCGATTGGTAAGGGGCTGTTTAACAGTGATGTGAGTTCGATTCTCGCCCTACCGCCATACTTCATACAAGCCTCCATTTATACCGCTCTCGATGGTTTTGGTTTTGACTTTCAGCGCATTGATTAATAAGTCCAGATCAACCCTTTTCCCTTGATAACGCACAACAACCTTGATTGATCCCTCACCGAGTCGTTTTACAAACAACAGCTCGCTGCGCTCAAACTCCCACAGCACTTGCGTAGCGGGGTCGTTTATCCACTCGCTTAACTTGGCGTACTCATTCAACTGCAATGCAGTGTGGTTGGCTTGGTGCTTTTCGCTATGGGCATGGGCTAAAGCACGTTCCGATAAAATTAATTTCTAAGCTGCCTGTGTGGCAGTGAACAGTCTAAAAGCATTGCGCGTAAAGCGTTAAAATTTCTGAGCTGCCTGTGTGGCAGTGAACGCCAGTCCATCACGCCATAATTAGCACCTTCTTTTCTGAGCTGCCTGTGTGGCAGTGAACCAGCTAAAGCCACTTTCTCTATGTTAGCATCATTTCTGAGCTGCCTGTGCGGCAGTGAACATAACACTAGAGAGCCAAGACTTGATACCTACATTTCTGAGCTGCCTGTGCGGCAGTGAACCTTAGAGAATTTCGGTGATCGCTATGAAACAATTTCTGAGCTGCCTGTGCGGCAGTGAACACGGTCAAACATCAATTAAAGTGAAGTTGAACTTTCTGAGCTGCCTGTGCGGCAGTGAACCAGATAGATACAAACACAACCAGCCTTGTTGATTTCTGAGCTGCCTGTGCGGCAGTGAACGCTTAAGCGTGGCCGTGCACTAATAACGAAAATTTCTGAGCTGCCTGTGCGGCAGTGAACGGATTATTGCCTTTAGAACTGGCTTCAATAACTTTCTGAGCTGCCTGTGCGGCAGTGAACCGTACTGAAACATTAACCAGCATTAATACTGATTTCTGAGCTGCCTGTGCGGCAGTGAACACACCTACCATCTGAACTAACAGAGTTAATCATTTCTGAGCTGCCTGTGCGGCAGTGAACTCAAGAAGTTAAACGGCCAGACAGAACTTACATTTCTGAGCTGCCTGTGCGGCAGTGAACTTCGCTAGCGGCGCGGCTATGATTGGGATCATTTTCTGAGCTGCCTGTGCGGCAGTGAACAATGTATCAGCACCTCTCTCTGAGAGAAATAATTTCTGAGCTGCCTGTGCGGCAGTGAACAAAGGTCAATAAAGCTGCGTTATCCGGTTTACTTTCTGAGCTGCCTGTGCGGCAGTGAACGAAAAGATGGTTATGCTAGATGTATTCATTGTTTTCTGAGCTGCCTGTGCGGCAGTGAACTCGTCTTAATCGTCATAGCCTAGCCCTTTAACTTTCTGAGCTGCCTGTGCGGCAGTGAACTTGTGTTTATCAAGCAAAACGAATTAACAAATTTTCTGAGCTGCCTGTGCGGCAGTGAACTGGTCGATAAATCGACCTGGCTCAACAATTCCTTTCTGAGCTGCCTGTGCGGCAGTGAACCCTCACCATTGATAGGTGGACGGCATGGAACATTTCTGAGCTGCCTGTGCGGCAGTGAACGTGGCCCTATGGCTGATCCCAATAAATTTTTATTTCTGAGCTGCCTGTGCGGCAGTGAACGTGGCCCTATGGCTGATCCCAATAAATTTTTATTTCTGAGCTGCCTGTGCGGCAGTGAACGTGGCCCTATGGCTGATCCCAATAAATTTTTATTTCTGAGCTGCCTGTGCGGCAGTGAACGTGGCCCTATGGCTGATCCCAATAAATTTTTATTTCTGAGCTGCCTGTGCGGCAGTGAACAAACGAAACAACGTTTTATAACTTACAATTAATTTCTGAGCTGCCTGTGCGGCAGTGAACGGCCATCGTTTATGTACACCTGCTGATTTATCTTTCTGAGCTGCCTGTGCGGCAGTGAACGAAATGATTACAGAGTTAGTAATGGCTGTTACTTTCTGAGCTGCCTGTGCGGCAGTGAACCAGGCGTTTTGGTATAACGCATCGATAGCGCATTTCTGAGCTGCCTGTGCGGCAGTGAACCTATTTTAACATCCATTGCAACTACGCCTGACTTTCTGAGCTGCCTGTGCGGCAGTGAACATAACAGCTCGAATTTAGCAATGTCGGTTATCTTTCTGAGCTGCCTGTGCGGCAGTGAACCCGCAGCAACATTGTTTTTTATGGCTAAAAATTTTCTGAGCTGCCTGTGCGGCAGTGAACCGAGTATTTGATGGTTTTAATATTGTTATTCATTTCTGAGCTGCCTGTGCGGCAGTGAACTTGCCCCTGCTGAGTTGGTGAGGCCAGTTATCTTTCTGAGCTGCCTGTGCGGCAGTGAACCCTCTTTGGTTTCGGCGGTGCCGAGCCTAGGCTTTCTGAGCTGCCTGTGCGGCAGTGAACATTTCAACAGATTCAGAGCCTTTTCTGATTGATTTCTGAGCTGCCTGTGCGGCAGTGAACATGTAATTGTTCGATTGAGTGTTTATTGTAGCTTTCTGAGCTGCCTGTGCGGCAGTGAACAATACCCCCTATACCAAGGGCAACAGTTGTTATTTCTGAGCTGCCTGTGCGGCAGTGAACCTAGACGAAAATGAAACCCTCGAAAATCTCAATTTCTGAGCTGCCTGTGCGGCAGTGAACCTGTTTACGTTGATTATCTTGGCGCACTTGGTTTTCTGAGCTGCCTGTGCGGCAGTGAACATCAGTCAAAATTAGTTAAGATTGACGCTCTTTTTCTGAGCTGCCTGTGCGGCAGTGAACAGGATGAAGAAGGGGCAGAACAAGTGTTTATATTTCTGAGCTGCCTGTGCGGCAGTGAACAGCGGGCCACTTTATACCCGATAATGCCGTTATTTCTGAGCTGCCTGTGCGGCAGTGAACGAACTGAATGGATTCAATGTTTATTTAAGCATTTTCTGAGCTGCCTGCGCGGCAGTGAACGCTCATACATATAAAAGACAGGCTGATTTTTCTTTCTGAGCTGCCTGTGCGGCAGTGAACAAAACCGTCTCTACGAGTTAAACCCGACTGAATTTCTGAGCTGCCTGTGCGGCAGTGAACAATAACCTTACTTTTGACTTTGACTTTATACCTTTCTGAGCTGCCTGTGCGGCAGTGAACTGTTCGCGCCGACAACAGTGTCGATTGTTGACTTTCTGAGCTGCCTGTGCGGCAGTGAACCGCCCCTTTTTCGATCTAAGAGGTGCTTATGTTTTCTGAGCTGCCTGTGCGGCAGTGAACTGCTGAAAAAATCGTAAATTTCATCGGGGAGATTTCTGAGCTGCCTGTGCGGCAGTGAACACAACAGCAGAGGCGCTTTAACTATTTTTAGTTTTCTGAGCTGCCTGTGCGGCAGTGAACGCGCACTTTGTACGGCTTTAGCTGATAAAACATTTCTGAGCTGCCTGTGCGGCAGTGAACGAGACCTAGCAACACAACGTAAGATTATGACATTTCTGAGCTGCCTGTGCGGCAGTGAACAACAATTGCTGGCGTCCTTTTCAGCAGCCACATTTCTGAGCTGCCTGTGCGGCAGTGAACAAGTTGCGTCAGATTTAAAAAAATCATCGAGTTTTCTGAGCTGCCTGTGCGGCAGTGAACTTTGTCGTAGTTTGCTTGTGCTTTGTTGATTTTTTCTGAGCTGCCTGTGCGGCAGTGAACGTGGCCCTATGGCTGATCCCAATAAATTTTTATTTCTGAGCTGCCTGTGCGGCAGTGAACCATGACAGCGAACAATAACTCTATTACTTATTTTTCTGAGCTGCCTGTGCGGCAGTGAACATTAGAGTCAGATCCAAATGGTTGGGGTTTAATTTCTGAGCTGCCTGTGCGGCAGTGAACTCACATAAATAAGCCCCAACGTTTTACGGTTATTTCTGAGCTGCCTGTGCGGCAGTGAACACCAACCTGTTACTAACGGTCGCGAGCGCATATTTCTGAGCTGCCTGTGCGGCAGTGAACGAGCATCAAAAAGCTAAGTACGAGCAAGAAAATTTCTGAGCTGCCTGTGCGGCAGTGAACTATCACATGAACAAAACAATGTTATTCACAATTTTCTGAGCTGCCTGTGCGGCAGTGAACACGCGGAACGCGTAATGCTCGCCGCCGTTCATTTTCTGAGCTGCCTGTGCGGCAGTGAACACGCGGAACGCGTAATGCTCGCCGCCGTTCATTTTCTGAGCTGCCTGTGCGGCAGTGAACGTACAACGCACTCATAACTTTTGCCACTGCCCTTTCTGAGCTGCCTGTGCGGCAGTGAACGTACAACGCACTCATAACTTTTGCCACTGCCCTTTCTGAGCTGCCTGTGCGGCAGTGAACGTACAACGCACTCATAACTTTTGCCACTGCCCTTTCTGAGCTGCCTGTGCGGCAGTGAACACGCGGAACGCGTAATGCTCGCCGCCGTTCATTTTCTGAGCTGCCTGTGCGGCAGTGAACCTAATTGATAACTATCTAAAAGATGCGGTGAATTTCTGAGCTGCCTGTGCGGCAGTGAACTGGAGATTCCGCAATGCGTGCGGTTGTTAGTGTTTCTGAGCTGCCTGTGCGGCAGTGAACAATCTGATGATATGCTCGGATTTACTTTTACATTTCTGAGCTGCCTGTGCGGCAGTGAACGGTTTTTGTGTTTTTAGCTAAAGCTCTTTTTATTTCTGAGCTGCCTGTGCGGCAGTGAACTGAAAACAACACGTGTTTTACCCAGTTTCCAATTTCTGAGCTGCCTGTGCGGCAGTGAACTCATATAAACGTTAACGTTACTTAGCACGACGTTTCTGAGCTGCCTGTGCGGCAGTGAACTCAGTATACTTGTCAGCTGGTCGATTATAAAATTTCTGAGCTGCCTGTGCGGCAGTGAACTACGTAGCACCATCGGTACTAGTGAAACTGATTTTCTGAGCTGCCTGTGCGGCAGTGAACTGACAGGTAAGGCGCTTAAATTCTCTCCTGTTTTTCTGAGCTGCCTGTGCGGCAGTGAACCTAATGGAGGAGGTGATATATTATTTAATTCTTTTCTGAGCTGCCTGTGCGGCAGTGAACTAAACGACCGCTTACCACTTCGTTATTAGTGCTTTCTGAGCTGCCTGTGCGGCAGTGAACCCAATAAATACGTCAAGCTAATATCTGACAGATTTCTGAGCTGCCTGTGCGGCAGTGAACTTAAAATTTTAGTTGATGGTCAGTGGGTTGAATTTCTGAGCTGCCTGTGCGGCAGTGAACTCACAGATTCGGTCATCGAGCGGTAAGTAAATTTTCTGAGCTGCCTGTGCGGCAGTGAACGTATTTTTTTCATGAATTCTACTGTTGAATTTTTTCTGAGCTGCCTGTGCGGCAGTGAACGCGCTTGGGATATTGAAGCGGATTGTGACCGTTTTCTGAGCTGCCTGTGCGGCAGTGAACTAGCAGCGGCCGAGCAAGACGGGTATGAGTACTTTCTGAGCTGCCTGTGCGGCAGTGAACTATTTAGAGTTGGGTATGGTAGTAGAAGAAGATTTCTGAGCTGCCTGTGCGGCAGTGAACACATAACTGAGTTTGCACAAACCAAAGATAGTTTTCTGAGCTGCCTGTGCGGCAGTGAACAAAATCTTGTTGGGTCTTATAATCCATTTCGATTTCTGAGCTGCCTGTGCGGCAGTGAACCTGTTTTTAGTCTTATTCCTTAGTTTTATTTTTTTCTGAGCTGCCTGTGCGGCAGTGAACTGAATCAGGCCTTGCGAATTTATCAAAAGCAATTTCTGAGCTGCCTGTGCGGCAGTGAACAAGCAAGCGCGGTTCTTTGGGACAGGGACGGCTTTCTGAGCTGCCTGTGCGGCAGTGAACTTATACGGCTACGACGTCGACGGTTTTGCCGTTTTCTGAGCTGCCTGTGCGGCAGTGAACTATTCATTATGATTGCAAAAGCGTATTAAAATTTTCTGAGCTGCCTGTGCGGCAGTGAACTATTTAGATTTAAACCTGATTTTGATCCGTTTTTTCTGAGCTGCCTGTGCGGCAGTGAACTTAGCGCTAGTAATTTATGCTCATCTTGGAAATTTCTGAGCTGCCTGTGCGGCAGTGAACGTACAACGCACTCATAACTTTTGCCACTGCCCTTTCTGAGCTGCCTGTGCGGCAGTGAACGATTTTGTGCTTGCTCATAATCAACTCCAAAATTTCTGAGCTGCCTGTGCGGCAGTGAACAATAGAATATCAGGCAAAAAGTAAGTTACAACAGGTAATTAGATTAAAAATTTAAATTTAACCTAATAAAATTTGACCTGCTGTAACTCACTGTTTTTATGTCATATTTTTAAAGAGCAAAATTAAAAGGTTAAAACCAAGGTATAGTAGCTACTTTACTTAACCCATAAGAATCGAATGTACCATTAACAGGTTCAGATTTGAGTTCACTAAACTCAAAGAATTTGCGGTGTATTTGCTCTGTTGAGCTGCTAAACAAATCTAAGTAAGGATTATTAAAACCTTGACTTAACATCTTTACCTTGTAACGTTTTTCACCTTCTTTATCGATACTACCTCTGACAATTAAGCGCCTTAGTTTTGCCTTACTTAAATTACTTCTTTTTTCAGAAACAATACGATGTTGAGTATTTTCTGGAACAGTTAAAATATCGCTTAGTTTGCAATAACCATTTAGCGGGCCTAACCAATTCAATCCTTGAAGATCATTAAGCAAACTTGCATCACCATGAATACGAAATACCCTACCAAGCTTTAGATTTACTTGGGGAAAACTAATACCTATTTGATTCGTTTTTAGTCCTACCAATGCTTTATGAAACTTGGTAAATACTTTACTGCTAAGTTCTGCTTCACGCATTTCTGCATCAGGTTTTAGTTGTATTTCAATATAAGAATCCATACTTTCTCCTAAACTCGAATACTTGAAACATAGGCAAGGCCTTTTTTACCGAGGTAAAAACTTGATACACCAGCGCATTCGATAAGGTTTTTAATTTCTAGCCCTTTCTCTCGATCTACATCAATGATAATTTCAAGTTGTCCGCTAGCTTTGGTCATCATAGAAGTGACTTCCCCTTGCCCTTTTATTTTTTCCTTTTTAATAAAAGGATTTCCCCAAATAGTTTTTTTAGGTCCAGTTGTATAACGATCCATGAAGTCCTTTTTAGTGAATCCTCGCTTAGAAATTCCACTTATCCCACCCACTTTAGTTTTCGCTGAGGACATATCATATTGCTTTTCTAAACGCGACAATTGTAGATACAAAGCTGAACAGTAAAGACTAATAGTAACTACTTGCCCTTTTTTATTGAAGTATTCGATATCAGGGTAAACAGATCTAAGAGTTTCGACAATCTTCTCAACCGAACCTTCATTTTCAAGAGGTTTCTCTTTATTCAAAGATTCAAGGCGACTGATAATACTCAATGGATCAAGTTGAATGCTTTCTTCTTCCATTACATCATCAACTATAAAGTTGCATAGTGTAGATAGATCTAAACTTAATACCCCCCAAAATTTTGATGAGTAATTGGACGTAAAAACAGGATCAGTCACTTTAATCATTCCTGTAAACGAGTTTTGATCTGTACTGCCGTTCATATTACGAATAAACGTCATTTCATTAGTCAGCTGTGGTTTATCTATAAAAGTTACATTACTTTCTAGATCTTCAAAGTAGTAAGTGCCTTCGTACATTTTACTGCGTGCTTGATAGAGCTTTCGTTGATCTCCAATTAACCGATTTAATAATCCCATGACTGTATCTAATGTGTTTTCACAGACTTTGAAGTTTCCCTCTGTTTTAAGACTGGTCATAGATCCTAAAAATTCTCTGCCTTTTTTAGGCAATGGTTCATTATTAGAACCGCCTAAAAACGAATTACGCCAGCATGAATCATAATCAATGGTGATTCTCATATTGCCACCTATTTTGCGTAAAAATATTGAGCGAATTGATATTTTGGCTTGGTTACAATTTCGGATTCATCACGCTTAATGCGCATCATTTTATGACTATCATTATAATCAACAGTGATTTCATCAACATACATATAACCTTTGGCTTGGCGGATACTTAAATCGGCTATGCGGGATAGAGTATGCTCAACGATTGCTTGAACTGCATCGTCATTGAGTAAAATTCCGCACTCTCCTTCTTCGAAAATAGTGCCTTTACGGACATAGTTGCTATGAAAAGTAGCTACTGGGTTTAATGATGGGTTTAATTCTTTGATAAAACCTTGAACGGTAGCTGCAACTTCTTCACCTTGACCTTCTTTAATAATCATACTTGCACGGTCAAACTTTTTATCTAGCGAGATAAACTGTAATTGTTCAATGCTGATTGAACCATAAGATAAATATTCGGTATCCCCAAACGTTGTTTTAGAAAAGAATGATGAGCTATCACGTTCACCCGCTTGACCAAATTGTTCAAAGTTGCCATTCCCTAACTGGTCAACAAAATCCTCCATTAACAATGGACTTGTTCTTTTGCATTGGCTTGAAGGTACGACGTAACCTCGTACAAGACCAGTAATGGATGCCAACACTTTTTCTAAATTTTTTTCACCGGCAAAATGCAAATCAAAGGCTTGTTCTTTGAATAAATGATGGCGAATACAGTTTTGACTAATATATAAAGGCGTTTTTTTAAAATCGATATCAGTTGCCTCTTTTTTATATTTATAACCTGTCTCGTCTTTTATTTTCCCCGTTAAATTTGAATATCCTCTTAGTTTTGGCAGTGTGTGATTATCTACTGTTTTTCCGCTATCACCCGTTAAAGTCGTTGGTCCATTCCAATTCACAACGCCATGACCTACTGCTTTAATTTTGAAATCAACACTTTTAATTCCAGTTACTTTTTCCATAATTTATTCCTCATCTTCTGTGGTTTGATTAATTTGTTTAATTGACATTGCGCCTATGGGTTGTTTATCACAGACTGCGTAATAAATAGCATGAGGGTGGCGTGCACTCTCACCGCCCACTGGTAGCAAATCGTTAGTGGTATAACTTAAATAAATAGGTGATTCAGGGTCACGCGCTTCATTTAATAATGCATTATCGTTATACGACTTAGTGCCCCCCATAATGTTGTGATGTTTTTTGAACATGTGTGAAAGTAAGTCTTTATCACTTTGTCCATACCCCAAAATAGCATTCGTAGAATAGGTTAAATTATCAATATCGCTTTCGTCATCAAGCGGCATTGTATAAGCATACTGTTCAATGTATTGATACTCCGACTGACTGAGGTCAACAACTGCCATTTGCACAAAACGGTTATCACCGCGCAATGAGCCTTTACTAATTTTACTGCGCTTTTTCTCTTTGTTCTTTTTAGGTGGTACAACAATCGGGTCGATGATCTTCCCGTTTATCTTCATGACACTGGCTTTTAGTGCAGCCACTAGATCACTTTCGATATATTTTTTTGTATTTTCTAAATGATGAAAGTCTTTATAAAGCCTGTAAATTTCAGGTAAGTTGAATGGTTTATCCTGTAATGAATTTAATAAAAACTGATACCATTCGCGCACAGACTTAAGCACATACAACTTAGCTAAAAATCGTGATGCAGGGCTATTGCCTTTTGATGCGGCGATAGATTCTGGCACTGCTAAGGTGTAAATATTTACCTTTTCGTTTTCACCAAATCTATCTAGTCGCCCTAAACGTTGAAGGCAATCTTCAGCATTTGTTATTTCAGCGATCATGTAATCACAACTGATGTTTAATGACGCCTGAACAATAGGGCCGCTTCGTAGCACTTCAAATTTACGTGTGCCACCTCGTCTGTATGATTCAAATACTTCTTCAAACCATTTTTGCTTGTCACTTTTGATAAATTTAGAGTGCAGTAATACCGCATTTTCAATATGTTGATTTGTGATAAAACCATTTTGTGCGGTGAGTGCCATATTACTAATAACAAAAGTACAGTCACTTTGCGGAGTAAATAATGGGTTGCTGTTATCAAGTTTGGTATCGTCAAATATTTTAAAATTGAGTTGATAATTGCTTTGATTAAACGATGGCATTTCTATGATGTCATCGGGGTGAATGCCCAGTAAGTCTTCAACAAACGCATAGTGCGGAGTTGCTGAGACCAATAGCGTATTCGCTTGTTGCTCTTTTACTTTTTTAGCTGCAATCAACTCGGCAAATAGCAAGTTAAACGCGGGCATGTTTACGTATTCGTGGAACTCATCGAAGACCACATGATTGTTTAAAAAATCAATAAGGGTATTCGCATTGGTGTGGCTGATCACAGAGCCTAAAATTTGATCTATGGTGGTTATTACAACATCACCAGAGAAGTTTTCACCTTCTGGGATCGGGTTATCCCAATGGTTGTGAAATTTAAACTCGCCGGTATTTATTTCGATGGTGCTATTCGGTAAGTATTGCTCTGAGGTTAATTCATAAAACAAGCCTTGGCAGACTTGCACTCGTGGACAGACCCAAATAATTCGTTTTGCGCCTTGCAGTTTTGCCCACTCCAACGCAATTTTGGTTTTACCACAACCTGCAGTACCCGCTAACACAGCAACATCTTCAGCGTTAGTTAACTGTTTGGCAATATCACTTTGCTTAATGCTGCGTTCACTGTTGGGATAAAATGCACTCAAACAAGCCTCAATATTTGAACTAAGAGTAGATTCAACCTCAAGAAGCTCTCTCACTTTTTCATCAAGAGTTTGCTGCATTATAGCTTCGTGTAATTCTGCCGCACTCATTGTAGAAATGATTCTATCGGCCGTGATCACGCATGCTCGGGCAATATTATTTAATGCGTTTATTTTCACATTAGCACGATTAGCAGAAACAGACTCTTCTAGCTCATATTCTTTATAACTGGGCGTGTGCAATGAACTTGAAATAGTAAATTCGTGTTCTAAAACTATTTCATTATTTACAGCTTTACTCAAAATTGAGCTCGTTGCTGAGCGATATTTTTTGTCTATCCCCATCACTTGGTTTAGTAAGGCATGTACTTGGCCTAAAATATCATTCAGTAACAGACCTTTTTGGTTAGCGATTAGTTTTTTGCCAATGTCTTTATAGGTGCTAAAACTGCTTTTATCTTTACGATATGGCTTCGCATGATGCCAATAAATAGCATGTTTAATGGATTCTTTATTGCTTGGGTTGATTATTTTTAATTCTACGCTATCTAAAAGATGATAAAGCAATAGCGACACTTCATTGTGGCGTGGATGTTTTTCAAAACTAAATTTTGAATCATCAATATGTTGACCATCATCAGCAATAAAACTTTTCTTTTTGGGATTAGTAACCCACTCTTGAAATTTTGGATCTATCTTACCTACATCATGTAAACACCCCGCAACAAAATTCACCATCGAAAATTGTGGGCTATCAGGAAATAAATTTTTATGTAATTGCTCGGCAAAATAACCTACCGCAAACAAATGCTCTGCCAAGGGCTGTAACTTTGTATTGGCATAAAGTACGCCAGATTTAGGTTTGTCGGTTATGACATCCATATAAACCTCTTTTTCTGTTCTATTCACTGGCACTATGCCTTGTTCATTAAATTTCAATCTGTTTCCTACAACCCACAATAACTGACTACGTGAGCGACTTCTGATCCAATGGCAACTGACAGCAGTGCTGCGGCTGGCGGTTTTACGGAGCATTTTTTTAACGGTGAGTAAGCCATCTTCGGTGATTAATGTTTGCCATGTGTTATCGCCAATTCGGTTGGCAAAGGCATCGAGTACCCTGCGGGTTTTCGAAAGTGCGTTTTTTTCGCATTGTGAGACAAACGTGACCATCATAGGTTTTGTGCCTCAATGTCATGTGTTGAATAATCTTGTAAGGCAATTCCCTTTACTGTATCGAACATAAAGTCGAGTGCTTTATGGTCGGTAAAGGCTTGCAATACTTGCTGGCGAAATTCTTGTTCGGTGGCATTTTCTTTGGCGCAAATAAACGCCCAAGGCAGCACGATGGCGTCTTTAATTAAATCGGCAACATCAAACACTAACGCTCCGCGCCGTGTTTTACCGTGCATAACCGCAAAGCCATGAGGGATGCCCAGTACCCATAAACAACTAGCGGCTAAGCCATACGCTAAGTAGTTGCCATGATTTAAAAAGTCATTGGCTTTATTGATATTATTTTTATCAGGTTGGTGTTGGCGCTTAAACTCTGCTGCATTGGTATTATTGGCAGCATATTTATAAAGCACTTTGGTGAGCTGGGCTTCGGTCAATAGCAAGTCTGATTGTTTACTTGCCGCATCAGTGCGGATATGAAAGGTATTTAATGCACTTTGTATTTGTTCGCTATTAAACTCAAATCCTTCATTTTTTAAATCGCGGTCTTTTTGCCAGACTTTTTGTAAATAATGAATCCGCGCTTGTTGAAACGTTTTTGCGGCCTTGAGGCGTTTTTCATCATCAAACCAAAACTGTAACCAACCGTGAAGATATTCGGTTGGGCGATATTCACTTTGAGGCGTAAACCATTCGACTTCACATGCCATATGTAATGGCGTGCCTCCGCCACCAGCAAAACCGACTAATACACCCGCTTGAGCCAGCATTCTCATTGCCGCTTGGGTTATTGATGTACCATTACCTAAAAGTAATACCGTGGTATTGGCAATTGGGATATTAAAGTACTGGTTTTCGTTTTTGGCTTCAGTTAAATAAAGGACTCGGCCATCTTTTTGCATTACCCGACAATATTCGAGGTAATACATGTTGGCACGCTTGGAGTGTAAAATTGTTTTTAAATCTGAAGGCGAAAAGTCATCCATTACTGTTCTCTAAAATCCGTTTAGGCTTCGACTATATCAAAAAAATAACATAATGAAATCACTATAAATTTTGATATGTAAAAGATCTTTACATACTCAAAAGAAAACGAGTTTGATCTGGATTATTTAATTGACACTTTGTTATTTTTTAGATTTGTATTCTACAAGCAGGGGGAAATGATATTGCACTAATTAGACTATGGACTCTATTACACTTCATTACACATAGGCTCAAAAAAAAGCCATTTGTTTAAATAAGCAGATGGCTATCGGCTTTTGTTTAAACTGACTTATGCCACTTTAATCCATTCTATGTTGTTTTGCTGGTGGAGGTAATTTATGTAGTACTGCTCAGCAGCATCAACACTGCCGTAAATCGAGACCATTTTTTCTTTGAAGCTTGGTTGTAGTTTGTGAAGCTCGTGCATGCTGTAAATATCAAGCCATGTTTTAAGTAATACTGGAGGTACTTGTTGAGGTGTCATAATAAAGTCCTTTTTATTAAACTTGGATTAAATATAGAAGGTGATGAACCATCCTTCAAAAAATATTAACTTTTTAATTTCAGATTAATACTTACGCACTTTACGCAACAACCTTTAGTACCACACAAAGTACCAACACAAAAATTAAAATGTAAATTTAACCTTTAATATCAAAACATTAAAATCTAGATTCAACCTCCCCCAGCTCCACCACATACTGATAAGCCGTTGCTTTTAAAGCAACGGCTTATTTTTTTGGCGTTTAATATATCTGTCATTAATCAAACCCTCTTATTTCCCACTCTTCCTTTCTAATCCAAATTATTTGAATATATATTGGTGTTTAAATTGGTTTAATGCTGAAAAAATAAATACTGTTTAGCTGGTTTTTAGTGTCGGTAAAATCTGATACTGAATAGCGTCAGATTGCTGTATTATTACGTCCAGACTTTTTAAGCTAGTTAAGAACCACTATGGCAATGCAACAATTCGATAATCAGATTTCAGTAACACAGATAAACCCGGCAGAGCACTACTCCCCTGCGCCGTTAAAAAAAACATCATCACTTAATCACGAAAACGTGGCAAGCGACGCTAAAATAGTGCTGGCAACCATTAATGCGAAGTATATTCATGCTAGTTTGGGCCTGCGTTATCTGTACGCGAATTTAAAAGAATTACAAAGTTGCTGTGAAATTAAAGAGTTTGTTATTCAAACTCGTGCCATCGATATTGTTGAACAAATCTTGGAAGCAAAGCCTGATATTGTTGGTTTTGGTGTGTACATCTGGAACATTATTGAAACCACTAATGTAGTTAGCTTATTAAAAGTAGTCGCGCCAGAAATCAAAATTGTTTTAGGTGGGCCTGAAGTAAGTTATGAAGCTGAGCAACAAGACATTGTCGCCTCCGCTGATTTTGTCTTAACGGGCGCGGCTGACATTAGTTTTTACCAGTTGTGTAAAGATATTATCAACAAAACTGAGCCGGAACAAAAAATTCTCAAATCAACCCCCGTTGAATTAAAAGACCTTGAATTACCTTATCAATATTACAGTGATGAAGATTTAAAAAATCGCTTATTGTATGTTGAAGCGTCACGTGGTTGCCCGTTTAAGTGTGAATTTTGTTTGTCATCGTTAGACACGGCATCAAACCCGTTTGAACTTGAGTTATTTCTAGATCAAATGGATATTCTTTATCAGCGCGGAGCACGAAACTTTAAATTTATCGATAGAACTTTTAATTTAAATATTGCCACGACCATGCAAATTATGCAGTTTTTCTTAGATAGGATGACTGACGATTTATTTCTTCACTTTGAAGTGGTGCCCGACCATTTACCGCGTAAATTAAAAGAATTATTAACGCTATTCCCCGATGGCAGTTTGCAGTTTGAGGTAGGGATTCAAACCTTTAACCCTGAAGTACAAACTAATATTAGCCGCAAACAAAATAACCCTAAATCAAAAGAAAATTTAATATGGCTTAAAGATAATACTAGCGCGCATATTCATGCCGACCTTATTTTTGGTTTGCCTGGTGAAACCTTTGAGACCTTTAGAGAAAGCTTTAACGAACTGTATCAGTGTCGCCCGCATGAAATTCAATTGGGTATTTTAAAGCGTCTTAAAGGCAGCCCGATAATTAGGCATACCGAGACGTTTGATTTGCGCTTTAATCCATTACCACCATTTAATATTTTAAGTACTGATCGAGTTGATTTTGCGACTATGCAACTTATCAATCGTTTTGCTCGCTACTGGGATATGATAGGTAATTCTGGACGCTTCAAACATTCTTTGGCTCATATCTTATCCGATAACCCGTTTGATGAATTTATGGCGTTGACCAATTGGCTATTTGAAAAAACAGGGCAAACTCATCAAATTAACTTAAAACGTTTGTATGAACTGGTATCACAAGCTGTTGAAGCCCTCTTTCCTGAAAAACATGCGCTTATTATTTCGATCATTGAACTCGATTACGCCGCATCGAAGTTAAAAAGTCATTTTGGTACGCTGCATCTTTATGCCGGTGAACAAACCAAATCAAGTGGGCAAAATAAGTTAGCTCAACGCCAACAACGTCATAAGCTTTAGCATTATTGAGCGCTCAAAGCAAAGATCTGCTGCTTTAAATACAAAGTAAAAGCCCAAATAGTGTCGGCTATTTGGGCTTTATTGTGGGTATTGAAATCGATTGTTATTTAGTAATTTTGTGAATGTTTTTTAACCGTCACGTATTGACTACCCAGTGCACCACCCGTTATTTCAACTGATTCAAAAGCAAAACGCATTTCGCCTGTTCGGCGCTCTACCGCTTGTGGTAAACACGATGATTTAGGCAGCATACTGATCAACTGTTTTCTAAAACGATGAATTTGGATATTTAAATGCGCTTCGCTTTGACCAATCATTTTGCTAACTAAATCTTTATCAAGCCAACCTTGCTCAGATTCAATAACTCCGGCATTTTTATCTTCTAACCGTTTGCGCGCTAAAACCAATAGCAAATAATGGTGGCTTCGTTGCCCTAAATCATATTCAAAGTTATCAACTAAAAACTTCAATCCTACATGCTCTTCATTTTGGCTAACGTCAAAATAGATACCAACTTGTGGCGACGAAGGCATGTCAATGGCCTCAACCTTTGCGGTTTCATCACTTATTTTAGCTTCGATATAACGCCACTTTTGGTATTGAGTATTAATCACATCACCAGATTGTAATACCGAAATACCTGAATTAGTTTCGCAGACCCAGTGCCCATTCGGTGATAAATATAAGGTAACTTCAGGCGCATCTTCAGAAGGTAAAACAATGAGTCTATCGAGCTCAATGACGTTTAAACCTGAATTAATTGGCACTAATATGTCTTTTGGTTCAGAGGTATCTGTTACTTCCCAACCTTCAGATTCCAAAGTGGCAAAATGAATAACATCTCCTAAATGTAAGCGATGCTTAGTATTAGGCTGCAAGCGTATTTCATTAATAAAACAGCCATTTGTACTTGCGTCTTGTAACAACCACTCCACACCATCCCAAAAAATAGTGGCATGATTTCGAGATATTCGAATATCTTTGATAACGGTATGTGAAGTACTAGGATGTCGCCCAAAAATATGCTGCGATAATAAAATAACATTTTGTAATGTCACTTGATTTTGAAGATTTGCCATGTTTAATCCATTTTAACTGTCACTATCTGCACAGAATGATAATTTACTATTAAACGCAGGTACATTACCAATTATTACAGTTAAGAGATAAACGAAGTTCGCGAGGAAATGAGCCCATCGAGTTGTGATAAGCATCACTTTGAATTTTAAATATTGAATTTCACTTCCTATCGATTCAGTGAATGACAGCACAGCAAAAAGTAAAACGCCATCATACGACAGCGTTTTACTCAATTCTATGTTATGCGAAAATTAACGACAACCTGGTGTATCAAAATCAACCACGATGGCTACACCTTGTGCCGCACCCGATACCTTGAGATAACCCCAATAATTGGCTTGAGCATTCAAAGTAATACATTCACTATTACCCACATTGTTAGATGAACCATGATGGTTCACACCATTTGGCCAGGTTGCATTACTGTACTCCAACGTTAAGTCTCCAGTACCATTGGCAGATGTAATAGACATGGTGCTATGGCCGTTAACATCTGCAATGCTAAACCACATCGGCTCCTGTTGAGCTAAACAAATGACTTTACCCGCTTCTAATTGCCCACCCGATACCGGTGCTTGAGTGGCACAGACGTTAGGTAAACGAGTATTTGGCGAGGCTGTAAAACTTGCAGTCAAGGTTGTTTCATACGCGTTATAACCTCGAACCATTACATGGTAAGTACCCGCCTGAGCATTCTCGATAGTACATGTTTCATTGTTGCCTCCAATATAAGGACGACAGTCATAGACATCAACTGTTGCTTGCTCTGCAAATTTAACATACAAATCTGCATCACCTTGGCCACCTGCAAGCTTAAAGTTCAGCTCCGACGCCCCTGCTGGTACTGCAAAAGTAAAGTTACTTTGCTGATCTTGTGCGCCACTAATATTCAAAGGCTGCTTATTTTGTAAGGCATTGCCAACTGGCGGTTCAATCACATCACTGCTGATCGATGCTTGTGATGTCGCTGTTGCTACAGCTCCTTTGTCATCTTTAACTGTGAGCGTAACAGTATAATCACCGGCTTGAGCATAACTATGGCTCGGTTGCGCTTCAGAACTGGTAGAGTTATCACCAAAGTCCCATAAATAGCTCACTATTGTGCCATCTTGATCGTAAGAACCACTGCCATCAAATTGGATACTGACATTTTCATCAGCTGCATAAGGACCATTATGTACTGCAAATGGTACTTTATTTTCAACCGGTGGATTAGTGTCATCTGTTAACGTTAGCGTCCAGCTAGTAAATTCCGCGCCATAGCTACTGCCCCACGTATTCACTCTCGCTTTATATGCAGTCCAATCGCCTTTACGGGTATCGGCCAGCATTAAATTCACCTCATCACGGTGTTTTTCAAACATAAAACGTACCGCTAAATAACCCCAGCGATAGATACGGTCTTGATCAAAACCATCGTAGGTCGTTTCAAAAACGGTTGATAATGAGTACGTCGAACCGTCGTTAATTGTCGCAATAGCGGCAGGATTATTATTTTGATTGGCTACATATTCAGCCACCCCTTCTGTCCACCATACTGTGCGCTCAGTTGGGTTATTAAAATCACCGTATAAGTCAAAACGGCCATCTAAATAATGCACATACTCATGCTCTAGATTCCAAACAAAATGATCGGCATTGGCATAACTTGCCTCATATGCAATAAAATTAGGCACATTAGTTTGATCTGCCGGATTTCCTTCTAAATACATCCCGCCATTGTTGGTATCGATGCCAAAAATAGCGCCACCGTATTTACCGTAATCATCACTTGAATTAAAAATATTAACTTGCAGCTGGCTATTGTAATCATCAGCTACAGAAATTTGATTCGTTTGTAATTGAGTATGAAAAAATGTTTCTTCATATCCCATTTTATTACATGCGGCAGTAAGCTGAATCGCACTCATATCTTGTGAGCGAATGCGAATAGTCGAACTACATTGATGATTTTGAGGGAAAACCTTGGCAATAAGTTGCGCGCCGTAACCACAAATATTGAACTCACTACAATCAGCATAATAAGTTGCGGTATCAGCTGCGCCTAACCAGACCACATCACCATAACCAAACATTTCATAAGTGGTAAATATGTGCTTGAGGGCAGCATCAACATCCGCCTGAATGGCTGTGCCTGAATACGTTTTTAACCGCCCTAACTCACGTGCAGCATTAGCCACCATAAATTCAGCGTCGGTGCCAAGCATATAGCTGCTCATAGCGAAGTTTTTCAAAATAGCCACTAGCTCTTTATCTGAGCCTATATTGGCTACAAAATTACTATTCCATTGCCCGCGGAAAATAAGTGTAAAAAAGCCATTAATCGCACCACGCATATTCCAACCAGCGGCATAGGTCTCATTCCAACGGCTTAACCAAGCTTTTGCAATGGGTAAATAAACATCTTGTTGCTCAGAGCTATCCATAGTAGTGATGACTTCCGTCATCGTTTTAGCATGGCCTTCGTTATTATCATAAAAATGACTGTTGTTAACAAAAGCATCAATAGCCCCTTTCACCGCAGGTTTAACCCAAGTGGCAAAGCTTACGCCATCATTATAAAACTCTACAAAGTAACCGGCACGAAGATATAAAAATAGCGCTTCAATATCACTATCACCGCCACCGTTATAATTGTGTGCGAGTGACTTAACATGATTTGCTACTGCAAACATATGGTTTGAAGTAAATGCACTTGCTTGAATATTAGATGAAGCACTAAATAAATCATTAACGCAGCTAGCACCTTGAGCTTTGATTGTATTAATTAAACTTGTACTGTTCGTGGTATTAAATGCATTCAAATCACACGTTGCCGCCAAAGCTTGCTCTGAAACAGCCGTTTGAAGATTCAAATCATGTAACCGATGAGAGTACTCTAAAGGGTTTGAACGGGTTTGAGTTTGAGCGGTTGGTACATTTAACTGGCGCTTTTTTTCAATACCATGATGGTGAGCTTGGTTCTCTAATTGACTTTTTGGTGCATTACTCGCCATTGCAGGCTGTACCAACAAAGCTGTTGTAACTGCTAAAACTAATTTATTAATTTTCATAATTTTCTTCTTTCTAGTTGTGTGAGAGAGTGCAAATAGGCATTTTTGAGTAGCCAAAAAGCATGACCACCAAAACAAAATGCAACATAGTTTTAACAACTAAAAACACAAAACGCAACAAATTGCATACAATATATTTAATTCAGTATTAAAACAGGGACGATATAATAACAGATAAATAAACTAATTCAGTGGGTTAAAATAAGGATGAGACTAAAAATATAATGTGAAGAATTGTAAATGGCGTTATTTCTGCAGAAATAAGATAAGGTTTGTAATAAAAATACCAGCTCTAAAATTAAAAACTAATCACAAATTTGGTCGCGCCCATTGTTTTTAGCTTGATAAAGGGCGGTATCGGCTCGTTGGATCAAAGACTCTACTTTTTCGTCGGCTTTGCTCAATATACTGATACCAAAGCTGCCCGATACGGTTAAATGGCCACTCTCGTCATTATCGATAGCAATAGTATGAAGTGCATTTCTAATCGATTCGCAAACGGTTCGCGCTTGTTGTTGCGTGGTATTAGGCAGCACAAACAAAAACTCTTCCCCACCTAAGCGACCCATTAAGTCGTGTTTTCGCAGGCAAGATTGAGCCACTTGCGCAACTTCAACCAATACTAAGTCACCCGCAAGATGACCAAAATTATCATTAATTTTTTTAAAATAATCGATATCTAACATCGCAATACACAATGGCTGCTTGGTTTTATTTGCGCCTTTAATAAGCCGGTTTAAACAATTCAAAATGTGACGGCGATTAGCGATTTGGGTTAACTCATCGGTGGTTGCACGCAAATGATTAATTTTAGATACTTTTCGGGCATATAAGGCTAATACCACAGTAATTACTAAGCAAAGACTCACGATAGACGACAACCATATCAGCCAAGTGTTTTTATCTGATATTTCATTTAGATACGTTTGCTTTAGTTCATTTTCAACTCGCAGTCTTTGGTTTTCTAACTCCTGCACTTGGGTTTCCATCAAAGCGCGACTTTGCTCTGCGGCTTTTGCGGCTGTTGCGGTATATTTTTGCCCTATTGCATCAATTGCTTGAAAAAATAACATCAAACTTGTTTCATAGTCTTTTTGATGATGCTTAATAACGGCTTCTAATTCAAATAAATAACTGCTTAAACCTAATTTTTCCTTATGCTCAATCATTTTCGCTTGTTCTAAATATTCAACAGCTTGATCTATTTTTCCTAAATGTAATAAGGGATAAATCGAATCGGCATAATTAGCAAAAATATAGTCTCTGACACCCTCTTGCTTTGCAAGCTCTAGAGACTGCCAAAACCAATCAAGCGCTTTTTCATTTTGGCCTTGAGACTTTTCAATTCGGCCCAATAACGTTTTTATTAAGACTTCAACGTAGCGATTATCTTCTAACGCAGCTTGACTAAGCGCAATACTTGCATAATGACGAGCATTTTCTAATTGGCCCAAATTAAAATAGTTATAAGCAATATTGGCATAAACTACTGCATGATAGACTCCTAGTTGCTTTTTATATTGAAGCGATTTCTTAAAGGCTGCTAATGCTTGCTCAAAGTGGCCATGTTCTGATAGAGCCAAACCTCGGCTATTTTCAAGAGAAGACCAAAAATCGTTATTATCAAGCGATATGGCTAACTGATTAGCTAAAGTAAAATAGTGCCACCCCTCCTCATCTTGCATCAACCTTAGGGCAATACTGGCGGCATCTAGCAATAAATATCCATACCCTATCTGCTGGATATTTTCAGGGGCTTGCGCTAGTAAATCTTTAATTTCTTGATAATATTCAACTTGATTTTCTGCTCGAGAACTTAAAAAAAAGAGCTGTGTTTTTAAATCAAAGACTAATCCTTGATCTGTTACCTTTGGTATTAATTGTTTGATCTGGTCAATTAGTTCAGGGTAGAGAGTTGTATTGTGCGCATTTAATGCGATGGCACTGTCGATAATCGCGCGCTTAGCACTAAGTTCTACCGATAACTGTTTGGGAAAGTTCGCCTGCAATTGCTGATAAGTAGCAAAAAATGCATCGCTCGAATAATCGCTTTTTTCTATTAAGGCATCCATTTGCTGCGACAAAATAGGATCATTCAGCTCAGCTTCAGCCCGAATACAGACAATGATGCAAAGAAATAATAACCCAAGCTGATAGTTCAAATAGATATACCTCAATGCAATGGATCCTATGCTTTATCTTCAACTTATTAGTATAGCGCCTATTTTAATCGTGAATAGATTGACCACAGGGATTGGGCTAAAGATAATCTATGTCGCCTAAATTAAAGAGAATCATCGATGAAAAAACTAAGTTTAGTATTAATGTTCAGTGCCATAACTTTGATGGGATGTGAGCAACAAGCCGAAATTAAAAACGAAGCCAATGAAGTAAAAAAAGAAGTATCAAGCGCATTAACTAACGCTTGGAATGATGTGAAAGAAAGCGCATTAGAACTCAAAGATGACTCATTAAATGATTTAGTTAAAGAAAGTGAGGCTTTAGCAAAAACATTAGCGGGCGAAGGCCAAGATATCAGTAAAGATTTACTTGCACAAAGTAAAGATCTGATTGAACAAAGCAAATCAATGGCAAAAGAAAGCTGGTTAGAAGGTAAAGAGAACGCTAACGAATTAAGTGACGAGGCACATCAAGCCATTGAAAAATTGGCTGAAAAAATTAAAGCGCAACGAGAAGCTATCGAACAAGCAAAATAGCCAATTGTTATAAAACAAGAGTATCAAAAGCCAGCCTCAACAGAAGCTGGCTTTTTATCAATAAAACAAAAGCCTACCAGACTACATGTTGCTCAAGCAGCATCATCCGGCTTTGATCAACCAAGCTTACGTTGGTCAATAAAAGTTTCGATCCAGATTTTGACGGAGCATTAGCTGTAAAAGGTAATATTATACTGTTGTCACCTTGCAACCAATTGGCCACCTCTATTGTTTGCAAATGAGTGATTTTACCTTTAGTAGATTGCAGAGCTAACGTTGCTTTAACAGCATAGCGCCCAGGATGAGCCACTTTAATTGGCAGTGAAAATTGTACCGCAGCTTGATTTTCAACTTGTATTGCTTGACCGAGTTCAGCAGTACTCACAACTTGAGCAAATGGTACTTTAATACTGCGTTTGACGCTAATGCCCGCCAAAACTTTCATTGATGTGAGCTCTAACTCATAAAAGCCTTGATAAGCACCAACCATATCTAAGTTGTCAGGTAATAATATTTTACCCCCATCATAGCTTAGCTGCGTCGCTTCACCATGTGAGTTTATTAATCGTAGTTGCGTATTTTTTTCATCCAAATCTTGTCCTGCTATCTTTGCCGATAAACTAAATACCGCCTCTTCTTCAGGTTGGTAAATATTAGCAGCCGATACTTGCAGCAATTGATTGGAAAACTTCTCTTTAACGTGCACTAAATAGCGACTGTTACGCTGTAAATTTTGATTACTTCGCAACGTTAACTGTCCAACTAAATTCGATGCATTTGTTTTTAATGCAACACTGCCATCTTCAAAGCCAGCCAAAGCCATTTCTTGTTGTGAAATAGTTTGCTCAACCGCTTCAAAGGTAGATGATAAGCGCGGCTTTATCATTAATTGACTGGCATCAAGTGCGGGTGATTTAATTGCTTCACCTTCGCTAAACTGTGTTTTTGGCGCAATGCGAACAAATGCCTCTGTTGATGTTGTAAAAAGCATAATACCCGCATTAAGTTCTTGTGCACTCACCTCCTGCCAATATTCGTTGCTTTGCAGCGTTTGTAATTGTGATACTGCGTCAAATTTACTATGAGTATTAGGCCATACATATACCACTGCATCCTGATTGTTTTGATGAGGATCAGCCAGTTTATTATTCGTGGTCGCTGTCACTTTAAAATCATGTTTTGGAGTATAATCAATTTCACTAAAAGTGGGGTTTGCATTGGCAAAAAAACTTAATACCAAGCACAGCGGTAATGTTTTGTTTAAATAAGTCATTATTAGTCCTTAGATTTAAATACGATTTTTCAATAAAGAGCCTAAATTAAAACAATCTCGGCGACTTTGTTGATGACTAAGGGGCTCTTGACCACGCGTTTTCTGTTTATCAGTAAACCACACCTGCCCTGCGGCCTTTTGTGAGCTGCAATTTAAAAAACCATCGGAGCAACTGTCTAACCAATTTTGGGTCACTTCCAATGCCACTTGATATTGATAACCAGCGCAATAACTATCGCCATCCCAAATCGCCGAATCAACATCACTACCGACTACGACCTCAAATCGGCTCGGTAATTGTGGTCGATTAGCCGTACCAAATAACCAACTCGAATTGTAATTAGCCATCCAAGCAACTTGCTGTTGTTTTACTGCATCGGTTTTAAACCCAAGTAACCAACCTAAAGATGATTCAAAACTGTTGCCTGAAATCACCGCATCTGCCAATGGCGTTCCACCACTTGATGGAGCAATTGCAATAGCATGGCTGATTTTGCTAATTAGCGGTGCAAAGCGGCTATCCCATGTCGGATTAGATAAAATCCATCGTAAAACATTGGCACCATTGGAATGGGTTATTACTTTAAGCTCAGTTATGTTTTGTTGGTTAACAAAATTCGTAAGTTGCTGCGCTAAACAGCCCGAAGCCTCTGCACTCCACATGTACTGATCAAAGTCACAATTTATCACTGTGTATAAACTTTGGTCACTCAACCCTTGTTTTACGGTATTGATAAAATCACCCGTCCAATAATCATTATAAGCATCACTCTGATTACCAGTGCCATGTACAAATGCCAACCCAGTTTTTGCGTGGCTTTGCCAGCTCAAGCAACCGAGCAATACGCAAAATGCTATTTTTTTTGTTGTCATAATATTGTCTCAATGTGTGTTGAAATTATGTCGAGGTAAGTCCTCAGACCTCTTATCTATGGCAGACTAAAAAACAAACAGCAAATAAAATTTACATATAATTCACAATAATTCTAAAAACAGGTACTTCTATAGCACTTTTAACAACAAACCTAACTGACTAAAACACACAGCCGTTTTGAGGCATTTATATTGGTGCAATTAGGAATGAGTGCTTGACTCTCATGGGGGATCAGCTACACTGAGTTCTGTTTGAAAGTACGACCTTATTTATGCATACCATTTCGAAGTTTCGTTTAGTACCTCGTCCTGTTTTTTATAAGTAATTGCAATACTTCCAGATCAACGGCAGTGTTCATACTGAGCCTGTTTAAATTACTCAAAAAATTAGGATATTATTATGTCTACTACAACTACTGGTACAGTTAAATGGTTCAACGAAGCTAAAGGTTTTGGTTTCATCGCTCAAGAAAATGGTCCAGACGTTTTTGCTCATTTTGGTAACATCGTTGGTGAAGGTTTCAAAACTTTAACTGAAGGCCAAAAAGTTGAGTTCATCGTAACTCAAGGTCAAAAAGGTCCTCAAGCTGAGAAAATCGTAGCTCTTTAATAGCAACGGTTTGGTTAATCAGTTAACCACCTTCTAGTTCTTAATTGAGCTAAAAAAGGCTAAATCTTACGATTTGGCCTTTTTTAATGACTTAAATTTATATTCAAATCCAGTGCGTTTAATCTCCCTCAAACTCCAATAATATCAAAGCAATAAAAAAGCGACCGAAGCCGCTTTTAATTAATTTTTTTAAGTTAACGTCCACGCATTTCTAAACGATGCGCAAACTCATTCATAATATGCATATAAAGTTCATTGCCTAAATACAAGTCTTCAACTTTATGATCAATACTTGGGTTGTCATTAACTTCAATAACGTAAACTTGATTCCCTTTTTGCTTAATATCAACACCGTACAAACCTTTTCCGATAATTGAGCAGGCTTTAATTGCCGCATCTAGCACCTTTTTTGGTACTTCAAAGGTTGGCAAAGTTTCAAAACCACCTGACGAAAAACGTTTTGAGCCATGATTATAAATTTGCCAATGATTTCTAGCCATATGATAACGACATGCAAAAATTGCTCGGCCATTTAAAACCCCAATGCGCCAATCAAAATCGGTAAATAAATACTCTTGCACTAAGACCAAAGCGGTATCAGCTAACAATAGGTCAAGTTTCTCTTTAAGCTCATCGCGCGTTGCAACTTTAAACACACCTTTAGAGAAAGCACCTTCAGGCAATTTTAATACAATCGGATAATCAAAATGCGCTTCGATATTATCAAGCTCAACATCACTGGTGCCAAGGACCACATGCGTTTTTGGTGCTGGTACTTTGTTATAGCTAAATGCATCGTGTAAAAAAGCTTTATTACAGCATCGCATAATCGAGGTTGGATCATCTATCACTACTAAACCTTCTTGTTCGGCTTTACGCGCAATACGGTAAGTATGATGGTCGATTGCTGTCGTTTCACGAATGAAAAGTGCATCATACTGGGCAATATGATTCGCTTGTTTAGCTGTAATTGTTTGTGCGTGAATACCAACCTTAGCTGCGGCCTTTATAAAACGAGCGATTGCATCTTTATCGCTAGGTGGATGAGTTTCATCAGGATTAACTAAAATAGCCATATCCCAGCGTAACTTTCGCTCAGCAGCAGATTGACGCCAGACCACATGAGTAAAAATATTTAAGCGATTTAAAAATTCAGCTTTTTGTACCTCATCTAATAATGAATAAGTACAGCGCACCACGTTAAAATTAATACCATTTTCATCGCGAAATAAACTTAGTTTCAGAATCGGATCTGGGTATTTTTCATAAACACGACGAGCTAATTTTTTCAGCTGCTCATTCTCAACATGGCCAAAAAAAGCAAATAACTCTATTGGTTGATCTAAATCTAACCCTAATAAATCTGAATTAAACAACAAAGAGCTATCTGCATAATTGGCTAAATTACGCAGATCATTAATGGTACTAACACTGGGTAAAACCTTATGTTTACGTGCTTCAGCTAATAATGAACAGTAATACCCGCGACTGAGGTAATGTTCTGTATCACATAGATTAATAACTCGAGTCTTCGTTTCGTTACGCTTAGGATAATCTTGTAAATATTGCTCAAAAGTAATGACATCAATACCATCACCTAACGAAAGATTATCACTGCTTTGTGCAACAACGAGGGTTTTATACATTATTAAAATAATTCCTTTAGTTTTTTACTTTAAATTAGAAAGAGCCATCAACACCGCAATAAATCCTTGCACCGACTGAAGTGGCGCAGATTCTTCCATTGTGTGATAACCCGAAGTCGGTATTTGTAGCGTGGTGCCATCCACCAAACCACTAGAGGCCGCAATAATTCGCCCCATTTCGGTTGAACCAAGTGAAGAAGGTTCATCACCTCTTGCAACACGCTGCTCATTAAGTGATTCAACATACTCATCTTTAAACTGTACATTGAGTTTATGTTTTTTACACACTTGTGCGAGTTTCTTTGTTAATGCCACGTTAAAACTAGCATTAGCATCTTTATTACGTAATACCAAATGCTGTAATTGAGCCGTTGGTAAATCTGGATACGGGCTAGTATCAACCACAATAAGCTGATTAGTAGAGCCACCGAAACGACGGAACCATTCAAGTAAATAACGCCAACTTTTACCCGCCTCTTCTTGCGCGGTGAAAAAAGCAGTGCCTTGAAAGCCAAGTTCAAATAAATAAACCAACGCCGCAGCAGTCAATACGTTATCTAATTGCCCAACTAAGGCTTCCTCGGTGACTTTAAGTTTATCTAAAAATGCCACAGGCGTACCGGCGACTAAATGCTCAAGTCCCGCAACTTCAAAAATTAAATTATTACGATGCTCACAAACATAAGTGCCAGTGATTTCGCCTTTGCCACGATACGCACCCGACCAAGGTTCATAAGCATATAAATCGCCTGATGAAAAACGCTCGACGATTTTTTTCATCAACTGCTCGCTAACAGAATTACCGAGTAAATCAGAGCGGGCACCGGACACAAATGCAGCATATTGAAACTCATTTGGACCAGTACAGACTAAACCATGGCGGTCGATATGTGCAGAAAACATAATACTATGTGGATCTGAACCTTGCGCAACCAATACCCCTTCGTACCAAGTAACGTTTGCGCCACGTTCTTCTAACTCTCGTTGTAATACTCGAAAAAAAGAATGCTCGGAACCCACCACACTTGGGCTTCGCAGTAATAAGTTTAACAGATTAATAAACGAACTCGGTAAGCCGTGCGCTATCGCTTCTTGCTCTAATTGTTTTGGTAAAATACCCATAAATCGTCCTATTAAGAGCTATCAGAGCAAGTGCAAATCTCATTTAAACAAACGAGCACACCAGCTAAGCCATTCATTCTAAAACAGCTATATAGCGTGATTTTTATCTTTAATCAATTTAAATAACTCATTTATTTTATTGAATAAATTATTTTTTCTTAAGCATAAGATTTGATCATGACTGTGAATTAAAATCACCTTTACAAGCTAAAAACTCCAGCGCACACTAGCAAATGCTATGCTATTTATTTATATTTTTTTCGTTAGGAAAATCAGTCCATATGTCGCTTCGCCCCGCCACGCTTGAAGACTTAGATGCGCTAGTCAAGTTAGAAAATGCCAGTTTTAACGCCGACAAAATTAGTCGACGAAGTTTTAACCGCTGGTTAAAGTCGGGCCACAGTTTAATTTATGTTATTAAAGGTCAAACGCAGCTCGATGCATACGGTTTAGTACTGCTACATAAAGGTACTCGACTGGCAAGGCTCTATTCTCTTGCTGTTGCCCCCCATGCCAGAGGCCAAGGGCTAGCTAAACAATTATTGCTGGCACTCGAAGAAGCGGCTGCTGAATCTGGTCGTTTATTTATGCGTCTTGAAGTTGCAAAACCAAATGCCGCGGCGATTGCCCTTTATCAGCAGCTCGGTTACAAAAAGTTTGGTGAATACAGTCATTATTATCATGACCAAAGTGATGCGCTGCGAATGCAAAAGCGGATCCGTAACTTAGCGCCAGCCAAACAACCCAAACCTGTTCCTTGGTATCAACAAACAACCGAGTTTACCTGTGGTCCATCATCTTTAATGATGGCAATGGCCAGTTTATTACCAGAACTTGCGCCTTCACAACCGTTAGAACTCGATATTTGGCGTGAGGCCACGACTATTTTCATGACCTCCGGTCACGGTGGCTGCCACCCTCTTGGCTTGGCTATTGCGGCAAAATTAAGAGGCTTTGACGTAACCACCTATATTAATCATGAGCGCCCTCTTTTCATTGACGGTGTTCGCACCCAAAACAAAAAAGATATCATGACCGTGGTTGAAGTACAGTTTAGAACAAAAGCAGCAGCATTAAATATTACAACGCAATATCAAGATTTTAGCCAACAACAAGTTGAACTTTGGCTGCAGCAAGGGTGTGCGATTATTATTTTAATCAGTACCTATCGAATGGATGGTCGTAAAGTCCCTCACTGGGTTGCAGTCACAGCTATTGATGATGTGTGTTTATATGTTCATGATCCCGATCCCGATGAAGCACGTCCAGATCCGCTCGATTGCCAACATTTACCCATCGCCCGCACTGACTTCGATAAAATGTCGCAGTTTGGAAATGATAAGTTGCGCACTTGTGTCGTACTTCATCCAATAAAATAAAAATTAGCCCTGCTAGTGTGCAGGGCACTCCCAAAAAAAACGGCAACTTTTATATTCACGTTCTGCTCTCACACCAAAGTCAAAACATTCTTTGTAGCTGAAATATTGATTTGATTAAATAAAAAACAAAATCTGCGCGGTAGTCTAAACTCCTTACTAGAGCGTTTATTGACAGGGAAAGTGCATTGATAGAAACACTAAATGGTTTTTTTAATCCCAATTACATGCCGCATGGCCATTGCTATTTATGGCACCCCGCCATTTTATGGACCAATGTCATTTCCGATTTACTGATTGCTTCTGCGTACTTTTCAATCCCGATAGCTTTGTTTATTTTTGTACGCAAACGTGTAGATCTAAAATTTAAACGTATTTTTGTGCTTTTTGCGCTTTTTATCTTATGTTGTGGCATTACCCATTTATTTGGTATTTATACAATTTGGCATGGCAGCTATGGGCTTCATGGCATTGCAAAAGCAATTACCGCAATCGTTTCTGTGATCACCGCCTTTGTTTTATTTAAAAATATTAATACCTTAATTGCTATTCCATCCCCAAAACAATTAGAACAAGCAATTAGCAAGGCAGAGCATGAAAAATCACGCCGTTCTCAACTTGAGCAAGCCCAAAAAGCCGAAGCGATTTTCAAATTTTCATTAGAGCTTCAACCTGCAGGTCTGTTAGTTGTTGATGCAAATCATATTATTCGTGTTGCAAATAAAGCCTTCGAGCAATTATTTAAATACGACACAGACGAACTTATAGGTAAACCACTGCATTGTTTATTACTTGATGAACAAGCAAAATTCCATCATGTATTAACCGATAGTTATTTTAAAAAGCCAATCCAAGGCCATGCCATGGCACAAGGGCGAACTGTGCGTGGTAAAACAAAAAATGGGGATGAAATTTGGGTTGAAATCAATTTATCTGTGCATAATTTTGAGAATGAAAAACACGCTTTTGCATCAGTAAATTCGGTTAGTACTCCGAATAATGAACATAATTTTGTATTCGAAAAGTCCAATCGATTACAACGAGTAATTGATGCAACCGAAGATGGTATTTGGGAGTGGAATGTGCAAACCAACGATGTCTGGTACTCAAATCGCTCAATGCGCATGCTAGGCTACGATCCTGATGTTATTAAACCTGACTTCAGCCTATGGCAAGCTCATGTTCATCCTGATGATAAAGCCCGAGTATTTGAAGCGTTAGATCGGCATTTAAAATATCAAGAGAAATACGATGTGACCTACCGAGGTTTATCTGAAAATCAGCAATACCAATGGATCAGAACCCGAGGGAAAACAATCTATGATACTGATAATAAACCATTATTAATGTCGGGAACCCTAACCAATATTAATCAACTCAAAGAACTTGAGTTGCAATTTAGTCAAAAAAGTCATTTTTTGAAGGCCGTCTTAAACAAATCATTGTGCGCGATATTTATTTACAACATTCATAATCAAAAAATCACTTTTATCAACGAACAATACAGTGAAATAACAGGGTATAGTTTTGAGCAACTGAACCAAATTCAATATCAACATCACCTTTTTACCCTGTTCCACCCAGATGATCAAACCAAACTGAGCTCACATTACAACACCCTGACAGTCAATAAAAACAAAGAGGCTCAAGGCTTAGAATTTAGAATAAAACACGCGCAAGGCCAATGGATTTGGTGCTTATCAAAAGACTCCCCGTACTCCTTTGATGAACAAGGACAAGTAAGTGAAATTATTGGTACTTTTTTTGATGTCAGCGAGCAAAAACAGCAGCGGGACAAAATAAAAGCTCTCGCGCAGGATTTTTATACTACTTTTGAGCAAGCAGCAGTAGGAATCGCTCATGTTGGCCTCGACGGTACTTGGCTAAAAGCAAATCGAAAATTATGCGAAATTTTAGGTTACAGCCACGATGAGCTACTCTCTTTTAACTTTCAAAATATCACTTATCCCGAAGACCTAAATATAGATTTGGAATTAGTAGCACAATTGCTCGCCGATGAATTTGCCCAGTACTCAATGGAAAAGCGCTATATTTGTAAAAATGGCAAAATTATATGGGCTTTTTTAACTGTATCTGTGGTGCGCGATGAGTACCACAATCCAAGCCACTTTATTTCTGTGGTGGAGGATATTTCAGAGCGTAAAGCTGTCGAACAAGCTTTGGCAGAATCGAATCTAGCATTAGAAAAGTTTGCCTACTCTGCATCCCATGATTTACAGGAACCGCTTCGTAAAATTAGTGCATTTTCAGATAGTTTAAGCGAACGTCTCAAGGGAAAATTAGATGATGAAGATGCTGAGTATGAACTAAGTCGCTTGACCGATGCAGCATCAAGAATGCGCGGTATGATCCATAGCCTATTGCAGTTATCGCGCTACTCTAAGCATCAGCTTAATAAAGAGCCAATTCGCTTTTCTGATTTACTCGCCATCATAAGAGAAGACTTGTCAGAGCTAATTATGGAGTCTGACTGTAACTTAATTTTAGAACAAGACTTTACTATTTATGCTGACTTAAATAGCTTTTTGCAAGTACTTCGTAATCTCATTACCAACAGCATTCGCTATAAACAGGCTGAGCTCCAGCCAATAGTCAAATTTAGCCATGAGCTGAGTGAGCAGGAACTAACAATTCGCGTCTCGGATAATGGAACTGGTTTTGATGAGAAATATGCGAGTGAGATTTTTCAACCTTTCAAACGCTTAGCATCAGCTAAAGTGAAAGGATACGGAATGGGGTTGGCTATTTGTAAGCAAATAATCAAAGCCCATGGAGGTGAAATTAAGGTTGAGAGTCACTGTAACCAAGGGACAACATTCACAGTTATATTGCCCATAGAAGAGAAAATATGAAACATTCTCCAATTATATTTTTCATTGATGATGACCCTGATGATCAATATTTAGTACGAAGAGCAATGCAACAGCTTGATTTTAATGTTGAGCTAGTTGGTTTTGAATCAAGTGAGCGCTTATTTAGCCACTTAAATCATTCGGACCCTATTTTACCGGACTTTATTTTACTCGATCTCAATATGCCGATGATAAGTGGTAAAGATGTTTTAAAAAAACTCAAAGGATCTACTACATTAAGCACTATCCCTTGCATTATATTCACGACCTCTCACTCCGATCGCGATGTGGAGGAGTCTTATTTACTTGGGGCAAACTCGTTTATCATTAAGCCAGGAACTTTTGCACAAACAGTAAAAATTATGCAACAGCTATGTGAATACTGGCTCAACACCGTTACGTTAAAAGCAAAGGATTGAACGATGTATTTCATAAGTTCATTTACAACGAATATAAGGACGATTTGATGTTAACAGCACCGAAAATAACGCTCAAAAATCATGATGCTGATTCAACAATTTTAGTAATTGAAGACAACTATGATGACTTTTACCTTGTTAAACAGATGCTTGCGAAAGATTTACGTAAAACTTATTTATTGCTCCACGCAGAAACACTTGAAGAAGCATTTATAACGATAGCGCATGAGAGTGTAAACTTAATTCTACTCGACTTAGGTCTTGCACAAACACAGGGCCTTGAGACTTTAACTCACTTTCGCCATCAAATTGCTGATATTCCCGTAATTGTATTTACAGGGGTGCACGATGAAGACATAGGTGAAAAAGCAATAAAACTCGGCGCCGAAGACTACATCCCAAAATCACAAGCCAATAGTGCTATTTTGTCACGGGCCATTTCATATGCGATTGAGCGACATACCTTACTGACCAAAATCCAACAACAAGTGTGGCTCGACGCACTTACAGGGCTACCAAACCGTTCTGCATTATTTCAATATTTAACAACTCAGATTAATAACGCTCAGCGCAAAAGACTCTCTATCAATGTGGTCATGCTCGATCTTGATGGTTTTAAGGAAATTAATGATGATTTTGGTCATCAAGCAGGAGATGACGTCTTAATCGCTGTTGCTAATCGATTAAACCAAAATAAACGGGCATCTGATTTTATCGCTCGCCTTGGCGGGGATGAATTTATTTGGGTTTTAGTCGAATGCCATCCTGATGAAAAAGTATTGGAGTTACTTGAAGAAAAACTCAGTTTAATTAATGAGCCTATCGTCATTTCGGTCAATGATACGCCACACAATGTTCATGTCGGGGCCAGTATTGGAGTTACAACTTGGCACGGAGAACAAAATCCTCAAATGCTGATTAGTACAGCAGACAAGGCCATGTATATAAGCAAGAATAAAGGTAAAAATAAAATAAGTCTTATTTAATTTTTGTATTGCTAACACATATAACATTGAGCATAACTCTTTGATAGATTTAAGCTATAAAGCACATTTAAATCAGCTTTACTATTTTATACAATTACTGGATTGGTAATTAAAATCTTATAAACTAAAAAAAATAAATAATAAAATATCGTATTTTTCCAAAATCAGAGCCCTCAGCCTAGTTACAAGCTCAGTTTAATTTTGCTCCCTCCCAGGTTAAATAACCTAAATTCTGGATAATAAATCTATCACAGGCAGGTATTATCAATCCTAACAGCCTCAATTCAGATACAACTGAGTCCTATTAACACCTCTATCTAGCTTGGCCTAAAAATCTCTGATAAATGAAGAATAACTTAGATATTTGATTTTAATTAAAAATGTTGGTTAATCTATTATCAAGAACCCAGATTAAGTAAACATTGATAAAATTACGCTTAGCTGGTTATAAAAAACGCCTGTCACTGACAAGCGTTCAAATTGGTTGGGGAGGGAGAAATAAAAAGCTTAATTAACGTTTTCTAATAATTTACTTGCGCCAATCTCTATCTTACGCGGCTTAAGTGCTTCTGGTATTTCTCTTTCTAGGTCGATGTATAACAGCCCATTTTCTAAATTAGCCGACATCACTTTAACATGGTCACCGAGTTGGAACTTACGTTCAAAATTGCGCTCAGCTAAACCTTGGTGAATAAAACGACGCTCTACTTTCTCTGCATCTTTATCTACTTTGACACCAGAAACTTTGAGCGTATTTTGCTCAGTTTCAATACTTAATTCACTTTCAACAAAACCAGCTACAGCCATAGTGATCAAATATTTATCTTCAGCAAGTAATTCGATGTTGTAAGGAGGAAAACTTGGTTGCTTGTCGGTACGAGCCGCCGCATCCATTAATGATGCTAAATGATCAAAACCAATAAAAGAACGATAAAGTGGTGATAAGTCTACTGTACGCATAATGATATCCTCATATAAAGCGATATAAATTTGTGCCATTCATAATGAACTGACGAATAATAAGACCATAACAGGTCGGGTATTTAAGAGCCCCTTAGGCACTCTTAACTAACTAAATAAGGTCAACAAAATTGAATTCAAGGGAATAAATAAAAAATATTTAAAAAATTTACAGTTATGATTAGGCTATCAAACTTAAAAAAACGTAATGTTTATTACGCAACACATAGCTTTAAATAGGAATAAAATGCCAAGGCAGCAAAATTTTTACCAAGACTTAAAAAGCTTTCAACTATTTGAAGAATTTACCAATAGCCAGCATTATAAAGCCCTGCCTGATGAGTGGTTTGTAGTCGTTGCTGATGTCGCTAACTCTACTGAAGCCATTAAACAAGGTCGTTATAAAGAAGTAAATGCGCTAGGGGTGATGACCATAGTGGCCCTGATCAACACCCTAAAAAAGTTTGATATTCCTTATGTTTTTGGCGGTGATGGTTCAACTGCATGTATTCCAAAATATCATTATGATGAAACCTGCCAAGCGCTAGCGGCGTGTCAGGTTTTAGCAAAGCAACAATTTAAGCTATCACTAAGGATTGGATTAGTTTCAATTGCCGAGCTTAGAACCCATGGCTGCGATGTTTTTATTGCCAAATACCAGCCTCATGCTGACTTTAAACAAGCAATGTTTAAAGGCACAGGATTGGCATTTGCCGAAAAGTTAATTAAAGACCCTTCACCTGATAATCCTTACTTAGTTCGCGCTGATGCCACTCAAAATAGTAATCTATTTGAAGGCTTTGAATGTCGCTGGAATGAAGTGCCAAGCCCACATCAACACAATGTGAGCTTGCTCGTACAAACATTAAGCACCAATGAGCATGATAAAGAACAACTCTATAAAGAGATCATTGAGCACATTAAACGCATTTATGGTGACTGGCAGCAATATCATCCTTTACAAGAAAACCAATTATCACTCACCGCTTCGGTAAAACTGCTATCTATCGAAAGTAAAATTCGTAATTACTTACACTCACGTTGGCAAATGCTCAAATACCTTGCACGACTAGAGGTTTTACGATTAGTCGGAATTTGGGTGATGTCACGAAATGTTCAAACCGATAAAACAGATTGGGGGGCTTACAAACAAAACTTAGTTTTAAACAGCGACTTTCAAAAATTTGATGAAGTCTTACGCATGGTTATTTCTGGCACCGAGCAGCAATATCAAAGGCTACGAGATCTGCTGGAAATGTATCATCAACAAGGAAAAATCGTATTTGGTATGCACACCAGTCAACATAGTTTAATCACTTGTATCGTTACAGATTACAATAAAAATCATACTCACTTTTTAGATGGCTCTAATGGTGGATATGCACTGGCAGCTGTTGAAATGAAAGCGCAATTAAAAAATAAGGCTATCTAAGCCCAATTGAGTGCTTTTAATCCCTTCTAACATAACAAAACGGGCAATTAAGTTTAAAACAATCTTATTTTAAACTTGATGCTTCATAAAAAAGTATCAAAATTTCACTTTAAGAATGTCAATATTTAACAAGCTAAAATATATCAACATATTACAAATTAAGCACTTTTTAAGATTTCATCTATCATAAAATTTGGAGGTGTCTATGGCACATATATTATTAGTAGATGATGAGCCTGAAGTACTCATTGCCTTAAGTCGCATTTTGCGAAAGCAGTATGAATTAAGCACAGCTAACAATGCGCATGAAGCATTAGATTTACTAAATCAAACACACGTTGACCTAGTAATCTCAGACATTCGCATGCCCACAATGAGTGGAATAGAATTACTAAAAAAAATTCGTGAACTTTATCCCCATATGGGCCGAATTTTATTATCCGGCTATGCCGATATGGAGCAATGCCAACAAGCTATCAGCGATGAGGTTGCGAGAATAATTTTGTCTAAGCCTTGGGATAACTTTGAACTTAAAGACATCATAGCGCTAATAGTCGAATTAACTGAACTAAAAAGTGAAAACACCCAATTGAGATTACAACTTGATGAACAAAGGAATACTGTATGAAAGGAATAATCTTTACTAATTTTGCAGATTTTATCGGTGAAGCATTTGGTTTAGTTGTGTGGCAAAATGTGCTTGACGCAACAGCTTTAGAAGCAGATGGCAGTTATGTTGGCACTATGACCTATTCTGATAGTGAATTTATGACGCTCTTTAGCTCAGCATGCGAGCATTGCCAGCGTGACCCGATACAAATGCAGCTTGAATTTGGCCGCTGGCTTTTCCCAACCTTATTTTCCAAAAGCCCTGCTGCGGTTAAGCTAATTGATAATCTAAAAGAGTTCTTATTTTCCATCGATACTATTGTTCATGTTGAAGTTAAAAAACTCGATCCTGAAGCAAAAACGCCCTCTCTTAATTGTGTTGAAATTGATGAGAACACCCTCTGTATAGATTATTTATCATCTCGTGGTATGGGCTATTTAGCCAAAGGGTTAATTGAAGGAGCAGCAAATCACTTTGAGCAAAAAGCTAATGTGATTATTACACCGAGCGACAATCCTGAGAAATTTAAACTAGTAGTGACTTTACATGACTAATCACGACCTTCAAGCTCAACTAGTTGCAACCGAAAAGGCGCTTCTTAGAGAAAAGCGTTCTCGAATGCAAGTTGAACTGCAACTTGAAGAATTTAGCCATCGCGCCTATGAGTCAAAAGTATTATTAATGGAGGCTTATGAGCAAGCCTCAAGTAAGCAAGTTCACTTACAATTTTTGTCCTATCTGACTTCTGACATTTTGTCAGAAAAATCTCTGGATGAACTGCTCATAGCCTTTATTGAACATGTTTTGAAGCTGATTGATTATAAATATGCATTTCATATTAAATATCACCATGAACAACCGGAACTATCGAGTGCTTTGCTCAAAGTAGAGCAAAATGCATGGAACGAATTTAAGCTCAATGATGCAATGCTGTCTTATATTATCCAGTTTAAAAACACAAATCATGATGAATGGCAGTTTACAGAATACGAAAATTGTTTTTTTTACTCCATGAAACAGCTTGCAGTCAGTAAAGAACTATTAAGTGTCGTTTATCCTCTTTCAACCACTGAATCAGGCTTAATTGCCATCGCTTTAGATAAAATTGAAAACAAAACTGAATTTTTTCAAACTATTAATACCGCTATTAAGCAGCTAACTTCTGCAATATTTCGCCGTAAAACCGAAGAAAAACTCCAGAGAAATTACGCAAAACTAAAAACAACCTATGACGAACTCCACAAAACACAAAAACAGCTACTACAAAGTGAAAAAATGGCATCATTGGGTCAACTCGCTGCAGGAGTAGCCCATGAAATAAACAATCCTTTAGCCTACATCAAAAGCAATTTAACAACCTTGCTCGATTATATAGATGAATATAACGGTTTACTTCATGCTATTGAGACTCTAATCCCTGAAGAGCAACACGATAAAATCAATCAAATTAAAATAGAACGTGATTTTGAATTTATTGAACAAGATTTAAATCAACTTGTCCCGACCACTTTACAAGGTGTCAACCGAGTTAAAGAAATTGTCGATAGCTTAAAGTCATTTTCACGAGCTGACGATGGCGGTGACGCACAAAAAATGTCTCTCGCTAAATGTATCGATGACTCTCTTAAAGTGGTGTGGAACTCATTAAAATACGATCATAAAGTTGAAATGCTTATCCCTGAAGATCCGCCTTTAATAATTTTAGGTTTCTACGGTAAATTACAGCAGGTTTTTGTTAACTTTTTCGTTAATGCAGCCCAAGCAATGCCAAATGGAGGGCAGTTAACAATTGCAGCTTCAAGTAATGTCCTGCAACATACAATCACTATCACCGATACTGGATGCGGTATGGATGAAGCAACTCAACGGCAGATTTTTAATCCTTTTTTTACCACAAAACCTGTCAACGTTGGCACTGGTTTAGGCCTCTCGGTTAGTTTTGCAATTCTACAGTCGCACAATGTTGATATTCAAATTGAATCGACCGTTGGAGTTGGCACCACATTTACTCTTATTTTTCCTCGAACATAAATGACACCTTCTATTATTGATTTTTTAAGCCATCTATTTTTTAGTGCGGTGACATCGATTTAATTGAGTTTATTTTGAACATCATTTCAATAATACTCTCCACATCAAAACGAAAGAGGATATTCAATGTTTACTGTAATTTTTGGCCGTGATGGCTGCCCATATTGTGTTCGCGCAAAAGAGCTTGCCACTAAACTAAGTAACGAACGTGATGACTTTAGTTTCAAGTATGTTGATATCATTAAAGAAGGGATCTCAAAAGCCGATCTCGAAAAATCAGCGGGTGTACCTGTTGAGACTGTACCGCAAATTTTTCTCGACCAAAAACACATTGGTGGTTTTACAGACTTTGAAGCTTATGCCAAAGCTAATTTGGGTTTATACCAATAAAAATGCGGTCTTGCGGCCAATGTGGAGTTAAATTCACAAGCATAATGAAGCCAACTCCTGTATAATCTGCGCCTTATTCAACTTCTGAGGCGCTTTAATGTCCGAACCAGTTACTTTTTCATCCTTAAACTTATCTCCTGAAATCTTAAAATCCGTCGAAAAACTAGGTTATGTTACGCCTTCTGAAATCCAAGCGCAGTGTATTCCTTTTTTATTAAATGGTAAGGATGTTCTCGGACTGGCTCAAACGGGCACGGGTAAAACCGCAGCGTTTGCTTTGCCGTTACTTAATAACATCGATGCAACAGTTAAACACCCTCAAGTACTAGTACTTGCACCGACTCGTGAGCTCGCAATTCAAGTTGCTGAAGCGTTTGAGCAATACGCCCAATTCATTAAAGGCATTAACGTATTAGCATTATATGGTGGCCAAAGCTATAACGTGCAACTGAGTGGTTTACGTAATGGCCCTCAAGTCATTGTGGCGACTCCAGGTCGATTAATTGACCATTTAAACCGTGGCACAATTAAGTTTGATCATCTAAAAGCACTTGTGCTTGATGAAGCCGACGAAATGCTCCGCATGGGCTTTATTGAAGATGTTGAAACCATCATGGCAAAAACACCGAAACAAAAACAAACGTGTTTGTTTTCGGCCACTATGCCACAACAAATTCAAAAGATTTGCAGCACTTACTTAGAAGATGCTGAACATGTTCATATCTCTGCGCGTAACAGCACAGTAGAAAGTGTTGAACAAGTTTATTGGCAAGCCAATACCCATAAAAACAATGCTATTATCCGTTTCTTACAAGCTGAAACCTATGACGGTGCCATTGTATTTGTGCGCACACGTAACGATACCGTTGAAATTGCCGAGCTACTTGAACAAGCTGGTTTCTCTGCTGCACCACTTAATGGTGATATGAATCAACAAGCCCGTGAGCGTACTGTTGAGCGTTTAAAAAATGGCTTACTTGATATTGTTATTGCAACCGATGTCGCTGCTCGTGGTTTAGACGTTGACCGTTTATCATTAGTAATCAATTACGATATCCCACAAGATTCTGAAGCGTATGTGCACCGTATTGGTCGTACCGGCCGTGCAGGTCGTACAGGTAAAGCAATTTTATTCGTAAAACATAATGAACGTCATTTATTACGCAATATTATTCAGCATACCAAATCAACCATTAATAATGTTGATATGCCAAGCACTGCATTAGTTGAAGAAAAACGCATTCAACAACTAGCAATTAAAGTCGCTGCAAGTGCAGAGCAAAAAGACATTCTTTTTTACAATGAATTAGCTGAAAAGTTATCTGAACAATTAGGCTTAGTTGGTACTGATTTAGCGGGTGCATTATTGTACTTAGCTCAGCAAAGTGCACCGATTAAAGTTAAAGAAGTGGCTATTCATCGTGAAGCGCGTAATGACCGCGATGGAAAATCACGTGAACGCAGTGCTCGCCCAGAGCGTGATGGCCGTGCTCGTCGCGAAGAGCGTGCACCACGTGAACCGCGTCGTGATTCAGATAAACCCCGTGAACGTCGCAACAGCGAAAATGGCCCAATGGATACTTACCGTATCGATATCGGCCGTGAGCATGGTGTTCAGGTGAAAAACATTGTTGGTGCGATTGCCAATGAAGCTGATATTCCAAGTAAATTTATTGGTGATATTCGTTTATTTGATGATCACAGTACAGTGCAATTACCACTGAATATGCCAGCAGAAACACTCCAGCATTTCAAAAAAGTGTTTATTTGCAAACGCCCAATGAACTTGGTTTTACACAACGATAAAAACCATAGTCATGATAAAGCCCATGGCACTGAAAAAGTACACAATTACGATAAACCAGCTTCAGCCAATCGTGCTAAAGCCGTTGAAAAACGCGGGCCTCGTGCGCCACGTAATAAGTAATTAGCTTGTTATAATTAATAAAAAAACCAGTGCTCACTTGCACTGGTTTTTTTTACTCTTGTATTTGCTAAATCATCGACCTTTAGCAGTTTAAGCAAAGTGGAACTCTTAAAAAGTAATAACCCAGAGGTTGGTAAAATTAATCTGGATAAGTCCCATCAAAGGTAGGGTTATCGAGGATACATTTTAAAAATGCATCAACCACATAAGAGTCATACAGTAACCCCCGCCCTCTTTTTATTTCCTCAATTGCTTTACTTTTACCCGGCGCTTTTCGATAAGGTCTATCATTGGCCATCGCATCAAAGGTATCAGCCACTGCAATGATCCGCGCTTCAAGGCAAATTTCATGTTCAGTTAAACCAGACGGATAACCAGAACCATCAATACGCTCATGATGCTGGCTGATCATTTCTTTAATTGGCCAAGGAAAGAGCGTTTCTTTAAAAATCTCCTCACCATTCCCTGGATGGGTTTTTAATAAAGCCAGCTCTTCATTACTTAAAGTTCCAGGTTTATTTAAAATCGCACTGGGAATGATCATTTTACCAATATCATGGATAAGTGCCCCAACATACAAACCAACACTTTGCTTTTCAGGTAACAGCAGTACTTTTGCAATTTCAGTGCAAATATAAGCGACATTTTTTTGATGATTTGAAGTATATAAATCACGTAGCTCTAAGGCATGGGAAATCGCTTTTAGCATTTCAAGTAATACTTGATGGCTACTCTGACGGCTAAACGCAGTCTCAAGTTCGGCTTCACGCTCATGAATTTTGGCCAACTTCAAACGAACTAATAACCAAGTATCGGCTATTTTACTTTCAATAAACGCAATATCCTCTTGACTATATTGACCATTTTTATTGCCAATCCCCAACACAGCAATTATTTGCTCATTTAAAAATAATGGAAAAGCAACGTGGTTATCTAATGGAAAATGATCTTTTGGCAAGCCTTGGGCACTTGCTTGTTGTTGATAGCTGTTATGTACCACGGTATGACGTTTTCGAATTGCATCAGCCCAAATCCCGGCCTCTTTGAGTGGATAATGGTTATTGTAGCTTGCGGCGCAATTTTCTAATACCGATTTAGACCAAACATTCAATACAAGCTGCTGACTTTGTTCATCAAATAAATGTAAATAGCCAATATTACTGTCGCTAATGCTGACTATATATTCTAAAAAGTCTTGGTAAACACCTTTATCAGTGAAATAGTTTCTTCTTTTGAGTGTATCAAGTAATGATCTATCCATAAAAATCCTCCCTTGGTACTCAGTATAGAAAACTCAGTTCTCACCGCAACGAAACTATTAGCTAATTTTCTCATCCGGTATTATCACAGCTTCGACCACTCTTGATACGAGCAATTGCTCAACGCGTATTCCCTCAACATCAATGGCTTCAAATTTAAATCCTTCGTGAATTACGTAATCTGTGCGTTTTGCTAACCGTTTAAGCATATAGATTAAAAAGCCAGCCACTGTTTCGTATTGGCTATTGTTTGGAAAGGATTCAATTTCAAGTAAACGCATTAAATCAACAATCGGTGTGGCACCATCAACTAACCAAGAGTTTGCATCTCGTTGTACGATTTGCTCCTCACCATGAAACGTGACTAAATTACCCATAAAACTACTCATTAAATCTTTTACCGTGACCATGCCAACCACCATGGCATATTCATTCACTACAATGGCAAATGGTCGAGCTGCGGCTTTAAACGCATTAAGCGCTTCAGATAAAGTCAGGGTTTCGGGTAAATAGAACAAATCTTTATCTATAATTTCCTCTTTTAAGCTCACGGGTTCGCCTTTAAGTAACTGACGCAAAATCTCTTTTGACTCCACTGAACCAACTAATTTATCAAGGCTACCGTCACATATTAAAAAGTGATTATGTGGATGCTCTAAAATTTTGGCGCTAATTGTTTCACTGTCATCATCAATATCAAAATACACCAAATACTCACGAGTGGTCATTGCAGTCGGTAAAGTGCGCCCTTCAAGCTCAAATACATTACCTATTAAGTGATATTCTTGCTGTTGCAAACTGCCATACTCTGCACCTGCATCCATCATCGCCACAATATCTTCGGTAGTGACAATTTCTTCACGCTCAGTGGGTAAATTCATAATTCGAAGTACTAAATTACTAATACCGTTAAATAAAATAACCAGAGGTTTGAGCGCGTAAGTAACCGCGTTCATCAATAAGACTAATTTCATTGCCATGGTTTCAGGCATGATCATCGCAATTCGTTTTGGTAATAAATCAGCAAAGAGAATGAACAGTGAAGTGATAGCAAAAAACGAGAAGAAAAAGCTAATTTGTTCAGCTAAAGGCCCAACATAAAATAAACTAACAAACTCAGCAATATAAGGACTTAAAGCTTGCTCACCAACAATACCACCCATAATCGCAATGGCGTTAAGGGCAATTTGGATCATGGCAAAAAATGCCCCTGGGTTTTCTTGCAGTGTTAACACGGCTTGCGCTTTGACATCGCCTTCTTCAGCCATCACCCGCAATTTAATTTTGCGTGCCGCCGCAATTGCAATTTCTGACATTGCGAACAATGCACTGATCGCAATGAGTATCGCAATCCCAATTAAATCACCCATAAAATTTCCTTAAGCCTTTGTTTTTACAAAAAGCGACACGTCTAAAATTGGCGCAATTATTCACGCAAAAGGTGTTAACTGCAATCTAATTTATCGCTCTTTTTAACTTAACTATAGACGGGGATTTTAAGAAGGGAAATGTTTTAAAAACAATAATCTAGCAAAAATTTCTATCTTTTTAGGTGCTGTTTCAAGCTATTTTTGTCATCGAACAATAAAAAACCACCAGAGCATTTAACTTAAGTAACACTCTGGTGTGAAGATTAGGCTACTAACGCTTTAATTTGTTCCCAAATAACTACCACGTGACGCTTGTCGTCATCGTTGAGTTCACCATTATGGTAGGCTTTAACTAAGCTTTTTTCGATATTGGCATTAAGCTCTTCGATGGTTAGTGCTTGTTCATCTACTTGAGCATAACCAACCGCTAAATCAAAATGACCTCTTAAATAGCCGCCGGCAAACAATTCGTCATCGCTTGCATGCTCAACCAAGTTATCAAAAAATTGCTGGGCGCTTTCTACATATTCAAGGTACGACATTTATATTTCCTCTTGATGACCAACGCGATACAACACGTGATCGTTAAATCCGGTAATAACATTAATAAATCCACTGAGCTCATCATCTAATTGACTGTCGCCAGTATCGGCAATCAATGGGCGACCGTTCAGTGCCTGAAGCTTAGTTTTTGTTGCAATAACCATGATGTTTTCTTTGCCTAGGGTACGAATAAGCGCAGGACTTAATTGTTGATTACCCCGACCAAAAATATGCCCTTGGCCACCAATTAAAGTGATAATAAGTTTAGTTGGCTTTTGTGCAATATAATCAAGTAATTGGGCAGCTGTGAGGTCACTCGCCACAAGGTTTTGATCATCCACTAAATCAACCCCAAGCAAAGTATTATTTAAGCCCATTTCGGCCATCACAGCGCCAACGGTTGAACCAGAGCCCATGATGTATTGCCAATCTTCATCCATTTGCGATACAACATAAGCGGCGATGTCAGCCAATACCAGTTCATCGGTTTCTTTGCCACCGTTTTTAACGGCTTGCACATAGCGCAATTCACACGGTACCTGCATTTCACCATAACGTTTTGCTTTTACTGTACCTTGGCGAAACGCATCTTCGTCTATGTCCATTACATCCGCTTCGGTTAAGGTCACTAATTCACCTTTAACTAAAAGTTCAACCACACGGCCTGCTGCTTTTGGGGTAATTGCATATACGCCAGAATGAATTTTACAGCCTGCAGGTACGCCAAGTACTGGCAACGCATCAGCAACAACCGAACAAATATTTCGTGCTGTACCATCGCCACCTGCAAATAAAATTAAATCAACACCCTGAGATTTGAGCAAACGAGCCGCTTCTTCGCTATCTGCTGCTGTTGAAGGTATGTCGGCGTGATATATAACTTGAGTATTAAAACCTAATTCGTTTGCTATGGTTTCACCCATCTCGCCGCTCACAGTAAATATCTCAATTTCATGCTGATACGGTAATAAAACATCGAGCGCTGCTTTGGTTCGTATGTTGGCTTTGGGCTCTGCACCGAGTGCGAGTGCTTTGGCAGCCGTTTGTGCGCCATCGCTGCCTTTTAAGGCCACCGAACCACCAAGTCCAGCAAAAGGATTTACAATCAAACCTAGTTTAAATTTCATCTCTTACTTCTTCAAAAAGGAGCCTATTGGGCTCAATACTCATTGCTTGCAGTAGCAACGCATCAAAGCGCAGCTCATAGGTGATAAAACTGCTGGCGATTGTACGGATTTTTCACTACAAAGTAAAAGTGAGCTCGTTAATTCTAGTCCCCATTAACAGGCAAAAAGCCGAGCTAAGCTCGGCTTTTTGCATTGATTTTACCTAAGCTAGATTATACATCAGTGCCCGCTTCGTCGGCTTGCACCATTGTTGTTTCCAGTAACGCAGCGTCAATCCAACGCTTTAGCACCTCAGATGCCAATACGTGATTAAGATAACAAGTTGCATCGTCACTTAAATTTATTTGATAGGTTTTTAACCTTAAAACCACTGGGGCGTACATGCAATCAACAATTGACCATTGGCCAAATAACCAACCACCTTGCGCGCGATGAACCTGCTGCATTTGCTCTGCGAAAATGGTATCAATACGAGCAATATCTTTGAGCGCAGCCTCACTGAGTTCAACATGACGAGTAGCGCGAATATTCATCGGCATTTCGTTGCGCAGCGCATAAAATCCCGAATGCATTTCAGCTGCAAGCGCGCGTGCTTTGGCACGCTCAGCTAAATCCTCAGGCCATGCAGTGCCATTTAGATAAGCATCATTGATATATTCGCAAATCGCTAACGAATCCCAAACTGTGATGTCATTATCAATTAACAGCGGCACTTTTTGGCTAGGAGTCAAAGGCGCAAGGGTCTGATAAAATTCAGGAGTATCTAATTCAAGCATGACCTCATCAAATGAAACACCTGATTTCGCAAGCATTAACCATGCGCGCAGTGACCAACTCGAGTAATTTTTATTGCCTATATAAAGTTGCATTATCATTTCCTTGTGGTGAGATTAAGACTAAATTAAAGCAATTTTTGCTGTGCTACTAACGCTTTATTTTGATATAACCTATTCATAAATCAAATAGGTTAGTTTAAGGAACCTGATGGATATTGAAGCCCTTCGCACCTTGCTGGCCTTTGTTGAAACAGGCAGTTTTACCCGAGCTGGATTACAAATTCACCGCACCCAATCGGCCATTAGTATGCAAATGAAAAAGCTAGAACAAGAGCTTGGCAAAACGCTCTTTATCAAACATGGCCGCAACTTGGTGCTTTCTGCTGAAGGATTATTACTTGCTCGCGATGCAAAACAACTGGTGCATCTTCACGACCAAAGTGTGCTTAATATTAAACAACCTAAGCAACGCCTAATGCTGCGTTTAGGTTGCCCTGATGATTATGCCAAGCGAGTCTTACCAGACGTAGTTGCGCTGTTGCATCAAGAATTTTCAAATCTTGAGCTTAGTATTAGTACCGCATCGAGCATTGTGTTACGTGAGCAGCTCGACCAAGGCCTGTTAGATTTAGCAATTGTGACGCGCGCGCCCAATAGTGAAGAAGGCTATTTGCTGCAAACGGCTCAAGGAGTGTGGCTTAAGCACCCACAATTTAAGCTAAAACCTGAACACAGTTTGCCAATTGTGGTATTTCAAAAAGATTGTAAATTTCACCAAGCGGCTGTTGAAGGGCTGCTAAAATTATCGCAACCGTTTCATATTGTTGCCAATTGTGCCAGCGCCAGTGTGCTCAATGGGATTGTTGATCACGGTTTAGCCATTACCGCGATGGCAGATATTAGTCAGTCGCAATACGCAGAGCAAATTAAAGCCCCTTTTTTACCGGCTTTACCCAGCATTGCGATTGTTTTAATTAGCGCCTTGCATCCGTTAAATCCAATATCCAGCGCACAAGCAAAACAACTCAGTGAACGCTACCAAACCCTAGTCAATAAAAAAGACGCTTAACGCGTCTCTTTTAAAATCTAAACTTTGCTTATTTAATTGAACCCGGTATTGGGCCATGCGCTAAATTCACATGAGGGTTTTGCCCGCGTTGACGCAGCAAATGATCCATTAAGGTGATCGCGAGCATCGCTTCTGCAATTGGGATCGCGCGAATGCCGACACATGGGTCGTGGCGACCTTTAGTGATCATTTCAACCGATTCATTGCTGGTATTAATACTATTACCGGGAATGGTGATACTTGAGGTGGGCTTAAGCGCAATCGAGGCAATAATATCTTGCCCTGTTGAAATCCCAGCCAACGTGCCACCAGCATGATTTGAGGTAAAACCCTGTGGTGTTAATTCATCTCGGTGCTCAGACCCTTTTTGCTCAACCACCGCAAAACCGTCACCAATTTCGACCCCTTTAACCGCATTAATGCTCATTAAAGAGTGGGCAATTTCAGCATCTAAGCGATCAAATACTGGCTCGCCTAATCCTACTGGCACGCCTGTGGCAACCACCAGCACTTTAGCGCCTATGGAATCGCCGGACTTTTTAAGCTCGCGCATGTATTCATCAAGGGCGTCTAGTTTGCTTGAGTCAGGAAAGAAAAATAAATTGTTTTCAACTTCTGACCAGTCAATAACCTCGGCTTTAATTGGCCCAAGTTGACTTAAACAGGCTTTAACTTCAATGCCGTGATACTGTTTTAAGTATTTTTTAGCAATGGCCCCCGCCGCAACCCGAATGGCGGTTTCGCGCGCAGATGAGCGACCACCACCGCGATAATCACGTACGCCGTATTTGTGCCAATAGCTATAATCGCCATGGCCTGGGCGAAAAACATCTTTAATTTTGCCGTAATCTTGCGAGCGCTGATCGGTATTTTCAATCAATAAACCAATACTCGTACCCGTGGTTTTACCTTCAAATACGCCAGATAAAATTTTAATTTGGTCGTCTTCACGACGTTGGGTGGTATAACGACTTTGCCCCGGTTTACGGCGATCTAAATCGATTTGTAAATCGGCTTCGCTAATTTCCAATCCCGCAGGACACCCATCTACTACACCGCCAAGCGCAACCCCATGGCTTTCACCAAAGGTGCTGACACAAAACAGCCGTCCAATACTATTACCTGCCATTTTTTACCTCATCCCCAAAAAATGTCATGCCACTGAAATACAGCTTGAGCGCATCAAGCTGTGCGTTAAATTAATCTTCGATACTACGAATTAGCGCTTCTTTTGAAATAACAAACACGCCTAAGCCGCCTTTTTCAAAATCAATCCACTCAAACTCAGCATTTGGATAAATATCTTCCATGTGTACCATAGAATTACCCACTTCAACAAATAACAAACCGTTATCGTTTAGATGTTCAGCAGCACCGGCCAAAATTCTACGTGTTACGTCTAAGCCATCAACCCCAGATGCTAAACCAAGCTCTGGCTCATGGTGGAATTCGTTTGGTAAATCTGCCATATCTTCGGCATCAACATACGGTGGATTGGCAATAATTAAATCGTATTTTTGGCCGATAACACCCGAAAAAACATCCGATTGAATAGGGAAAACTCGGTCTTCAACTTGATAATCGCTGATATTAATATCGGCTACATCTAATGCATCGGTTGAAATATCCACCGCATCTACTTGCGCATCATCAAATTTTTCGGCTAGTGCAATGGCAATACACGCAGAGCCAGTACACATATCTAAAATACGATGTACCGCTTGGTCTTCGCTTAACCACGGTGCAAAACGCTTTTCAATCAGTTCTGCAAATGGCGAACGCGGAATTAAAACACGCTCATCAACATAAAATGGTGAGCCGGCAAACCAAGCTTGATTGGTTAAATAAGCCACAGGAGTGCGGTTATTGACCCGCTCTGCAACCACTTGAGCAAGGGTTTCTTTTTCTGATTGAGTTAAACGGGTATTAACTAATTCTTTAGGTGTATCAATTGGTAACGATAAAGTCGGCAACAATAACGTCACGGCTTCATCCCATGCGTTATCAGTACCATGACCAAAAAAGAGCCCAGCAGCTGAGAACTGGCTAGCACTCCAGCGTAACCAATCATTAATAGTTTTTAAATCAGAGATAGCTTCGTCTAGTTGTGCGGCCGATAAAAATTGTTCAGTCATGAGAAATACACTTTTAAGATCCAATATTGAACGCCTATTGTAGCGTCAAAACAAAGGTGCGAGGTACTCATTCACCTCGATTTTTTACATTTTTTTGTTTACACTGCGCGCCATGAAAAAGACTCCCGCTATTGACGCTGATGAACTCGCCCTATTTCGCCAAGAAATAGCAGGTGCGCGTGCCTTTAAACAAGACAAAATTCATTTCTCTCGGCCAACAAAAAAAAATACCATCAGCACTCAAGCTAAACAAATTAAGCTTGAACAGGCTGAGTTTTTCTTTTCTGACCAATACGAGCCAAATATTGATAGCAAAGCGGTTTTGTCATACGTCAAAGAAGGTCACGATAGCTTTTTAGCCAAACAATTACGCCGCGGTGACTTTCCGCCTGAGCTTATTTTAGATTTACATGGCTTAAATAAAGAAGATACCAAAGCAGAGCTAGTCGCCTTAATCAGCGCCTGCAAAAAACAGCATATTCACTGTGCATGTGTAATGCATGGCATAGGTCAGCAAGTACTGAAAAACAAAGTACCGCACTATTTAGTGCAGCACCCTGATGTAATTGCGATGCATCAAGCACCGCTTGAATGGGGTGGCAAAAGTGCAGTCCTTATTTTAATCGACCTGCACCTTCCTCATGATCCTAAGTATTAATTTACTCTTTCGTTAACTTAACCGTCACGTTAACTAAATAGCTGCATTGCGCGCTTAGTTAAGCCTGCGGTTACACTACCAAAGTGGTCGCCATTAAGCATAGGAATATCACCTAAAGCCAGCTGCAACGCCTGTTTTAACAACGGTGATTGTGCACTACCACCGGTTAAATAAATGATATCTGGCACTGTTGCCGCATCGCTAATGGCATCTTGCGCCAACGACACCACTTGGCTAATTGAACCAGCAATGGCTTGTGCTAGCTGCGCTTGGTTAAGCTGCTGCACTAAGTTTTTCTCAAAATCATTTAACTCAACCCGCGTTTCTGCCGTGCTCGATAAAGCAATTTTGGCCAGTTCCGCTGCGCGTACTAATTGATGGCCTTGCTTATTTTGCTGCAAATTAATTAAGCGATTAAATAAATCAGGTTGTTTAACTTCTTTAAAAATTTGCTGCAAATGGCGCAGGTTTTTCTCACTATAAAACTCACTTTGTAAAATTACATCATTAATTTTACATGCTTGCCAAAATGGTTGGTTAGGGATTTCAAGGCCTGATTTAAGCGCGGTTTTAGCGCCAAAAAGCGGCATTAACCCGTGGTACGCTAAGCTAATATCTAAATCGTTACCACCAATACGCTTACCGCTATGAGCTAAAAAGTCTGCTTGGCGGTCGGTTTTGTCACGAAAATCCGGGCCCATTTGCACAAACGAACAATCGGTTGTACCACCGCCGATATCGATAACTAATACTTTTTTATTTTCAGTTAAAGTTGTTTCAAAATCGATACCTGCTGCAAGCGGCTCATATAAAAACTCAACATCAATAAAACCGGCTTTTTTCGCTGCATTACTTAAAATAGTGAGCGCTTGTTGATTACTTTGCTCAGCACCAATAGCCTGAAAGTTAACTGGGCGGCCAATCACGGTTGAGGTTAAACTTTGCCCTAAATGCGCTTCTGCACGTTGTTTGAGCGCCATGATCATCACAGTCGCAATATCTTCAAAGAAATCGAGTTGGCTTGGTTTTAAGCCTACAGCACCAAAAAATGATTTTGGCGATTTGATGTAATGCCCCTCTTCTGGGTTGGCAATGTATTGCTCAACGGCATCGCGGCCAATGTGCACTACACATTCATCATCTTGCAGATCAAACTCAGACTTAGCAAAGGCTAAACTATTTAGCAGCGGCGCACGTGTGCGCTGAAAATCAGCTCGTAAGTCTTTACATTGCAGACCTTGATTGACCTGATGAACGATTAAACTTGGGTGTAAGGCGTACAAACTTGACGGTAAATAACAGTTATCTTGCTCAAGTGGCACCAATTCAGCACGATTATTTTGCCACACGCCAATGGCGCAATTTGCACTCCCATAATCGAAACCAACAAACATAAGCACCTCTTTTGCAAAAGGCGCGAAGTTACCATACTCACTGATAAAAACAAGCCTAAAATGCCAAATTTACTGACTCTAAGGCTCGTTTCGCACCCGTAAATAACTGGCAAAACGTGGCACGCCATTTTTGGTAAAACCATGATAGCGATAGGTAATCTGCGCACCAATCGCAGGGGGATTTAACCTATCGGCATCACTAAAACCAGTGCCAATTTTAAATTCAATTCCCTCAGGGGTTCTAACCGACAATGCGCCAAGCATATTAAGATACTTTCCTTTACCTGCAACATGAGCAACCACTTGCGCTTCGCTATCCATATAAGGTTTTAGTTTAATGAGGTTATCACTACGCCCATCTTTAAATAAGGCCGTTTTGCGATGCAGCATCACCCCTTCACCACCTTGTTTGGTGATTGAATCAAGAAAGAGCTGTAATTGCTGGTTGTCATTAAAGCTATGTTGTTCTACGGCTTTAATAAAGGGCTGATTAATCATCTGCACAATGTGCTGGTAGTGTTGTACGCGCCAAGAAAAAGGCTGTTGTTGATCTGGCGCATCAAAAATAAGGTAATTGATTGCCCGCCATGCTTGATCATCGGGAGTGTTGTCGCGCACTGTAGCCGATACTTGCTCAAACTTATTTCGCCCTGCCCAAAGCTCACCATCAAGCCAAAGTGCAGGAAGCCTCTCAGTAAACCAATTTGGAGCAGCAATAACGTGGCCACTGCGAGTCGTTAATTGCTTACCATCCCAAATAGCCCGAATGCCATCGTACTTTTCAGAGGCAAAATAATCACTCACTACCACAGTGTTTTGGTATACCGTTGCCAACTGCACTGGCATTGGCTCGGCCGCTTGCACAGGTTGCAGCCAGATACACAGCATTAAAGACCCTATTATCCATTTTAGGCTCATAACGATTCCTTTCGTTGTTTGTTTCATTCAATCGATTTGAACGAAATCTGCAAATAGTGATCCTAAATTATGGCTTAACTTTGCGCTAATTCAATGCGCTGCCAAGCTTGCATTAAATTTGTGCAAGTATGATCTGCAAGGGATAAATCTTGATGTTGGCTATGATGATTAGGCACTGCGATGGCCAACAAACCCGCCCCCTTCGCCGATGTTAAACCAGTACAAGTATCTTCTATTGCAACACCAAATTGCGCCGCTTGCCCCAATTGCTTAAGTGCCGATAAATACGGTTCTGGGTGCGGTTTAGGCTGAGTAACATCATCTTTTGTCACAATAACTTCAAAATAATCAAATAATTGATAACCCGCTAAAATCGGCATTACTTCAGCACGGGCAGAACCAGTAACGAGTGCAACCTGCAATGAACTTTGTTTGGCTAAGCTGAGCACTTCTTTGGCATAAGGCAATAATGGTGGTAAGTGATTTTGAACATAATCAGCAAAATAATCATTCTTTTGCCCGGCCAACGCTTTGGCATCAACCGTTAAACCATGTTCATCAATTATAAATTGCGCCGCTTCAAGGGTGGGTTTACCAGAAAATAAATGACAAAAATGGCCTTCATCATATGCAATGTTATAAGGCACTAAAATATGTTGCCAACATTGATAATGCAGTGATTCTGAATCCACTAAGGTGCCATCGCAATCAAACAGTACCGCTTTTAACATACTTAAATCCTTTTTTAGCTGAGATTTTATAGAGAAAAAAAGCGCCTAAGCGCTTTAAAAATAAACATTTAACCTAAAAATCAGGTTCTTTATTCAGTCAATCCTGCAGGTGGCTCAGCAAACGCATCAGCACCGGTTTCAACTTCAACTAACTCGTAACCACGCGGCTTACGCACTAAATGCAAAACTGGCTTTTCAAACGCACTGCGCTGGCGTTCAGTATCTTTACGTAACTCATCTAAGCTGCGGCCATAAGGTGCTACACTGGTTTCTGACCAATTTACCGCTTTACCTTTAATGTTGTATTCAACTTCATGAATTTGATAAAGCGTTTCTTCTGTGCCTGTACCTTCACATTTAATAACGCGAAAATTCCAAAATCCAGACATGACTTTTCCTAATAAAATAATTTCGCCAACTCTAACAATTTAACGTTAAAGTTTCACCTATTATCCCTCAATGTATATGACACAAGTACACTTTAGCTCAGTACTTTAGCAACAACATCTAATCTTTATTATTTAATAGAAGCGAGGTTTTTAGTTTTTTATAAATAAAAAAGCCGCTCTAGGCGGCTTTAAAATCTTCAGGGATTTATTCTAAAAGATTAGAATTTTATTGATGCGCTTAAACGCACATAACGTGGCGTTTCAACACTGGTTGGTAAACCATAAGCTACATTTAACTTACCACCCACTGACATTGTTTCATTAGTTTTTAATACGTTGTTTACGTTAAAGATGTTAAATACATCCATACGTAATTGCGCATCAACACCGTCAATGAATGTCACGTCGTATACGGCATTAAAGTCAACTTTAAAGCGCCAGCCTTCACGACCCATACAACCACGAGCACAACGCTCGTTGAATGGATAATACGTTAAGCCATACTGGTAATCTGAACCGTAATCATCTGGTAAGCTGTCACCAAAGGCACTTTTTGCACGACCAGATTGAGCAATCATGTTGGCACCGATTGATAGGTTTTCGGTTACTTTGTAAGCACCATACATTTTGAATGTATGACGACGATCATTAGGTAATGAACCACTTGCACCATCCATCAGGTACGGGTAATCCCAATCGGTTGTTAAACCAGCGTCATCTTGACCGTTATCTGATTTTACGTAACCTTCTGCATTACCATAACTCTTCGCCCATGTATATGAACCGTTAAATGCCCAATCATTATCCCAGCCGCGGGTTAAGCTGAACTCTAACGCATTATAAATACGCTTAGGCTCTGGATAACCAAGTTGATCAGCTGAAAGTTTAACTTGCTCACGTACACCATCACCATCGGTATCGTAATACACTGTGATATCAGTATTTGGATTAGTTAATACATAGTAACCGCCATGGCCTGGATCGAAATCCCAACCGTTGGCTTTAATAGCTTCATCAATTGTAACGTCATCGATAATGCTCTTAAGATCACGATGTACAAACTTAATACCAGTTGACCAATCTTCATTAATGGTATGTTCAAAACCTAAGATTAACTCATCTTGGTACATTGGCTTGATAGAAGTATCTAAAATCTCAGCTGGATCAGCCGCCGAACCATCAGAGAAGGTACGACGATCGCCAAGTGCAGCGCCAATTTCTGGTAACTCACCCGCACCAACACCATTTAAAATGTTGTACTCTTCATAATAAAGCTCAGCCCCCGCCATGCGTACATTAGTATTTGACGCAACAGGAATGTGGTAACGACCCCAGTTAGCAAATAACTTTGAGTTACCATCTTCAAACACATCCCATGCAATACCTAAACGTGGCGCAAGTTGATTATCAATCTTAATGAAGGTTTCCCCTTTGGCATTTAAGTTCTCAAACGACTCTGAACGTAAGCCAATACGGGCGGTAATGCTATCGGTAATATCCCATGTATCTTCAATGTAAAAAGCGGTAGATTTGCTATTAAAACTTCCACCATTTTCATACACCCGAGTACGTACATACTCCAAATCGTTTGGCGCTTGATAACCGTTTGGTAATTTTGTACCCGTAGCTAACTTAGCATAACGATAGTAAATATGACCTGAGTAGAAGCTGCCTTCTAGCGAGGTATTATCTTCATAATCCACACCAAAACGCAGTGCATGGCCTTCAAAATAATCTAAGCTCACATTAAATTGTGTTTGTTTTCGCTTATCTTCTTCCACACTTGCAGTAAAGTTTACCCAACAACCTAGCTCTACACCTGAACCTGAACGCACATCATAAATGGCAGGACAAGCTTCATCTTCAGGCGCTTGACGTGTTGAGTTAAATTCAACTTCTGCATAAAGCGCATCAATTGATAACCAGTCATTAATACGACCATCGTATTTTACCGACCATGTTTGACCACCCGTTTTTGTAACCGATGTTCTATCGGATGAACCTTCTGGTGAAAATGACGTAGTCACATCAACTAAATCGTTAGAGTCACTAAAACCCCAAACCATTAATGAATGGTCATCATTGATGTTCCAATCGATACGAGCTAACCATAATGGATCATTTGCTTCACCATTAACACGTTGATAGTTATCAAAACCTGAGTAAAAGGCTGAGTTATATGCTTCAGCTTCTTTGGTCTGAGCTTGATATAAACCGTAGAAAAACAAGGTATCTTCGATTAAATCACCTGATAGCCAAAATTCAGTTTCAACATCGGTAATATCTGTTTTTTCATCTGAGGTATATACATCAAATGGTTTAATTGTGCCTTCATCATTACCAATTGGGTAACGTACAGTGCCACGATTTTCTCGTAAAGCTTCTGGTACCCAGCGTGTTTCAATGCCAAAATCCCAACCATTGTTACCACGTTTAGTGATTGCATTTACCACACCACCGGTTGAGCGACCAAACTGAGCTGAATAACCCCCTGTTTTAACTTGGAATTGATCATAAGTGCTAAATGGAATATCCGAAATAGCAGTACCACGGCGAAAACCAGTTACATTTACACCATTAATTAAATAGGTGTTTTCAGCAACAGATGCACCACCAAACGACGCTAAATTACCAAATGCAGAATCCCCTTGTGTTGTACCTGGCGCAAGTAGCGCAACATTTACAACATCAAGTGCGATAGGTAAGCGTGCAACTTCATCAGCTGTAATCGTTAGAGCTATTTCTGGAGTTGCGGCATCAACCAAGGCAACTTTTGAACCAGTCACAGAGATAACTTCAATATCCCCCGAGGTCATAACTACATCGATATTTACTTCATTACCAATGCTAACCTTTGCGCTTTCAATTACTTGCGTTTGATAACCCGCTTTAGTAATGGTGATTTTATACTCACCGATAGGTAAGTTTGGCACCCGGAAGCCACCATTTTGACCAACGATAGAAGTAACAGTTGCACCGTTATTTTTATTAGTAATAGTAACAACTGAACCCGCTAACGCAGATGCTGTTGCAGCATCTGCAACCTTACCTTTTAACGAACCTGCCGTATTATTAGCTGCAAATGTTGGTGCCGATACAGCAAATAATGCTGAAACCGATAGTGCTACCAGCGAACGCTTAAAATGCGCCTTTCTCATTATTGTTTTCTCCCTTTGAGTGCTTACTATTTATTTTTGTTATTTATTTGTATGCTTAAAATATTAACATTTCAGCAACGTGGGAGATGTTATACAAAAATGTTTCAAAAAGAAAATAAAATGTTACAAATCAACTAAAAATAAAACGAAACAAAAACAGGTACTTAAAACAAGAGCACGACAATAAACCCATATAAAACAAAATAAAAAACCTTTAAACCCATAAAATGGGGGGTAAGCGGATGCTTTGCTGTTAGCTTTAAAGCAATAAACTTACAGGAAATGTGTTTTATTTTGTTTTTAAAAAGAATGTAGAGATAACTCAGGCAAGAAAAAACCCGCAATAATGCGGGTTTTTATATGAGTAAATTTAGCAGGAATTAATTAAAAGAATTTAATCTTAAATTCAGCACCGATAAAGCGCTCTTCATTTACCATACCTGTATTGTTGTTAAAATCAACACCACCAATGATCACTTGCTCATCAGTTAAATTACGAACAAATGCAGATACTTCGTATTCATTATCATCTTGAGTCCATGCATAACCTGCACGTACACCACCTTCAAATAACGCTTCGCCAGTAAACTCTTTCGCGCGATATAAGAAAAAATCGATTTCAGAACGGTATGACCAATCGGTATAAGCGAAGAATTCACCATTCTCAAGCTCTTTGGTATAACGCAAAGTGAAATTAGCAATCCACTCAGGAGCATGTGGTAAGCTAGTGCCATCAATGATAGCAAGGCCATCTGCGTTGCGTGGGCTTGTTACTGTACATTGTGCACATGCAGCTACAGCAAGTCCGGCACTGTCTAATTCAGTATGGTTGTAACTCACATTAAATGTCGCAAGCAACTCATCCGTTAATACCCATTCAGTATCAAGCTCAAAACCATAACCATTTGTTTTGTCAGCATTGATTAAACGGTTAAAGTTTGCATCACCACCTACCGCAGTTAACTGCTGATCATCCATTTGGTAGTAAAACACAGTTGCATTAACACGACCACGGCCATCTAATACGTCAGATTTTACGCCAGCTTCAATTGAGTTGATGGTTTCAGATTTAGCAATTGTCACTTCATCACCAAACAAAATACGGCCTTGAATACTTGGCGCACGGAAACCATTTGCAATACGAGCAAAGAAATTAACATCACGGCTATATTTATACGCCGCACTTAAATCCCAGCTTACATGGCTATCACTTGGGTTTGCAGTACGCATTAAATAATCAGGTGAACCATTCCAAGGTGTTGGATTACTGAAACGTTCAGCAACAAAATCTTTGTCATCATCAGAGTAACGTAAACCCGCAGTAATTTTTAGCTCATCTGATACAGTGAAATCTGCTGAACCAAATACAGCCCAAGCGGTGGTTTGTTGATTTTGTTTTGCATAACCATTTTGTACGCCACCCGCTAAGGTATCGTAACTAAAGCTTTCAATGGTTAAATCTTCATCAAAATAAAACGCACCTACTTGATAATTAAAATCACCATTAAAGTTGCTTGATAAACGAAGTTCTTGAGTAATTTGGTCGTGATCTGGAATCGCATCCGCACTTTCTGCAGCAAAACCAATCACACCTGGGCCCATCGCTGGCGCCCAAGGTGCACCAAAACCACCATCAACATCTCCACGAGAGAAAATCTCAACGCTATCCCATGCAGAGATAGAGGTTAAAGTATGCGTATCAAAGTCATATTCAACTTTTAAGCTTACACCTTGCGATTCAACTTGTTGCGTTGCATCTTTGGCTGCATCATGAAAAACAACATCGTTTTTAAAGTCTTTACGGATATTGTTGGTGCCTTTATCCATTAAATTTGCGTTAAATACGATTGGTTTACCGTCTAAATCACGTACGTGATAATTTAATAATGCTGATAAATCATCTTTCTTATATAAGAACTGTAAACGCGCCGCTTTTTCTGTGTAGCCGCCTAAAACGTCTTTTTCTTCAAAACCTGGCGCACGGTTATCAATAAAATCGCCTTTGTTTTGCACTAAAGCAGAAAAACGAGCCGATACATTATCAGATAAACCACCACCAACCGCGCCTTCAAAATCCACTGCGCCACGGCTACCGTAAGACACAGCGCCATAACCATCAAAATCTTGAGATGGTTTTACTGAGTCAAACTTCACTAAGCCAGCCGGAGTATTACGACCAAACAAAGTGCCTTGTGGACCACGAAGCACTTCAATACGCTCGATATCAAATACTGGGAAACCCTTTAAAATTGGGTTTTCTTGCACAACGTCATCAACAACCAATGAAACAGGTTGTGATGCGTTTAGATCGAAATCTGTATTACCTAAACCACGAACATAAAAACGTGGGAAAGTACGACCAAATGATGATTCAACCGTTAAACTTGGGATCTTGGCATTCATAAAACGAATGTCCATACCGGCTGAGCTATATGCATCAAGGTTATCACCTTGTAATGCAGAAACCGATACTGGCACTTCTTGTGCATTTTCAACACGTTTACGTGCAGTAATTTGAATCACTTCAAGCTGTGAATTTTTAGCTTTATTTTCGTCAGCTTGCTCAGCTGCAATTGCATTGGCCGATAGGCCGACTGCAGAAAACAAAGCAGCATTAATTAAAACTGCAAGCGTAGATTGTTTCATTGCTTTCATGTCTGGATAAACCCTTAGAATCACTCTTAGTTCAACGGTAATATGTAGCGCCATATTACTTTGGCGGTATAAGGTTCAATTTTACGCGATAAAGTGCGCGGACCTTAAGGTCAAGAGTGCTGTACCTTAAGACTGAACATTATGGTGGTAGAGTATAACATCTAATTACATTTTTTTTGCAATGGAATTAGACTTTAGCCGCTTTTTGGCAGCTTCGTAGATAAAATAACAACTATCTTAGGCACAAAAACACAAATAAGCGCATTTTTTATGCAATGAAAAATTAAGTTCAATTTGATTTTAAAGCAGTTTTTATTATAACGAGTCACCAAGGACATTTGCCCTTAAGACTAGCTGATATTCAGTAGGTTACCAAAAAAATGTAAGCGAACAATTACATTTTGCTAATTTACAAGCTTAATAGCTTGTTTTAGAAACAGTTTTCAAGCCAACAATTGTAAAATAAAGGCTAAATTAACGACTAATTTCCTGCCATCTTGTTACAAGCGGATTAATAAAACCAGCATCTTGATATGCCTTACGAATTTGACCTCGTGCTTTGAGAATTTTTAACCCTTTTTGCAGTGCCTGATATACTTCAAGGCCCAATGGATGCTGCTTAGAAACTAAAAAATGGCGACTATCATTAAGTGCCACCTTCACATTTGGTACTACAGTCAATTGATAGCCCTCACCCTGATAGACAAATGGAAACTCAGCATTAAAGGGAATTAACATCACATCGACCCAACCTCGGCTGACCATTTTGGCCATTGAGATCCAATCACTTTCATGAAGTAATTTTTTTGGCTGTAATTGCTCTAATGTTTGCCAATCCACTATCCAATCTTTGCTGGATACTACTGAATGTTGATGGAGGTGGCCAAGGCTTGCTATTTTTTGCGCATCAAGATTATTAACTCCTGTAAATATACCCGCTACATATTCGCCTTTTTCAATAAGAGGATCACTAATGTAGACTTGCTGTTCGATTTTTTGCGCCTGAGTGAGCCACATGGAATCAAAACTGAGCAACAATAAGCCCTTTTCTAACAATCTCAAGTTACGCGCATCGTAATTACCTTGTTTAAAATCAAATTCAATTTCAAGCCCGCCCAGTAATAAGGCTTGTTGAATTAAAATAAACTCAACCACATCCCGCTGTGCATTTTTTCCTTGGTAATCGGTAATTTCTAATAAAGGTCGGCCATTAATAAAATCTTGTGAGTAATTATAAATATCTGTTTCTATGGTAATTTGAGCTATGTAAGGCAGCTTTTTAGCAAAAACAGGGGTCGATAACAGCACAAACGAAAGCAATATCAAATAACGGATCATTATCGACCTCCTCAATACACCACAAATACAAGTTATACTTTAAACTGCTCCAACATCTGCTCTTGTTTGGCAATATTACTGACCTGATTGCGCATTGTGATATCAACACCATTTGCTTGCTCTGCAACAAGGTGGGATAAATCTTTAATCTCGAATGCATTTTGATTAACCGATTCGACCACAATACATTGCTCGTTGATTGACTGCGCTGTTTGTAAGTTTAATGCAACAATATGCTCTATCGCTTGGCGAATTGCAGACAACGCAGTATTTGCTTGCTCAGCTTGAGCTTCGGTTTCACTGGCAAGTTGATTACTGCGCTGCATTTCAATACCAGCAGATTTTGCACTGCTTTGTAGCTGATCTATTTTAGTTTTAATTTCGGTGGTCGCTTCTTGCGTACGCTGCGCGAGCGTTCTTACTTCATCAGCCACCACGGCAAAACCTCGGCCTGTATCACCCGCTCGGGCAGCTTCAATAGCCGCATTTAATGCCAATAAATTGGTTTGTTCTGCAATTGAATTTATCACCGCTAAAATGGTTTCAATGCCAGCACTTGACTCTGCAAGTTGCTGCACTACATCGTAAGTTGCGGTAATTTGTGCCGAAAGCTCTCCAATAAGTGCTGTAGTTTTGTTCACCACAGCTTGCCCTGCAATGGCCGAGTTATCGGTTTTTTGCACCGCATCAGCCGCTTCTTTTGCTGTACTGGCAATGACATTTGACGTTGCGGCCAATTGGTTGGTAGCGGCAGCGAGCGATTCAAGCGCCGCTAACTGTTGCTGCAAGGCATTATTTGACGAAAGCGCACCTTGTGAAGTTGATTGGGCATCACTTAAAATCTCATGACCAAGCTCTTGAATATCTTTAATTAACTTTTGTAAGCGGGCTGTAAATTGATTAAAACTTTGCGCAAGTGCTGCAAACTCTTGCTCATTACTTTGCGCTAGGCGCACCGTTAAATCTGCATTGCCTGTGGCGACTTCATTCATCGCATCATTAATTAAAGTCAGAGGTCTTAACATTACATTGACTAAATACCACAATCCGACCACACCAAAAATGAGTGAAAGTAGCGAATAAATCATCGAGTCTTGGCGCATTTCACTTACAGCTGAAAATACTTTACTTTTTTCAAGCGCCACACCCACCCACCAATCAACTCCTGCCACTTTATAAAATTTTACTAAGTGAGATTTGCCTTCAAGTTCCACATCTTGAAATTCATCAGATAAACGCGTTTGACCTAAAAAAGAGGAAGAGGCTTGGCCATTAAGCGCCGCATTTGGATGTGAAATAATGCTGCCATCACCACTGACCATAAAAGCAAATCCAGCATTAAATAGGTTAACTTGATTAATCATTTTACCAAGGGCAGCCAAACTAACATCGAAAAAAATAGCGCCGGTAAACTGACCCTGTTGGATCACAGGGGTTGCGATTGAGACGAGTATTTCTTTACTCACAGCATCAGCGTAGGGTGCAGTAATAATTAGTTTTTTGGCATTTTTTGCATCTTGATACCAAGGGCGTTTGCGCGGATCCCAAGTTGCACCGGGATCCCAACTAGGGTCACTTGCAACATAACGACCACTTTGCTCTTGCCCATAGCCAATTAATAAAAAGTTACTTTGCAAAATAGGTGCGGCCAAAATCGAACCTGCAGCCGCTAAATTAGATGTTTGTTCTACTAACGTGGCAGTTAAAGTGGCTAAATCAGCTTTACCCTGAATTTGAGCACTGACAGTTTGGCCAATCCCCACAATAATTTCGTTCACACTCAGTGAAACTTGTTGTTCTAGCTTATTTTTAATTAAAAAATATTGCTGTACCGAAATAAAAATTAAGGCGGCTAGAAGTACAAAAGAGGAGACAAAGACAATTTTAGCTTTAAATGTTACTCGCACATGAAGCCTAACTGGAGTTAAGAATTGAGTCTTTTAAGGTTAATCCATATCGGCGTAGATGCAAAAATTCAGATTAAAGAACAAAGTGCTGCGTCATCATTACCAAACAACTAATGCTCATCCACCAGCAAATAGCAGGATCCCCCCAACAAGTACACTCTAAATTTTAGTATTTAATTGATTTTCTTTACGGCGGTCTTGCTTCATTCGAGATTCAAACCATCGACCTCGGGCAAGCTTTTTTTTGCGCCGATCTTCATTTTTACGGCGTTCTTGAGCAACTAAAAACGGGGCATCGGTTGTATCTGCAACGTTACTTTTAACTTCAGCCGTAATACGTTGGTCATTGTGCTGACGTGATTTATTTTTAGCCGCATTATCCACTTCACTAACCAAATAAGGAGTGATTAATTTAACAAGAGACTCCATTTATTCTCCTTACGAGTTAAAAACCTGATGTAAATTTATCAATTAAAAATATATCGGCGCTCGTGGAGATAAATGAACTCTTTTAAATGCAACTTGAGAATTTTTCATCACCCAAAGATAAAACTATGCTTAGGTGATGAAAGAAAGCGTTTAAAGGTAACGCGTGATTAAATGCTGCTTAAAATAATCACTGTTAAGCGGCTCGCCCGTTGCGTTAATCACTAAATCATTCGTCGATAACGTACTGCCTTTTTGCCAAATATGTTGGTTTAACCAATTAAAAATTGGAGTTAAGTTTTGACTTGCTACTGCGCTTGCAACATCAAACTCTTGATTCATTTTTGCCATAAATTGTGCGCCATACATCGCACCTAAGCTATAACTTGGGAAATAACCAAATGAGCCATCGGTCCAATGAATATCTTGCATGCAACCATTTTTATAATCACCTGACGTATCAAGCCCTAAATAAGCCTGCATTTTTTGCTGCCATAACTCAGGTATATCTTGATAGGTAATGGTTTGATTTATTAAATCACGTTCAATTTCGTAGCGTAACATTACATGCGCAGGATAAGTCACTTCATCAGCATCAACTCGTATTAACCCAGGTTGCACTCGAGTATAAATTTTTTGTAAATTATCAACTGCAAAAACTTTTGCATCGATTGCAGGAAAATGTGCTGCAGCCAACGGGGCTAGCAGTTTAATAAACTCAGCACTGCGACCTAACTGCATCTCAAAAAAGAGACTTTGAGATTCATGAATCCCCATCGAACGCGCCAAACCAGCTGGTTGACCCGCAAGCTGTTTTGGTAAACCTTGCTCGTAACGCGCATGGCCAGTTTCATGCACTATACCCATTAACGATTGCACAAAATCAGTTTCATCATAACGCGTGGTAATACGCACATCGCTTGGCACACCGCCACAAAATGGATGCGAGCTCACATCAAGGCGACCTTGTTCAAAATCAAAGCCCAACAAACTCATTACTTTTAAGCCCAACGCCCGTTGTTGCTCGGTTGCAAAATGCCCTTGCGGCGCAATAAATGACTCACTCGCTTGTTTAGCTATGATGGTTTGGGTCAGTTCAGGCAACCACGCTTTAACCTTATTAAAAACCACATCAAGCTGCGCTGTGGTGACACCTGGCTCATACAAATTAAGCATTGCATCATAAGGTGTGGTTTGATTTGCCTGCGCCCTGATTTGTGCCTCTTGTTGTGATAAAGACACCACAGCAGCAAAGTTTTTACTAAAACCTTGCCAATCATTTTGGTTGCGCTGATTGCGCCATGCATGCTCACATTTTGAACCTGCAAGCGACTTGGCTTGCACTAAATCTTCAGGAATAACCGTGGCTTGTTGCCAGCAAAGTGTCATTTCCCGTAAATTTGCGTGCTGTATCTCTTCTAAGGTTTCGTTGGCGGCATTATTAAGCCATTCCCCTAATTGCGGCGCTGTTGATAATTGATGTACATGTAACGCCAACTCTGCCATGGCTTCGGCGCGCGCATCATTACCGCCACTTGGCATCATGGTCGCTTGATCCCAACCACAAATTGACGCTAAATGCTGAAAATGGCTAATTTTTTTAAAATGCTGCGTTAGTTTTTGATAGTGACTCATCGACAATTATTCTCTGTTGGTTTTTACATTGGCAGCCTGTGCCAAGCGATAAAGTAAGATGGTGGTTTTTTCAATATTCTTTTTTAATGAGGTTAAATCAGCAATCTCGTCTTTGGTATGCGCACCTTGGCCCATTAATCCTAAACCATCCAGTGCCATCTCAACATGATTGGCTGCAAACGAAATATCGGCCGCTCCCGCTTGACGCGGATTAGCAGCAACAACCTTGTTGTAACCTAAATCACGGCTCACCTCATCATAAATGGCTAATAATGCAAGATTCCCTTTAGTAAGCGCCATGGGTGGGTAACCGGTTTCAAAGGTAAGTTCTGCTTGCGAATGCTCTGCTTTGGCAGCAACTATTTTTTGCATCACCGCCATGGCTTGCTCAACTTGCAAAACCGAAAGCGCCCTTAAATCCCCAATCACTTTTACCTCTTGGGCAATGACATTACTTTTGCCAAATGCAGTGCCTGATGATTGCTCTTTTTGATAATCAATACGTGTGCCACCCACTATCATGCCGGGATTAAAGGTTAAATTCTCTTCGCTTGAGAGCTGCTCTCGAAATGCGTCTAAAATGCGCGCCGCTTCAAAAATGGCGCCATAGCCAATTTCAGGATTAAAAATACGCGATGAATGCGCGGGTTTTGCTTTAATTGCCAGCTCCCAGCCGGTATAACCCCGCCTTGCTGCCATCGCGGTATTAATATCGTTGTCACCGTTTTCAAAGCCAAGCGCAATATCAGCCCAAATGGCAGCATCAACAATGGCTTGTTTTGAATCTGTTAAAGGCTCGCCGCTGCTTTCCTCATCGCCAGTTAATACAATTTTGATGCTTAAATCTTTTAATAAATCGAGTTTGTTAAGAATACGCATGGCGGCAATAATAATAGCATTCCCCCCTTTCATATCAGCAACACCAGGGCCTGCGGCTTGTTGCTCGTTTAAACGGACAAACTTTTGAAAGTCATCTTCGGCTTCAAACACCGTATCTAAATGGCCAATCATCACTATTTTAGGCGCATTGGGATTATCACTTTCATGCGTGGCCACAATATGCCCCGCGCGATTAAAATAGCGACCATCAAGCCATTCAACCTTAAAGCCAACTTCTTCAAGCTGCAGCTTAGCCAAAGCGCCAACTTGCTTGACCCCCGCAAAATTCATGCTGCCACTATTTATATTCACCGCTTGTTCGAGTTCTTTTAATGTTTGCGGTAATAACAACTCAGTTTGAGTCACAATGTTATGTTCGATCTCATTTAGTGTGGTAGTCGTATTGGCAATTACAGGTAAACAGGCGCTGACGGCTATTGTTAATATCGTTTTTCGGATCAGGGGCAACATAGGGTCACTCTTTAAAATTGTTTTAACCAATATCCAGCAAATAACCCAGTGATTCAAATAAAATTCGATAAATACCAATATCTACCTGTTATGGTTAAAAAACAGATGCTTTAACGCAATAAAAAAAGGCCTCAAAAGAGGCCTTACTGGTTGGGGAACTTCTAAAATAGTATTTATTGTGTAACTGGAAAACCACGGTCACGCATTAAGGCGCCCACGTCAGCATCTTGACCACGAAATAGGCGATAAGCCTGCGCAGGGTCGATGGCGTTACGCACTGAGAATAAATGCTCAACGAGTTTATCGGCCATTGCTTGGTCATAAAATCCACCCGGACTTTTTGCAAATGCTTCTGCCGCATCAGAGGTTAAGACCTCAGCCCATAAGTAGCCATAATAACCAGCAGAATAGCCTTCGCCTGAAAAGATATGGCCAAACTGCGTACTGCGGTGACGCATCACCAACTCTTTTGGCATACCTAAACGAGCCAACTCTGTTTGCTCAAATTTTGCAGGGTCAATTAACGCCGGATCGGTGGTGTGGTAAAGCATATCCATCATCGCTGATGCTAAATATTCTGTGGTGCTAAAACCCTGATTAAACGTGGCTGAGCGATTGATTTTTTCAACCAAGCTTTTTGGCATTACTTCGCCCGTTTTAGCATGTACTAAGAAACGACTGATCACTTCATCTGTTGTTAACCAACGCTCAAGAAGCTGCGATTGAAACTCAGTATAATCACGTACCCCCGAATTTGAGGTTGGATACGCCACTTTAGCCGATAAGAAATGTAGTGCATGGCCAAATTCGTGGAAGAATGTTTCAGCATCAGACCACGAAACTAAGGTTGGTTGTCCTTCAGGCGCTTTAACAAAGTTTGAATTGTTTGATGATAAAACCGTTTTTTCGCCATCAAACGCGGTATAGCTGCGATATGTGGTTGCCCAAGCGCCAGAGCGTTTACCTTTACGGCCGTATGGGTCTAAATACCATAAACCAATGTGCGCACCCGACGTTTTATCGGTCACTTCCCATACTTTTACATCTTCATGAAATACAGGCACTTTACCCTCAGCAACTGGAGTAAAGTTAAAGTTAAACAAGCGCCCTGCTACATAAAACATCGCTTCGCGCAGTTTATCTAATTGCAGGTATTGTTTTACTTCGTTTGAATCTAAATCATATTTTGCTTTACGCACTTGCTCGGCATAAAAACGATAATCCCAAGGCTCAATGGTAATATTAGCACCTTGCTGATTTGCCAAGGCTTGCATGTCTGCCACTTCTTCTTTAACGCGGGCAATGGCTGCTGGCCATACTTTGTTCATTAAACCCATCGCATTTTCAGGTGTTTTTGCCATGCGGTCTTCTAAACGCCATGCTGCATAATTGTCATAACCAAGTAATGCAACGCGTTCATCACGTAGGGTTAAAATTTCTTTAATAATGGCGTTATTATCAAACTCATCACCATTACCGGCGCGGTTATAATAGGTTTTCCATACTTGCTCACGCAACGCACGCTCGGTTGAATAGGTTAAAAATGGATCCATTGATGAACGCGAATTAGTAATGGCATACATGCCCTCTTTGCCACGCTCTTTAGCCGCGCCCGCAGCAGCTGCAATTAATGACTCAGATAAACCACCTAATTGCTCTTTGGTTAAATACAACACGTATTTTTCTTCATCGGCCAACACATTGTTAGCAAATTGAGTGTGAAGACCTGCCAAAGTTTGATTAATTTGCGCATAACGAGCTTTGCCTGCTTCGTTTAACGTCGCACCATTTCGGGCAAAATTATTGTAAACCAACCAAGTAACGCGTTGTTGCTCTGGGGTTAGTGTTGCTAAATCAGCCGATTGATAGACCGCTTTAACACGGTTAAATAACGCTTCATTTTGAGTTATTTTCGAATTAAAAGCCGATAATATTGGCGCCATTTCACCTTGAATAGCACGAAACTCAGCGCTTGACTTGTTTGAGCGCCAAATACCGTAATAGGTAAATACTTGGGTTAAATCAGCACCCGCGCGTTCTAAAGCTGCAATGGTATTATCAAAATCAGGCGCAGCCGGGTTAGCTGTAATGGCATCTATTTCGGCTAAATTAGCAGCCATTGCATAATCAAAAGCAGGTTTAATATCAGCCAATTGCATTTGGTCAAAAGCTGGTACGCCATTATATGGACCGCTAAATGCTTTTAATAACGTATTTTTTTCTACAACAGGTGCAGCGGCTTGCTCAGTGACACTTATTTTAGTTGGCGTTAATGGTGTCGCAGCTTGCTCGGTACAACCGGCTAACGCAGCACACACTGCCAAGCTTAAAAAAGTAACGATTGGTTTATGCATCACAGCACTTCCATTTTTATTTAGAGTTATGGCGAAATCGCGATAGTGGCATAGTAAGAGCCCCATCAAAAACCACAATGTAATTGCGGTAGAGTGTGGTTTTTTAGAGATGTAGCCACTAAAACAGTCAGCCAAATGGTTCGGGTAAACACAATTTAAATCGAATCTAAAATAAGATTAACCTTGCTATTAAATCGCCACCAACAAGCTGTTTGGTGCTAGCCAACACTGACCTTTAACGCTATTGTGCGCCTTTATAAAAGAGGAAATAAGATAATGCGAGTGGTATGGTTTGTTATTAGTGCTGTGTTTATAAAAGTATCATTTTTAGGCTTAGGGTTGCTTGCCATTTTTATTGCTACTATTGCATTAGGAGTGCTCAGCAGCCGCCTTAATTACTTAAACCCTGAACAGAAAAATCAGTTTAGCCGCTTATTTAAAACGGGCTTAATCCTTCATTTTTGCGTTTACTTTGGCTTAATTCTAAAACTCACTTTCATTGATGGTTGGCAAGATGTGGCAACGTTTATTGTTGGCCACCTTGTGATGCACCACATCATGAGCAGCCTCATTGGCGCCATTGCCCTAATTATGGCGATCCGCATTTTTAACCAAAGGCACACACCTAGTTTATAAAATTACCGCATAAACCACTGCTTAAGATTTGGCTCACCATTAAGAGGTTGAGCGCACAAAATCAGGCCGTGGTAATGCCTCTAATATCGAATACAAATAAATGACCACTAAACACAATAAAGCTCCGATGAGGAACAACCAGCTGCCCCCTAAATAATCCAAAATAATTCCACCACCGAGTGGTGCCAATGCAAAACCAAGATCATAAAAAGAAGCTGCGCCAAAATACGCGCCACGCAAGTGAGCCGGCGCCAAGCGGTCAATATGTACATTCATGGTTGGGAATAAGATAGCTTCGGCCAAACTCATAATCACAATAGCGCCTATCCAACCCCAAAATAAATCAAGAGGGTTTGCGGCAAGCCAAAGTTGCGACACCATCAACAATACCAAACCAATTCGAATGCGCACCGTGAGCTCGAACCGGGCCATCATTTTAAGTAAAATAAATTGGGTTGAAATAATCACTACCGCATTGGTAAAAATTAATGCTGATATGAGTTCAAGTAACTGCGGCGCATTGGCTCGGGTTAAATATTGAATTAACGAACTGTCCATTTGTGCATAAATAAACATGCATAAAATATTGGCTAAAATCAGGCATTGCAACAGCTTGTCTTGCAGTAATACCGTGAGAATTTTACTTTTATTGTGCGCCGTTTCGGGTGTTTTCTGCTCCTCGCATGCAGCCACTTGAGCGGCCTTTAATTGACTATGATGTCGACTAAAACCCCAAAACAGCAGCAGCAATAACAACGCAAATGCAGCAGCAGTAATATAAAAACTCGATTGCTCACCCGTCAGGCCAAGCCAAACACCCAGCAAGGGACCCACCGCACAACCCACATTAACAATAAAATAAAGCGACTGCATGGCAAGCTCGCGGGTTTTCGCATCGGTGATTAAATCACCAATCGCCGCAGAAGTCAGGGGCCGCCAAAGTGCAGTCGCTATTGAACACAAAGTCATTACCACCACGTAACCGGCTACGGTATTAACCGATGCAAGCAGTGAAAATGACACCACATACAAAACCCCCGTCACATACATTAAGCGGTGACGACCCACTTTGTCTGATAACGAACTGCCAATAAAACTGGTAAATACCGAGATAATAGCCGCACTTGAAAGTACCAAGCCAACTTCGGTCGCGGTTAAAGCAAATTTTTCGTACAAGATCACAGCTAAAAATGGCCAAACCATGTAATAGCTACCACGGGTGATAAACGAACCAAACAAAAAAATCCACATTAATAAGGGAAACTGTTTAAACCGCGCTAACGACACATCGCCTTGCATGCTAAATCCTAAAAATATCAATGGCTTTTAAAATACCAAACCTCTTATTAAAAAGGATATAAAATTTACATAAAAAAATTTATTTATTCAGAGAAAGCTGAAGCCATAACAAAAAACCACTAATGCTTTGAACAATATGAAAATTATATGCTAAGCAGGAATACTTGAAGGCAATACAACGGATGGATAAGCCAAAGGCAAGCTGATAACAATCTTCTCAAAGTTTTTAACTTTAAAATCGCAGTTTGAGCTAGCTTTATTACTAAGAATTGAGGTGAGCTAAGTAACATGGTTGAGCAGCCTGATACTCAGCTGCTCTTTTTTACTGAGTTTACTTATCACTAAATTAAACGAGTTATCAATTAAGCGCATTGTTTCACTGTCAGCAACTGAACCATCAAAATAAAGGCTAATCCAATGCTTTTTATCCATGTGATAGCCAGGAGTGATGGCGCTATAAATATCACACAAAGCTGCTGCTTCATCGGGGTCACATTTTAGATTAATCATCATCACATTATTTCGCGTGCCAACCAGCGCAAACATTTTATTTTTTACTTTAAACACTGAAACATCATCACCAAATGGAAAATCTAGCGTAGCAAAAGGTTTGGCTAATAAATAAGCCTTTAATTCTTCATAATTCATCGTGTTATACCGCTTAAAAGTGCCAAGAATATTTTATGCTCACCGCTAGCCCGCGACTTGGCAACTCATTAATTGCAATACCATTACTGCTGCCAATTTGCTGAATAACCGGCACTTGATATGTTTTATCAAGTAAATTACTGACCTTTAATTGCCAGCGATGTCCTGCTGCGGGCAAAAATACCATTGAAGCATTCAAAAGTGATAACGTATTGTGATCATCTGTGATGGCAATATTATCGCGATACGACCATTGTAATTGTGCTTGCCATTGGCTCGCGATTTGCCAATCAAGTAAGGTCATCATGTAATTATCTGGACTTAGTTGCTCTGAAGGCACCAAACTCGCTTGTGCTTTGATCTCAGATTCATTTTCAAATAAATGCGTGCTATGGCCTTGTAAACGCACAGACTCAGTGACATTCCAGCGCCACTCTAACTCAATACCAGATGCATTACTTTTGGCGATATTAGCAAGTGCAACCGTATCGCCTGAATCAAAACCAATTAAGTCAGCAATATCATTATGAAACAATGTGGTTGAGATAAAAAAATCACTACCGGTATAGTTATAAATCAGCTCATAGGACTTGATAGTCGATGGGCGCAATGAAGTATTTCCTTGGGTTAAACCACTTTCTTCATCATATAAATCGCCCAATGATGGCACTCGGTATGCTTCACCATAAATACCTTTTAAAACATGGTGTTCTGCGGGCTGGTAAACCAAAGCTAAACGAGGATTAAGCTTACTGGCAATGTCATTGTAACCGTCAAAACGTAATCCCATAGTAAGATTAAGCGTATCAGTTAGTTCAGTTTGAGTTTGTAAATAAGCACTGCGAATAAAACGCGTTTTATCAAGCACAGTGCGTTGCTGTGGTAGGTCAAAGACCGTTACATTCTCGAGCCATTCGAGGTCGCCATATAAGTTATAATTGCTTTTTACGAAACCATCAGGCAGTTTACTTTCGCTCCATTCAAGGCCCGCCGAAAGCAGCCAATCATTATTAAGTTTTTTTGCTCCTTCCAGAGCAAGTTGTAATGACTGATATTTAAATTGCTCACCAAATAAAAAGTCAGCTTGCACAAACTCTTCGTTGTCTTGAGGCGCTAACATTGCCAATGATTGTCGCTCGCCTTCTTGCCATTGTGCTGAGAGGGTTAAATGCTCACCACCCTGTCGCCAAAATTGGTAACCTAGCTGATGGATCCAGTTTTCAAGCTGAACCTGATTGTGTTCATCGCTAACCCTGCGAAATAAATAGTAATCTTCAAAGGCTGAACGCTGTAAAAAGCTATGCCAACTAAAATCGGCGTATTGAAGGCTTAATTCGAGTTGTTGACTATCTATTGGGTCTTGAGTGCTGGTTTGTAAACCGAGTCTATCGTAAATATTATGATATGTTTCGCCATCATCTTGATAATAAGCTCCCGCTAATCCCCAATTGAGCTCACCAAGATGGCCATTGAGTGCAAAGTCTGCCGCGATCATGCCATTATTGCCACCTGAAACACTGACATAACTCTCTGTTCCAGTGATAATATTAACCACACCATTAAATGCATTAGCACCATAAAGTGCAGATCCCGTACCTCGGATCACTTCAATTCGTTTGGCACTCGCTAAATTAAAATGACGAATGAGGTAATTAATGCCGCCGGTATAATCTTCATTAATACGTCGCCCATTAAGTAAAAACAAAACCGTATTAGCGTATTTTTGTGCATGCCCTCGTGTCACTAAATAGGATTGATTGCCTTCAACCGAATTAAAAACAGGATAAAACCCAGGCACATGTTGCAATAATTCAATTAAATTAGTGACTCCTAAGCTTGCTATATCTTGCTCTGAAAACAAACTCACCGAAGCGGGGCTTAAGTTAATTTTTGTTTCAGTTTTATTCGATACCGAGACGGTTACATCAAGCAGCTCTTCCATACTCAGAGTAAATAAATCGTCATTACTTTCATTAGCTGCAAATACAGAAACACTGTGTAAGCTCGATGCCATTAAAAGCGCAGGAAAAAAACGTCCTTGCATTGACTTACCTCCTCTAAAATACTTTTCTCAAGTGTAGCTTGTCTTTAAGCTGATGAATAAGATAATAATTTGTTTTTAACTCAATAATTTTGCAAGCCTCAATCAAGTAATTTTTTCTCAATTTTGCGCTTAAAATAAAGACATCAAAGCGTATTGAAATTAAAAATCAATCTAATCAATCACTATAACTTTGATTTATCAGAACTTGGCAATTTCGCTGGTATCAATTTTAGCAGACTGAAATTTACATAAGTAATTGATAAGTTATAAATTTTTCAACTTAACCAAATAACTTGCTTGTTTAGTTTAAATCTCTCCTAAACTGTATTTTAGTTAATGAGTTTGTTGTTATTAAACAAAATAGCTTATGAAGTGTGAATAAAGCAGATGAAAACCAGCCGATAGACGAACAAGCAAATAATAATTAAGGAATTTACCGTGGGGATTTTTGAGCGCTTTTTGTCTGTTTGGGTGGGGTTAAGCATGCTATTTGGGGTTGTCTTCGGTTTGTGGCAACCTGATGTATTTAAAGCCATTGCCCAACTTGAAATTGCCCACGTTAACTTGGTGGTCGCGCTGTTTATTTGGGTTATGATTTACCCCATGATGGTACAAATTGATTTTTCCGCCATCAAAAATGTTAGTCGCCATCCAAGAGGGCTGTTACTCACCATTGTAATTAATTGGCTGATCAAACCCTTTACTATGGCTGGTTTAGGGTGGTTGTTTTTTCATATTATTTTTGCCGATATGGTCGATGCCCAATCAGCGCAGCAGTATATCGCCGGCATGATTTTACTCGGTGTTGCCCCCTGTACTGCAATGGTATTTGTTTGGTCACAACTTACAAAAGGTGATGCTAATTACACCCTAGTTCAAGTTTCAGTTAATGATGTGATTATGATTTTTGCATTTGCACCTATTTCAGCCTTATTACTTGGCGTCAGCGATATTCAAGTGCCATGGCAAACCTTACTGATTTCAGTACTATTGTATGTGTTGCTGCCGTTATTTGCAGGTGTTACCACTCGCCACCTCATCAATAAAAATCAAGGCGCTCACGCACTGCCTCATTTCTTATCTGCATTAAAACCTTGCTCTGTTATTGGTTTATTAGCAACGGTCGTTTTATTATTTGGCTTTCAAGCTAATACCCTTGTATCCCAGCCACAAACGATTGGTTTAATTGCTATTCCATTGATGATCCAAACTTATGGTATTTTCATCATTGCCTACGCGGCAGCCAAATGGCTAAAACTACCCCATAATATCGCAGCGCCTGCAAGCTTAATTGGTACATCAAACTTTTTTGAACTGGCTGTTGCCGTAGCTATCTCTTTATTTGGTTTACATTCAGGGGCGGCACTTGCAACCGTGGTTGGCGTATTAGTTGAAGTACCAGTGATGCTATCGCTAGTTTATATAATTAATCACACTCAACATTGGTTTAAGCCCTTAAATAACTAAGCTTAGAAAAACGTATATCAAGTGGCTTTGTTGATAAACATTAGATGAACAACCTTAATTATCAATACATTAAAGTTACCCCAAGTTAAAGCTAGATTTAAAAATCAATGAAATTATGAGCTGCTTTTATTTATAGCTTTGGTTTTTTTGAACGCTTTAGTATTCACATGCCGTTTTAAAATTGCCCCTATTGCCTGCTGCACATCCTTTCGCTCACGAAATCCCCACAAGCGTTCGCGGGCTATTTGGGCGGCAATATCAAGGTCAATCATCGACGGGTGGTAATCACGTTCTAAGTCAAAATCATTAAAAATGGCTTCCATTGGCGGTTGCAGCCAAGGCTGATGAATATATTCGCTCGGCAAGTTTTTAAGCTCTGGGCACCATGTGCGAATAAAGACGCCATCGGGGTCTTGATCTTGCGATTGTTTAATTGGGTTATAAAGCCTGATGGTATTCATGCCGGTAACAGAGGCCTGCATTTGAATTTGTGGGTAGTGAATACCCGGCTCAAAATCAAGAAAATACTGCGCCAGCGGCATACTTGCTTGTTGCCATGAAATATTAAGATGGTGAGTCACAAAACTGACCAGCATCGCCCGCATACGAAAATTAATATAACCGGTGTGCTTTAAGCAACGCATGCACGCATCAATGATAGGAATGCCTGTATTGCCGTGCTGCCAAAGAGCCAAATCATGTTCAACCTGCTCATCGGTGCGATAAGGGTAATGCAAATAAGCCATGTTTAGCGGCTCAAACTCGATGCGTGATTCACTTTCAAATTTTTGCATAAAATGGCAATGCCAATGCAAACGCGAAATAAAGGCCGCTAAAGGTTTGCGCCAACCGCGTTTTGCAATTTCATAGTGACCTATGGCTTGATGATAAACCTGACGCAGGCTGACATTACCCCAAGCCAAATAAGGCGATAAACGCGAACAATGCAAACGGCTTAAACTCGGGCTCGAAATTCCCTTTTGATACCCCACCCCGCGCTCTACAAAAAAACTCGCGATTAAAGCACGCGCTTGTTTAGGCCCACCAAGCTGAAAGTTTTCATCAACCATTTGATAACGCTCATCAAGCTTTAGTTCTTGATAATCAGTTAAATACACTGTATTAAGTTGCTGCCAATTAGGAGTCGATACCTGAGATAAAATACTGTTTTGCCAAAGTTGCTGCCAATCTCGTCGATGCTTTTTGCCTCGCACCACTGCGCCAGTTTGTGTTTCATGCCAGACAATTTTGTTGCTGTGACACCAAGCACTGACGGCTTTATCACGCATAAAGGTATTATTAAGCCCAATTTCTTGATGGCTAAACAACCCCCGAATCTCAAATTGCTCTCCTAAACGCTGCAGTAACGCGATCATCGGCTCACTAAAAATATAAATTTGTGTCTTAAACCGAGCTAACTGCTGATTTAAATCAGCAAGCGATTGCCAAACAAACCGCCAATGGCGTGCAGTGTAATGAGGGTCATCGAGCAATAAAGGCTCAAAATTATAAATGAGCAATACCGGAATGGAGGAAGCAAAAGCATGCTGCAGCGGTGCGTGATCAGACAAGCGTAAATCTCGCTTAAACCAAACAATATTTATCGGTGGGCGCATGTGATAATGACGAAATAGTAAAAAACAATTTATTCAATACGCTAAAACATCTTTTTTCGATCGCCCAAGGCTATGAAGCGGCATTAATATTTGTTGTCACATCAATAAGAGTGCACTGCTTTACCATCCCAAAAACGACACAATACAGGCTTGGTATTATCTCAATTTCGATACAGCTGAGAATAAACAGTATTAAATAAAAACTTAACTAATTGATATTTAATATTAAACCAATATGGCATTAAATCTGCTCTGCCTGTGTATCGTTTCTCTTTAAGTTTATGTTTATGCCGACACTACACATTAAATTATTATTACCCCTTAAATTCTCAAGTACTCGCTTGCTCGCATTTATCAGTGCAGTATCTATTACATTCGCTTGTACTGCTCAGGCAACTACCAGCTTAGCAAATATAGAGAATGCCTATTTCCACCGTGATTACCTTTTTGTACAAACCACAATCAATGCCATGCCCTCGCCGCTGAGTGAACAAACAGCAGCGTTAGCCATGGCCGCAAAAGTAAAACTCAACCCCGATCATGGCGAAGCTATTATTAACAATTTCATCAAAGCGCATCCCAATAATGCCTATGGTCACTACTACGGGGGGTTGCTCTGGAGTGAACTTGCCAAAAATGCGGGCTTATTTAGCCGAATGAGATTTTACAAACAGTCCGTCACATCGATGATAACAGCCGGTTTACTGGCTCCCGATAATCCACGTTTTCAAGTAGAAGCAGCCAAAGCATATGGCCAACCGGCCATGCTCGGCGGTCAAAGCGAGCTGCAAAAACCGATTGTTGATAAACTACAAACCCAACCTTCCAGTTTTGCCAAACTTGCTCTTATGGACTACCTACAAAACACTGAAGATAAGGCGGCAGCTTTACAACTCATTGCGCAATTAACGCCTCGTTATGACCAAAATGTCGAGCTATTAGAACGAATGGGGCAACTATTATGGACATTTGAGCAGCAAGATCGGGCGGCAGACTTATTCAGTCAAGCGTGCCAACTCACGCCGCCTAACAACCAAGGTTATGTAAAGTGGCTAAGCGCCTGCCAACTCACCGCAGCATTTGCACTTAATGATATTGGCTCAGTACAACACGGGCTTGATGCCTGTAAAACACTGCTGAAATACGACACAGTGAACGACTCTGAGCATCACTATTTCTTATTACTAAACAGTCAGCTACTTGCAAAAAACCAGCAATATGCAGAAGCAAAAACAGGCTATCAAAAACTACTGGCACTCAATCCTGACAAAAACATCAAAAAAGAAGCGATGCAACAACTGAAAAAACTGTAATTTCGGGGAGCAAAAAGTGGCGCAATCAGCCCTTCAAAGAAACAAGTCACCCTAAAAAGACGGTGACTTGTTCAAGATAAGTGTACATTTACTGAATGCTAATACGCTGTAACTCTTGTTCAGTTAATAATTGCTCAACGCGCTGTTTAATCTCAGTAGTGCTCCCTGTTAGGGTAAACTGATTTAATTGCTCATCCTGCATCAGTTGCACTGACAGTGACGCTGCTAAAATAGTGATACTGCTAATTTGGCTAATCTCAACTTCAACAGGCTCATTTAAATACGAAGGTGAAAGATGCTTATTACAAATCTGCAGCTTGTTTTCATGGCGCTGCAATAAAGAAGCCAGTTGGTTAGCTTGTTTAAATTGGCTCGCTTGCTTGGCAGCATAAGTGATAAAAAACGCCGTAGCAGAAAATGTACCGAGCAAAAACACTTGATAATCAAAGCCAACCAATACAATAAACGCGATACTTAATACTAAAAAAAGTATGCCGATAAAAAAGCTCACGCTTTGCCATTTATTTTCAAACATCTATCACTCCACCATTAAACGCCATCAACAACCGTGTTTTGCATTAATCCAACACAAAAACAAAGTACGGACTCTATATGGCCGCCAATTTAGCACTGCTACCAATAAAAAGTCATCAAAATCGGTCAAATAACCAATGCCATCAAGCAAGGCATAAAATAAATGTTAACGCCTTTCACTTATAACGACTCAGTGATTTAGCTAAGCTTTACATACCCCAGTTAACATGCGATGTTTGCAGTTCTTTAGCCACCATTCATAGCAACTAAGTACCTTTATGATCATTGATTTTTCTAGCATTTCGCCAAATGCCATTTATCATACCCTAACCCAAACGCTAATCCCGCGTCCTATTGCTTGGGTATTGTCTAAAAACCCACAAGGTGTATTAAACCTTGCACCTTTTTCGTATTTCACCGCGGTGAGTTCAAATCCACCTATTTTGATGTATGCCGTTGGGCAAAAACCAACGGGAGAATATAAAGACTCAGCGGTGAATGTTGAAGCTACAGACGAATTAGTGATCCACATTGCAAGCTCTGATCTTGCTGATGAGGTAACGCAATCGGCAACAACCCTGCCAAATGATAGCTCTGAGTTAGATTTACTTGATTTAGACCTCGTTGATTTTGATGGTTTTAGCCTTGGTCGCATTAAACAATGTAAAGTGGCGTATGCCTGTAAATTACATAAAGTGATCGACATGGGTGAGCTGCCAATGAAGTTAATGTTTGTTGAAGTTTTAAAGGCTTATGTTGCCGATGACATTATCGAAGCTGATAACAAAGGCCGCCATAAAATCGATGCCCTAGGGCTTGACCCTCTCGCTCGTTTAGGCGCCGCTGAATATGCTGATTTAGGTGATGTTTTTAAAATCAGCCGTCCGAAATAAGCTGTGTTCACTCAACTTAAGAACGATGAGAAACAATACTTAACCTATTGATAAAATTTACTTTTACATCCTACATATATGTTTGTTATTTAAAATGCCCTGATGTTTACGCACAACACTCAAGGTGCTAATATCGGTACTGATTAATCTGTTGAAATTAGAATTCACACAGATTTTAAAGCGCCTTTTTTACACTAAATAAATACAGGATATGTCATGAAATTAATTAAAGCCTCTTTAATAGCTGCCACCCTTGCATTAACAATTTCGCCAATAGCATCTGCTGGTACGGGATATTGGTATGTATATGCTAGCAAAGTGAATGGATTCAGAACTTGTGCGCAATTTAGCCCAGGCTCTGGTTGGTATAAAGCAAGCTCAACGGGCTATACAACACGAGGCGAATGTAATTACTATGGCCGATAATCTCTAGTTTAAGCCTAAGAGCTCGAATCCTTGGGCTCTTTAACCACAACCTGTCACTCTAAAATCAAACCATTTACACAAAATGGTAAAAACAAAATGGCAAATGAACAAAAACAAGCCATAAATATCTCATTGATTTTAAATATTATAATTAAAAATGCCTTTCAGCAATTCACCTTAAATAAGGTGATTAGTTGATCAGTGCAGCTCGAATAAAATTGGGAGTACAGTGTTTAACAATTAGAAATGCTGATAGGTCTATCTGATGTGAAATAGGCGAGCACTCGTAATTTCAGGCATGACAAAACTAGGTCGATACCTAATTTATGCAAATTAAACCTTAGGGGGATGGCTAACCTACCCCGCGATACCAACTTTGTTGATGCTGATGCGCGCATTGCCTTATGGCATTGGGTTGGCCAGCAAAGTTACTGTATTGCCGCCTGATATTTTGCACGGCTTCGAGCCAAACTGCGGTTTCTATACCCAATTCGACTAATATTTTGTGTTGAATGTTGCTGATAGCCCCGCGTTTTTTGGGGTCAAAATGTCGGCCACTCCAATCGGCAAGTTCCAAGTAATCCAGTAACTTGAATGGAATGGTTTGATTGTTTGCGTTACTGCCAAACGCCATAAGTTGCTTTGGTTGCCGAGTAACTTGTTCGGTGTTTTCAGAAGTTAGCTGCTTTTTATAATGCTCAATACGTTCTTGAATTGATGTAAAGTCGCTATCTTCTAAGCTTTTCGCCATTTTGGCTCTGATTAGATTCAAATCAATGTACACCATGCAACTCAGTACAGCTTGCTCGTCTAGTAAGGCTTGAGATTGATCTTAATTTAAAAGGAATCGCCCTTCCAAAAAATTCATCTGGAATGAATTTTAATGCCACTAGGCAGCCCGAAGGGTGAGCGCCATAGATGGCAGCGAATATAATCGGCCTGTGCAGTTATCTTCTTTATTCGCTTTTCTGGCAATAAACTCGTTTACTTATTTTAAAACGAAAGTCGCATGTACCAACTGATGTCAAAAAGCCTGTTGCGCCACACTTCCACTGTTTTATCAACGCTGTACATATAGGCTTTATCTAGCTGCTCACCCTTGCGATAGCGGTCGACCAAAATTGTGCCATGATACAACTGATACCAACGTTCAATCACTTCTTCTTTTGACCAATTTAATGCCCGACTTCTATCGACACTAAGCACCAAATGGTAATGATTCGACATCACCGCATAGGCCGCAATATCAATCGCAAAGACTTCATTCGTTGGGTAAAAATAACAGTTTAAATCGCCCAACTAACCAAGCCCGACGGTGTTCAAAATTTTGACCGGAATATTTATCAAATCCCGCTAAAAATGCCCTGCGAACACAGCGGCTAATGCAGTGCTTTTGTTAAATGGGAATAGAAGGAGTGGAGTCTAAATCAATTAACGAACGTCTTGCCTGTGCCCCCTTTATTTTGCAAAAAGTAGCCACAAAAACATGAAGTGATTAATTAAAATTAGACTCACTATTGTGATTTTTCAATGAGATATTTATGTCTAGTTTTTTTGCTTTCTGTAACCGTTTATGGGTGTCTAGTTTTTTTGCTTTCTGTAACCGCAAATTGTTTTTCGATGTGTAGGCTTAAACCGTCATCGGCTAAGGTTAACTGGCCATGGTAATAGGTTTTAGCTTCTGACTCTAACGGTGCCAACATGCCGCGGCCGTGGTAACGTGCAGAAAAATGGAATAATACTAAATGCGGGATGCCGAGGCGTTCAGCAAATTCGGCAATCCGTTTGGCACAACTGTGTCCTGTAGCTTTAGTAATACGTTGTAAATCGGCACTGATAAAGGTGGCTTCGTGTACTAAGACATCCACTTTCGCACAAGCGGATTTCAGTAAATTGGGGTTTTCGTTATCACCAGCAATCACCACTTGCCGCGGTCTCCAGCATAGGTAACTGTAATCTGAGGCTAGCAGTGTTTGGCCTGCATAAGCCGCATCCAGACCTTGTTGCAGTAATGCCAAATGCGGACCGCGGGGTATTCCTTGTTGCCGCAACTTCGCGCTAAACACACGTATGGGCACATGGCTTTCGCTAATCTTAAACGCTACCGATGCCGTACGATGTTGTAACGGATGCAGCGTCACTCTACACTGCTCTAGTTGCAACGCTTGGGCGCTCTCAAGCAAGGGCTCCCATGCTTTCAGTTGCAGCTCAAACCCCAGTTCGACCTCAGTTAAACGCAGTGCATGTAAAACAAAATCGATAACCGACTGTGGCGCTAGCAACAATAGTGGCAACTTGCGCCCAGCAATACTCACTGAGGATAATAAACCTGGCAGGCCAAAACAGTGATCGCCATGAGTATGGGTGATAAAAATCGCATTAAGGTGATACAGCGGCAAACCAGCTTGTAAAATTTTCTGCTGCGTGCCATCACCGCAATCGACCAATAACCACGTTTTATAACGTTCAAATTGCACCGCTGTCGCAGAAACATTGCGATATTTTGACGGGTTACCCGATGAAGTGCCTAAAAAATGAATGTTCATACTGATTCTCAAACCATCTAAAAATACCGGATTTACAATGCGCACCGGGAAAAACCTAAAACCGTTCTCCCCTTATGACCATTATTACACCCTAACAAATATAGGGTATGTCGAAGAGACATGAATTGGCCGAAATATCTATTTACAGAACCATCGCACTTGAATAATGAAGTCGAATAAAAACTAGACACTGGCAAATATTTTGTTTTAGCCAACTTTACATCAATAGAGATACGTCCGTATGCTGAATTATAAAATCGGAAAAGTCTAATCATTTCCGGACGCACTTATTCATCCGAGGATCCCATTTTTTAAAAAATCTATCTACTATTTAAAATCAACGAGATATTTGTGAGTGTCGAGTTTTCACGATGCTTGCTTCTTCCTTGCCTCTAACCTTTAGTGTTGCAGCATACGGTAGCGTTGTAATATGGTTTGTAGGCGATTAGGCACTGAGCCATAAATTTCTTCTGAGATATTATAGCGTTCGACATTATCGGCCATAAATTGTAGCGATGGCAGTAATCTTTCCATCACCGGTAGAATATTTTCGGGGTATTCATTAAGTTTTTCCAGCACTAAGGTAAATAGGCAATCGACCGCCATGTCCCCCTCACCTTCAAGATAATTATCCTCCATGATGAAGTGACTAAGGGCAAAAATATAATAACGAAAGGGGCGAACAGGCATAAAACGCAGCTCGTCTGCTCTTTCAATCACTGACTGGCGAAATTCCTCTGTTAACTCATAGATGGTTTTACCAAAAAAATATTCGTAGGCATAACGAGCATCAATGTCGTCTTGATAACCTTCCCAGTCTTGTTCTGTAGGTATGTGGTTGTGCATTTTGTATCTCAACTATTTAAATAGAGTGTATCATCCAGTACAGCTTACGGTGCTGGATGATACAAAGTTAGTTATCTATGGTAATAAATCAAGACAGTTTATAAGTTCGATAGCTTTTATCACTGGATGTTTAACTCCTTTTGGAGTACATCTGTTATTATCTCGCTGCTTGTTTCTCTCATGTTCTTGACCACGCCGGACATTTTCTTCATGTCGCAAAATACCGTTATAAGCTTTTTGCGCATTGATTGCCCTATTACGCATATCCGCGATTTTCTTTGTATGTTTTGTTTTTTTCCACTTGGTATCAAAGCTTTGATAGTCATTAGCAAGTCGGTTGAAATAATCAACAAGTCGTTTTTGATAATCTTTGGCACTTTCGCCGGGGTTTTGCTTTGGTGTGGTCATAGAACGGGCTTTTACATCCTTGTATTCAGCGTCTTTTTCAGCTTCTTGTGCTGGTGTCAGTATGTTGCTGCTGGTGCCACCACTGCCACCGCGAACACCTCCACTTCCACCTCCACTTACGTAACTCCCATCAAGGTCGGTAGTACGTGCATTAGGACGCTCACCTATTACTGAAACACGCTCGATTGCATGCGTAGATGTGGAAATAATACAGAATAAGCACCATAAAAGAATATGCAGTCTCATATTATGACTCCTGTCGATAAATCATAGTACTGTATATTTTGCAATGATCTTCGGTTTTATTGCAGGCTTTGGTCACAACAAGATGGTTCTTTAAATCTTCAAAAGTGAAAGAGTCAAATAAAAAATTGATTAGCACATCATCATCAAACGAAATGTTATTTTGATACATGCTGATTTCTGCAGCACAGGCATAGATTTTGTTATTTTCCTGGTATTGTTCGCAAACCAAGGTATCAAGTCCAATCGCTTGGGCTTGACTTTCGTTGGTAATAACATTTTTGAAGTTCACTTCGGCGTCGGCAATGAGCTGACGCTGCATATCATCGGTATAAGCATTATTGTAGCCATTGAGGGTATTAATAAAGCCCTTATAATAATCTGCATTGATTTGTTTCTCTCTGTAGTATTCAGCAGCAGCCTCATACTCACCATTTACAAATGGTTGCTCATTTGCTTGCGCAGAAGTTACAGCTGCAAGAAAAAACAACGCTAACGGTGTTACTTTCATCATTAATCTCCATGTATTTACCAACATTTCTCGTTGGTAAATACATGGTAATAAAATGAGTTTAAAAATACAACTTATTGTTTTGTAAGTATATTGTTGCAATTGTGTAGCGCTATTAAAGGTACTAAGGGATCCCTCAGGGTCAAATCTTGACTTCATACATCATGACGTTTGATTGACCGCTATTTACTCAAAATGATTTATCAGCTTGAGTCTAAGCCTAGAATCATTGGGATCAGGTCTTTCTTTTGCCTTTGATCATAAAAAGTAAAACTTAACTTCAACCCCTATTTCACATTTTTAAATGCAATTATCTACAAGGTTATCGATAAACCTTATAACAAACAATAAGATACAAGTTTATTTTCCTTACAACTTATTACAAGCAAGCTATTTTATAGCGATGAAAAAACGGCCGAGCTGCGCTCGCCTTCGCAAGCAGGCTTGCACCTACGATAAAATCTCCAAACAAACACGGATATTAACAATCAAAAGCTCGGTGTAGCGTAGCGCTCGGTGCCCTCTGTGGTGAAAGTCTTTTAACCGCTGAGCTTTCTTTGGTGAAAAAGAAGGTTAACCACCGAGGTTAAGAGAAACACAGAGGAAAGAAAAAGCTATTAATTAGTTGGCTTTACTCACTTAACTTTTCGCTGTGAGCGAAGCATCGGTGTACTGTGTGGTGAAAAAGTACTCTGGGATAAAAAATCATAATGCAACAAGCGTCGGGCTAAAGCCCGAGCTCAAAAGCTACCGAGCTTCGCCCGCCTTTGCAAGCTGGCTTGCACCCACACAAATCCAAAAATCCACAAACCCACAAACCCACAAATCACAAGCATGGCGCGGCACTTAAAACAAAGGCGGTTGCTCTGCTGATTACAAAGTCACTCCCTTTACCACTTGGAAAATCCCACTCGTTCCTCTAGTATCTGTTTGTCTATGCTCATAATTTGTATTTAAATGAAATCATTTCCTTCTTTGTATTTTGCCAATTTATTTTTAATTATTGGCACCGGTTTACTCACCACCTATCTAGCACTCTATTTAGGCCAACATGGCATCTCGACTTTCTGGATAGGGTTAATGACCTCGTGTTATTACCTAGGGTTGTTGTTTGGCTCAAAACTGGGCTATCAACTGATAAAATCGGTTGGCCATATTCGAACCTTTGCCGCAAGCACTGCGGCAGTAACTGCGTGCGTGGCAGCGCATGGCGTTACCGATAATGTCTATATTTGGTTAGCTCTGCGGTTTTTTGTTGGCCTTGGCATGATGTGTAATTACATGGTGCTAGAAAGCTGGCTTAACGAACAGGCCGCGCCAGAATCTCGTGGCCGAGTCTTTTCGTTTTATATGATCACCTCCTATTTAGGGATGATTTTAGGCCAATTTGCGCTAGCACAATTTCCTGAGCTGGGTTATGCGCCGCTGTTTTTAGTCTGTATGGCGTTGGCTATTGGCATTATTCCAATTTCTATCACCCGCAGAATTCACCCTAAACCGTTAAAACCAATCCAAATGAGCTTATTTGGCTTCTTTAAAAAAGTGCCGCAGTCACTTACTGCTGTGTTATTTGCCGGTATTATCAATGGTAGTTTTTATGGCCTTGCTCCCACGTTTGCAAGCTTATCAGGCTTTAACGCCGAGCAAATTGCTATTTATATGTCGGTCACTATTTTTGCCGGTTTATTGGCACAATGGCCGATGGGGTTACTGTCAGATAAAATTCGCCGTAGTATTTTAATTCGTACTAATGCAGTAGTGATTGGGGTGATTAGCTTGGCGTTATTTTTACTGCCGATGGCACAACTGCAAGCCTATATCCTGACTTTTATTTTTGGTTTATTTGCCTTTACCCTGTATCCACTTTCTTCGGCATTGGCCAACTCGCGGGTTGAAGATGAAGACCGCGTCGGTGTGTCGTCTGCATTATTGGTTGCCTTTGGCGGTGGTGCCGCTATAGGTTCAGCAGTCAATGCCCAAATCATGACTTATTTTGGCCACCAAGCCTTGTATGCCTCAATCAGCTTGTTAACTGTGGTGATGTTTTTATTACTGAGCTTCATTAATTCTAAACAAAAAGCCGAAAAACCAGAGCCGAGCGATTATGTAATGGGTACTTCTGATGTGACCAATTCACCGCTTGCTTCAACCATGGATCCACGCATTGAAGAAACCACCGCTCATGAACAAATGCTGGTAGTTGATGACGGTGATACAGCTGAAGAACTTGATGATATTGATGATATTGATGAAGTTAATGACCTTGCTCAAATGGACAATGATGCAGAAACCTATCACCCCCTTAAAAATCATCGCCAAGGCGAGCTTTTTAGCGACAATACAAACAACGATACAAATAACTCCGACTCGTTTAATCACGGTCAAATGAAAGACCTGAACTCGCAAGATGACGACTCGGCCAATGAATCTACAACAAAAAAACGCCCTTAACTAAGGGTTCTAAAACAAAAAAAGGGATGTAATCATTACATCCCTTTTTTGTCTATCTTAACTCAAAACAGCGTTACTCAAGTTGCTTGAGTTTGTGCTCCACCAGCGGATCATCGGGAGCGAGTTGCTGCGCCACTTTTAACAATTCAATTGCATCTTCAGGGTGCTTATCTTGGTATTTTAAGGCCACATCAATCAGCGGCTGAATGTCGATTTGCGCTTGATGCTCTTGCACATGCTCTTCTTTTTCACCAATCACAATATTATGCGCTTTGCTCAGTAATCCTAAGCGATGCGCCGAGTTTTTATTGGCTCTATTAAGGCGTTTGTAATAATCCTCTTTAAAGCGCAATGTTTTAGTTTGCTGGCGAAATTGAGCAATTTCAATTTGCTGATTACCAATAAAATCAACCGCAACCTGTTTGTAAAAGCCAAATTTATTTAAATATGTGGCATGGGTGCCATGCCCCATACCAAACACCCGTAAATGGGTTAACTGCTGATAACGCTTGGCATGCATGCGGTCAATGTGATTGGTTGGGTCGTAGATTATATAGCCTTTGGCATGGCCTAAATCTAAATCGTGGTAATCTCCTTGCCAATCAAACTGCTGAGCTATATCGGTGCTTGAACGGTCATCCCAGGTCGCTATCTGTTTATTTTTAGTGCTAACTGGATGAAACAGTAAAACCTGATCAAGTTTTAGCAAATTGGCAAACGCGCCCACCGCAAAACCACCTCGGCTTAAACCATAACCTAAACGTTGATTAAATGGTTCAAGTAAGGGTGATAATTGTTCAAGGAAGAAGATTAAATTACGACTGCGAAACCAATTACTTTTACCTAAGTGTTGGAACGAGATGATATTAACGTTTTGCTTTTTACCGAGTTTGTAACCCCAAGGGGCAAAATCACTGTGGAGGTCCTGCTCTTGCACATTGGTGCCGGCAGGTGAAAAGGTGAAGAGTAAGGGTTTATCGAGGTCTACAAAATCATACTTAACAAAAACATCATCGAGTAAGTCATCGCCGCGCATCGGTAATCGAGCTTGTTGCTCATCGCGCGAAAGTGTTAACCATTCATCTAACCAATATAATAACTTCATTCATCCTCCACTTGAATCAAGTTATTAATTGTAACAAATTTGGCTAAGTGATGGAAATTTGATTTCCCTTGGTTTTATTGTGCCTATAGTTAGTGGCTGGTTATTGTTGTTGGTTAGGTTTTAACTGGACAATCGCAAAGCGTATTTAATAATGAGCCTAGCTATGTTGGCCTAAAGACCAAGCTACAGAAAAGCCGTAAAAAAGCGAGGCTATGCCTCGCTGTTCGCTCACGCGTTAACCACTGACAACCTTACAGTGATAAATTGTTAAACACCGCGTCATCAACTAAGTTAGCCAGCGTAACTTTAAGTTTAGGTGTACGTGCCATTTCGCGTTTAATGGCAAAGTTAGCTTCAGCATTTCGCGCCCAGCTACGACGAGCTATACCGTTGTTCACGTCAAACAATAACATTGATTTGAGTTTACGCTCGGCATCGGCAGTGCCATCTAGCAACATACCAAAACCACCGTTAATTACTTCACCCCAACCGACCCCGCCACCATTGTGGATTGACACCCAGGTTGCACCACGAAAGCTGTCACCAATCACATTATGAATCGCCATATCTGCGGTAAAACGGCTGCCATCATAAATGTTTGACGTTTCGCGAAATGGTGAATCGGTGCCGCTCACATCATGATGATCGCGCCCAAGAACCACAGGGCCAATTTCGCCGCGGTTAATTGCATCGTTAAAGGCTTTAGCTATTTCCATGCGCCCCTCTGCATCGGCATATAAAATACGTGCTTGTGAGCCGACCACTAACTTGTTTTGTTTTGCGTCTTTAATCCAAGTGATGTTGTCTTGCATTTGTTGCTGAATTTCTTCTGGTGATTCGGCCATGATTTTAGTCAGCACGTGCGCCGCAATAGCATCGGTTTTATCTAAATCTTCTGGCTTACCTGAGGCACACACCCAACGAAACGGGCCAAAACCATAGTCAAAACACATTGGACCTAAAATATCTTGCACGTACGATGGGTATTTAAAATCAATCCCGTTTTGGGCCATCACATCGCCACCCGCACGTGAGGCTTCGAGTAAAAAAGCATTCCCATAATCAAAGAAATAAGTGCCTTTGGCAGTGTGTTTATTTACCGCACTGGCGTGACGCTTTAAGGTCGCTTGCACTTTTTGCTTAAACAGCTCAGGCTCTTCACGAATTAAACAGTTTGATTCTTCGTAGCTAATATCAACCGGATAATAACCGCCCGACCATGGGTTATGCAGTGAGGTTTGATCAGACCCTAAATGAATAAAAATATCTTGCTCATCAAAGGTTTCCCACACATCAACTATGTTGCCAATAAACGCAATCGACACCACTTCTTCATTTGCTTGCGCCTGTTTTACTCGCGCAACTAAGGCATCCATGTTATCAATCAGCTCATCAACCCACCCTTGTTGATGACGTTTGGTTGCCGCTTTTGGGTTGACCTCAGCACATACCGTAATACAGTTGGCAATGTTACCGGCTTTAGGCTGTGCGCCACTCATGCCACCAAGACCTGCGGTTAAAAAAATCTTACCCTTTGGACTTTCGCCTTTATTAAGCACTTTACGAAATGCGTTCATCACCGTAATAGTGGTGCCATGTACAATCCCTTGTGGACCAATGTACATAAACGACCCTGCCGTCATTTGCCCGTATTGTGTGACGCCCAGTGCATTAAACTTTTCCCAATCATCGGGTTTTGAATAATTAGGGATCATCATGCCGTTAGTCACGACCACACGCGGTGCATCTACCGATGATGGAAATAATCCCATTGGGTGGCCTGAATACATGTGCAGTGTTTGGTCTTCTTCCATTTCGCTTAAGTATTTCATCGCTAATAAATACTGCGCCCAATTTTGAAATACCGCACCATTACCACCATAAGTAATAAGCTCTTCGGGGTGCTGCGCCACAGCAGGGTCTAAATTGTTATCAATCATCAGCATAATGGCTGCAGCTTGAGCGCATTTAGCAGGGTAATCACTAAGCGAACGCGCACTGAGTGCGTAGTTTGGTTTAAAGCGATACATGTAAATACGGCCAAAACTCTTTAATTCTTCAGCAAATTCTGCAGCTAACTCTTGGTGCCACTCTTGTGGGAAATAACGCAGCGCATTACGCAGTGCCAACTGTTTTTCGTCGGCCGACAAAATATCTTTACGTTTTGGCGCACGATTGGCATCCGCAGGGTACGGCTTTGCCGCTGGCAATACGGTTGGGATCCCTTGCTTAATCTGCTCTTGAAAACTCATGCTTACATTCATTGTCATTGGCCCCTTAATTCACTATCAGTGCTTGTGTTTTTACTAACGAGATCATTGCATCAATATCAGGTTTGAGTAGGCGATCTTCTTCAAGTTTGGCAACTTTAGCGCGGATTAATGCAAAGTTTTGTTCAATAATGTCTGAACAGGTATTTGGGCGTCTAAAGTCAATGGCTTGCGCCGCATACATTAGCTCAATGGCTAAAATTTTATCTAAATTACCCAAAATTTGATTGAGTTTACGCCCCGAGATACTGCCCATCGAGACATGATCTTCTTGCCCCATAGAAGTGGGCACACTGTCGGCTGATGGCGGGAAACACAAGGATTTGTTTTCTGTTACTAATGCAGCGGTGGTGTACTGTGGGATCATCATGCCAGAGTTTAAGCCGCCTGATGCCGTTAATAAGCGCGGTAAACCATGTAACCCTTCTAATAATAAGTAACAACGGCGGTCTGAAATATTGCCCAATTCAGCTGCTGCAATCGAGGTATAATCAAGCACCATAGCCAGTGGTTGGCCGTGGAAATTACCACCCGAAATAGCTTCTTCACTGCTGATAATAATTGGGTTATCGGTCACTGAGTTCATTTCAATCTCAGCCATTTCTTTTAAATGATTAAACGCATTACGTGATGCGCCATGCACCTGCGGAATACAACGCAATGAATAGGGGTCTTGCACACGGCTACAATTGCTGTGGGAATTCATGTTTTGTGAACCGCTGAAAAAGCGTCTCATACGCGTGGCCACTTCAATATTACCCGCAAAAGCACGAATTTGATGTAGCTCAGCTCTAAATGGCGATTGACTGCCTTGCATACCTTCTATACTCATTGCCCCTGCTACATCGGCTAAATCGAGCAAGTAGCGCATTTTTTTAAGGGCAGTAATAGCATGAGATAAAATAAATTGTGTGCCGTTAATCAGTGCTAAGCCTTCTTTGGCATGCAATTCAAGCGGTTCAAGCTTGTGCTCACGCAGTGCCTCTGCCGCTGAAATAACTTCTTTACCTTGCCAAAATTCGCCTTCACCAATCAAAGGTAAAAATAAATGCGACAATGGCGCTAAATCGCCCGATGCACCTACAGAGCCTTGCTCTGGTACAGTTGGGATCAAATCAAGTTCAATAAACTTTAAAATACGCTCAACCACATCAAGGCGAATACCCGAAAAACCTTGGCTTAACGCATGCACTTTGGTGATTAACATCAGCTTAGAAATCGATTTATCAATCAACTCACCTACGCCAACCGCATGGGTAATCAACAAGTTTTTTTGCAATAAATGGGTTTGTGCTGGAGAGATTTGGGTATCGCACAGTGGGCCAAAACCAGTATTAATGCCGTACACCGCTTTGTCTGAGCTGGCCATAATATCGACATTTTTACGGCTGTTATTGATTTTATCAATCGCTTCTTGGCAAAGCTCAGCTTTAATTGTGCCCTCGGCAATCCCACATACGATATCCAGATTAAGCTGGTCAATACCATATCTAAACGTCATTTCTCTCTCCTAACTCATTGTTCTTGTAAGCACGACTTAAACACTGTGTGCATTGAATACTGTTATGCTAGCTTGCCGCTGTTGTTTTATAAATGCATAATAATCGGTGTTCATTCCGATTTTATCGAACTAAAAAGAGGTTAAACGACCATGCAAGTTCATGATGTTGATTTACGCTTATTGCGCATTTTTGTCGCCATTGTTGAAAGTGGCGGTTTATCGGCGGCTGAATCGCGCTTAAATATTGGCCGCTCAACCATTAGTTCGCATTTATCAGACCTCGAAGTTCGCTTGGGCATTAAACTGTGCAAACGTGGTCGCAGTGGCTTTGAACTGACCGAATCGGGGCGCATTACTTACCAAGCATCGCTTGAACTGTTGCAACAATGTGAAGCCTTTACCAGCACAGTCGCGAGCTCTAAAAACGAGCTTTCGGGCCGAGTGACCATCGCCATAATCGACACCTTAGTGAGCGACCCCCGCTCAGGCGTCGCCCATGCCATTGCCGCTCTCAAAAATAAAAGTAAAAATATTCAGTTTGATTTAAATGTCTGTGAAGCACGCGAAGTCGAAACGTCGGTGGTGAATGGCCGCTCGTTAGTGGGCATTGGTGTGAGCCGCCATCATTTGCGCGGGCTTAATTACACCCCACTTTACAACGAAACCAACTACCTTTATTGCGGTGTCGGCCATCCTTTATTTGATTGTGCCCCAGAAGCAGTCACTAAGCTGTTATCAAATGCCGAAGTGATCACCAGTAACTACATGCGCGATAAAGAACTACGTAACGATGGCTTAAACTACCAAAACAGCGCTATTGCCTATCATGACGAAGGCATTGCCCATTTGATTTTATCAGGAAAATTTATTGGTTATTTGCCCGAACACTACGCCGCGCATTGGGCCGACAAAGGGCTGTTTAGCGCCATTAAGCCTGCGCAATATTCTTATCAAATTCCGGTGATGCTGATCACCACCAAAACCGACACTGCTTCGCCTTTAGCAAAGGCGATTATTAACGAAATAAAACGCAGCCATCAGTAACGTCTCAATCGTTAATATTTGCAAACGTTACGCTTTTTGAGCCGCACAGTGCTGAGTTAAATATTCAACCCACCACGATGGCTCAGCCACGATAAATTCAAACGCACATCCATCAGTCAAAATGATGCGCATAGCGCTAGCTGTTATTGCCAATAGCCCCGCAGCTTTGCCTGTGGCGAGTGTAATATCTGCAATGTCGTTGCAAGCCAGTTTATAGGGGCCTAGGCCAAATGCCGTATTAAAAGGCGTAAAGCCAATCTCGTTTGCGCTCACCCATAACGTACCATCGGCCTTCGCCACACCCTGCTGTGCAGTGGCAAACGTTGAATTAAGTTTCGTATTTTGCACCATCACATTTCTCCATGCTATTTGTTGAGATAAAACGCTCAGCGCGCATCATAAGTAACGTTTGAGCGAATCTGAATTGATCATAACCAACACAGTGCATGACCCACAAGTGTCAAAACTCATGAGCCAGCTATGACATCTGTCACTGTTTTACTCTTTAAAAATTTGTATAATCATCAAAAAAAGTGGAACTTTATGAATATTCCCATCAGGCATAATGCTGACTGGCGCTTTTCAACTCTAACTTCATGGCTTGCGGCCACAGTATCGTGTGCTTACTACGCTGATTCTTTTTTGAACTTGACGATATTATTGGGTATCAATATCGGCATTTTGCCGTTACTTCTTTATGTGATTAAACACCCAAATAAGCATGTATTGGCCATGGCTGGCTGCTATTTTTTACTCATTTTATGTCTGATCCCGTTCACATCCACTTCATTGGTGTTTATTCACTTAGTGATGTTTACCGCTGTGTTTAGCCCTCACTTCGCGCTCTCGCGTTTTGTAATCGCCATTTTGGGCGCAATGCTCGTTTACGGAGCATGTCATTATGATACTTGGCAGGGCGATATCCCTTGGCTGATGTTTGTCGTCTGGTTCTTTTTTTGTGTAACAAATTGGTTTATCAGTCGTAAAATAGTCGAAAGCCTTAATATGCATTATCAATCTCGTCAGAATTACAAAGAGCTGCAAGCCACTCAGCAAATGATGAGTGCAATGAGCGCCAAACAAGAACGACTGGCAATTTCACGCGAGTTACACGACTCATTAGGCCACAAGCTTACAGCGTTAAGTGTTAATTTGGATTTTGCAAAACGCACCGCCCCAGCAAACCTTCAAACCATGATGATAAACTGCCATCAAATGAGCCAAGATGTGCTCGAAGAGATCAGAGACATTGTGAGTTCACAGCGAGACGATAAAGCATTGCTAAAAGATGTGCTTGAATCAATTTGTGCACTGACACCCAACCTAACAGCGCACATCAACATCGATAAAGACACCGCATACCTATCGCAAGATATCACGTTGTGTGTCATTCGCTTTTGCCAAGAAATGCTCAGTAATACGCTTAAACATACACAAGCAACAGACATTACATTTAACGTGACGCTAGATGAACAATACACGATGCTAAGCGCAGAGGTTTTTCATAATCAACCAGAAACCATACTCCCAAAACCGGGGAATGGCTTAACCGGCCTCGCTGAACGCGTCGCACAATTTAATGGCCATTTCACTCAAGCCATCAAAAATCAGGTCTTAATCAATACCATCAAGCTGCCTTTATGTCTGTCCAATCATTCGCATGCAACTACAGAGGTACTCCAATGATTAATTGTCTACTCGTTGAAGATCAAACCTTGTTAAGGTTGGGACTTGCTAACTTACTAAACCTTGAGCAAAGCATCAATGTCAGTAGCCAAGCAAGTGATGGTATTGATGCTTTGCAAAAGCTGAGTGAAGCCGATTTTGATATTGTGCTACTTGATATGCGCATGCCGAACTTAGATGGTTTAGGTGTGCTTGAAGCAATGCAGCAGCGCGGGGACAAGACCCCAGTCTTAATCATTACCACCTTTGAAGATTGCGATGTATTGGTCAAAGCCATTAACTTGGGCGCTAAAGGTTATGTACTCAAAAACATCGAGTTAGAAGAGTTCATTAGCGCAATCAATACAGTCATCAGCGGTCAGCTCGTACTGCAAGATGCACTCACTCACTATTTGCTCAATCAACAAAGCCCCCCAAGCTACCATTTAACAGCAAAAGAACTCAGTGTATTGCGTTGCATGTCGTTGGGTATGGCTAATAAAGCCATCGCGCTTTACCTAGACAACTCAGAAGGCACCATTCGTAATCATGTCTCGCAAATAATCGCCAAATTAGCCGTACACGATAGAACACAAGCGGTCATCAAAGCGATTCAAAACCAGTTGGTGTAAGGGTGAGCATCACGAAAAATCGGTACGTGATACTCACCGCCTAAACGCGAATTAACGTTTGCTAAACAATAAAGTCATGCGGTTAGATTCTCCCACTTTCTTGAATTTTTCTTTATCCGCATCTTCTTTCACATTAAGCGAAGGAGGTAACGACCATACACCGCCTTCCACGCCATCTACTATGATGCGGTCTTGGTGATTGTTATGAAAATACGCTTCGGCTTCTAATTCAAAGCCTGCGGCCACTGCAACAGCAACCACATAAGACTTTGGTAAATAACCTTTTTTGGCAGTCTCAATCGGGTCAAATCCTTCAGGTGCTTGGTGTTGTACCACACCTAATTTGCCGCCTACTTTTAGCATTTGATTAAACTGGCTAAATGCCGCAGCTAGCTCATTGCCATTTTGTAAACCGTGTAAGCCACGGAAAGTTAATACCACATCGGCATCCATCGTCGCTTTATCAATAGCTGCTTTAGTATCAAAGTCCGCAACGACCACTTTGCCGTACACATTTTTATTATCCGTAAGTTTTTTCTCAAAATTGGTACGCGAACGTTTACGATATTCTGACTCAACATTGGCTGGATAATGCGCCGCCACCAAAGTGCCCTGCTCTTTTAACATTGGCGCTAAAATTTCGGTGTACCAACCACCTCCAGGTAGAATTTCAACTACTTTGCTATCAGGTTTCACTCCAAAAAACTCAAGCGTTTGATAAGGCTTACGAAACGCATCGCGTTGCTGATTAGCTTCGCTTCGGTGCGCATTATTAACATGATGATTACCGTGGCCATCAGCTAAAACCGTTAACGGCAATGATGCGCTCACCAGCATCGCAAAAGGAAGGAGTAGCTTTGTATTTTTCATTTTAGTTTCCTGACGTTAGAATAATTAACCCAGTTATACACCTGCCAAGCCATTAAAGGTCACTCTTTGCGATAAAATTTTAGCTATCAATGTGTAAATGAGAACGGTGAATAGATTAACAGCGCTACAGATGAGCAGAATAAAAAAAGCTATGCAGAACAGAACATGGAATGGTTGAGTTGATTTATTGTCTTTAAAAGCTGTTGTTCATCCTTGAACCCACAACTTGTACCTTTAAAATAACATTCTTAATGTATTTTTTTAGCACCGCTGCGCACTAAATCTTTACCGTTATCAAATACTTCTTGGGTTACCCAGCGACCTAACAATAATTTATGTTGTTCATCAAGCACCGCAACAAACGGTCGGCCATTGCTGTTATTAGTTGCAAGCGCCACCCCAGTCACATTTGCCAGCCCCAAACCACCGTTATCAACCAATAATAAAAAAGACTCAAGTTCTTCAAGGGTATCAATGATGTCGTTATCGTTAATCATACTGCGTTACTCCGCTCATACTACACAAATACTGAAAGTGCGTAGAATAACAGGATTAAATAAGTCGATAAACCATCAAGCGCTCTGAAGAGTTTTCGCTTTGAAATTATAGCTATTTTCTAAAGACATTCTCACCACTGAGTTCATAGAAGCGCTGCGCTATACCGAGAATGATTGACTTAAAAGATTGATGAGTTTGTTAGTAGCTTGGGATGATTATCACGTCTGTTTTTTTTAAATAAAAGGCAAAAAACAAGACCCGCGCCCTTTCTTTTTGCTTAAACGAAGACGGAGGCGAGAGCTAAGGACCTAAATTGAACATTAATGATGCTTACTTAAACCAGCTAAATTCATATGACGTTATTTAATCAATTAAAGGTGCATATTCACACTCATCGACGTCATTACTATGTGCGTAGTCTTATTTAAATTGAGTTTAAAAATAAGAACACTTGATTTGTGAATAAAAGGAACAAGAAAACACTGCCGACTTCTTGACCGGATCTTTCTAATGGGGGACCCATTTGATTTCAATGAAATATTGATGAGTGTCTCATATTTTTCAAGCATCACCACAAAAGCTTTAACCCAATTTATCAATGACTCTATTAATCAAAGATTAAAGTCTGCAATTGATGAAAATTCGTCTGGAGTAACTTTAAATCGACTGCATGAACAGCTTGAAGATGAAACCGAGAGTGAAAAGCCGAAGATTGTAACGACAGAAGAGGAAATCACAGGTTTTAATATTGTGAAGGCCATACTTTGCCAAAAAGTTGAAATTGATAGAATAATCGCCAGAGATACGCAAAGTTATTTTGGTATATTGTTAGATGATAATAATAGAAAGCCAATTTGCAGACTCCACTTTAATGCAAAGCAAAAGTACATCGGCTTTTTAAACGAAGAACGTAAAGAAGAGCGTTTTTCGATTGAGAGTATTAGTGACATCTATAAATTCACCGATAAATTATTAGACTCAATTACGCTGTATGAATAACTGGGCCATTGCCCAGTTTTATGCCTTCTACAATCTTGGTAATGCATTTAATGACGGTCAACTATAAATGAAAACTAATAGGGCCATGTATTGCTTTTTGACTTAATAATTTAATTTACCCTAAAGAAAAACAGCTGCTCAGCTGCGCTCGCCTTCGCAAGCAGGCTTGCACCTACAGTTCATTAATTCTCGCGCTGAACCCAACAAATCTAGATTTAAGGGGGAGTAGAATTGCATACCCAAAACTTATTTTGTGAACATATAAAGTTATCAAGAACCTTAAAAATAAGTTATCTCAAAAAGGTTGAACTAGTTATAAAAATATGGCAACGTCGCTCTCAGTTCCTTTTTTAGGGGCTAACTGCAATTCATATTAACTAATAAAAAATCAATGTACCATAAAAGGTATGAGAAGGAATTTATATGAAAAAGGTTATAAAACTCGCTTGTGGACTTGCGTTATCAATCGGCTGCACAGCTGCAATGGCAAATACCATGAGTTGTTATGTCGATACACCAAAATACGACGAGTTCACTACAAATCAGTGTGATGCTATCGTATGGGGAGCAAATATCGCAACTGCCGTATTCAGAGTAGATGATGCGCCAAGTGGTTCAAGAATATTATGGTCAGACAATCGCTGCTCTGACACATCTAACATGTGTATGATCAGTATTCACGCTTTTAGAAATTACACGATGAAAGCAACAGTATTGAAGCCAGATGGTACCTGGCATCAAGTTAGCGCGAGTGCCTCTTTTGAAGATGGTCGTTAAGCGTTTCTGATACTGAAAAGTCTTCAATAACGTTCGCCATTCAGTTAAAGCCCCAACTTCTGAATGGCATTTCGGGCTTGAATCCAAATTTATCTGGGTTTAAATGCTAAAGACCAAAAACTTAATAATTCAACTAACATAGGCCTTCACTTAAGGTCTAATCAATAAATTATTTGAAGCGCTTGCCGCCTACCAGCATCTTGAAATCCATTGGGTAAAAGCTAAACATCGAACTAAAAACACTTGCGATCTTCACTCGCCTTCGTCAGCAGCCTTGCACCTATGGCGATGTTAAGGTCATCGAGTCTTGCTCGTTTAGACTTTAATTAACCACCATATTGACGGCTACAACAAACAATAATACGGCGAAAATTTTCTTGATTGTTGAAACCGGTAAATAATGAGTCGCTTTGGCACCTAATGGCGCTGTAAACCAAGACGTGCAGACGATACCGAATAAAGCAGGTAAATAAACAAAGCCAGCAAAGCCATCTTTTAAAGCAAAATAGGCGCTGCCTGAACTGATGTAACCGATTGAGCCAAATAGCGCGATAACAATGCCGCATGCAGAGGCGCAGCCAATCGCTTTTTTCATATCGAGGGAGAAAAACGTGAGCAAAGGCACCAACAGGGCCCCGCCACCAATGCCTATCATTGCCGATAAGCCACCGGTAAGGGTGGTAAAAACAGTCAGTACTCCTTTATTGGGGAGTTTGCGCTCAACTGGCGCATCATTTTTACTGCTCAGCAGCATTTTCAGAGCAATCAGGACCACACTGACAGCAAACACAATGCGTACAACATGCTCTGGCAGCAATGCCGCCAAAAAGCCACTAATGAGCGCACCTAAAGCGACCCCCATCATGATCCAAGGCGCAATGCCCCAAGGCACATTGCCATTTTTATGGTGTGCAATGGCCGAAGAAGTTGAGGTAAAAAGTATCGACGCCATGGACGTAGCAATGGCTGCGACCACCACCTGCTCAGCAGCTAGCACCTCAAAGTGAAGTAAAATAGCACTCAGTATGGGCACTATAACCAGCCCGCCACCAATACCTAGCAGGCCTGCTAAAAAACCGACCCCACTGCCAAGAATTGCGCAGTATATGATTAACATTATTACTTCACTCATTGAGTTTATCTCTTATTATTTTGTGGGCGACTGCATCACAATAATGCAGTGATATATGTGGCAAGCTGATTGCTAAATTAAGTGGTAATCGTGCACAATCAAAAAGCCTAAAAACCTATAAAGCTCAAGCTTTAATTAAGCCATAAGCGCATGATAGCCAACAACATTACTCACTTAGGGTAAGGCTTAAGCTCACCTCGTGTGGCGCGAGTATAACAACATAACTGATGCAGATTGATACTTTAATCTTCAATAAGCCCTGAATATTATTCATGTTTTAAATGAAAAAAATGCACCTTAATCAAACAATACTTTAGACATCTAGATTTCCATTGTGAATTTATGCTTATTTGTATGCCAAAGTACAAATAACAGCAAGAGCCACCCATTTACTGATCATCAAAAATGAATTGAATTCATGTTAAATGTGAAATTAAACCGTTTTTCTTCATGTACCTAACAACGTATAAATCTCTCCATGCTGTTAAGCGCAGCCAATTATTAATTCTGGTTTGAACTCACACCATTGGATACCCGAACACCATGAAACACGATTTTACATTTACCATTAAAACCATAGCGCTAGACGAAAATTACCACCCGTCAGATAAAACACGGATCACCACTAACTTTGCGAATTTAGCCAGAGGAAGCCATCGCCAAGCGAACCTACGCAACGCCTTAAAAATGATCGACAATCGCTTTAATGCCTTAGCCAATTGGGACAACCCTACTGCGGATCGCTACAGCGTTGAGCTTGAAATTATTTCGGTGAATATCGATGTTGCAGGCAGTGGCCAAGCCTTTCCATCCATTGAAGTATTAAAAACCAACATTGTTGATCGTCACACCAATAAACGTATTGAAGGCATTGTTGGCAATAACTTTTCATCCTATGTGCGCGATTACGACTTTAGCGTATTACTACAAGAGCATAATAAAAATCAGCCTGCCTTTAGCATTCCTGAAAACTTTGGCGAATTACATGGCAAACTGTTTCAAGCGTTTGTGAATTCAGCGGTATATAAACAGCATTTCAACAAACCACCCGTAATATGCCTCAGTGTGTCAGACAACAAAACCTATCATCGCACTGAAAATCAGCACCCGGTACTGGGTGTTGAATACCAGCCAAATGAATCGTCACTCACTGAGCAATATTTCAAAAAAATGGGCTTACAGGTGCGTTATTTTATGCCACCAAACACAGTTGCGCCGCTGGCTTTTTATTTTGTCGGTGACTTGCTTAATGATTACACCAGCCTTGAGCTAATTAGCACTGTCAGTACCATGGAAACGTTTCAAAAAATCTATCGACCAGAGATTTACAATGCCAATGCAGCGGCTGGTAAGGCTTATCGCCCCAATTTGCAGAACCTCGATCATTCACTGACGCAAATAGTGTATGACCGCGAAGAGCGCAGCAAATTAGCCAGTGAACAAGGCAAGTTTGCACAAGAGCACTTTATTAAACCGTACCAAACGGTACTTGAGCAGTGGTCTGCAAGCGCTGTTTAATCGCAAGCTCACATAACAGGCTTTAACGTTAGCTTGCAATCAAAACCCAATTTTATGGCAGCATTTATTATGAAAACACAGACTCACAACACCCTATTGCCGACGTCAACAGCCGGCAGTTTACCTAAACCACTTTGGCTTGCAGAGCCAGAAACACTTTGGTCGCCTTGGAAACTACAAGGCGATGAATTAACAGTCGGCAAGCACGACGCATTGCGCGTATCATTGCACGAGCAACAACATGCTGGCGTTGACATTGTTAGTGATGGCGAGCAAACCCGCCAACACTTTGTCACCACCTTTATAGAACACCTCAGCGGCGTTGATTTTGAAAAACGTAAAACGGTAAAAATTCGCGACCGCTACGATGCCAGTGTACCAACAGTGGTTGGCCCTGTGAGCCGCCAAAAACCGGTGTTTGTTGACGATGCCAAATTTTTGCGTCAACAAACCACGCAACCCATTAAATGGGCTCTGCCCGGCCCGATGACCATGATCGATACCCTCTACGACGAGCATTATAAGAGCCGCGAAAAACTAGCATGGGAATTTGCCAAAATTCTCAATCAAGAAGCCAAAGAGCTAGAGGCTGCCGGAGTTGATATCATCCAATTTGATGAACCCGCATTTAATGTGTTTTTTGATGAAGTGAACGATTGGGGCATTAAGTGTTTAGAGCGAGCCATTGAAGGACTAAAATGCGAAACCGCTGTTCATATTTGTTATGGCTACGGGATCAAAGCCAATACCGATTGGAAAAAAACCCTTGGCTCACAATGGCGTCAATATGAACAAATATTGCCAAAACTACAGCAATCAAATATCGATATTATTTCGCTCGAATGCCACAACTCGCGTGTGCCAATCGAACTACTTGAACTGGTTCGAGGTAAAAAAGTAATGGTGGGCGCGATTGATGTGGCTACCAATACCATTGAAAGCCCTGAAGAAGTTGCAAATACTCTCAGAAATGCGCTTAAGTATGTTGATGCCGACAAGCTCTACCCTTGTACCAACTGTGGTATGGCACCGCTTGCCCGCGATGTCGCCAAAGGTAAACTCAACGCCCTAAGTGCCGGTGCAGCCATCGTCCGAGAGGAACTTTTAACGAGTACTTTGAGCCAAAATTTAGCTTAAAAGCCGCTTAACCTAGTAAATACCTAAGCCCACGGTATGTCATTACCTGGGCTTATCACGCTTTGCCTAACCAAACCCGCTTACGCTTAAAAACATTATCCCTTAGTTCTTTACAACTAAAAGTAATTTCAACCCTCAATAATAAATTTATCTCAAGTCGCTCTTTTCAGGCCAACCCATTGAAAAAGTTTGTAATAGCGCTGCCGCAGCGAACAAGAAGCGAATAAGCAACAAGTCAGGCTAAATCAAATCACAGCTGTAACACTTCAAGACACCATACAATAAACACATTATTTTCGACTATGTACGCCACCATACAGACGCATTGCCAAAGCAGCTGCATAGTCATAGCATCGACAATAGGGGTTAACTCACTGTCATTTCAAAAATAAACATTAAAAATCAATAACACTCAGTTTATTTGGCCAATATATTTTTTCAATAACAGGAAACAAAAATGGAATTATTTCATGTATTAAAAATTGTCACCGTTTCAGCTCTACTCACGGTCAGTCTCAGTGCATGCGAAGATGCGGGGAAAGCACAATCTGCCGGAAAAAAAATCGATCAGACAGTTGAAAAAGCAGGCAGTAAAATCAGCGACACCGCAGACAACCTTGGTATGGCCATCAATGACACTGAAATTACTGGCAAGGTCAAAGCGGCTATTTTTGCCGATCCAGACTTAGCAACCCTGAGTATTAGTGTTGATACTAAAAAAGGCGTAGTTACGTTAACAGGCTTTGTTATCTCTGCCGCTAATAGTGATATGGCCACTGTATTAAGCGAAGAAATATCTGGAGTTAAACAGGTTAATAACCAGCTTACAATTAAACCAAAACAACTTTAACAGACCCGTTGATACGCTACGAAACACTGCTAAAAACAGGCTATCGCAATGCTATATTATGCGCTTAACTACACGCGCTAATAAACAATTAAACATGATATCTGCTGTTATAAAACCAACATTGTGAGGTTCTATAACAGCACACTAACAATTAATCCCTGTACCAAAGCTAAAATCGACGATCTCTAAATGGCTATAACCTCAATCCTAGATAATAAATCAATCTTGCGCAGTTTCTACGCTGTAACAGCGCCTACCAAATCTCCAGCCAAAAACTTGAATTTACCTAAAAAGCGAACTTAATTTAAACGTACACCGCATCTATCAAATGGAATTTGAAATGATCAAGCTCATACTCTTCGCATGTATATTTTTTTGTTCGCAAGCTTTCACTGCAAACATCTTTCAACTTAGCCCACAAGCCACAAGTATCGATTTAGCAAACATTGAACCAAATCATCAACCATGGAACGCCAGTTCAATCTACGTAGCCGGTGACATAGTCACCCATAACAACAGCTTATTTATTGCCGCTTTTTGGGTAAAAGGTATTGAGCCAATCGAAAACCAACCGTATTGGGATGGTTGGATTTGGTTACAAAACACAGTGATAGAAAAATGGCAAGCAAACAAAATTTATCAAGGTGGTAGTTTGATAAAACATGGCACTGACTACTACTTTGCCCGCTATTGGAATGAAAATAACCCACCTAATGCCCATAGCAGTTGGCAGCGCATTAAAGATTTATTTTACCTAAGCCCAGATTTACCTCCGGAACACCCTGACGACTTTAAAACGTTAGATGGTGTTGACCAAAATGATAACGGTATTCGTGATGATTATGAGCGCTATGTATATGAAAAGTTTGATTCACCTCAGCTCATCACTTTTAGTTTAAGTGCAGCGCCAACATTACAACTCGTCATTGATATTGAACAAGGTCGCATACCAAATTTAGATATTAATATAGGCAAACAAATAATTTTAGACTTCATCAATATCAGTATGTGTACTAGGCAATTGCAAAGTAACCATCCAACTTTTAGAAACCCAAAGCTTATGTATTTCAATACGATAGATAGAGCTTACGCCAATCGAAAAGCACAGAACAAAATTGATAATTTAATCCCTTGGGATGATGATTTTCATTATGGGGCAGATAAAAACTGCCTCGCATTAGAAGGGGCAATAAAATGACTAAATATTTAATAATATTTGTTTTAAGCCTATCTAATTACTCTTATGCTGACTATGCACCTCAAGATAGATACTGTTCCAAACAAATTGATCAATTAAGATTATTTTATATTAATGGGATGTTTACCACGCTCGATAATTTCCGTGATAACTTATTTTGGCTTGATAACTTTCAATATACTGAGTTAAGTAGCTTTCAAAAAGGAATTAAACCAACTGGAAGCTATAACAAAGATGAAGACCTTCACTTACAAATTTATGAAATAGCTCAACAAAAATATGCCGACTTACCTATTTTTTCAAAAAAATATTATGTAATTAAAGCTATATTAGGTGGAAACCTTGGATCACTTTCATCTGAAGAAGTTGAAATGGTAGAAGCTGTGCTTCAAGAGATATTCTCCGCTGTCGACTTCAAAAGATTAAATGATACCGATTACAGGAATGCCTATCAAAAATTGCTCTTTCAACTACATTCTTGTAATCGCATAATTTTAATCGGCCACTCTCAAGGCAACTATTATACGAATTCACTCTTTGATGAAATTTTATCTAATTATCAATATAGTGATGGTTATTTAGCATCAGATTACCCCATGGTGGGTCTAGCCTCAATAGCAACACCAACATTATCTCTTGGTGGTAATTTGGGCGATGAATATCGTCATTTAATTTCTCACCTGACTCTAGAACAAGATCAAATAATGCGTGTAGTAAGAATTTTATTTGGCAGTATGCCGTCTAACTTTTCTATATCTTCATTATTCGATTATACCGGACATAGCTTAATTGATTCGTATATAAGAAACCCTCCTGTCGCGAATCAAATTAGCAATGACATAAAGCAATCCATTTCGTACCAAGTTCCATTCCCATTGTTTGAACAACATCCTGTAAGCTCAACCGCTTTTTCACATATAGGTTATTCAACTATTAACAATGTGCTCGACCTAAAATTTAAATCAGGCAGTGTTTATCGCTATTACGAAGTGCCAATACCTGTATGGGAAAATTTCTATTACTCAACATCGATGGGTGAGTTTTTTAATGAAAATATTCGAGGGCAATATCGAGCTGGTAAGTTAGAGATTGAAAGTATGAAATTTATGACATTTACATCTAACGAGCCAATTGCAAGCGTTCACAAGTAACGTTATGTATTCGTTTGAATATTAGGCTATGGCATTAAATCACAGCCTAAAAGCGTTTAACCACCGAGGGAAAAGAAGCGCAACGCTTCACCGAGAGGGATTAGTTATTTAAGGTTAAGTGCAAAAAGCGGTTTCGCTATCTCGTTTAATACCAAGGTTACCGTATCGAAAAGCGGTTTATTTTGGTTAGCAGAACTGAATTAAAAACCCGAGCTGCTTTTAATATGATTATCACGTCTTGCTTTTTGGCTTTGATTTAATAATTTAATTTATCTTAACGCTCACCTTCGCACTCTAATAATGTGATAAAGATTTAAGGTGGTTTTATGAGCGTGTATTGCAAATTCGCATGGAAGATTAGCGATGACCTAAGCGTTAAAGACGCACTGAATCAATTTGCTCAGAGATATTTTGATGCGCAAGCAGCAGTACAACTCGAAGAGTATCAATATGCTGTAGACAATGGAATGAACGACTTAAGGGCTGTAATTAAACCAGAACACCACTTAATTACCTTCTGTTGTCGTTACAAAAAGGACATTCAACGTACTGAAAACATTGTAAAAAAGTTTGCCCACGAAAATGGCCTACAAATCGTAGTTTTACAGTGATGAAACTCAGAAGTCTAATGCTGATTATAAATGTTGGCTTACCGTTAGAAGTTAAACCTTAGAAAACCGCTTTGTTTAATGATGAATGAGATCTACTACATATGAGATCTGTTAACACCAATTTTCTTTGCTAAACAACTATTTTGTGCCAAAGAACTAAATTGCTCGCACTGTAGGGGTGACGCTCCAATATCGCGAAAGAATGCCAAGATTATAGCACGGAACGATTTACATCTTTTCGAAAATTATTGCACTACATCATGCGATGATTTTGTAAAAGGTGAGTTTATTTAAAATGCGAGATGAAAGAAATCGGACACCTTGATTTTTCATGTTATTTAAAAGCCCATATCAAGTCATCAATATTGGTGAACATTAATTTGACGCTCCAATCTTCCCCGCCATAATCACTCAATATATCTCTAGTCCCTATTGAAAATCGTATTTTATCAGACAAAAACCCAAAATTTATCTCTCCACCAAGTAATACTTTATTACCAAAATTATCAGTGTTTGAAATGTTTCTATTGACTGATAAAGATCCACCCCATGAAGAATAGAATGTGCTTGGACGATGAAAACGGGTGCCAACCCAAGCATTCACAAAGTCGACACGGTCATCAGATTTATCTTTAATTTGCATATGCAAAGACATACCGAACTCAAAATTCCCATTGTATGTTCCGGTAGCTCGAAAATTAGGTTCTTGGGACCAGGCAACGACGATCCCAGTTTGAACAGCGTCTAAGCCAAATTGATCAGGAGCAAGAGAAATAAGTAAACTTGATTGATCATGGGGCCTAACATTTCCAATATTCTCAGAAGCAAAACTGTCAGGCGGAATTAATATGTAGGCACCAGACAAGAGTTTATTAAAGCCACCGCGATTCTCTCGTTCTAAATAAATTAACCGTTGAGTCGCCCGTTTAACTATAAGGGTGCGCCAAAAATCTCGCCGGAACATCATGTAGTTCAATTGGTCTGAAACCATAATGGAACTGTCTTTTCCATCTCTATAGCTGATATACTCAGCAGTATAATTATTCAAAAAATCATCAATTTTTTTGTCTCCAGTTTCATGTATAGCTAAAAACACTAAATAAGTCTTTGAGGAATAATTTTTATCATACAGAGAATTAATAACCTCAAGCCAAGGCGAATTTTCTTCAGAACATTTTTGTGCATTTACACACGATGCAAAATCGTCATTTAAAAAAGCGCCTACTAAGGCGTTAAAATCTCTTAAATATATTAATTCGCTTTCCTTACTAGTAGAAACACCTTCAGTGACTTGACTCAAAACCTGCCTAAAGGTGTCCACTTCGCATTTAGTTTTAATATTGTCTGATAACTCGTCAGCGCACAATTGCTGTGAAACAAAACGCATACCATCATAAACTCCCGCTACGTAATCATATTCACGAAAAGATGGATCAAAGAAAGCGCCAAATGCTCCTAAAAAATTTCCTGTCAGATACGGATTACGAACAGTTGGACTATAGCTCCGCTGACTTTTTTTATTAACCGCGAAGTACAAGTTTAAATCGTTTTGTAGGTCGCGTTTTCGAAGCGTGCCAATTCCAGGTAATATATTTTTCAGTTGGTTCATCAATGTTAAGGATGTTTCTTTTTGTTCTTTTTGTTCTTTTTCCAGCTTCTGAGCTTCTGTTAAGTTTGATTGTTGTTCATACTCTTTAGGATCAGAGGGTCTGTTGGTATTATCCGGATCAATAAATACAAAACTTCCAATATCCCCTCTTTCATTGAAGGTAGACATAAGTTCAGCTGCTAATCCGATAGGAATATTGTTAAAATATCCACCATCAATGAACATTCCTTTCAGTGCATTATCTTTATGACAATACTTTTTGGCTGTCTGCGCTTTGTCGTAAAAACAGTAATTCAACGTGATTGGGCCGAATGCACCGGGAAAAGCGCTAGACGCTAGGCCTGCACGAATAACAGAGTCAAATGGAATTCGGCCTGCATGTGACGGCAATTGGATATACTTGCGATTTGAAGTGTCTATCAACGACCAAGGTAATTCTTCGTCTGATAGCGCCTCGAATGCTAAACGATATGCACCATCTATGTCGGGAACCGATATAAGACGAATAGGAATCGCATAACTTTGTTCCCGAATAGTAGCCGAAGTATTGTTATTTAATTCAAGTTGAATTTCATTTGGTCTTGCTAATGTCACCATGATTCCAACAATAATATTACAGTCTTTCTTAGCCTGACCTGTTTCAAACATATTTCGCAATTTATCTATGGGCTCCTCAAATACAGTTCGACTAAAAATAGAGTCTACTATTTTTTGCTTTTCATTATTGGCTGAAACCCCGCCTAGAGATAAACCATCATATTTGGAGTAATCTACGGGCATTAAATTGTCTAATCCTACACCTATCCATATATCCCTAAAGATATTGTCGAATAGAGTCTGACTGTATTTATCGTATTTGATACATGAGCTTATAGCTGACGCTATAGAATTAATCGCACCTGCTGATGAGCCTGTTGTAACATTCATTTTTGGGAGTTTTTTAACATCCATTTTTGAGGGGATTAAATATTTATGCTCAGAATTCATCGTTTTTACTATTACGTGATTCAGTCCTGCCTCATAGACTCCGAGACTAATACCACCAGATATGACAACCGCGCTTGTGTCCTTTTCTTGTGCAAGGGCAATTGATGAAAAGCATGGAACTGATAACAAAAACCAATAAAAAATAGATTTCATATGTAACTCCATTTACCAAAATAAATTAATTAAGACTATGTTTTTTAGCGCGATTGTTTCCGATTTTTCAAGTCAATGACAATACTTTGCTATCTAATCAAACCTTTCGATTTGACTTAACATTTTTCCCTCCATTAAGAGTTACTTATAAACAAAAAGATTTGTAAATTTAGAACTTGACAGAAAATACATGAACTTAGAGCGCCTACTTTTTATACAGAAAAGTTATCAATAATAAAACAATAGCACAAGAATAAAAGTTCGCTTTATGAGCAGATAAATTTTGAATTAAGTTAAAAAATCGTATGGAAAAGGAAAGTGTAGCAGTCCAGTACTCAATATATTCAGTATAGATTACATATTGTGCTGACAGGTTCTTTGGCCCGCTTCGGATAGATATCCAACCTAGATTCAGATCATCAGACTATTCTCTGTGTGTCCGTTTTTCGCTCAGGTTAATGGGAGTGAGGCTAAAATTCCATTAGCCTGCGCTCATTTGAGACTGTCAGATTTAGTCTATTTAGACTGTTCGATTATTAGAGCAATATGCTCCCGCAGGGTTCGCTCGCCGCGAAAGGCATCATCCACCCCAATTCCATCCATGTGTGAATCTATCAACCAGTTCTTCTAGTATCTCTTGCAAAATTAATGGCACCTTCCCTACCAGGGTCCCTTCCATGAATTCTTGCAGAGTCTCTCGAACAACAGGTGGACAGCTTCCCCCATTCCTGAAACGTCGTTATCACTCGGTAAGCGCGGCTTAATGGCTGCAAAGCAGCCGCCACACTTAACGAATGATTTACTTTGGGGAGAAAAGCATGGTTACTTTGATTATTACGAATTTTACAACTGGCAAAAAAAGTAGAAGCACGTTAAATAAAACATTTGAGAAAGCTGAAGCAGTTATTAAAAGAAGGCTAGATAAATTAGCTCAGAATAATAATCGATTTGACGCTGTCGTGTATGGCGATGGCCAGCAAATCGGTTTTACCGAGAGTGATTTTTAATGGTATTAAATTAACTATCACTCATAGTGATATCCCAAGAAAGGTTGCTTTACTGAATTCACTTATTTTGTGAAGCACTTTTTAGTCACAGCTTAAGCTCGATAGCCCCTAATTTCAGATTGAGTATGAGTACTACAACTTAGGGTTATCATCTCAAATCAAAAGCCCATTCAGCACAGATAAAAAGGTAACACTTTATGCTGCTAGTTTAAGATGACTTTTGTTGGGTAAATTTGTATATGACATTATGTAGAATTCACCACCTTTTTTACCTGCATCATCAGCAAACATACCAATAAGGTACTCGTAAGCATCACCAAGTAAATCGGCTTTATAAAGGTTTTTGTTACCTAGCTTATGTTTATTGAAATGACGTAATAAACGCATTAATAACTCATTACTCAGTTTGTCTTTATCACCAAATTGAATAGCAGTAAGTACTTTTTCTAGTGACGTATTTTGACGTTCAATTTCAGCAAAAGCTTCATCGATACTTTCACCGACATTTTCAGTTTTCTTAACTAAATTTGCCCAACGTGCATCTTCTGGTACAAATTGCTCAGGGTTGTCAGATTGAATAAGTTCCATTGCCTCTGTAGCGCTGCAATCTTCCTCTTTCATTACGTCAGCAATACGTTCATCAAATACATCAGAAAGACGTTTAATAAAAATGAGACCAAATATGTAGTTTTTAAAGTCACTACTGTCTACTGTGCCACGCATAATATCGGCACTTCCCCATAACCAGCTTCTTAGCTCTTCTAAGGTGATTTTTTCTGCTGTTTTTTCTACTTTAGTTTCTGTAGTCATTTGATTCTGCTTTTAAGTTTGCTTCGTTAACGAAGACTTATAATTTGGTTTTACAGTGAGTAATCATAAAAGATGATTACTCACTACTTAATTTGTTATGACTGCTCAGCGGCAAGCCATGCGTAATAGACTAATGCACTAAGCACATACCAACGCGATTTTGCGTTTTTGTCTCTTCTGACATCTTGAAACCAATTAAAAAATAAGGCTTTGGTTTTAGGTGTTACATAAAAATTCATGGTTACATTGCTAAACGATATAAACAGTTTTTCCGTAGCTTCAACATTTATTACGCCACATGCGCTGGCATATACTTCACTAATTATTTGCTTGAGTGCATGTTTTCTTTTTTGTTGTTTATCTTTACTACCCACTTGCTCAAATTGGTGGTGAAAGCTCGTTTTAACTTTTTCAGGTATCGGCAAATAGTTGTTATTATTCGCGCTTTTAATCCTGTAGTGTTCATTTCTCGCAACACTATAACAGTGTTGCTGTTCCAAAGAACCTGAGATTGATACATATATGTTTAACATTGTAACCTCCTTATTTTATTGATTTAATAACGTTAGTAACTCCTGCTGAGTTTGTTCAAAATATTGTTGATACTGAGCTAACATTTTTAGCTGTTCAGCCATGTTGGGTATTTCTATAACTTCATCAACATAAACATATTTAGAGATGTTTAAGTTGTTACCCGTATTATCAGATTCGGTTTGTCTGATCTCGCGTATTGTCACGTTTTTAGCTTTCGATTCATCTGCAATATCGCCATTAACTAAACCTGAAATTTCTTCTAAATCAGATTTACTAAGCTCAATATGAAACTTGTTTTTATGACCTATATCTCGAATATCAATAAAGCGAATTGGGCTACCTTTAACTTTCGCTTTATCAAGCACTAGTAGTACTGGCTCAATACCTGTTCCATTTAAAACCCCTGATGGTAATGCAACGATATAATCTACCAATTCATGGTTTAACAAGTGCTCACGTACAGCAGCATCATAACCACCACGAAACAAACACCCTTGAGGTAACACTAAATACGCTTTACCTGTTTCATTGAGTTGATGAAGAGCAAATTGCATCCAAATAGCATCACCTGCTGATGTAGGGATAGATTTACCCTGTTCAGTGATTATAAAAGGACTGTGTTCTAATTCCGTACGAAAATTACTCTCAAACTTTTGAGCTAATGGTGGCTCCATTACTACCAGGTCAAACTTTTTACCTTCGAACTTAAATTCACTTAAACTGTTTCCTGTAAAAATTTCTAAGTTTTTACCTTCTAGCAATAGTAAGCGATTGGACAGACTTGCTGACTCTAAAAATAATTCTTGCAAAAAAGTTTGCTTTGTTTTAATTAAGCTCGAAGTTCGAGCTAGACCACAAGCAGCATCTAACAATGTTTTTTGGGAAGCATCGCCTACTAATTTAGTAATCAATTTTTCCATGTAAGCAGTGCTACCAAATTGCCCATGCTTACCAGCATGATCAATTAATAGCTCTCTTATAGCAGGAGCAAATGCTGATAAATCTTCAAATGAGGCAATGCTATATACAATTCTGGTTATAACGCTTTCAGGCAATATATTAATTTCAGTGCAATGTTCAAAAGCTGTTTTATACTTTTTTCTTAACTCAAGTATCACTTCATTTAATGCTGGAATTATCGCATTAGCTCCCATATTTTTAATATGTGTAAAGCGCTCCTGATTCAATAAAGCACAGGTTGCAACCGTAGTGATTATATCTAAGGTATTGCGAGGGTCGGTGATCCCTCGGCCTGTATCGACTAAATTCCAAATCGCTTTTTTATAATCTTCATTAATCATTTTATGTAGCCTCAATTAAGTTAAGAACTTTAGCTTCAACAGTTTTTTGCTGTTGCTCAGCGAGCTTTAACGTTGCGCGGTTAGCGGCAATGCCAGCATGAAATAATCCTGCAATTTGGTTTTGAACTTCAACAGTTGGAAATTTAATATTTATTTTTTTAAGACCACTTAGAGAGATGCTCTTAATTACATTGGTAGAAGAAGATACACTAGAATGGTTAAGTGCTTTTTTACCTAAAGGTGAATTAAAGTAACTAACAATAAATTCAGCTTTTAGTCCGCTCTTAATTCGTATAACAATGAAGTTAGCTGTAGCAACTAAATTATGTTTTGCTACTTCCTCCGTTACAATGCAACATTTCATCGATTGGCCACGTGCTAGTAAAACCACATCACCAGATTTCAGAAGAAACTTATCAATTTTTTTGCCTTCTTTAACTTCTATACGTTGAAGGCTTTCTGTTGATATATAACCATCAGATAAAAGGTCACTCCCTTTAAGAGCACAGTACTTATGATCTGATTGCTGTGCAGTTTCTTTTTCAAAAAATGCACTTGGTGCACCTGCAAACATAGTTTCACATTGTTCAAATATCATAACAATCTCCCAACACATTAAAAATCGTAAACTGATTAGTATTTTCTTGTTGAGTGTAATTTAGCGCATGATTTAAAATGAGTCAATAAAAAATAGTAATTGACTTACTATTTTTTATTTTACTAAGAATGTTTAACTTATATATGAAAAAGGCGAGCCTATCATTTCTGATAAGACTCGCCTTTTTCTGGGTAAAAAAATAAACAAACTATGAGTTTGTCTATTTTTAATTACTTGTTCACATTTACAGGCTTCTATTAATGTTACTTTCAAACTTTATTAAAGTTTCAAACTTGTTTCTATTGTTTCAATCTTTATTCGAAAGTGACATAAATTTTAATTATTCTGTATAGCTGTCAATCGGTGGGCATGCACACACTAGGTTGCGGTCGCCGTATACGTCATCAATACGGGTTACTGTTGGCCAGAATTTGTTTTTAGCTACCGCTGGTACTGGGAACGCTGCGTAGAAACGGTCATATGCACGGTCCCACTCGTTGCCAAGTACGTCTGCTTGAGTATGCGGTGCAAATACTAATGGGTTGTTTTCCACTGTCCACTCGCCGCTTGCTACTTTATCGATTTCGCCTTTAATAGAAACCATTGCTTCAATAAAGCGGTCGATTTCAACTTTAGACTCAGATTCAGTTGGCTCAATCATTAACGTGCCAGCTACTGGGAACGACATAGTTGGTGCGTGGAAACCGTAATCCATTAAGCGTTTTGCTACGTCCATTTCTGTGATGCCTGTGGCTTCTTTTAATGGGCGTAAATCAACGATACATTCGTGCGCAACACGGCTATTTTGACCACGGTATAAAATTGGGAAATGCTTGCTTAACTTTTCAGTTAAGTAGTTTGCATTGACAATAGCCATTTCGGTTGCTTGTTTTAAGCCTTCGCTACCCATCATGGTGATGTATGCCCATGAAATAGGAAGGATGGCAGCAGAACCATAAGGCGCTGCAGATACTGCACCGTTACCTGCTGTTGTACCTGGCACGTTGATAACGCTGTGGTTAGGCATAAATGGCGCTAAGTGTGATTTCACACCAATTGGGCCAACACCTGGGCCGCCGCCGCCGTGTGGGATACAGAATGTTTTGTGTAAGTTTAAGTGTGATACGTCTGAGCCGATGAAACCTGGGCTTGTAACACCTACTTGCGCGTTCATGTTTGCGCCATCCATGTACACTTGGCCACCGTGTTGGTGAATGACGTCACATAACTCACGGATGGTAGCTTCGTACACGCCGTGTGTTGATGGATAAGTTACCATGATGCACGATAGGTTTTCTGACACTTCTTCAGCTTTCGCTTTTAAGTCAGCCATATCAACGTTACCGTTTTTATCACAGTTAACAACCACTACTTTCATGCTTGCCATTTGCGCTGTTGCAGGGTTTGTACCGTGCGCAGAGCTTGGAATTAAACACACATTACGGTGGAAGTCGCCGCGTGATTCGTGGTATTTACGAATGGCGATTAAGCCTGCGTATTCGCCTTGTGCACCTGAGTTTGGTTGCATTGACACCGCATCGTAACCGGTAATATTCACTAACCAATCATGTAATTCGTTGATCATGATTTGGTAACCAGCTGCTTGGTCTAATGGGCAGAATGGGTGAAGGTTAGCAATTTCAGGCCACGTTACTGGGATCATCTCTGCTGTTGCATTCAATTTCATGGTACAAGAACCTAATGAAATCATTGAATGATTAAGCGATAAATCTTTGTTTTCTAGACGTTTGATATAACGAAGCATTTCTGTTTCGCTATGGTACGAGTTGAAGTTTGGATGCGTTAAAATGGCATCGTCACGTACCAGTGCCGCTGGAATTGAATCTGAACCATTTGCTGTGATTTGCGCATCAAGTGCAGCAACATCTAAGCCATGGCCTGCGCCTAAAATAACGTCAAATAATGTTGCGATATCAGCACGTGTTGTTTCTTCGTTCACTGAAATCGAGTATTCACCCGCGTGGTTAGTCGCAAAGTTAATTTCTGCAGCTAATGCACGAGCAACAACTTCGTCTTTATTTGCAGCCACAACTGTTAGCGTATCAAACCATGTTGAATGTTTTAAGCTTACGCCTTTAGCTTGTAAACCAGCGGCTAAAATATCCGCAAAACGGTGAATACGCTGCGCAATGACTTTTAAGCCTTGTGGGCCGTGGTAAACCGCATAAAACGCAGCCATGTTGGCAAGTAATACTTGCGCTGTACAAATATTTGAGTTGGCTTTTTCGCGGCGAATGTGTTGCTCGCGGGTTTGCATTGCCATACGTAGCGCGTCGTTACCTAAACGGTCTTTTGAAATACCGATGATACGACCTGGTAATGAACGTTTGTATTCATCACGCGTTGCAAAAAACGCTGCGTGTGGACCGCCGTAACCCATAGGTACACCAAAACGTTGTGCTGAACCTAGCACTACGTCTGCACCCAGTGATCCTGGTGATTTTAATAAAATTAAGCTCATGATGTCTGCTGCAACACAGGCAATGGCTTTTTTATCTTGTACTGTTGCAATTAAAGCTGGGATATCAACAACTTCACCCGTTGTTGATGGGTATTGGAATAACGCACCAAAAATGTCGTGATTTGCCACATCTGCCGCAGGCGCAACAACAACGTCAAAACCAAATTGGCCTGCACGTGTTTTAATTACGTCGATTGTTTGTGTGTGTACGTCATCGGCTACGAAGAAAGCATTGGCTTTTTTCGCTTTAGCAACACGTTTTGCAAGGGCCATTGCTTCGGCAGCGGCTGTTGCTTCATCAAGTAATGACGCTGATGCTAAATCTAAACCGGTTAAATCAATCGAAAGCGTTTGGAAGTTTAATAATGATTCTAAACGACCTTGGGCGATTTCTGGTTGGTATGGCGTGTACGCTGTGTACCAACCTGGATTTTCAAGTACGTTACGTAAAATAACGTTAGGAACTAATGTCGGGTGGTAGCCTTGACCGATATACGATTTGTAGAGTTTATTTTTTGATACTACCGATTTTAAGTAGCTTAATGCTTCTACTTCAGTACGGCTTTCACCGACTGTTAAGCCCTGCTTTAAACGAATATCTGCAGGTACAGTTTGGCTGATAAGCTCTTCTACACTTGATACATTTAATTCAGCTAGCATGGCTGCAGTTTGCGCTGCATCCGGGCCGATATGACGGCGAATAAAATCTTGCTTTTGCTCTAGTTGATCAAGAGATTTGGCGTGTGACATTAGTCCAGATTCCTATTAATCCAAAAAAAATAAATGTTACAAACCGGATTGGTCGGTTTGCTAACACAATGCCGTTGAGTCAATGGGGTTAACAACAACATTTGAATTTGTGCAATCAAAGTACTTACGTATTTCAATTGGCTTTAGTTTGGTTTTTTATGATTATTGCCAAGACAATGATGGTAAAAAACCATAAAAGCCCCAAATGGGGCTTTTATACATCAAACGACTATTATTCTTCGTCGATTGAGTTTTCGTAACCTTCAGCATCAAGTAGGTTATCAAGCTCAGACTCATCTGATGCTTTAATGCGGAATAACCAACCATCACCATAAGGCTCTTGATTTACAGTCTCTGGTGAATTTTCAAGTACTTCATTCACTTCAACAATAGTCCCGCTAATTGGTGCGTAGATATCAGACGCTGCTTTTACTGATTCTGCAACAGCGCAATCATCACCGGCTTCATATTCAGCTTCAACATCTGGTAACTCAACAAACACCATGTCACCTAAAAGTTCTTGTGCGTGCTCTGTAATACCAACAGTGTAAACACCGTTACCTTCAGCGCGAACCCACTCGTGTGATGATGCGTATTTTAAATCGCTTGGGATATTGCTCATTCTACTGTTCCTTCGACTAAATTATTTTGGGACTAGCCCGAAACTGATTAAATTATTTTTTTACCAAAACGTACAAATGATGGTGCCACCACTTTTACGTCAACTAATTTTTTACGCATTTCTACTTGCGCAGTCTCACCAACGGTATTTGGTACGCGAGCAAGCGCGATACTGTAACCTAAGGTTGGTGAGAATGTACCAGAAGTGATTACACCTTCGCCACCTTCTACGATGACTTTACTGCCTGAGCGTAATACACCTTTATCTTCATAGACTAAACCAACCAATTTATCGACACCTTCTGCTTTTTGTTTAACTAAAGCAGCGCGGCCGATGAAATCACGATCTTCTGGTTCCCATGTAATGGTCCACCCCATATTAGCAGCAAGTGGTGATACAGTTTCATCCATATCTAAACCATATAGGTTCATACCCGCTTCTAAACGTAGCGTATCACGTGCGCCTAAACCAGCAGGTGCAACACCCGCATCTAATAATTTTTGCCATAAATCAGCAGCTTCGTCGTTATGAACAACAATTTCATAACCCGCTTCACCGGTATAACCCGTGGTTGCTATAAATAAGTTGTCGGCTTGAACACCAAAAAATGGCTTCATACCTTCAATTGCAGCGTTTTGCGCTGCACTTAATACGGTGGCTGTTTTTGCTTTTGCATTAGGGCCTTGTACCGCAATCATTGCAAACTCTGGGCGCTCAGTCACTTCAACGGCAAAATCAGCAGAGATTTGTGCAATCCATGCTAAGTCTTTTTCGCGTGTGGCTGAGTTTACAACTAAGCGGTAATCTGTTTCGCTGAAGAAATAAATGATTAGGTCGTCAATCACACCACCTTCGTGGTTTAACATGCCAGTGTAAAGCGCTTTACCCGGTACAGTTAATTTAGCAACATCGTTTGCAACTAATTTGCGTAAGAATGCTTTGGCATCGGCCCCTTTCACATCAACGATTGTCATGTGAGATACGTCAAACATGCCCGCATCGGTGCGCACTGCGTTGTGCTCTTCGATTTGAGAACCGTAGTTGATTGGCATTTCCCAACCGTGAAAATCTACCATTTTAGCGCCAGCTTCGATGTGCTTAGCGTGAAGAACTGTTTTATTTGTCATAATATTCCTGCACTTAAGTAAAAGCCCTAACAGTCAGGCCGCTTCCTCATCATTGAGGGGAATAACATGGGCGGCGATTATACATAAGTTAATAATCTCTACCACTGATTTCATATTGCGATTTTTTCACTGTGAATAGAGCTAAAACTCAGCATAAAACACTGTAGATCTAGCCAAATACTAGCAAAAAAATCTAAACATTCATTTAAGGTTATTTGATGCACACTAAGCTGCGTGCGCATTAAACCCTAGGCCAATAAAACGACTTTGCCAATTAGCAAGTTCGGTTGGATTGGCAATTAATTCATAACTTTGGCCGGCATCATTTGCCACCGCAGTTAAAAATACTGCGTTGCTTTGAGCGCCAAAACGCAAAGCATAGTCAGATAAACGTAAACCCGGGGTTAAAGCAAACTCATCCACCAGCGTCTTAAATGCATCAGCACCTTGCACCGATAACACCGCTAAATCATCACGAACAATCACATCAATATCAAAATAAGTTTCAAATTGAGTCAGCCAGTTGGCAAAAATAAGAGGCTCAGAGGTGTTCACAACAAGGCGAAAAGCAGATTCAGAAAAGTAGTACACATCAAGGGTCATGTTTTGGTTGGCGCTAAAGCCATTAATTTTGCTTTGTAAACCCATGCCTTGCGTGGTGAGCTTGGCCACATTAGCGACCAGAATTTGACGTAAAAAAGGTAACACCGCACTGCCGCCGATATCAAACACCCATTTGTTGGCGACATAAGATGTACTGTTTTGTTGCGTTAAAACAGTGGTGCTGTCGTGCAAATGGCTAGCAAACAATTTGGGTTGAAACGCCATGGTTAATACCTAGTTTACATTGATGCAAAAATTATATTGCGCCAGCAAGTGAACAACAAATTGTAATTTTAAATCTACTGATAAATAATACTTATATTAAAGGTTGGTTAAATTGAGAATGTTAATATGAAAAACATCCCTACCGATAGCTTACGCACCTTAGTCACTGTGATTGAAGTGGGCGGTTTTGCTAAGGCCGGTGAGCTATTAGGGTTATCGCAACCTGCGGTGAGCCTGCAAATAAAGCGCTTAGAAGAAATTTTAGATACCAAACTATTTAAAAAGCAGGGCCAACGCCAAGTACTGAACCATCATGGTGAGTTATTGCTGCCACTGGCAAAACAAATATTACATACCAACGACACTATTTTGCAGCAATTTAGCTCAGAAGTGATCACAGGTAAAATTCGCCTTGGTATTCCAAGCGAATTTGCCGCCACGATTTTACCCGCTATTATTGGTGACTTTGTATCGCTCTACCCTGATGTATCCCTTGAAGTAAAATCAGAGCTCAGTAAACAGCTATTACAGCCAAGTAACCGTGAGCAATTTGATTTAATTTTGACTTTAATTGAGCAACTGGACCAAAACGATCACCCCGTGTTTATGCAAGATGAGCTGGTATGGGTGGGCGATTTAAACTTAGTCCAAAACGCAGTTGTGACCTTAGTTGCCGCACCACAAGGCTGTATTTATCGCCGCCGTGCAATTAAAGCTCTCGAAGAAGCCGGTTTAAAATGGCGCATTGTTTACACAAATGCTGATTTAGCGGGCCTAACAGCAGCACTCAAAGAAGGGCTTGGTATTACCGTGCTTGCCAAGCAAACCGTGCCAAGCGAGATCTCTTATCAAAAATCGACCGCTATTTTGCCTGCTTTAGGCACTGTGGGTATTAGCTTAATCAAAAAGCACCAAGACACTAACCCAGCGGTTGATAAGTTAGCAGAGTTTATCGCGCTGCGATTGAAGTAAGAACGCTTAACATACGCGCAGTTAAAGTAGGTGTGTTCAAATAAGTTGATTTAATAAGTACCAGCAGCGTTTGCATGCAAGGCCAATAAAATGATAATTATAAATGGGAAAACAATTGATTTAGCCACCGGTGAGCTCAATCAACATGGCGAGACTCAGCAGCTTGAACCTAAAGTTTTGGCGGTACTCACCGTGCTTTATCAAGCTAATGGCATGCTGGTATCGCAGCAAACCTTGCTCGATACTGTTTGGCCTAATACAGTGGTAGCACCCAATGCCTTGCAGCGCTGCATTACTCAGTTACGTAAACACTTAGCCGATGACGATAAAACCTTAATTCAAACCTTTGCTAAACGTGGTTATCGCTTACAAGTTCCAACCACCACACCAAGGCTAAAAACCACTCGTTCGCTACCAAAACCACGTAGCATCGCAATGATAGCAGTAGCTTTACTGATTATACTTTCGCTTATTTGGCTGCAATTTAGCTCGCCCCAACAGCTTTTAAGCGTCTCTAAAATTTCCCCCCTCACCTACCAACCAAGCGCCGAGCAACAAGGCAGTACCTTTAACCAGCAACTGGTTTATGTGAATAAAACAGCCAATACCAGCCAGTTAATCTGGCTAAATCAGACTTCAGGTGAAGAGCGAATATTACACCAAAGCGCACATTATTTAGGCGTGGCAAGCTTTGCCGCTGATGGTGAAACGCTATTAATTGCAGAGCAAGTATTTACTGAGGAAGATAAAGAAAGCAAAAAATGTAGCCAAATTATTCTGCTTGCTGTTAAAAACAATTCAGACCCACGTATTGTCAGTCCATGTATGAGCGCACAAATCAGCCAGGTTTATTGGCTTAATCAGACTAAGGCGATTTTTTTAGCTAATAACCAACTGAGTACCATAAGCTTAACAGCGCCTCATTCTCAAGTGACGTTAAATCTTACCGATGACATCGCAAAAATTGCTCATTTTACGCTTTCAGATCAACAGTTAGTTATCAGCGGCCAAACAGCTACAGGGCAAAACTCGCTTTGGTTTTTAGCACCACATACCAATGATGGTTTTACTTTAAGCCACAAAATAAACCTTACTTATGATGTATTTTCTGCGTCAGCAGCTGTAAAACTGACCGACAATAAGTGGTTGCAAAGTCATTTAAATACGCTGTACGTTTATTGTGATGCTGAGCTTTGCGGGCAAACTCCCTTAGCCACACAAGCAACAATAACTTTAACCGCTAAACTCAACCCCAAAACGCTGCTTGCCACCAGCATACTTAAAAATGCAGCCATCACCCATCGCCACTGGCAAGAGCAACAATGGCAAGCAAAACACATCCTAACCAGTGAGTTTTTAGAGCGTAGCGCTCAATTTCAACCAAATGGTCAAGCGATTGCTTTTATTTCAAACCGTACTGGCACAGAGCAATTATGGCTTAACCAAAACACCACGGCACAAAACCCTAAACAACTCACTTTTGCCGATCCAGTTCATGACTATATTTGGCAAGCCGATGGACAAGCACTTTGGTTTCTAACCGCAAAAGGGCTTTATCAGCTGACTTTAACGGCACCAGAAAAAATCACTCATCATCCGCTTAATACTGCAATAAGTGATTTAATGCAGCATGTTGACGATAAGGATAACAACTGGTTATTAGTTAAAACACAAGCTGGCAGTCAATTAGCCACTGTGAACCTAAAAACAGCAGATCTAACACCACTTAATGTGATTGATGTGGCATGGGCGCAAGCACTTGATGCCTCAAGGATAATATTTGCCACCATAAAGCATCCGTATCTGCAATTATTAAGCGACAATTCAACCAGCCCCATTACCGAACTGGCTGATATAAAACTGCAGTGGCGTTTTTATTTACGTCATCAGCAGCTATACATACCCGATAAACAAACTCGTATTTGGCGCTATGATTTTACCAAACGCAGTAAAGTGCAGCTGGGCCATTACGATGCCGATAGCTTCCTCACTACTGATTTTCAAGGCGCACCATTACAAATGCTGAGCGATACACCCAAAGCCAGTCAAACAAACTTAGTGGCCATTAGTTTGACTGGTTTAACTCCATAAGTAGATTTTGGCTGTATTGCAACGCTTCGTCATCGTGTTGCTGTTTGGCAAGCGCTATCACTTGCTCAAGCTTTATTTTTGCCTTAGAAATATCACCGAGCTTTACCAAAGCTTGCGCATAACGTATTAAATACAGTAACTTTTCGGGATATTGCGTGACCAAATAATCAAATACTGCCACACCTTCTTTGGGTTGCTGATGGTCAAAATAATAATTGGCCAACCCTTCTAGGTTTTCAAATGGTGGCCACTCAAAACCGTATTGACGCTTTAAGCTTTGCTGATAAGCAAGCACTGCTGCGACTCCTTGCTGAGCAAAAGGTTGAAAGTTTGTAATATGAATAGCGCTAAAAAGTTGCTTAACGGCCTGTTCAAAATGAATAACTGGATTGCTGATGTAATTTTCACCACTTAAATCATTAAAAATAGCGGTTTTGTATTCTGATAATGATACCTGTAAAGATGCAAAATAAGGGCGATTACCAGTAAATGTGCCAAGCGATAAAAATAAACTGCGCTGCGCTAAATGTGCTTGTAACTGTTGGTTTAATTGCTGATGCCACTTGGCGCTTTGGAGCTCTAACGCAGGGCTTGAAATAACCGCAGCTTGGTAATGAGTTGGATATTGGCTAAAAAGCTCAAGCGCCAGATTACCTTGCGTCGAAAACCCTTCAATGAGTGTAAAAGGTGCAAGGTTAAGCGCCCCTTGCAAAAAAGGCAGTAACTGCTGGTGAAACAATTGTACGGTTAACCCTGTTTGCATGACCGAACTATTGGCTTTTACAAACTGAGGTAAACGCAAGATCACCACTTGCGGCATTGGGCCAAAGCTAACATGACTGAGCCAATCAATCTGCGCCTCAAGCACTGCAATGCGGCTATCACCGGCTGTGGTAACAAGTAGAGGATATGGCGTTTTACGCGCACCATCATAATCATTTGGCAGTAATACCGAAAATACATACGGTTCTGCCAGCGCTTGGCTACTAAAACGCAGCTCTTTAGCCACTGCGCCATAACCATGCTTTGGCAGTAAAAATAACCCCACCAGCAACAAAACAACTAATTTAAGCTTCATAACATCTCCTTTATTAAAAGTAACAGCCTACTAAAAAGAGAGTTAACTGCTTGATTTACTTGTGATTAAGCGCTGATGATTTGCTGATCTTGTATCAGTAAACTTATTTGTTTTAATACACACAATTTTGAGTGCATTTTTTATTCAATAGTTAGGTTAAATACTCGCGGCAAATTAAGGTCACATCGTATTCGCTTAATGTATCTTTTGTTAACCCACAGACAAAGCCGCTATCAGTTGTTTGGTTGTATTGACAATTTTGGCAAACACCAAACCCTTTGCGCCCTGTACTGGTTTGATAATGAAGCAATAAGGTTTTTAAAGCACTGCTGATCTCCAAGTGCTCTTGCTCTGATAAACCAGCCAGCATGTGACTAAATTGCGTAGCAGGATAAGTTTGAGCCAAATAAAACAATCCTGCTTGTGTGGCTTTTAGATGGGTAATGCGTTTATCTGTAAGGTCTTTTTGCTTTTCAATTAAACCTTTTGATTCAAGCACTTTAAGAGTTTGCGACACGGTGCCTTTGGTTAATCCTAAATAATCGGTTACTGCCAACAAGGTATCTGAGTAACGATTACAAATCGATAAATAATACAATGCCTCTTGCTGCACAGGCAGCAAGCCCAATTGCAATCCTTGATTGCGCGATTCGTAACGTAGCATGTTGGCTATACGTTCGATGAGATTAAAAATATCACTGTTCATGGCGCCATAGTATCGAGTCAAAACCGCTTTGCCAAGCAGTAAAATTATTTTTAGTTTCGACTCAAAACAATGTTGACAAAACAAATAAACTCCCCCCTAATGAATATAGTTTCGACTCAAAACAATTTATTGGAGATTTAAATGAACAAACAATTACTACTGATAACCAGCTTGCTATTAACCAGCACAACTACCCAAGCGCACAATGAACATCAAGGGCATATATTGGCCGAAAAATCAGCGCAAGTGCCAGCCGCCTTTGATATTGTTCATACCAAAGTCACCACACAAAATGGCATGCTTATTTTTCAACAAGAAGTGGCAGGTGTCGCTGGCAGCAATAAACCGAAGGCTACGGGTAATCTTGCAGGTGCTAATGTGTACAGCTATGTCTGGCCTACAAACTTAAATTCGGCGCAAGTTGGTTTTGAAAAAGACCAAGGTATTTTAGCGTTAGCGCTCACCATTCATCCCGATTTTGATGATACGCCTTTATATGATGAAGATAATGACGGGATCAAAACCAATGATGGCGACAACTGGCACAGCCATTGGGTGGTATTAGTGAATGATGAAGCTTGTGGCCCAGGCGCATTAAAGGTCAAAGATATCCCTAAAGGCAGCCAACCTAAACTGCCTGCTACATGGCCAAATTTACCACTTTTTATTGATAGCCCAGGATATGACTTCAAAATTGATCAGTCGGAAGTATTAGTGCAAGTGCCGCTGAATAAAGTCAATATTGCAGCCTCGTTTGCATTTGATGGAGTCACCAGTGCGCTGCGTATTAATCAGCAAGTGCACGACCCTTTACTGTGTGTCAGCCAAGTATTTGATATTGCCTCGGGTGATTTAAATTTACCCGGCCAAAGCCAATAAGGAGAAAAGCTATGCATGTTCATATTTACGATACCCATGTCACTACCCGCACAGGACAATATCTACACTTTGATGTATTAGTGGATGATGCCAACGTGCCCCATGTCGCCCGTTTTGCAGAAGCTTACTTAAAATCGCTAGGCATTATTGACAGTCAGATATCACAAAGTCGGTGTAATTTTTGCCACAGTGAAATGGCAAACCCTGAAGTGCAACTGGCGATTCAAAACCAAGGTCACAGTATTTTAGTCTTGGCATAAAAATGGCGTAAAGCATAAAACAAAAACCGCATCACTGCGGTTTTTGTTGATTTAAGTTTGTTAATTAAAGTGACTGATTATTGCCCCAGCGCTTTATCAGCAAACAATTGCTTCAGTGGGCTCAGGTTATCAACCAAATTAAGCCCAACACCACGAATAAGTTTTTTAAGTGGATGCTGGCCTTCAAATAATTCTTTGAGCCCTTGCATCATCGCGATATGGGTTTGAGCATCAGCTTTGCGGCCACGTTCGTACTGGCGTAGTAGTTTATGGGGCGCAAATTCACCTTGTGCACTGCTTGTTGATGCCGATGCTAATAACTCAAGTAAATAAGCAGCATCTTTTAGCCCTAAGTTCATACCAAGCCCTGCTAACGGGTGAATAGTATGGGCGGCATCACCCATTAAAATAACTCGGTTATCGAGCCATTTGCGGGCATAACGCATTTTAAGTGGAAAACTTTGCCGAGCACTGACAACTTCACATAAACCGCATTGCCCATCAAATTCGGCCATGAGCGCTTTATTAAACTCGCTATCGTCCATAGCTAATAACGCTTGAGCGCGCATCGGCGACGTTGACCACACAATTGAGTGAGTATTCGCTTCAGGCAGTGGCAAGAATGCTAATGGCCCATCGGGTAAAAACACCTGACGCGCCACATTATGGTGTGGTAACTGGGTTTTAATAGTTGCAACAATGGCGTGATGATCATAATCCCAAAACGTAATCGGCATTTTATATTGCTGGCGAATAGCTGAGTTTGCGCCATCACAGGCCACCAGCAGCTTTGCAATAATGGGAGTGCCATCTTTAAGGGTTAAAAAGACATCGCTATCACTTTGGTGAATTTGCTGATACGGGCTATCAAACAAAACCGTTGCCAAAGGCTGCTCGTCAAGTGCGGCTAATAAAGCGTGGCGGATCACATCGTTTTCGACGATATGCCCTAAATGGGTTAAGTCTTGTTCTTGTGCGACAAACTCAATTTTGCCAAATGAGTCTTTATCGCGCACATCCATTGTGGTGTAAGGCTGCGCTCGTAAATCTAACATCGCTTGCCATACGCCAAGCTGCATAAATAACGCTTGGCTTGCTAAACTAAGCGCACTCACACGTAAACTAAACTCAGCTGCTTTGCTGTTAGGCGCACTTAAACGCGGCGCACCATCAATTACCACTACGCTAATACCTTGTTTTACCAAACCCAATGCCAGTGTTAAACCAATGCAACCTGCACCCACAATACATACTTGGCTTTGTTTCATGTTTTTAATCCTTGGCGGGTATGCCCCATTAATTGCTTGGCTAATGGTTTTTTAAGGCCCTTGCTCAGCTCTAAACTTAATAAACCAATACTGCGCCCAAGGGCAATAAAACGAGCGCTATTTGAGAAGAGTTTGACTAGCGAATCAGTTAAACACAGCACAGTACCAATATCTTGCTGCCTTTGCTGTTGGTAGAGCTTTAATACTGGATAAGTACCAATATCGAGGCCTTGGTTATGTGCGGTTTTAATTAAATCGACCAGTAATTGAATATCTCTCACCCCCAAATTAAAGCCTTGCCCAGCAATGGGGTGAACAGTGTGAGCCGCATTACCAATTATTGCTGTGCGATGCGCTATAAATTGACTCGCTTGACCTTTAGTAAGTGGATACTGTGCTTTAACGCCCACTTTAATAAAGTGCCCAGCGCGATAACCAAACGCCTGTTGTAATTGCGTTAAAAACTCGTCGTCACTGGCCTGCATTAAATCGGCCACTGCATCAGGGTGCACGCACCACACCAAAGAATAACGATTTTGGCTCATTGGTAATAAAGCCATTGGCCCATGTTCGGTAAAACGCTCAAACGCACGCTGATGATGGCCGCCACTGACTTCAATATTGGCAATAATAGCGCTTTGCGGATATGACTCAGGTTTAAAGTCAATTTTTAACATGGCGCGGCTTGTCGATTGTGCACCATCGGCCACAATCACTAATTTAGCGCTCAACTGTTGGTTATCATTCAAAGTGAGAATATTTACATTGGCGCTCAGTTCGATTGCGCTCACAGTATGAGGGCAAAAAAGCGTAATGCCTTGCTGCACTAATTGTTGATGCAGCATAATGCCAAATGGTCTGACTTCGGCCACATATCCCAGTGCTGGCACTTGGTATTCTGCGGCACTGATATTGGTTTTACCAAAATGCCCACGGTCGGAGACTTGCACACTAGCAATTGTTTCAACATAAGGAGCACTTTGATTAAATAGCCCCAATTTACTCAGATACGTAGCACTATGATGGGCAATTGCGATAGAGCGGTCGTCAAAACTAGGTTGGGCGCTGTCGTTGGCTGTAAAGGCTTCGACCACGGCAATGCGCAGCTGTGGGCAGCTTTTTGCCAAACATAACGCTTGGCTTGCACCAATCAGCCCGCCTCCTAAAATAACCACATCAAACTGCTGCACCCTACACTCCTGCTTGCATAATAGCTTCAATCTCAGCGATGGTTTTTGGTACTAAAGCAGTAAGAACGATATGACCCGTTTGGGTAACCACAACATCATCTTCAATACGAATGCCTATGCCTTTAAATTGCTCTGGCGCAATGGCGTCAGCGGCAACATATAAACCAGGCTCAACAGTAAGCACCATACCTGGCTCAAACGGGCGGTCTTTTTCATCTTGTTTATAATCGCCAACATCGTGCACATCTAAACCTAACCAGTGACCAACACCATGCATATAAAACGCTTTATAGGCTTGTTTGCTGATAAGCTCATCAAGGTCACCTTGCAACAAACCAAGACTTATCATGCCTTGAGTTAATACGTTTATGGCGGCATCACCGACCATTTTTAGCGTATTACCTGGTTTTACCACTTCAAGCGCGGCTAACTGAGCATCGAGTACCAACTGGTATAACTGCTTTTGCGGCGCACTAAAACGACCATTAACAGGAAAAGTACGAGTAATATCTGCGGCATAACCTTGTAGCTCACAACCAGAATCAATCAATACTAAATCGCCATCGACAAGCACAGAACTATTTTCGGTGTAATGCAAAATATTGGCGTTATCGCCTGAACCAACAATGGTGCCATAGGCAGGATGGCGCGCACCATTCATCGCATAATGATGATGTATTTCAGCCTCAAGCTGATATTCTGTGGCACCCGCTTTAGCAAATTGCATGGCTCTAATATGCGCTTTTGAGCTGATATTTGCCGCTTCTTGCATTAGAGCAAGTTCAGCATCAGATTTAAATAAGCGCATTTCATGCACTAAGCTACGTACATCTTTAATGGTGTGCGGCGCTTTAAAGCCGCGCTTTGGACCATTACGTAACGTATTAATACATTGCCAAATTAAATCATCAAACTGGCCATCATTACCCTGAGCAAAATATAAGGTTGGATGACCATTAATTAACGCCAATAGTTTATCTTCAAGCCCATCAAGGCTATCGGCATGGTTAAAACCTAATTGAATTTGAGCTTGTTCAGGGCCAAGACGTCGTCCGCTCCAGATCTCAGCCATTTTATCTTTAGCGCGACAAAATAAAGTACATGGTTCGGCTAAATCAGGGGCCAGTACCAGGACCGCATCAGGTTCGTTAAATCCGGTTAAGTAAAAAAAATCGCTGTCTTGGCGAAAAGCATATTCGGTATCGCGACTACGAGTTTTTTCTTTTGCAGCTCCTATGATTGCGATGGAATTTGGTTCCATACTCGCAAGCAAACGTGCACGTCGTTGGATAAATTCGCTCATAAATAGGCTCTTTTAATGAATCGTTTTATTAGTCGGTGTACTTGTGACTTGTTTTTCACCTAATTCGGCAAAACATAACAAGGTTGAAATACGCACATATTCAATGATTTCATATAAACTTTGGCTGTCTTCTTCGGTCTCATCAAAATGGGTATCAAGTTTACTGATCTCAGTAAAATCTTGGATCACTTCTTTGACATCGTCTGACAAACGGCCGTAATCTTTTTGTTTTAAACCAAACCCCAGTAAAAAACCGGCAATCCAAGCAACTACCGCATTAGCTTGGTCGGCTAATGATTCGTCGTCATCGGGTAAATACAATTCAAAATGTAATTCGCGGTCGCTTAATTTGCTGGTGACTTGCTTATAAAGTTCAACTAAAAACGTTTTTAACTCAGTTTGAAAAGCCTGACCTTCATTAAATACATCACTTAATAAAGATAAATACTCAGTACTTTCAATTTCAAGGCCGCAGGCAAGTAGACCGCTAATAACGCCATGTACTTCTGAGGGCATAACAAACACTTGATGTTTTTCGAGCAGCAACTGTGCTTCTTGGTAGGTGAGGTTTTCGATCATTGTCGGTTTCTTAGCCAATAATTTGGGTTAACTATAAGCGCAATGCTACCACTGGGCTAGCAGCAACTCCAATAAATTAGCCTTAACAGTGCGATTTTAAAGCGTTTTGTTTATTTAAACTTCAGTTGGACTTTTTTTTGCAATAAAAGATAGAGCTTTGCAAATTGTCTTATATAATTAGGTTGTTCTCTGAGATGCAGGTCAGTGGGTTAAGTCCCTGAGCCGATAAATTTTTTGTTAGGGACGCAGTTTATTAGCTATTGTGCAAGCTCGGCATGTACCGAGAAGCCTGCGGCTAGTTGTTGTGTTCCGCCTTGAACCTTAGGGTTCAAGGGCTGACACCCGCAACCGCATCTTGGAGACACTTAATTTTCTCGTCTCGTGATTTCCCGCTCGTTTTTAGTTTTGTTATTTCTCTTAATTATTAAATTCCTGATAAGCTTTTTTGATCAAGCTTTGTTATTACAACTGACTTTTTAACTGATCAGAAAAAAAACCAAGTCTATCCGACTTGGCTTTTTAGCATTAAAGCTTAATACCTTTATCTAAACAGCTTTATCTACGCTGGAATAGTCACCTGTTTTACTCTTTGTAGAAAAAAGACCTTTCACTTTTTCGACCAAGAGATAATTCACAGGGATCAATAACAAGGTGATAAAGGTCGCAAATAAAATACCAAAACCTAACGAGACCGCCATCGGTATTAAAAATTGCGCTTGGGTCGATTTTTCAAACAATAACGGCATTAAACCAATAAACGTAGTTAAACTGGTAAGCATTACTGGGCGAAAACGCGATGCGCCAGCTGTGAGCACTGAATCCATCAATTCGCGCCCTTCAGCGCGTTTTTTATTAATAAAGTCAACCAATACCAAAGAGTCATTCACCACCACACCCACAAGCGCTAGCATGCCTAATAAACTCATAATGGTTAAATCCATACCCATAATCCAATGGCCCATCACCGCACCTATCATGCCAAATGGGATTACGCTCATGACAATTAAAGGCTGTAGATACGATTTAAATGGTATCGCTAACAAGGCATAAATTATAAAAAAGACAAATAACAACGCCCAAGTGAGGGAATCAAATGACTCACGCTGCTCTTTCGCTTCACCTTCTAATGAATGCGTAACGCCAGGATATTGAGCAACCAACTGATCTAAATACTCTTTTAAATCGGCTTGTAGCACTGTCATATTGGTTTTTTCTTTTTCAATATCAGCCCTAACATTCACAGTACGATAACGGTCAATTCGATAGATTGTTGTTGGGCTTTGTCCTGCTTTAAGTGTTGCAACATGAGACAATGGCACCGCACCACCACTTGGCGTATCGATTAAAATATTTTGCAAGTCGGCAATTGAGCGTCGCTCTTCAATCGGTAAACGCACCATAACCCGCACATCATCTCGTCCGCGCTGAATTCGCTGCACTTGTGAGCCAAAAAACGCGCTGCGAACTTGGCTGGCAATGGCAACACGAGTCAGTCCCAGCGCCTGACCTTGCGCTGTAAGCTCAATTTGCAGCTCTTGTTTACCATCAGATAAACTATCGGCAATATCAAAAACCGTCGGATAGGTGGCTAGGCGCTCTTTCACTCGTGCCGCCACCTCTTTGAGTGTTTCAAGGGATTGGCCATTTAACTGCACATCAATCGGATCGGATGAGCGACCAATTTCAGCCCTAAATGTCAGACTTTCAGCACCTGGAATAACGCCAATAAGATTACGCCATTCGGTCACTAACTCGCGTGATGTAATATCGCTTGAGCGTTGCTCTGGCGGAATAATTTCAAAGCGTACGCCACCTGAGTTTGATGCACCACCTCGCCCTCCCGTGGTGGCTAAAATATTAATAATGACGCTTTTGCCACTGTCTTCATCAATGTATTTTTCTTGTAGCTCATGCGCTTTGTCGGCCATTCTTAAAATGAATTTATTGGTCACTTCAAATGGCGTACCGGCAGGCAATGTTAAATTAACCCGTACCGTTTCACTTGGAATGCGCGGGAAAAAGATAAACTTAGTCCAACCGCTCGACATCAACGCGATAATAATAAAAAAGATGCCAACAAACCCCATCAAGGTACTCATTTTATGGCGTAACGCGACCTTAAGCAGTGGCTGATAATAACGTAAAATCGCATTTTCAAAGCCATCAGCAAAGCGTTGTTGCAGTTGCTCTAACTTGTTTGAACCTTGTTTTTCATGACGCATTTTTAAATATTTTAAATGCGCAGGCAGCACAAATTTAGATTCAATCAATGAAAACAATAAAACAGGGATAACAATAAACGGAATTTGCGCAAACAATGCACCACGCGCACCGTCAATAAAGGCGAGCGGTAAAAATGCTGCGACCGTAGTTAATACACCAAAAGTCACTGGCGTTGCGACCTCTTGTGTACCACGAATTGCGGCTTGCTCACCCGATTCAGCGGTTTTTAAGTGGGTATACACGTTTTCGCCGGTGACGATGGCATCATCAACGACAATACCAAGCACTAAAATAAAACCAAATAAGCTCATTACATTGAGTGTCACACCAAAAATTGGCATCGCGATAAATGCACCCATAAATGAAATCGGAATACCAATAAACACCCAAAAGGCAATGGCAGGGCGCAAAAATAAGGTCAACAGCGCAAGCACTAAAATACCGCCCTGTAAGGCGTTAGTCGTTAACGTGGCGATACGATTTTTTACGACTTGTGAATCGTCATCCCAAAAACTGAGCTCAAACCCTTTTGGCAATGAAGCTTGGCGCTGCTCAATATATTGTTTCACTTCATCGGCGACATCTATCGCACTTTGTTGACCAATACGATAAACATCAATAAACGCCGCTTGTTTGCCATTAAAACGCGTACGAACTGGGGTTTCTTCAAAATCATCTTTAATCACCGCAATATCACTTAAACGGATGATTGAACCATCGGGGTTGGTTTTAATCGCGATTTTGGCAAATTCATCTTTGCGATATGCTTGGCCTTTTGAGCGAATAAGTACATCACCACCTGAGGTTTTTAAATTACCCGCAGAAACATCAGTACTTGAATTGCCAATGGCAGCAGCCACTTCTTTTAACGATAGCTCGTATTGACGAAGGCTATCTTGCGATATTTCGACGGCTATTTCGTAGTCCCGTACACCACTTAAATCAACTTGTGTAACATTAGGCAGGCGCAATAAATCATCACGAACCGTTTCGGCAAATTCACGGGTTTCTTTTTCACCATAAACACTGGCAACTGTTACCGCTATTACTTCACGTTTACGCTCAGCTAAAGCCACAATGGGTTTTTCAGCATCCGCAGGAAAGGTATTAATCGCATCAACGCGACTTTTTATATCTGCTAACATTTCACGCGGATCGTATCCGGTGTCTACCTCGATGGTTACCGACGCAGAGCCTTCAGATGAACGACTCGATATTTGTTTCACCCCTTCTAAATCTTGCACCGCTTCTTCAATTCGAATAGCGACACCTTGTTCGGTATCTTCAGGGGTTGCGCCACGTAATGAGACACTGACACTAATGCGATCGGTTTGAAATGATGGGAAAACTTCTAAAGGAATTTTAGTAGAAAGGCTAAAAAGTCCCGCCAATAAGATGCAAATCATTAATAAATTTGCGGCAACATGATTTCGAGTAAACCAAGCAATCATACCTTAACCCCTTGATAATTTTGTTTGAAACCGAAATTCATCTTATTGACCTTCTCTTTGCGCACGGGCTTTTTTACGCTCAGCCATTAACTGCTCAACAGTGATCCCTCGCTCTTTGGCCATTTGTTCCAGTTTGGCACGACGCGCTGCTTTATCATCTTGTGGTGCAGCACTTGTATTTGCATTTTGCATTTTAACAGGGGTGCCAGAGCTCACTTGACCAAGAGGTGTGAGCACTAATTGATCGCCCTTTCCCAACCCCTCAGAGACAATAGCTTGTTCGGCATTTTGCCAACTTAAGCTGATTTCTTTGCGCTTTAAAACATCGTTTTCAACGGTATAAACATAACTGCCCTGATAAATGGCACTGTTTGGGATCACAATGACATCTGATAGGGTTTTGCCTTTAATTTTGGCGCTGACATATTGGCCAATTTTAATCGGTGAAATTTGGTTAAGTTTGGCCTGATACGGATCATCGATTTGAGCGACCACATAAAGTTGCTGTGATTGGCTATCAATGGCACTTTCGGTGCGCACCACTTGTCCTTGCCACGTTTGTGCTTGCACTAAATCTGATTTAAATGTGACATCACTACCGACTGGAGTCTGTGCGACATCGCGATACTGCTCAGGCAGTTTAATCAGTTGTAAGTCTTTATTTTTGATTGGAAGGCGAATTTCAACATAATCAACCGCATAAATATCTGCCAATTGAGTATTGTTGTTGACCACCTGACCTAAATCGACGTGTTTCTTTAAAATTCGACCAGCATACGGCGCAACAATTTGCGTACGCTCTAGAGTAAGCTGTGCTTTTTCAAGCTGGGCTTCTGCCGATAATACCTTGGCTTTAGCTGCTTCTAATTGCGGTTCACGCAGTACTAAGGCGTTAGCTTGTTGGCCATTGCCTAAGCGCTGCCAATCTGCAAGCGCTTGTTTTACTCGCGCTTGTTCTTCAAACAAGGCTTGTTTAGCCGACATCAGACTCGATTGCGCTATTTTAACTTCGGCTTTATGGTCTCTATCATCAAGTTTTACTAAAATATCGCCGGCTTCAAAAAAACCGCCATCGCGAAACTGACTACTTACTTCATTAATCTGACCACTGGCTTGCGCTACTAATACACTTTGAGTACGAGGCTGTACCACGCCAAAACTATCAATAACCACATCAAAGGTTTGGCCGTTAATAAGTTGTGTTTCAACTGCCATTTGCGCTGGTTTTGCAGCCATACCTCGAGCGGGTTTTGGTGGGTTATTTACTATAAGTGCAATTGCCGCAACAGCAGCAGACACAATGACCAGTGGTAATATATTTTTTTTATTTAATTTCATGGCGCTACTTAGCCTCTACGAGTTCAGATGGCGCAGAAAATGCGCCACCTAAAGCTAGGTGTAAATTAATGCGGTTACTTAATAACTGACTTTTTATTTGAATGACTGAACTTTGTGCATCAAATGCACGCTTTTGCGATTCAAGCACTGTGGTGTATTCAACTAAACCACTTTGATATTGCTCAAAAGCAAGCGTTTGCGCCGCTTCGGCATTTTCTTGTGCTCGCACCGTAGTGATATAACGCTGTTGTAAGCTTTGTTCTGTAGTAAGAGCATTTTCGACATCACTAAAAGCATTAAATAAAGTATCTAGGTAATTTTGTTCGCTGATTTGACGGTCTAAACGAGCGCGCTCTTGTTCTGCGGCTAATTTACCGGCATTAAAAATAGGAGCTGTAATATTGCTAACTAATGACCATGCAAGTGAACTTGGAGACAATAACTCTTTAAGTTCGCTGTCACTATTACCCAAAGAGCCCGTCAGTTTTAACGCAGGAAAACGTTGTTTGTGAGCATAAGCCACATTGGCATCTTTGGCTAAAAGCTGATACCAACTTGCAACTAAGGCTGGTTTTTTAGTTAAGAGATTAGCAGGCAAGCCTAAGCTAATTGCACTATCTAGTTTGGGCAGGTCGGCGTTTACGATTAACTCTCCCGCTGGATAAGCGCCGGTAAGTAGCTCTAAAATACGTTTTGCTTTAACTAACTCAGCTTGTTGTGTTGAGACGCGTGAAAGCTCGTTATTCACTTCATTACGCGTTAAATATACATCAAGTGCCGAATTAAGACCTTGCTCATAACCTGATGCGATAATAATTAAGTTTTGCTCAGCATTAGCGGCTCGCTTTTGATACAACTTAAGCAGTTGTTCAGCCTCAATAATTTTAAACCAAGCTGTTGCCACTTGGGCTACAAGACTTTGCTTGGCTTGCATAAATAGCGCTTGCTCTGCTAAGAAATCTAAATTAGCTTGGCGATCTGCATCTGATAACTTACCCCATAAATCAAGTTCATAACTAAGATTTAGATTTAAGGAATGAGTTGTTGTCAGCGTTTCTGTTTGGGTATTTTTAGTGCGCGATGAGCGTAGTGAAACATCAAAGGAAGGCCAAAATACAGCGCCACTACTGATAAGTTGTTGCTCTTTAATGGCAACTTGAAACGCTTTTGCTTGCAAAGCATAGTTTTTATCTAATGCTTGATGCACTAATTGCATCATGTTTTCATCACCAAATTGAGCTAACCAATTATCTTGTACCGTCATAGATTCTGATTGTTGTTGCCAATTTGCAGGTAAATTTATCGATTCTTGATAATTTTCGGCTAACTTGGGAATATTCATACAGCCCGATAAAGCTAAGCAAATACTCAACACTATGGGTTTTTTTAATAAAACGCCCATTTCATTTTCCTGTTAATAGATATTGCAGACAGGCTAAGTGTACTGGCTCAGTTTCTTAGCACTCAACAAACTTTACATAGACTTACATTCAGCCGGTTAATTTAGATCAATTTTAACCAATGAATTATTTACATTTTCTAAACTTGTTTTAACAAAAAAATCCCAATGTTAATAAGCAACGGCGTACTTTAGCTTATTCAACAAAGTGATGATTATCTGAAAATGCTAAATATAAAGGTGCAAGCGAGTAATATGAGGCAGGAATATTCTCGAGTGTTGAGCTTGAACTTTATACAGGGGATGATTTTTGATTGTCATAAACATCACGTAGGGACTTAACCGTGTTACTTAAATGGGTTTATCTATTTTTAAGCGCATGTTGTATTGCAAGCGGTTGTTATCACGACAGCAATCATGAGAACACAATACAAAAAAGTGAATATCATGCTGAGCAGCTACAAAAGCCAAGTTCGGCCTGCGCTTTATTAACGTTTAAAACCAAACAAGTATCTGTTATAGCTGATGTGTTTAATCTTATTAATTCACAAATAACTGACTTTTATCTTTCTACATACCCGCTAATCCAAACACCATATTACGCTTTATTTTTACAGCGTTTTTTGATCAAAAAACAACTGCAAATCCAATAATCGATCAACCTACCTACAAATAATTATCGGCTGATTTGAGCAAGTTAAATTAATACGAAACCTAATTTAACTGCTTAATAGCTTTTGACAACATCATGTTCAATTTTAAATCACCTATCACATCGAGATGACTATGATCATTGCTCCTTGTTATATCAACACTCTTTTTTATGCCATAACACCTTATTTTACGGAGCAAAATATACTAGAACTCAAACTTTTCATTATTTACTTACTACCTGTGAGCTTTTTTATTCTTTTTTCATGTAGTTTTAGCCCATTAATCAAAGCGGCAAAAAAACAAAAAGCGCTAGCTTTTACTTTAGGGTCGATTGTGCAAATGGTGGTGCCCGATCCGTATGTGGAACGGACAATAAAAATTGTTATTGAACAAAAACAAACTAAGCGAGACCAAGCACAGGCTAAAGAAAGAGAAGGTAAATCACCCTAGTTAGGGATAAAATCCATTTAGGCGACTGATTTAAACGCTAACAGCATTAGATTAACGCACAATAGACCCGCTCTTGACGTGCCAATCTGCTTCGTTACTTTTAAAAATCTCGGGATAAAGATAAATAAGTTAGATGTTTACTTTTAATTCAATATGTTGAAAGAACTATTATCCAGAACTGAGGTTAAATATAACAATGGGAGCTTTTACGCTTTTTTGGGCATAAAAAAAGCCAAACTAATGTTTGGCTTAAATTAATGGTGCCCAGACCCGGAATCGAACCAGGGACACGAGGATTTTCAATCCTCTGCTCTACCGACTGAGCTATCTGGGCTTTATAAATGGTGCCGATTAACCGAGTCGAACGGTTGACCTACTGATTACAAGTCAGTTGCTCTACCAGCTGAGCTAAATCGGCACACTAAAACGGTTTGTACTCTTCCAAGTACCTTATGCCACTATTACAAGCACCATAAATCAATTCTTTATTAAGAATGGTGCCCAGACCCGGAATCGAACCAGGGACACGAGGATTTTCAATCCTCTGCTCTACCGACTGAGCTATCTGGGCTTTATAAATGGTGCCGATTAACCGAGTCGAACGGTTGACCTACTGATTACAAGTCAGTTGCTCTACCAGCTGAGCTAAATCGGCACACTAAAACGGTTTGTACTATTAAAAGTACGTTATGTCGCTAATTAAAGCACCACAACTTAATTCTTTATTAAGAATGGTGCCCAGACCCGGAATCGAACCAGGGACACGAGGATTTTCAATCCTCTGCTCTACCGACTGAGCTATCTGGGCTTTATAAATGGTGCCGATTAACCGAGTCGAACGGTTGACCTACTGATTACAAGTCAGTTGCTCTACCAGCTGAGCTAAATCGGCACACCAATCTGATTTCACTAATCTCTGGTTAGATTAATGGTGCCTCGGCCCGGAATCGAACCAGGGACACGAGGATTTTCAATCCTCTGCTCTACCGACTGAGCTATCTGGGCATGCGGCGTATTAGACGTTTTTTGCTTTTCTAAGTCAACACCTTTTTTATCAACAAAGTTTGTTTGCGCGATTTTCAAACAATATGATTATTAAGTGATTCATTATTGGCGAAATAACAGTAAATAAGGTGCTATTAAGGTGGTTTTTACTATGCTCAATAAACAATAGTTTTGGCTCAATGACGTCAATGAATGTTGTAAAAAACAAAATAGTATTAAAGTTTCCAATAAAAATAGTCACTTAGTATTAGACTCTGTTAATAAATTACAATATATTCGTACAAATCATCGAGTATAAAAATAAAGCAACTAGGGAATATTAACAAATATGAGCAGCCGATCTCTTTTTCCAATTAAAGGATTGCACAGCTTAATTGCTGTATTATTTGTATTAAACTCCGGTCTCATTTATTTGAGCTCCACCTTTTATCCTGTTAGCCATAATGACTTAAATGAAAGCCAGTTAATTGATATTGCAGATAAAATTGATAGACCACTAGCAGACTCCATTAACCTATTTGGTTACAATACGGCTATTCAAATCCTTTTTTCAGCCAAAGCGATTAATCCATCACTAGACTTTCATCTTTATAAAAAAGTCAAAAATGATGAATTACAACTTGTTAGCCAGACTTTAACCAAACAATTAATTCCATCCTTACTTAATAAAACCATTGACTTACCAAACATGCTCATCCGCCAACATTTACTTGAGGTAAATGGCAACGTTATGGGGCTGCTGGTGATTGAATACACGCGCAGTGAAAAAAATTACACCTTATTTGCTCTCATGGCGACCTTAAGTTTTGCAATGTTCATTTTAACTTTGGTTGTACTGCCTATATTTGTAAATAAGCGTATTAAAGAAAACACGGCTCGCCTAGAAAATGAAATAAATCTAATTACCGATAAAAAAGATTACCACTTAACTGTATCTACTGATTTAGGAATTGGCCTAAATAAAATCGCAATATTAATTAATCAGCTCTTAAATAGCGTCAAAGAAAGTGAATCTCTGCATTTAGTTGCCGAAGATAAATTGCATGGCTTACAACTGAGCCTAGAAAACCAAATAATGAGCCGTACTCAAGAGCTTGAAAAAGCAATCACCAGCGCTCAGCAAGCAAATGAGACCAAAACCACCTTTTTAGCAACAATGAGTCATGAAATTCGTACCCCAATGAATGGAATTATCGGCACCATTGACTTACTTCGTCACACTGAATTGTCAGGGCCACAAGTTCGCTTAAGTAGTATTATTCGCGATTCAGCCTTTTCATTACTGGGCATTTTAGATGACATCCTTGATTTTTCTAAAATTGAAGCAGGTAAGCTTAAAGTTGATTTAATTCCACTTTCAGTGCAACAAATTGTTGAAGAAGTGGCCCGTGTTATGTCTTCGATTGCTCATAAAAACGCTTTAGAACTGAATCTCTTTATCGACCCTAATATTCCTGAAGGGTTACTTGGAGACCCAATTAGGGTGCGCCAAGTGATTTATAACTTATGCAGCAACGCAATTAAGTTCACAAACTCGACCAATGACAAACAAGGCAAAGTATCGATTGATGTTACATTGAGTCAAAAAACTCATGATTTTAATACCGTCGATTTCAAGATAAGTGATAACGGTCGCGGTATGACCAAACAACAACTTGGCCGTATTTTTCAACCGTTTAGCCAAGCAGAAGATAGTATTACCCGTGAGTTCGGCGGAACAGGTCTTGGTTTATCAATCTGTAAAAGTTTAACTGAATTGATGTACGGCCAAATTAAAGTTACCAGTGAACCAGGTATTGGGAGTGAGTTTTTAATCTCAATTCCTTTCACCTTAGGTGATGAAGCGAAAGTTGAAAATAAAAACCGTTTAAGAGGCAAGCACGTTGCCCTTTATAGCCCTGACAAGCTAAAAAATCAGCAACTTAAGCATTACTTAGATTTTTTAGGGGCAACAGTATTTGAATTTACCGAACTTGAAGAAAGCAATAGCTGGCAGTCAACAGAAAAATTAATTTGGTTACTCGATGGTGTCAGCGATATGGAAGCCATCAATAAACAACTGCGCCGTTTAGCTTATTTATTAGAAGAGCATAACCAACAAGTGATTGTGCTTAGTAAACTCAGTGAAGCTAAATTGACTTGTAAAAATGTATTTTACTTAAATGCATTACCTTTATGTAAAAGTAATTTATTTAACTCTTTATTAATTGCCGCGGGGCTACACCAACCAAAAGCCATCCAGTTGGCCAAAGCAATCAACCAATATCAATCTGTTGAAAGCGCGTTAAAAAATAATCAGCTCATTTTACTCGTTGAAGACAATATAATGAATCAGCAAGTGATCACCGACCAACTTCACCTACTTGGCTATGGTGTAGAAGTTGCAAATGACGGTGAACAAGGCTTTGAGATGTGGCTTAAAGGTAATTACTCTTTAATTTTAACTGACTTACACATGCCAAAAATGTCGGGCTACGATTTAACTAAGCGCATTCGTCAAGAAGGTCCATATCGTACAGATTTAACCAAAGACAGTATAATCATCGCAATTACAGCTAACGCCCTTAAAGGTGAGCGCGAGAAGTGCTTAGCCTATGGTATGAACGACTACATAACTAAACCTGTAGAACTGAATGTATTAGAAAAAATAGTCACACAATGGCTCCCGATAGAAGCGCCTAAACAAACCCCAGCCCCAGTGAACTTAGAGCGACTCACCTCTTATATAGGGGAAGATAAATCTCAACATCAACACTTTTTAACCATGTTTCTTGAGCATGGAAATAGCATAATATTGCAAATTAAAAATGCGGTTAAACATGACCAAACTGATGAAATACAAGCTGTTGCTCATCAATTAAAATCGATAGCTAAAACAATCGGTGCTTTTAAGCTAGCTGAATCAGCTAATTTATTAGAACTTGAATGTGAAAAACCTACGGTAGAGCCCCACGCGGTTGGGCACCTAAGAGATGATATTGAACAACACTTTTTTGAAGTTCAAGAGTATATAAATCAGCTACTGCAAAAAGAGTAATATTGTTATTAACAATAAAACAAAAAAGAGAGCTTTCGCTCTCTTTTTTATACTGGTTTGTAGCCTTCAATCTCGACGTCTTTACCTTCGAATAAAAAACCAACCATTTGTGTTTCTAAAAAACTACGATGTTCTAAATCCATCATATTTAGGTGTTTTTCATTAATTAGCATTGTTTGTTTGTGTTGCCATTGAGCCCAAGCTTCTTTCGAAATATTGTTAAAAATTTTCTCGCCAATCTCACCTGGATAAAGTTGAAACCCTAAACCTTCGGCTTCTTTTTGTAATTTTTGACAAAAAACAGTACGTGCCATGGTATATCCTCAAAAGTCTAATTGGGGGTTATTCTAAAACCGTTTTCGCTTTAATGAAATCTTTTATCAATTTCTTTGTTGGCGTTGCCAAACCTACTTTAGGTTGAAGGGTTAAATTATACCAAAGTTGACCGGCGTCATTGATGCTAAGCGGTTGTTTATTGAGTTCTACAACAACCGGATTAATAGTTAATTTAAAATGGCTAAATACATGAGTAAAGCTATCTTGATAAACCACTGAATCGTTTATTTGATGCTGCGCTAGGTACGCTTGCATTAATTCTTCGCTCTCAAATTCAAAAAAACAGTGTAACCCTCCCCAAATTCCTGCATTTGGGCGCCGCTCCATTAATACACTTTGTTGGTACTTTAAAATCAACATATAACATGATTTTAGTGGCACTTCTTTTTTTGGTTTACTGTGAGGGAATTGTTTAACCAACTGGTTCTGATAAGCCCCACAAGATGTATTTAAAGGACATGGGTCACAATCAAATTGGCTACGCGAACATAAACTAGAACCCAAATCCATCATTGCTTGGTTGAATTGAGTTACATTATTAGCTGGCGTGATTTGTTCCGACAAGCGCCATAAAGTATTCTCTACGGCTTTATTTCCATACCAGCCTTCAACCATAAAAAAACGCGCCAAAACACGCTTAACATTGCCATCTAAAATTGGGTGATGTTGCTGTAATGATAAAGATAAAATAGCTCCAGCGGTTGAGCGCCCTATTCCCGGTAACGCAATAACATCATCAATATTTGTTGGAAACTGCCCACCGTAATTATCAACAATTAGCTTTGCTGTTTTATGTAAATTGCGGGCTCGCGCATAATAACCAAGGCCAGTCCAATGATGTAGCACTTCATCTTCTGGTGCGCAGGCTAACTCCTCAACAGTCGGGAATCGAGCCATAAAACGTTCGAAATAAGGGATAACAGTGGCTACTTGAGTTTGCTGTAGCATAATTTCAGAAACCCATACTTTATAAGGTGTTTTAGCTAATTGCCAAGGCAAGGTTTTACGGCCATAACACTCATACCAAGCAACAACCTGCTCAGAAAACCAAGTTGCTAATGAATTTTTAATTTCCACTTATTGTTTCATCACATAATAAATTTTTGCGTCAGTCTATTGCGGTCAATAAAAAGGTCAAGGTATTTACTTGTACTTGAGGGATCGAAAAGGGATAATACGCACCCAATTTTGACCAGGTAATTTAGATATGAGTGAACAGCTTAAAAACTCGCTTGAACAAGCAGAGCAAGACGGAAAATTTATCCGCACCATCCGTAGTTTTGTTAAGCGTGAAGGTCGTTTGACTAAAGGCCAAGCATGCGCCATTGAAGAAAATTGGTCAAAGATGGGCTTAGAGCATAAAAATGGCTTATTAGATTTCACCGAAATTTTTGGCAACAGCAACGACGTTATTCTTGAGATTGGCTTTGGTATGGGCAAATCCCTAGTTGAAATGGCTAAAAATGCACCTGATAAAAACTTTATTGGTATTGAAGTTCACCGCCCAGGTGTTGGCGCATGTTTAGGTGATGCAGCTGAAGCTGGCATTACTAATTTACGAGTATTTGAACATGATGCAATTGAAGTTTTAGCTGACTGTATTGCAGATGGTTCTTTAGCTGGCTTACAATTATTTTTCCCTGATCCTTGGCATAAAACACGCCACCACAAGCGTCGTATTGTGCAACCCGCATTTGCACAAAACTTACGCACTAAACTTAAGTTAGGCGGTGTGTTTCATATGGCAACTGATTGGGAAAACTATGCTGAGCACATGCTAGAAGTAATGCAGGTCGCTGAAGGCTATAAAAATTTATCTCAAGAAAACAATTATGTACCACGCCCAGAGTTTCGTCCTCTGACTAAATTTGAACAACGCGGCCATCGCTTAGGCCATGGAGTTTGGGATTTAATGTTTGAGCGCATCGCTTAATCATTTTCATTTAAAGCCATTTTAAACCTTAAAATGGCTTAACTAGCAGCTAAATCGAGAAAAACATGAGCCATTTTACCAATCCTAGTCAAGTATTGCTTCGCAATGAAGCTGCACTAATCGCAGATTCAATCTTAGTAATTAACTTTGAACAAGATATGTTTCTCTCACAATTAGCCAATATCAACCCGAACAGTAAAATAACCGCTTACACCAGCAATTTTGCCAATGCTGCTTGGGCAAAATCAGTAAGCAATATCGATATAGTGCTTGATGCACAATTACCAACTTCATCACCAGACTTAATTATTTATTATTATCCAAAGGCCAAGCCTGAAGCATTAATGTGCTTAGATAATATCGCTGCAATCAGCCACGAAAATACCCGGCTCCTGATAGTTGGTGATAATAAAGGCGGTGTTAAATCAGCAGAAAAACAACTTAAAGGCAAAGCTCAATTTTGTAATAAAATTGATTCTGCTAGGCATTGTAGTTTGTATCAGTTTATTGGCTTAACATTACAAGATAGCTTTTTACTGACTGATTATCAAAAAACATTCCAAGTCACAATTGCAGATACGACTATCGACGTTATAAGCATGCCTGGAGTGTTTAATCATGGCGAGCTTGACCATGGCACCGCACTTTTGCTCAAAACAATGACCACGCCAGATGCAGGAACAGTACTGGACTTTGGTTGTGGCGCAGGCATTATTTCGGCTTATTTAGGCAAGAAAAATCCAAAACTGGAGTTTATTTGTATAGATGTTAGTGCATTTGCCACTACAGCGACTGAGTTGACCCTTGCGGCAAACAATATTAAAGGCGTTACTTTATTAAGCAACGGGTTAAGTGAACTCAAAGATAAAGTAAACCACATTGTAACAAATCCACCTTTTCATACCGGCCTAAATACTGATTATCAAATTACAGAAACTTTTATTAAAGAAGCTAAACGCTTTATGCAGCCTAACGGCTCATTAAACCTTGTTGCTAATAGTTTTCTCAAGTACCAACCATTTTTAGAACAAGAGTTTGGTAGCTATACTCAAACAGCTAAAAATAATAAATTTACCGTTTATTATGCTAAAAGCTAATGTTACCCCTGTGCTGTTTTAGATAAAAAACAGCATATTTACTTTTCAAGCGCTTATCTTACTTGCTAAAACGCCTAAGTCTATCTAATGTCTAGCTATATTTAACCAATCTTTTTTGCCATAAGTAATATTATTGCTAATTTATACATTTAGCTTTAACATCAAAAAAGTGAATTAAAACATAGGCTATCCTATAACTATATGCTTGCTGCCGGCAGTACCACGAGTATAAGAAAAGCGCTGATCAGAACAGTAATGCTGATCACCACCTTATGCCTAATTTTATCTATTTCTGTATCAACTTACCTTGATATCGAAAAGCAGCGTAGCTTTGCTCTAGAAAAACTTGTTACCTATGCCGATATTATCGCATTTAACGCTCAAGTATCACTTCTATTTAATGACCGAGAAACTGAACAAAAGCGCTTAGAGGGCTTTAGAGCTGCGACCGTTATTGAAAACATACATATTTACAAAATCGATGAATTTACTGACGAGATTACATTTTTCACCAGTTTTAGCGCGACCAACATCCCCCCTATTCCCACTCGTGAAAATAAGTTAGTTGGCGCAACAAAACCCGTTTTTATCGAAAATCATATCGATATCGTACGCCCTATCGCTTTTGAAGGGATAATTCAAGGCTATGTATATATCCGAGGAGGGATGACCGCCCTTAATGACTACATAAGGGAAAAATTGATCATCAATGTAGTTGTTGCCTTATCTGTTCTAACGTTGGTTTTTTTGATCACACTTCGTATTCAACGTAGATTTACGCAACCTATAGAAGCACTATCGAAACTTGTTCAGGATGTTTCTCGCAATAAAAACTATGATGTTCGAGCGCCATATGCGGAAATTTCAGAATTAAACCAATTAGGTAACAATCTAAACATTCTCTTTTCGCGCACCCAAAATCAACTAGAAAGGCAGCGTAAAGATGAGCTAGAAATTCGCCAGCTCAACCAAAATCTAGAAGAAAAAGTTAACCATAGAACCATAGCACTTAAAGAAGCCAATCAAGAGCTACTCAATACTCTTGAACGCATGCATCAATATCAAAATAAAATTGTTGAAAACGAAAAAATGGCCTCTCTTGGTCAAATGGTTGCAGGCGTTGCCCATGAGGTTAATACACCTATAGGGTTAGGCGTTACCAGCTCAACCTTGCTAAGAGATAAACTTTTTGAAGTACAAACAGCTTTTAAAAATAAAACGCTCACAGCATCGCAAATGGAGCGCTTTATTAACGATGGCATTGAGAACTTAGATCTTATCTATCGCAATTTAAATAGAGCAGCTAATTTAGTTTCAAGTTTCAAACAAGTTGCAGTTAATCAAGATACTGAATTAAGTACTAAAGTAAATATTCCAGAGCTCTTTAACAATGTGCTTCTGACCATGAAAACTGAACTTAGCGCCACAGCTCACAAAGTTAATATTGATTGTCCCTCTCATTTAATTATTCAATCTAAAGCTGGCCCACTGCAATTAATACTGCAAAATTTAATTAGTAACTCGCTAATTCATGGGCTCAGCCCAGAGTCTCCAGGCAATATTAAAATTGAAGTAAAACAGAATAAAAAAGGAGTCAGAATTGATTATTTCGATGATGGCAAAGGGATGCCTAGTTTCATTCGTAAAAAAATATTCGATCCTTTTGTAACAACGCGTCGCGGTGAAGGCGGTAGCGGCTTAGGCATGCATCTCGTTTATAACTTAGTTACACAAGCACTTAATGGCTCAATTGTACTGGTTGATGAGCATGAAAAAGGTGTTCATTTTATTATTGAGCTACCTCTGGATGAGGGGCGTTGATATGAAATATATTCTTTGCGGCCTGATCCTAATCATGAGTTTTACAGCACAAAGTAAAACAATTGAAGAAGTACGTTCTGCATTTATTTATCAATTGTCTAAATTTATTGAATTTGCCAAACCCATTGATAAGGGTGTGCAATTTTGCTTTTTTAATGATGAATCAGGTCCAGCTCTTTCTTTAATGAATCGCAAAGAGCTTTTAAGTCATAACAAAGAAATTGTGGTAAATATAATTAAGAATTTTTCGAATGTGACTGAACTTAATCTAAACTGCAATATCATATATGTTGATGATAAAAGCTTCTCGGCCGTTGACGCTCAATGGCTCAGTAAAATAGATAACAACATTGTAGTAATTGGTGAAACTGTTAATTTTTTAGAGCTTGGTGGCTTGGCTGCGTTAATCAAGGAAGGGAATAAAATAAAACTTTACATAAACAGAGCTAAGTTAAGTGAAAGCCAAACAAAAATAGGCTCTCGATTACTCGCCCTCGCTAAGTTTTTCCCCGAGTAATTTTACTTGTTAACATTTAAAATAGCCCCTATAATCTGCCTATCTACGTTCAATTAACATTTTTTAAATTAATTGTAAACAAAACTTTTCCAAAAGGTTACTAAAAATGCAAACGCCTGTCATTCTTATCGTTGAAGATGAAGACGTAACTAGACTAAACTTAGTTAGTTTATTCGAAGCTGAAGGATATAAAGTTATCGAAGCCATTGATGGTGAAGATATGCACGCAAAAATTTCAGCAAATGATGATATCAATTTAGTTGTGATGGACATCAACTTACCTGGTAAGAATGGACTCATCCTAGCTCGTGAATTAAGACAGAAACGTAACATCGGTTTAATTTTTCTGACCGGTCGTGACAACGATGTCGATCGTATTCTTGGACTAGAAATTGGTGCTGATGACTACATCACAAAACCATTCAATCCAAGAGAACTTACAATCAGAGCGCGCAACTTACTGACTCGCACAGCTAGCTTAGCTGAAGAAGGTGAAATCAGTTCTGATGGCGTTTTAACCTTTAATGGCTGGGAACTTGACGAAAACAGTCGTTGTTTAACCTCACCAAATGGTGAAGCAAAACGCTTACCTAAAGGTGAATATCGCGCATTACGTTTAATGCTTGACTCACCAGGTCGTATTTTTAGCCGTGAGCAGCTAATCAAGCATATGACGGGGCGTGAATTACGCGCTAATGACCGTACTGTGGATGTAACTATTCGCCGTATTCGTAAGCACTTCGAAAGCGATGAAAGTACAGCAGAGCTAATCAGCACAATTCACGGTGAAGGCTACCGCTTTATTGGTAAAATCGATAGCTAATTATTAGTTAGCTCAATTTTGCTAAGTATTCTTGAAGGGCGTCGAGCCCTTCTTTTATTTGTGCTGGTAACTGCTCTATCCATAATCCTAACTGTTCGTTTGTACTATCGAGTGCTTTATCTTCCATTAATTTAGCTACTTGTTGTACTTTTAGCAGCCCTACAGAACCTGCAGCGCCTTTAAGCTTATGCGCAACAGATTTATACTCTTCAAGATCATCTTGCTGCAAAGCAGTTTCTAGCTCAGTTACATACTGAGGCCATAATTTATGAAATAACTGACTACTTCTTGCAAAGATGCTTACTCCCATAGATTCTACAAAGTCATTGATAGTTTCTAGCACCAACAAATCATTAGACTCAACTTGCGCTATAGGCTTTGGTAATTCGACCTCAATTGTTCGTTCTTTCTTATCAGAGAACAAGTCTGAAAACATGCGATCAAGTTTGAGTGTACTAATAGGTTTAGCTAACGCGCCTTGAATTTTAATGCCTGCTAAATCCTCTTCAGCTCTTCGAACATTAGCTGTCAATGCCACTATAGGTAAATGATCAAAGTTAGGATCTGAGCGAATAATACGAGCAACCTCATCACCATTGATGTCTGGCAACTGCATATCAAGCAAAATCAAGTCCAAATCATCTTCTGTTTCTACGAACGCGAGTGCATCTTCACCTGTTTCAGCCCACAGAACTTCATGACCGCGTTGCTCAAGTAGATTAGTCGCGATCTCAGCGTTTAAAGGCACATCCTCAACTAATAAGATGTTTAACCCTCTTCCGCTGTAAGAGGCAACCTGAGGCGCTGCCGACAACTTCAATGGGACTTCGATTCGAAAGCGACTGCCAACTGACTGCTCACTAAAAACTTCAAGCTTGCCACCCATAGCGGTAATTAATGCTTTTGTGACCGCAAGCCCGATACCTGAACCTAATGCATTGCCACCATTTATATCTGGTACTTTATAATACATATCAAAAATTCGCTTTAAATGCTCTTGAGCGATACCAATACCAGAGTCAATTACCTCTATCACTAACCAGGTATCTTTGACTCGATATTCACGAATACAGCGCAGTTTCACCGAGCCTCTGGCTGTAAATTTCACAGCATTATTAATCAAATTCCACAAAACCTGACGTAAACGCGTCGGATCAAGCTGGGCATAAATATCCAATACCCCTTGTTGCTCGACTAAAAAATCCAAATCCTTTTGTTGAGCAATCAATCCACCGAAGTTAATTACGTCATTTAAGAAGTCCGATACATTAACACTTTCACAGGCTATATCGAGTTGATCACGATCAACTTTATCTAAATCAATAATATCATTGAAGATATTACCTAAGGTTTCAGCACTTGAAAAAACTGTATTACACCAACTGCGTTGATTAGCATTTAAATCTGTTTCGAGCAACATCCGAGTTAACCCGACAATACCATTAAGCGGAGTTCGTAATTCATGACTTAATGTGGCAATAAACTTGCCCTTATCTTTAAAGGCCTGCTCCAATGCTTGTTCAGCTTCTTTACGACTCGTGATATCACGCCCAAAACCGAGTAAGCCGATATACTCTTGTTTTGCATTAAAAAATGGGACTTTTCGCATTTCAAACCAACGCACTTCACCATTTACCGGATACTGCACATCTAAGGTTAATGATTTCTGCTGTTGCTCCACTTCTTTATCAGTATTGAGTACCGAAGGTAATATTTGTGAACAATATATTTCTTCAGCTTTTTTACCAATTAATTGCTCAGCGGGGATCCCCATAACCTCAGCAAACATTCGATTACAACCAGCAAAATTTCCGTGGTCATCGCGGTAATAAAATAAATCAGGGGAGGAATCAACAATTGAGCGTAGCAATACGCCTTGTTCTGCAAGTTCAAGCTGGGTTCTTTTACGTTCCGCGATTTCTTTACGAAGCTCATCAATGGCACGACGTTTTGCTTGAAAAGCCATTTTTCGCTCATCAATTTCACTATTCAAACGCTGAATATTATCGGTTAAAGTTTGATTAAGCTGCTTACCTTGTAAGGTCGCATTTTCGAGGTAAGCAAATGAAGCGTGAAGCTGCTGGGTAAGCTCAATAATGACATAAACAAAAAACGGTGCCGTTAAAGCAAAAAACACCATCACACCAAGCACATTAAACCAAGCGATGGCGCCATCAAGAATATAATAATAGGTAGAAGAAAGAATAAGTGCACAGACTAAACAAAAAAAATAGAGCAGTACACTTGAGCGCATCACGCCGAGTTTAGCAACAAAGGCAGATATTAAACGAGCCCAAGGGCTTAACGACGATTCAATCATATGTGAGTCATGCTCTTTCCCTGCACAATTAGAATAAAAGCAGGCTAATTAACTAATATTTTATTGCTCACACCACTAAATGAACAAACGGTTTCGCTTCGACCATCAAGTAATAAAGCACCTTGTCTAGCGGTGCTACTTGCATCTTTAACCAATTGCAAAGTATAGTTTATTTCTTGCAGTTGACCATTTGCCTGCGCCGAAGATGCACCTGTATTACACAGCATTTGATTAAATTTATAAAAGTTATTTCGCGCAAAAGGCTGAGCTGAAGTAACCGTTGGATTTGCACTATTTAATCGCGTGGCAACTTTCCAACTAGCAATATCATGAGATACCGCGTTATTTCTAAACATAAATTTATCTTGATGGGTAAAGTAATGACTAACAAACTCATCACTCGCCATTGAACCTGTTTGTAAATTACCGTTTTTGGTATCAAATACCCAGATGCCGCCACGACCAATCACTTCTAAATTAAGGCTATCGCCTTTTTCTGAATGCTCAATGGCAATTGAAACCGCTGTTTGTTTTTCTAAACCAAAAGCAAAACGAGTTTTGGTGGCGTATGCCGTCTTTAATAGGCGAGTTTCACGGGCTAAAGAGGTGATTTGATTATCTAAAATACCGTATGGAAATAAATCCAATATGCCTTGGTTTAAATAAGTAAGTGTTCTTTCGGCTTCTAATGAAATACAGTCAACACCAAGATTACATGCTTCAGAAGCATTAAAAATCGCTGTTGTTGGCTCAACAAACGTTTGTACGCCCTCGCCTGATAAAATAACATTTTGACTGGCAAGCATGTTTACCGTTTGGCCTTCAACGCCGACTATCAGTTGGTTATTTGCTAGCATCTCTTTGATTTTTAATAACTCGACACTTGGTTCTCCAGTAGGAGTATAAAAAGCATGAGAAGTGAGTAACGGGCTACCATCGGCAATATAAATCGCATCAGCTCGTTTTAACTCATTGATTAAACCCTCCTTCTTTTTACACAAGGTGAGCTGCTGATTAAATAAATCGGGATACAGAATATCACGTCTAAAACTGGCGAGTTTTTGTACTTGTAATTGTGAAAGACTATCGCAGGCATTGTTATCATAATCTTTAACCGACATGACTGTTTGCATTGCTGCATCTAACGGCAACCAAATTGCTTCAAAACCTAACTGGTTAAATAACTCGTAATAATAATCAACTTTTTGATAAGGATCGCGATTACCACCAGTTACAAAAGCAACCCGCGGCTTTCGCTTAGAACCTGCAACTTGCTTAGCTTGCTGGTAAAACGCCTGGTAAGCTAACATGGCGGTTTCATTTTCTGTTGATGCTAAATCAACCTCAGTTTTTAAACGCTTAGCTGAACGATTACTTTGCTTTTGTTCTAATAAATCAAATAGATTATTTTTTTCAAATTCAAATAAACCAGACCAAACATCACGCCCTTTAAATATCTCATCGCCATAAGAAAATGAACTGCGACGAAGAATTCTCACAAAGTCTCGCTCGGAGAGTTGTTTATCATTAATTTCGGGTTTTATCGCTTTTAACAATGCTATTGTTTGCGCTTTTAATTCAGGTTGCTCAGTCCAGTTAATATCAGATAAACGAGAAATCGCTTCATCGGTAATCGCGTAAATAGGGCCTAGTTTTGCTGACTCGTCAAAACCTTTTGTTATTTTACTTTTGGCGCAAAATTGGGTATTTTCACTTGAGCAAACTTCAAGTTCTTGACCAAACAAAAACAAACTGGCTTGCTCTTGTGCAACGCCAGTGTGTAAATAAAAAATGGTAGAAAGACCAAAAAACAGATTAGCGAGGGGCTTAGTTTTACGAATATTCATCAAAAAACACCATTTTTATTATTATTTTTAAATAATTTAGGTTAAACAATCGGCAGTAATAATGCACGCACAATAGCAAACCCTATTCTATCAATAACTCTGGTTAGTTAAAAGAATATACCTTAGATCCTCGATGATTTTATCTTTAAATTGAATTTAACTTGCCTTAATACACTAATTTTTATGCTGTTTATCGTTTTTAACTTCACTACACAATAATACTTGAGTAAATTTGTAAGGTATTTTGCACAAACATGGCTTTTTTTCACTATTGAAAAACAGCACCGCTGCAAATTTTATTGTAGAATGGCGCGTTTTTCCGCACCGGTTATTTTGGAGTACACCACCAATGCAAAAAATCATGCCTGACATTGCCCACACAGCCGAGGCATTACAAGAAGGTACTTTAGATTGGGTTGGCATGAGCCAAATTGAGTTACCTTTAATGGTAAGCAGCAAACATTGTGCTGAGCAGCATGTTTCAGCCAAAGCAGAAGCCTTTGTTAATTTAACCGACCCACAAGCAAAAGGCATTCATATGTCTCGTTTGTATTTAGCATTAGATGAGTTGTCAAACCAAACTACGCTCACCCCGCAATCACTATGCGGTTTGCTTGATCAATTTATTAGTAGCCACAATGACCTCAGCAATCAAGCGCAAGTTAATCTTAAATTTGATTATCATTTACGTCGCAGTTCATTATTAAGTGGTAAAACTGGCTGGAAAGCCTATCCAGTTGAAATAAATGCAACATTTAAAGACAATGCCGTTACTTTAGAATTGAGCGTTGCTGTAACTTATTCATCAACATGCCCTTGTTCGGCAGCGTTAGCCCGCCAATTGATTCAGCAATCGTTTGAACAACGCTTTACTGAATCGGCGGTAGATAAAGCACAAGTGCTAGACTGGTTAGGAACAACCCAAGGCATTGTTGCCACACCTCACTCACAGCGCTCTGTGGCTCAAATTAAAGTGAAATTAGCAAACACTAGCTCTGAGTTTGATATTTTGGGTTTAGTTGATGCACTGGAAAATGAACTTAAAACCCCTGTTCAAGCTGCAGTAAAACGTGAGGATGAACAAGAGTTTGCTCGTTTAAATGGTCAAAACTTAATGTTTTGCGAAGATGCGGCACGAAAAGTTAAACACGTATTAAACCAAAACACCTCTTTTGCTGATTTTTGGTTACGAGTCAATCATTACGAGTCGCTTCATGCACATGACGCTGTCAGTATTGCAGTCAAAGGTATTACCAACGGATACCGAGCCTAAAGCGACATTGAATATAGAGCAGGTCTTGACCTTCTGCTGTCCCAGATAACTCCTCGATTTTATTACATTTGACACAGATAATTTGGCACAAAAAGTGCTTAAAGAATTCAAGTGTCAATTTGTTGTCTTGGAGTTTCTATGGAATTTGTCTTGTTATCAATCTTAATTTTAGTTGTCATTGCTGCGGTGATTGCAGGTCGAATGACAGATAACGGTAATCCCTACCCCTTTAAAAGTAAATCAACCTTATTCACTCAAGTCGAAAAATCTTTTCTTGCTCTACTCGAGCAATCTGTTGGTGAAGATTACAAAATTGTCAGTCGAGTAAAGCTTGTTGATATTATTGATTTTAAATCAGGAATATCAGTCAAATCTAAACGAATGGCTTTAGCAAAAGCTAAAAACAAACAGTTAGACTTTGTTTTACTGGATAAACAAAACTTCAATATTGTTGCTGCAATTGATTTAGTCAATAACAACAATAAAGAAGGCCATAAAGCGCAAAAAGACTGGTTTGTTGGCGGGGCACTTGAATCTGCAGGGATTCCACACATCCGTATGAAAGTAAAAGCAGGATATAAATCATCAGAAGTGCGCCAAGCTATTTTATTTAAACTTGGCAAAAAGGCTGTACGTCAACCTATTGTAAAAGCAAAAACGATTATGCGTCCGGCAGTTTTATCGCCGACACAAATAAAAGCAAGCAACTCAACGGCACTTGCTCAGGTTTAAACCTAAAACGAAGCAATCAAAGTCGCCAAACCTATGGCGACTTTTTTATTTAAAGACCAAAACACTTCGCTCGTAACTTCGCATTTTTTATCTTGAAGCAGTATAATCAGCCCATCTTGATTTAGGATAACTCTCTATGAAAATTGGTATTATTGGCGCTATGGAGCCTGAAGTTGCTATTTTACGCGACGCGATGACAGACGTAACAAGCACACAAATTGCAGGTTTTACTTTTTTTACTGGCTTACTTGCTGATCAAACCGTTACCTTAGTGCAATCAGGCATTGGTAAAGTAGCATCTTGTATTGCAACGACATTATTAATTGAACGCTTTAGCCCAGATTGTGTAATTAATACGGGTTCAGCCGGTGGTTTTGAACAAAGCTTAAATGTAGGTGATGTTGTGATTTCATCAGAAGTGCGTCACCACGATGTCGATGTCACCGCTTTTGGTTATGAAATTGGCCAAGTACCGCAGATGCCGGCAGGATTTGCCGCTCACCCAACGCTGATTAGTGCAGCACAAAAGGCGATTGAAAGCCTTGGCAATATCAAAACCATGACTGGGTTAATTTGTACTGGTGATTCGTTTATGTGTGATCCTGTGCGCATTGAGACTACACGCTCACAGTTCCCAACTATGCTTGCAGTAGAAATGGAAGGCGCTGCTATCGCGCAAACTTGCCATCAATTGAATACTCCATTTGTGGTTATTCGCTCGTTATCGGATATTGCTGGTAAAGAATCACCAGATTCGTTTGAAGCTTATTTAGTGACGGCTTCAGAGAACTCATCAAAAATGGTTACTGCTTTACTTAATAACTTACAAGGTGTGAGCCTGTAAGTGTCTCTCGATTTTGTCCAACCTTTTTTGGGCTTAATCATCTTACTGGTGGCAATTTGCGCTGAGCGCTTTTTGCCACTCGCTAAGAGCTACCACCCGCTGACGCTTTATCAACTCATCATCCAAAACATCAGAACCCGTATTTATCAAGCCAATAATCCAACTTGGTATCAATATTTGGCTGGCACTTTGGGTGCTGTTTTACCCGCAGCACTGGTATTGGCCCTGTGTTTCGGCATTATCTCTTTTGCACATTATCCACAGTGGTTTGCAGGGCTCATTTTGTATATCAGCCTTGATTTTCAACCGCTAAAACAAAGCCTAGCTAAAATTCCATCTTTACTAATGCATAATCAAAAATCCACCGCGAGGGATATTTTAAAGCCTTGGTTAAGAAGGCAAACCGATACGTTATCATCTCTTGGTATTATTAAAGCAAGCATTGAAACGCTCACCTTACGCTTTGCTCGTCATTATTTTGTGATCGTATTTTTATATTTGTTTTTTGGAGCTTATGTCGCCCTTGGTTATCGTTTATTGCAAATAACTCGTCAAACTTGGTCGAAAAAAACGCCTATTAATAGCCCGCTATTGCGCCCCGTAGATACGCTGATTTATTTAATTGAATTTGTACCTATCCGCTTACTTTGTTTATCTCTCATTTTAAGAAAAGCCATTGCAACCCCTTGGCAAAACATCAAAAAGTATGGTCAATTTTATTATGATAAAAACAGTGGCTGGCTACTGAGCGCAATGAGCAGCACATTGCAAATTCAATTAGGTGGCCCAGCCTTGTACCAAAAAAGGCGATATGCAAAAATGCGGATCAGTCAGCACTCATTACCTCAAGTGACTGATTTAATACTCAGTTTCAATGTGATTAACCAAGTTCGATTTTTTTGGTTAATCCTGATTATTTTTTTGGAGATTCTTTTTGTCGCACTTACTTAAAAAATGCTTTTTTATTGTGCTTTTATGCTCCCTCTCTTTTAACTCTTTAGCCTTTGAACGCATCGCAACCTTAGCTCCCCACCTTACCGAATGGGTTTACTCTCTGGGTTTGGGAGATAAGATAGTTGCAGTGAGTGCCTACAGTGATTACCCTGCTGATGCGTTAAATAAACCGATAGTCTCTGATGTCAATGGCATTAACTTAGATGCATTAGTGCGCTTAGAGCCTGATTTGGTGTTGGTATGGCAAGGAGGCGTTCAACAAGGTCAAATTGAAAAACTAGAGCATCTGGGTATTAAAGTACATATTTCACAACCTACAATGTTGGCCGACATTACAACTGAGCTCAATAAGGTTGCGGTACTGACTAAAACCGAAGCGCAAGCACATGTTATCACCTCGCGCTTTGAAGAAAAGCTAAGCCAATTGCGCAATCAATATCAAAACAGAGCAAAACAAAATACGTTTTTTCAAGTATGGAATTCCCCATTAATTACTGCCAATGGTGATAATTGGATCCAGAACCTGCTTGATGTTTGTGCGTTAAGCAACCCTTTTGCGGAGCATCAAGTTGCTTACCCAACCGTCAACAAAGAGCAAGTCATGATGAAAAATCCTGATATCATTATTATTTCAGATAAAAATAGTAATAGCGGTCAAGGTGAGATATGGCAGCGATTACCTATGATAAATGCGGTAAAAAACCAACGAATTTATTATATTAACCCAGACTTTTTACATCGTTATACCGAGCGAGTATTGATTGGAATAGAGCAACTTTGCCAGCTGACTGAGCTCAACCAACCCAAAGAGTAAAAATTAAAGTTCATAAGTCAATTTAAGATTACCTATACTTAGTTATAGGTTGTATTAGGAGGTCTATATGAACTTTTCTAAGTCGTTATTTCCATTTTTACTCTGTACATTAACCTTAACTACTTGCAGTGATACTCCTTATCAGCATCGGCAAGTACTTACGGTGGCTAACACAGTTAAGGCACCACTACTTAACATTAATCATCATATTCGTTACACGCCAAGACCCTCTGAGACATTTGAATTTCCGATTAAACAAGGTGAGATCGGTCCTTATTTACCGCTTTACTCTGGCGATTTAAGCTATCCATTTGCTTGCTCATCGTATGAATCTGGTCTTGGACAGCCTGAAATAGATAATCACGAACTATTAGGCACTCCTGTATTTAAAGAAAAAAATGGTCAGCTCACTCCCCAAGTTTTAGGTTTCAGTAAAGATTGTTTAGTGAAAACACAAATTCGCTTTTATGTCGCAAAAAATGAAAAGCAATATCAGGAAGTACATGATTTAAAAACACTTAAACTCAACGAAACAGATATTTTATTACGTGTTGAACAAGGATCTATTAATCGCTATATCTACGTCATTATGATGCCTATCACATTGCCAGAAGTGACGGATAGAACAGCCAGTTCACTGTGGAATAAACGTTTAATCTATCAATTTGCCGGTGGTGTTGGCATTGGCTTTTTACAGGGAAAACTCGACCCAACTCAGTTAATTGAACGTCGTTTTAACCAATTAAAAAAAGGGTATGCGGTTATTTCAAGCTCAGGTAATAAAACCAGTTATACCTACAATATGCTCCAAGCTGAAGAAACTGCCACACGAGTTAAAAAGCAGTTTATTGCTTTATATGGCAAACCACTTTATACCGTTGGGATCGGTGGTTCAGGTGGTGGGCTTGCTCAATATCTACTTGCCCAAAATGCGCCTGGATTAATTGATGGTGCATTACCATTGTATTCTTATCCAGATATGGTCAGCCAAACGCTTTATGCACTCGATTGTGACTTATTTAATAACTATTATACTTTTCGCAGCGATTTAGCCTTTTGGGATAATAGTGAACGAAAATTAGCAATCGAAGGGCTCAACAATAATGAAACTGAGCATAAATCTTGGTTTTTTTATCCAATAAACCAACTACTTCATCTTAAAAAGCCTTATTTACCCAAAAATTACAGTGAATGTATTAATGGTTATTTTGGTTTAAGTGCGCTAGTAAACAACCCAGATCAAGGCTTTCTCAAACCAAACTTTAGTCCTAATGTAAAAGAGATAACGCATTGGAGTTATTGGCAAGATTTGGCCAATGTATTTGGCAAAGACCAACATGGCTTTGCTAATTCAATTTGGGATAATCAGGCAGTTCAGTATGGCTTAGTTGCACTGCAAAACAATCAAATCACCCCACAGCAATTTATTGATTTAAATTATCAAATTGGTGGCTGGAAACCTGCGCATCAAATGAAAAAAGAACAACTACTATTTGTTCCATTTACCAACATTGGTATTTGGTTAAGTCAGTGGAGTAATCATAATATTAATCAAGCAGATGAGCGCCCAGCTAAACGTAGTAAAGCCTCTTTAAGTGCTATTGAACGTGCATATCGTTACGGGCAGGTGTTTTTAGGTTTTAACGACATTCCAACCATTGATATCCATCACTATTTAGAGCCGCAACTTAATATGCATCATGTGTCTACTGCGTTTGCCACCCGCCTTCGGATTGCAGAGCAAACAGGGAGTATTCACAATCATAAAATTTGGATTGCAGATCCTGCTTATACCCCGCTTGAAGAGGCCTTTTTAGCAATGGATAAATGGCTTTTACAGCCTGAAAGCTTAAATCAAGAGCAAGTGAGTGATCGCTGCTTTGCTGCTGATGGTTCGGTCATCGCTAAAGGTGAGGATGTGTGGAATGATAAATGGAATCAACAACAGCAAGGTGACTGCGCTAAACAATTTCCCATTTATTCAAATAGCCGTATTCAAGCCGGAGGCCCTTGGTCTGGTAGTATTTTTAAATGCCATACCGTGTCGGTAGCCACTGCAATACAAGCAGGTTTATATGGCAATCATGATATGAAACCCTATCAAGAACAATTAGCGGCTATCTTTCCTGATGGTGTTTGTGATTATCGTTTAGGTGATAGTGCCAAACCAAAAGACTTAATTGCCGATGAGTCAACTACTCACCCAAGCATTGCTTTTAGCAATTGAGTGAATAATAAAATCATCAATAATGGCCAAATCCAACGACTGATTTTGGCCATTTTTTCAGGTGAATACCGAGGGCCAAATCGCTCAATTAAGGGTAATAAAACCAGTAATGTACCAAACAATACAATAATTAATATAACGGCATTCATAAACTTTAAGCACTCCAAAAATCTGCGACCAAGAATACTAACATAAAAAAAGCGGCCTATTGGCCGCTAAAAGTATCTACGTTGGGAGACGTATCACAAAAACTTATCCGACAAGCGCAAGTAAAATACCCGCAGCAACGGCACTACCAAGCACACCCGCCACATTTGGCCCCATAGCATGCATTAACAAAAAGTTATGAGGATTAGCCTCTAAACCAACTTTATTTACCACCCTCGCCGCCATCGGCACAGCCGAAACACCTGCTGCGCCTATAAGTGGGTTAATCGGAGTTTTAGAAAGCTTATTCATTAAGCGCGCCATAAATACCCCTGAAGCAGTTCCAATACCAAAAGCAATAGCCCCAAGCACTAAAATACCTAAGGTCTCGACGGTTAAGAACTTATCGGCCGCTAATTTAGAACCTACAGCTAAACCTAAAAATATAGTGGTAATATTAATAAGCTCATTTTGGGCTGTATTTGATAATCGGTCGACTACTCCCGATTCACGCATCAAGTTACCTAAACAAAACATACCAATTAAGGGGGCTGCTGCAGGTAAAAACATTATGGTTAACGACAAAACTAACAGTGGAAAAATAATTTTCTCTTTTTTAGACACTGTGCGTAATTGTGGCATTTGAATATTCCGCTCAGCCTCAGTCGTTAAAGCGCGCATGATCGGAGGCTGAATAATTGGCACAAGTGCCATATAAGAATAAGCAGCAACCGCAATTGCACCAAGCAAATCAGGGGCAAGCTTTGAGGCTAAGAAAATAGCAGTTGGGCCATCAGCACCACCGATAATTGCAATCGCAGACGCATCGGCCAATGAAAATTCAAAACCAGGTATAAAGTTGAGTAAAATTGCACCAAATAAAGTAGCAAAAATACCAAATTGTGCGGCCGCGCCCAATAACAACATTTTTGGATTTGCAATCAAGGCACTAAAATCTGTTAATGCTCCAACACCCATAAAAATCAACAATGGGAAAACCCCAGTATCAATCCCAATATGATAAACGTAATACAGCAAACCACCTTCATCTGATAAACCAGCCAGTGGGATATTGGTTAAAACGGCACCGAAACCAATTGGTAATAAAAGTAATGGTTCAAAACCTTTAGCAATCGCTAAATAAAGCAATAAACATCCAACCATAATCATCAGTAGCTGGGGCAGCTCAAAATTGGCAAGCCCTGTGGCGTGCCATAAACTCAATAATGCTTCCATAAAAACCTCTACACTAAGGACAACAAAGGCTCACCAGTTGTGACTGAGTCACCTTCTGATGTGAAAATTTCAGCAATTGTGCCTGAGCTTACTGCTCTGATTTCAGTTTCCATTTTCATTGCTTCCATGATGATCACCACATCACCACGCTCAACTTGCTGACCAGGTTTCACTTTCACTTTAAAAATATTGCCTGTTAGAGGTGCATTAAGTGTTTCACCACCCTCAAGTGATGCTGACTGCGGGATTAATTCGCTGTCTTTAAGCTGTACATCTTTTAATTGGCCATTGGGTGCAACAATTACATCATAAACTTTACCATCAACTTGAACACTGTAATGTTCAGTTGAACCAACAGCTTGAGCAGCAGTCGCTTTTACCTCTGCTTTTGCTGGAGTCTCACCACATGGTACAGGTTCAAATGCCGCTGGATTATTTTTATTCTTTAAAAACTTTAAGCCAATTTGCGGGAATAAGGCATAGGTTAAAACATCATCAATTGCTTCATCTGCGAGTGTAATGTTTTCTTTTTCAGCCAGTTCTAATAACTCTTTTTCGAGAATATCGAGCTCAGGCTTAATTAAATCAGCAGGTCGACAAGTAATGGCTTCACCGCCCGCTAAAACACGCTCTTGAAGCGCTAAATTAACTGGAGCAGGAGTGGCACCATATTCACCTTTAAGCACACCAGCAGTTTCTTTGGTGATGGTTTTATAACGCTCACCCGTTAGTACATTTAAAACTGCTTGAGTACCAACAATTTGTGAGGTTGGTGTTACTAATGGCAAAAAGCCTAACTCTTCTCGCACTTTAGGGATCTCAAGTAGCACTTGGTCTAGCTTATCGCCCGCGCCTTGCTCTTTGAGCTGATTTTCCATATTTGTTAGCATACCACCGGGTACTTGCGCCAATAAAATACGGCCATCAACCCCTTTGAGGCTTCCTTCAAAAGCAGCATATTTTTTACGAACATCACGAAAATAGGCCGCAATTTCTTCAAGCTCGGCAAGATTTAATCCGGTATCACGCGCGGTGCCTTCAACAATTGAAACGATTGTTTCTGTAGCGCTATGACCATAAGTCATACTCATTGATGAGATAGCGGTATCGAGCATATCAATACCCGCATCAATTGCTTTTTGATAGGTGGCTGTGCTTAAACCCGTTGTGGCATGGCACTGCATTGCGATTGGTACCGATACCGTTTCTTTAAGTGCTTTGATCAGCGTTTCTGCATCGTATGGCTTTAATAATCCAGCCATATCTTTAATACAAATTGAATGACAGCCCATATCTTCAAGTTGCTTGGCAAGTGTGAGCCACATATCTAAAGTGTGGACCGGACTTACAGTGTATGAAATAGTGCCTTGAGCATGAGCACCAACTTTAATCGCCGCTTTTATTGCAGTTTCAAGATTACGAACATCGTTCATCGCATCAAAAATACGAAATACATCAACACCATTATGGTGCGCGCGCTCAACAAACTTTTCAACCACATCATCAGCATAATGACGATAACCAAGCAAGTTTTGACCACGCAACAACATTTGTTGTTTGGTATTTGGCATGGCTTTTTTTAGCGCTCGAATACGGTGCCAAGGATCTTCACCAAGGTATCGAATACAAGAATCAAACGTTGCACCACCCCAAGATTCAATTGACCAATAACCTGCTTGATCGAGCTTTTCAGCAATTGGTAACATATCTTCTAAACGCAAACGGGTTGCTAATAATGATTGGTGTGCGTCGCGTAAAACGAGTTCGGTTAGCTTTAGTTTTGACATCTCTCGCCCTTATTATTTTTCTTGATTACGATATTGATGAACTGCTGCAGAAATAGCAGCGATATGTGCATTGGGTACTGCAGCTGATTTAAAACCGGCAGACTTTTTTGGTTTTAGCGGTTCAGGTTCTTGCCCCACCAAATGAGTCATCAATTTGATGGCACCGATTAAAATAGCTAAAAAGATAAAAACAACCACCATGCCTGTTAGCATTATGTTTGCCGCTTGCATCAACGACGACGCTATATCCATTCCCTCACCCCCATGAATAAGCTAATAAAAAACCACCAAAAACAATAAATATTCACTAAAAATGAATAAAACCATACTAACAAGCAAATAAACATTGTCAATTGGTAAAACCAATTAAACACAAACTAACATAATCAACATTAATTTAACAGCCAACAACATGGGGATTTTTCATCATGTTATAAGCTTTAAAAATATTGGATATAGCTAAAATCTATATAAAATAGATGATTCAGTAAGATAACCAGCATAATTAATAAAATGAAAAAAATAAAACAACTCAATAACAAGATCAATTGGTCAGACCAAAAACACGAAAAACACATTGACGTTTACGTAAGCTAGAGCATGAATAAAAAGTGAATAATTTAAGATAAGCAAGCCATTTTTTAGTGAAGACTCGAATAACTGCGAGACAATCCACTGCTAACCAAATGATTATAAATACTAATTTTTTATAGCCACGCTCGATTTAGAATTATAAAAAGCTACAGCGAATAAAAAGTAAACAAAACTCTACATTATGCTAAAAATGAACTTAGAATAAAAACCCATAAAAGGAACAAATAAAGACTATTACATTTTTATAACAATTACCTAGAGTATAAAAACCACTTACAGGTACAAACTCTAGGAGCAATAATGAAAAAACATCAACAAATTGCTAAGCTAAGCAGTGCAACCTTACTACTTGCCTCTTTGTTTAGCCCATCGATTTTTGCAGATAGCCATCAAAAAGATGTGTTCAAGCTTTCTAAACAACACTTAGCAGCGTTAAAAACCAATAGCCTGCAAGTGATCGATTCAAATACGTTTTTATTTAATAACCAACTAAATCAAATTGATTGGCCCAATTATTTTGCACTACATGCACCATCACTTTTAGCAAAACAAGAAGTTATTTTGCACTGGGCTGGCTATAGCAGCGTCAATCCTAAACTACTAATTGCGCTCATCGAGTTACAAAGCCAATTAATATCGACCCCAAATGAGGCAAACGTTGAACAACCATTAAAAGGGCTATCAAACGAAGTCGGTTTCGATAAACAAGTAAAAGATATTGCACTGCAGCTTAGCGCTCGCTTTTATGCATTTGAACAAGCTTTATCTGATAACAAAATAAGCCAGCTTCAAAGCAATACACCCGCGACTTTAGCGCTGCAAAGCTTATTTTCTACTTCCGAGCAGCAAACAGAACAGACGAATCAGCCTGCACAAAGTAAATTTAATCAATTATTATCGAGCTATGCGCAAATATCGAATGGCGAATCGCTTTTAATCGATATAAATAACAGACAGTTAGCGGCCTCGGTTCAGACTTCAATACAGGCTGCGAGCTTTTACATGTCATTTCCTTGGCCAAGTGGAAGCGCTTGGTACAGCGGCGGCGCACATTCTAATACTGGTTCCGGCTATCCATTTTCATCGTTAGATTTTAACAATGGCTCTGGTGGTTGGGGCAGCAATACCCCTTGGGTACAAGCTTCCCATGGTGGCCAAGTAACACGTTATTCGGCATGTAATATCCGAGTAACCCACTCAAGTGGTTACGCTACAAGTTACTATCATATGGATAATGTGCAATATAATACTGGTGATGTGATTTCGGCTGGTGCATGGCTTGGTCGTTATGCAAACAATTATTCAGCGGCACTGTGTGAAGGTGGGCAATCAAGTGGCCCGCATGTTCATTGGTCACTTTTATATAATGGCCGATTTATCTCGTTGCAAAATGCATATATAAGTGGCTATCGCGTTGATGTCGGTAATAGCAACTACGACGATTATTGCTCTAACTTCTATTTTGAAAAAAATGGCTATCGGACTTGTGCTTGGAGCCCGTTATATCGTTAAACTATGATTGGGTAAAAGGAAAAAAGCCTTTTACCCTTTTTAATTTGACACAGATGTTAACTGGCTAACTGTTGTGTGATGTATGCAATAGCCTGCTCATCAACATATGCTTTAGATAAATAATGGCGAGTATTTTTGCTGGTAACGACTATAATCCCCTTTGGTGTATCAATCACTTCAGCCAAGTCAGACCAATAAATCACAAGTTGATGATAAATACTTTGAGTCGCTATTTTTTCTTCGTCGATGATAAGCGTCACAGTTACATTTGCCGAGCGACTCCACATCTGTCGCGTCACCCACCAAGGCTTGCGATAGTAATAGGCAATAAATTCTAAAACACCTATGCCCATCAATAAATAAGCCGCAAATTGCCCTGTATCCGTAAAACGATTTAACAGTAGGCCAAAAATAATCAAACCGCTGGCAAAAATTAACTTACGTTTAGGCGCAAGGTTAATCAGCTCAGATTGCTCAAAACACTCAGTAAAATAAGCTTTATTAAGTACAAAACTAAAATTAAATGACATAAAAGCTCACTTGCAAAAAAGAAGGATCATACCTTAATCACGCCTTTGTGCCCATGTTAACGTTACAAATCAAATCTAACCTTGCTCGTTAGCAATGCTTTCAATATCCTTGTACCACTTATCAAACTCTTTCATTAAATGCTGCTGCTGTTTTTTAGTTAAAGTACTTATTAACGTGTGCTGTAAAGCCGCATTTTGCTGTTTGTCCCTAGCAGATAAGGCGAGTAGTTGCTCTGACTTAAACTGATCTGGATTAATAATTATGTCTGTTAAACGCAAGCGAAATTGTGTTTCATTGATTGTAGGTTGTAAAAATAGCTTCGTAAGCGCAGCTAAACGCTGCTGTTTATAATCGAGCCATAAATTTTGTTTTAATTGAGTTGCCAGTACATTTTGTTTTATCAGTGACTTTTGCTCTGAGGTCAATTTTCCTAACCAATCGTTAAAATTATCAGTGACCCTTTCAACCCGCTCCTCAATCAAATCAGCATCACTCTTTTTATCTAACACTTTTACTTGCTGGTTAATTTTGTTGGTTAAATTTTCTATAAACTGCTGCTTTTGTTCAAAAGATAAAGTCAATGCAAGTTCAACCAAAGGATCTTTAGCTTGCTCAACTAAGGTTTGCCAAAACGCTTCGGTTTGTTGTCGCCACATTAAAAACTGGCTAGGTTCACTAGTTGTTAATACTGTTTGCTTAATAAGGGCCAATTGCTGTTGGTATTTAGGTAATTCTTCGGTGCGATGCCAAGTACGTAATTTTTCAATTTCATTTTTAAATTGCTGTGTTTGCTGCTTATTCAAATCAACGTAATCATTAAGCCAGTAATGTGACAACCAAGGGAGATTGTTATACACAAAAGTTGTAGAGCAGCCACCTAAACTAAGTAAACAGAGCCAAATAATTAAAAACTTACGGTATGTCATCACTCACCGATCTCCCAGTAAAACCCTATTTACTATACGATATAAATGTTAATGATGATCATTTGAAAGGAGATTGGTAAAAAGAAGTTCGGATTGTAAATTTTACGCATAAAAAAACCTACTCAAGGTAGGTTTTTTATTTCACTCTAGAGTGAAAGATGGTGGACGCAGGAGGATTCGAACCTCCGACCGCTCGGTTCGTAGCCGAGTACTCTATCCAGCTGAGCTATGCATCCATCGGATAAATAATTTTAGTTCCTACTGACGAACTTCCCTTTTTACATCGAGAAAAGATGGTGGACGCAGGAGGATTCGAACCTCCGACCGCTCGGTTCGTAGCCGAGTACTCTATCCAGCTGAGCTATGCATCCATCGGAAAGTACTTTTAGTTCGTTACTATTGAACTTCAATTTTTACATCGAGAAAAGATGGTGGACGCAGGAGGATTCGAACCTCCGACCGCTCGGTTCGTAGCCGAGTACTCTATCCAGCTGAGCTATGCATCCATCGGATAGTAATTTTAGTTCCTACTAACGAACTTCAATTTTTACATCGAGAAAAGATGGTGGACGCAGGAGGATTCGAACCTCCGACCGCTCGGTTCGTAGCCGAGTACTCTATCCAGCTGAGCTATGCGTCCGGTTTACAAGACAACCATTTAAAATGGCGGAGAAGGAGGGATTCGAACCCTCGATAGGGCTACAAACCCTATACTCCCTTAGCAGGGGAGCGCCTTCGGCCACTCGGCCACCTCTCCGTCTTGTGGGGCGTATAATAAAGAATTCAGAAAATAAGTCAAACACTTTTCTGTTCATTTTAAGTCGTATGACTATAGTTTGAACAGAACCGTTTATTTATTGAATTTATTGCGCAATAACCATACTCATTACTGCCTTATTACGCAATTAAATTACAGCTCAAGCTCTACAAATAAAAACAGCTTACCTTATTAAGTCGCCTTTGCTGGGATATATTTATCTAACTTTAGTTTCTTTAGTAACGTTTCTGACGCGCTGCCGGTTACCGCAACAACAATTAACCCACCCCATGCAATCACAGATAAACCTGCCGGTACGTTAACAATAGCTATTACTTTTAAATATTTACGATTAAAAAAGAATGCCAAAATTGTGGGAATAAAATAAATCGCCAACATTAAGGGAATTACAATCGCGTATTCCATTGCCGACATACCGCTTAAGAGTGATGTAAAGTTTTCCATTTTATTTTCCTTTCATTTTTAACGTTTTGTTTGTCTGTTAGTAGATAAGAATAAATATTTTAATAATCGACAAAACAATAAAATGTTAAACGGTCAATAAAAGGGATAAGCAACCAAACTCTAATGATTAATGTTCCTTCGACAGCGGAACATGGTATAAAAACACCAACTTTATTGATTACTTTTAATAATTTGAGTTTTAAGTTAGGTATTCAAAACCACACTAAGATAAATAAAAACAATAAAAAACGCCGCAAATTTGCGGCGTTTTTTATTTCAATCAAACAATATTATTCAGCTTCTGGACGCATGTGTGGGAACAAAAGAACATCTTTAATTGTTGATGAATTAGTGAATAACATCACTAAACGGTCAATACCAATTCCCTCACCTGCTGTTGGTGGTAAACCAAACTCAAGTGCGCGGATATAATCTTCGTCATAATGCATTGCTTCATCATCACCCGCATCTTTCTCTTCTACTTGACGAGAGAAACGCTCAGCTTGATCTTGTGCATCATTAAGCTCAGAGAAACCATTTGCCAGCTCACGACCACCAACAAAAAACTCAAAACGATCGGTAATGAATCCATTTTCGTCGTTACGACGAGCTAATGGTGATACTTCCCACGGGTATTCGGTAATAAATGTAGGTTGTATTAGTTTATGCTCTGCCGTTTCTTCAAAGATTTCACATAAAAACTTGCCAGGACCCCAAACACAGTTTTCAGGAATTTTCACATGAAGCTGCTTCGCGTATGCTTTTAACTCTTCAAAATGGTTTTCAGGATCTTTAAATACTTCAGGCTTAAAGTCTGGGTTGTATTTTAAAATCGCATCTGACATCGATAAACGCGTAAACGGTTGACCAAAGTCATACTCAATGGTGTCCGTCACTTCGCCGTCTGCATTTTTAACTGTGTTTACAATTAACGTTGTACCAAGTACATCTTGTGCCACAGTACGCAGCATGTCTTCTGTTAGATTCATCATATCGATGTAATCTGCATACGCTTGGTAGAACTCAATCATAGTGAATTCAGGATTGTGACGTGTTGATAACCCTTCGTTACGGAAGTTACGGTTAATTTCAAATACACGCTCAAAACCACCTACAACCAAACGCTTTAAATAAAGCTCAGGTGCAATACGTAAATACATATCGATATCAAGGGCATTGTGATGAGTCACAAACGGACGAGCTGATGCGCCACCTGGGATGATATGCAACATCGGCGTTTCTACTTCCATGAAGTCACGGTCAACTAAGAAACGACGAATGCCATCAATCACTTTAGAACGAATACGGAACGTCTCACGGGTATCCATATTCGTGATTAAATCAACATAACGCTGACGATATTTCGTTTCTTGGTCTGATAAACCATGGAATTTTTCTGGTAATGGGCGTAATGATTTAGTTAATAGTTGATATTCAACCATATCAACATACAAATCGCCTTTACCTGATTTATTTAACGGGCCTTTAACAGAGATAATGTCACCAATGTCTAGTTGGCCATATTTTGCTTTAAGGTCTTGCTGTGCGTCTTTTGAAGCGTACGCTTGAATGCGGCCTTTCATATCTTGCAATAAAAAGAACGGGCCACGTTTTGCTAAAATACGACCAGCAATGGCCACTTCGTGGTGAAGCTCTGTTAATTCCTCTTTCGATTTATCACCAAACTTAGCTTCTAAATCTGCTGTGTAATCTTCACGGCGGAAGGTATTTGGATGACCATTGGCCGGGCAGTTGGCGCGAATTGCATCTAACTTGGCACGACGCTCAGCAATTAACTTATTTTCGTCTTGGATTTGATCAGTCATGTTCATAGCTCTTATTTAGCTTGGTGGTTATAGGCCAGATTTAAGGCTGGCTTCAATAAATTTATCTAAGTCGCCATCTAGGACGGCTTGTGTATTTCTGTTTTCAATGCCTGTACGTAAATCTTTAATACGAGAATCATCCAGTACATAAGATCGAATTTGGCTTCCCCAACCGATGTCTGATTTTGCATCTTCTTGAGTTTGCTTTTCAGCATTTTGCTTTTGTAATTCAAGTTCAAACAACTTAGCTTTTAACTGCTTCATTGCTTGGTCTTTATTCTTATGTTGCGAACGCTCATTCTGACACTGTACAACGGTATTGGTTGGTAAGTGAGTGATACGTACCGCAGATTCTGTGGTATTTACGTGCTGACCACCCGCGCCCGATGCACGGTATACGTCAATACGTAAGTCAGCAGGATTAATATCAATTTTAATGTTGTCGTCAATTTCTGGGTAAACAAATGCAGACGCAAACGAAGTATGGCGACGGCCACCCGAATCAAATGGACTTTTACGAACTAAGCGGTGTACACCTGTTTCGGTACGCAGCCAACCGTAAGCATATTCACCAACAATGCGAACTGTTGCGCCTTTAATACCGGCCACATCACCGTCAGTTGCTTCAACAAGTTCAGCTTTAAAACCTTTGGCATCAGCCCAGCGTAAATACATACGCAGCAATATGTTACACCAATCTTGCGCTTCTGTGCCGCCAGAACCAGATTGTAAATCAAGGTAAGCATCGTTTTGGTCAAAATCGCCCGAAAACATACGGCGAAATTCAAGTTTTTCAAGTTTAGCGACCAAATCGGCCGCTTCTTTTTCAGCTTCTTGAAACGTATCTAAATCTTCAGCTTCAATCGCTAATTCAATTAAGCCTTCAACATCATCTGTGCCGGCATCTAATTCGTCAATGGTTTCAACTACCGTTTCAAGAGCGACCTTCTCACGTCCAAGCGTTTGCGCTTTCTCAGGATCATTCCAGACGTTTGAATCTTCTAATTCACCGTTTACTTCTTCTAAACGCTCTTTTTTATTAGGGTAGTCAAAGATACCCCCGTAAAAGGTCAGTACGTTCGCGGATGTCCTTGATTTGATTAATCACAGGATTCACTTCAAACATGTATTTACTCCAAAAAACAAAACTAGGATGAGGCCGTTTTTAGTCTAAAAGACGAATAAATCGGACTTAGCTATCAAATCGGCGAATTTTAGCAAAAAAAATCTACTTTGGTGAGCTTTAACCCGCTTTTTTTAGCAATAAATTAGAACTAAAAATCGAAAGCGTGATTTCACCCTAAAAATGTAAGTGTCTTTTAGTTTGCACCTTGTAGCTCTCGCACTAATAGTTGTAGGCTGAATTTGCCACGAAACTCGTTAATATCAAGCACAAACACGGCATGAACCTGCGAGACCGCGGCATTAGGCCAGCGCTGTAAATCAACATTAAATGCAATTGCATCAAGCAATAAACCACTGCGATGTTTCAGTACCAACTTTAAATGTTTTTCACCCACCAAGCGTTGCTGAATGAGCATAAAGGTATCAGCAAAAACCGGTTCTGCAAAAGCTTGCCCCCAAGGGCCTGATTGCTTAATGAGTTGGGCAAAATCTAAGGTATAACACTCACTGGGTAGCTCACCATCGGTTAGCACTAAACTTTGTTTATGCTCAGGCGTTAAAATTGCGCTAACAGCATCTAAAAAAACAGCTTTAAAACGCTCAAAGTTATTTGCCTGAATCGATAATCCTGCAGCCATAGCATGTCCACCAAATTTAATAATTAAATCAGGATGCTGAGTATTAATAGCTTCGAGTGCATCACGCATATGCAAGCCTTCAATAGAGCGACATGAACCTTTTAATTCATCGTTATCACCTAAGGCAAAAATAATAGTGGGTCGATGGTATTTTTCTTTTAAGCGTCCAGCCAAAATACCAATCACTCCCTGATGCCAATCATCTTGATACAAACAGACCGCATCGGGCACACTTTGCTGCGCTTTGAGTAATTTATCGAGTGCAACTTGTGCTTCGACTTGCATGCTTTGCTCGATTTCACGGCGTTCAATATTAAGGCTATCAAGTTCTCCCGCTATCCGTTTTGCATGATTAATTTCGGGACTTAGCAAACAAGCAATACCTAAACTCATATCATCTAAGCGCCCTGCTGCATTGAGTCTAGGCGCCAGTGAAAAACCAAAATCAGACGCACTTAAACGCGCAGGAATTCGTTTTGCCACTTCAATTAACGCAGCAATTCCTGGGCGAGTTTGCCCTGAACGAATACGCGCTAAACCTTGATGAACCAAAATACGATTATTTGCATCTAAAGCCACTACATCTGCAACCGTGCCCAAAGCCACTAAATCAAGGAGCTGAGCAATGTTCGGTTCTGCTTGCCCTAAATTGGCAAACCATTGTTCTATCCGTAAATAATGACGTAGCGCCACCAGCAAATAAAAAGCAACACCAACACCCGCCAATGATTTTGACGGAAAACTGCAACCATGTTGATTTGGGTTAACAATTGCATCAGCCGCTGGCAATTGCTCTCCGGGTAGATGGTGATCGGTAACAATCACTTGCATGCCCGCCGCTTTTACAATCTCAACCCCAGCCACACAAGAGATGCCATTATCAACTGTGATCAATAAATCAGCACCGAGCGCAACCACTTGCTTTGCAAGCGCTGGGCTTAAACCGTAACCCAGCTCAAAACGATTCGGGACGAGATAATCAACATGCAAAAAGCCAAACATTTTAAGTCCGCTCACCAAGGTAGCGGTACTGGTTGCGCCATCAGCATCAAAATCACCAACAATAAGTATTTTTTGCTGGTTTTTTAATGCCTTAATTAAAATCTCACTTGCGGTATCAATTCCTTTTAGCAAATTAAAACTTAATAATGAAGCAGCGTTGTTATTGAGCTCTTGTGAATGCTTGACCCCTCTTGAGGCATAAATTTGTTTGATCACAGGGTGAAGCTCGGCAGGTAAATAGCTGTCATCGACTTTGGCTCGTGCCACAATTTGTTTTTGCATTTGCTCACTCAACATCAAAATAAAACCTAAAAAATGCCAACAAAAAAAGGCCTTTCGGCCTTTTTAACATTAAAACCACCTTAATTCATGGTGTCTAATTGCGCTTTTAATGCCGCAGCTGGTTGGTAACCTGGAATAAGCGTACCATCTTCTAAAATAATGGCCGGCGTACCATTGATACCAAAACTTTGCCCTAATTGATAATGCTCGCCCACTGGTGCATTACAATTTTCAACTTTAGCTACTTTCTCGCCTGATTTTGCGTCCGTTAGCGCTTTTAGTTTGTCACTTGCACACCAAACATTCATTAAATCGTTATAACCTTCACTGCTCATGCCACCACGTGGGAATGCTAAATAACGCACAGTGATCCCTGCATCTAAATAATCTTGGATCTCACGGTGTAATTTACGGCAATAGCCACAGGTAATATCGGTAAATACGGTGATTTGATGCTTTTCTTCAGGCGCTTTATACACAATCATTGAATCAGCGTATTGTGCAACACCTTCTTTACGAACTCCGCTTAATGCTTGTTCAGTTAAATTAACGCGATTGTCTAAATCAATCAGCGTACCTTGAATTAAAAACTGACCGTTTTCACTGGCATACATTACACCTTTGTCGGTAATTAGTTCTTTTAAACCCGCAATTGGGCTAGGTTTGATATCTTTAACTGTTAAGCCTAGTCCTTGAAACTTGGCCACTATTGGATTTACTTGTGCGACTTCATCACTTCCAACCACACTTGGTGTGGCCATCGAACCAAATGACGCCAAAGCTAAAGCCAGTATTAATTTTTTCATATCATTCTCTTTAAAATTATTGCTATCTACTAAGACCGACTCACAGCCTAATTAATTCCATTACGCTCTGGGATGATGCGCTTGATGGAGCGATTTTAACCTTTCTTTAGCGACATGGGTATAAATTTGCGTGGTAGACAAATCGCTATGCCCAAGCATCATTTGTACAACACGTAAATCTGCGCCGTGATTAATCAAATGAGTAGCAAAAGCATGGCGCAAAGTATGAGGAGATAATTCAGATTCTATCCCTGCAACCAGTGCATAATGCTTTATCCTATGCCAAAAGGTTTGCCGTGTCATGCCAATGCCTCGTTTAGAGGGAAAGACAAAATCAGTGGCATGTTTTATCAGTTGTGGCCGCCCTTCTTTGATAAAACGCTCAATGCAATCGAGCGCCTCTTCCCCCATAGGTACAAGCCGCTCCTTGTTCCCTTTACCTTTAACAAAAACAACCGCTTGGCGCAAGTTTATTTGCTCAATTCGCAGCCCAACCAACTCACTGACACGCAAGCCAGTGGCATACAATAATTCCAACATCGCTTTATCACGAAGCCCAATTGGCTCTTCTAAGTCGGGAGCATCTAATAGCCGCCCCACTTCTTCCTCTGATAATGTTTTGGGCAAACTTTGCCCTGCTTTTGGCTGACCAATATGGGTCATTGGGTTGGTACTGAGCTGTTTTTCGCGTAAATAATATTGATAAAATCGCTTTAGCGCACTGACTGTACGAGCTGTGCTGCGCGGTTTGAAGCCGTTGTCGAGCCGGTGCGCCAAATAATACTGCACATCTTGCTGTTCAACCTCTATTAACCCTTTGGGTAAAATAAACTCAGCAAACTTTGTTAAATCGGTTCTATACGCAGCAAGCGTATTTTCACTCACCCCTTGTTCTAACCAAATAGCCTCTAAAAATTGCTCTAAAAAACCGTGAGGATCAGTAAACACTGCCTTTTCATCGCTCAATTAATTTACCTCTTTGCGCTGTGGTGAATACCAATTATTCTCTTCATGCGTTAGACTGCGCCCCATATCATAACAACCCCAAAAGAAGTGATAAATACCATGAAAATTGGTTTGTTTTATGGCTCAACTACCTGCTACACCGAAATGGCCGCTGAAAAAATGCGCGATATCCTAGGCGATGACATCCTAGAGTTACACAATATTAAAGACGCTGCATTAAAAAACGCTGAGCAGTACGATTTTGTGATCTTTGGCATTTCCACATGGGACTTTGGCGAGTTACAAGAAGATTGGGAGTCAAAGTGGGATGATATTAACAACGTTAATTTAGCCGGTAAAACCATCGCCTTATTTGGCATGGGCGACCAACAAGGTTACGGCCAATGGTTTCAAGATGCCCTTGGCATGTTACATGACCAAATAGCACCACAAGGTGTGAATTTTATTGGGTATTGGCCAAATAGCAGCGATTACGAATTTGAAAAGTCCAAAGCCCTTACGCCAGATGGCAGCCAATTTGTCGGTTTAGCACTTGACGAAGACAGTCAATACGAACTCAGTGATGAGCGCATCGCCACCTGGATAGAACAAGTTTTAGAGCAGTATCAAGCAAGCCTCTAACATTCTTTTTATTAACGATAAAATAAAAAAGCCGTGTATTAATAACAATTAATACACGGCTTTTTTGCTATTTATTGGCTAAAGATCATTAACAGCGTAAGCAGTCAATAAACTTCCTTTGGCAATAAATAATACACCATTGTCAAGTGCTAATAGATCGCCACCGCTTGGTAAAGTGACAACTGACTGATCGTTGATATCAATAATAAAGGTTTCTGTTCTACTCGCAACAATCACTTTATTAAGCCCCACAACAATATTTGAAGAATTATCAGAAGCATTAACAATATTTGAAGAATTAGCAGAAACATCAACCTGCCACATCACTTGACCACTTAATTCATCAATTTGGACTAAAAAATCATCTTTATAAGCATAAATATACCCCATCGCATGGCTTAAAGATCGAGGCGGGTCGAAGTCTGAAACTTTAAAATCATTAATCACCCAACCAGTAGATAGAGTATTTAAATTAAAACGTAACAATTGTTTATCGGTTTGAATAATTAAAGCCTGATCACGACTATGCGTTACTAACTTTATCGGATCGTTAAGTGCAACATCAAATAGCAACTCATGAGTTAAATAATGGTAGCCTTTCATGGTATTTTTTTCTGTTACTATCACTGTATCGTTTGCTACAACCTGCAACTTACTTTCCAAAGATTTATCAATATCATCTGACTCACCAGTTAATGCTTGAGTATCGGTATTATAAACAACTTCCCAAGAATATCCGGTAATACGCACTTGATTTTTATAAGCAATAACCGTGGACTCATTAGGTGATTTGGAAATATAAGAACCAGTATTGTGAGAAAATTCTCTAACGCCACTTAAGTCTTCTATGTTGAAGACTCTACTGGGAGGTATGGGCCCCCATGGGCCATATGAAAGACTATCATTTGTATAAAATAACTTATCATTATGTAAAATTGGCAAGGTCAAAAGATAGGATTCTTTTTTTGACCTTAATTCATTTCCAGTAACAGCATCAAGCACATATAAAGATCCAAATGAATTATCATGGCGCGAGCGATTGTAATCATGAACCATTGCATATACGTTGTTATCTTGAACTAGCAATTGTCGGATATCAGTTCTAACGTCCCTGAAAAATGACTGCTGCCATAGCGGCCTAACTTTTGTGGTATCAATATACTGCAAGGTAAAGTTAGTTTTATTGGCATTAGCACCATACATAGCCCAAGGTAATTGCTGTGGCACATCAGTGCCATCCAACAAATCAGTATTTAAATAAAACTCCTGCGCATTAGAAAAACCATCCGCATCCGCATCCGCATGACCATCTTGACTATCGAGTGGGTTAAATTGGTTATTAAGCTCCCACCCATCACCTAAACGATCACCGTCTGTATCAAATAAAACGGCCGATGTCAGATAGGTTTTAATTTCATCGTAATCCGATAGCCCATCGCCATCAGTATCAGCTAATCTAGGTGAGGTCCCAAGTACGGCTTCTTCTTTGTTTGATAGGCCATCAGCATCTAAATCCTGACCAGCATCATTAGCATTGACATCAAGCTGATGGGTAATTTCATAACCATCGCTCATGCCATCACCATCACTATCTGCATTATTTGGGTTACTAAAATGAAGAGTAACTTCGGCAAAATCCGACAAACCATCATTATCAGAGTCGGACGAATTAGCTTGAGTTTGGTATTGATTAATTTCTTGTTCGTCGGTTAAACCATCATAATCGGTATCGGCTAACAGAGGGGATGCCGCATATTGCAGCTCATTACCATCATTCAAGCCATCGCTATCAGTATCAGCTAATGCGGGGTGAGTCCCTTGTTTAAACTCAGCCAAGTTATTTAAACCATCATTATCATTATCTTGCAAAGCATCACTAGCATCACTATCATTTAATTGATATTGCAACTCCCACCAAGCAGGCAGCCCATCGTTATCGGCATCGGTACTAAACTGATAGTCAAAATCGAGGGTATTTGTTTTGCTATTGTAACTGACAATAACCAAACTATTTAAGTAAGGCACTAATGTAGTTTTTTTCTTCCAAGTGCTTTGGACAATAAACGTCTCCGTTAATTCATCCCAACTCACTAAGCGAGCTGCATAATCCTGCACCTCAACGGCAAATAAACGATTACTGATTGAAATACTCTGTTTTAGCTTTCGTTTAAACTCTTCCGACAACTTACCAAGTGCCTGACCCGAAGTTAATGAGAATTTTTCAGCGTTTGAATTCACTAAATAATTAAAAGCGGTATAAAGCCCTGGCAAGTAAGGGCTGTCGTATGGTTTTTTAAAACCAATGCTTTTATCCTCGATAATCGCGCCGCTTTGTGGCTCTATGATAATAAAGTGTTTAGCATCAAGATATAAAGTGTGGTTTTTAGCTGACCAAGTGCTTAAGCTTAAAGAAATACGAGGTTTAACCTTGGGATTGGTTAATACTGCATCTACATTAAGTAATTGCAATGCGCTAGTTTCAACAGCCAAAGTATTATTGAGCATTTTCATTGCGTTAACTGGTGTATTGAACTGATAAAAGGCAACCAGCTGAGCTTCTGGGTTAGAAACATCAATATAGTTTATTTCACCCAATTCAGAGGCGAGATATAACCGCTGTAATGTATCGGAATAGGCAATATGTGCCACCTTGAATGAGAAAGGTGCATCGCTTTTAAAATAGATTGGTGTTAAAAAGCGCTGCTCGGCCAGTGACCATACCAATATCACTTTAGAGTAAAGTAAATAGACTCTATCGCCAGCACTGACAATTTCGTTAGGAGCACCATAATGAGGATCACCATAACTACTTTTGGCGTAGTCACACACACCATTGGTACCTTGTGTGCTGTGCCAACACAGATATTCGGTCGGAAACTCATCAAGCTTTAACCTTGTAGTTGAATCTGCTTGGCTTTTATCTGCATTCCAATAATCGGGGTAACCGTCTTGGTCGGTATCTACTGACGCCGCTGCATCTAACGGGAATGCATCTTCTTCATTGAGTATGCCATCTAAATCACTATCGGAAGTAAATTCAAACTCTTCAAAAAAATATCGACCTTTAGAGTGATATACAACCGAAACAGAGTCACCTTTAGCTGAAGCTAATGAAATATAATCATCACCAAAGTTTTTCTTGGCGATGACACGGCCTTGCTTATCAATTTTATGTATATCTGCTTTACCACAATAGCCCGAAATAGCTACTATAGTTGCATTTGAGTCACTCGAAATAATTCTGCTGCCTAATATGTTATCAGTAAACTTATGCTTATAACGACCTTGTTGCACTAATGTCCCTGCAGAAAATATCTTCCCGTCAATTAAATTTGTTAATTCTTTGCCATCATCAGAAATTTGAATTGGAAAAGGGGGGATGCACATATTTAACAACCCATACTCAACAAAACTTTCATCAATACTCAGTGCTGCTTTTATCTGAACATTATCGTTATCAACAAGTACAACGTACCGATTAATCGCAGAGTTTTCTCGATGTACACCACCGAAGCCTTTACCTGTAACAGAGTAAACAGATTGTGAATCAATAGGAGAAGGTACAAAGCGCTCGTAACTTGGGTAGGGATCGGCTTTTTTACCATCATAACTCTTTGCCACGATTTGCGCATTTTTTGATAGTAATGCATACCCTCCCATAGGGTAATAATTATCTTCATTTTGAAGCACCTGCCACTCAAAAAAAGAGCTATAACTTGGTACTATCCATTTATTTACAGCTAAAAGAGGTCCAGAACTCACTAAGCTTTCAATATATGGTGGGGCTTTATAATCTGGATAGTAAATATCCTCAAAAATGACTTCATGAAAAGGAAGCACTTGATAGCTCTCGTCGACGGAGTAAATCATTTGTGCTAAGTCTGCAGTTTTTTCAGTAAAGTAGACTTTATTGTGCCCTGCATGATAGACCAAATTAGCAAGTACATATTCTGATTGATGAATCACACTAAAATGCTGATTGGTTTTGTTTTGCAGTAATATCCGACTAAAACTCGTAGCAGGATCATCTGTTCTATAGTTGAGGCTATAAAAATATTCATCGTCACGCGCTTGAATAATATGACTTGGGTTATTACCGAGCAAAGTCAAGTAACAGCTACCCGCTTCGCCATCTGTATTTAAGTAACAATTATTATCAAGTGGATAACTATCATCTATGTCGAGAGTGCCATCGTTATCATCATCTGTATCGGCCTTATTACCGATACCATCTTTATCGGTATCTACGGTTTCAGTTGGATCTAACGGTAAGTCGTCTTCATCGTCTGGTACACCGTCGTTATCATCGTCAGTATCGGCATTATTACCAATACCATCTTTATCGGTATCGAGTGTTTCGGTGCCATCATTTGGAAACGCATCGGCATTATCGCCAACCCCATCATTATCACTGTCTTTTGATTCGCTTGCATCAAGAGGAAAGGCATCATCGGCATCAAGCACACCGTCGTTATCATCGTCGGTATCGGCATTATTACCAATCCCATCTAAATCAGTATCAACAGATTCTGTGGCATTCAATGGAAAGACATCGTTAGAATCAGGAACGCCATCGTTATCGTCGTCGGTATCGGCATTATTACCAATCCCATCTAAATCAGTATCAACAGATTCTGTGGCATCCAATGGAAAGGCATCGTCCGCATCAAGTACTCCATCGTTATCATCGTCAGTATCGGCATTATTACCAATGCCATCATTATCGGTATCAATTGTTTCGGTTGAGTCTAATGGAAATGCATCGTCCTCATCAAAAACACCATCGTTATCGTCATCTAAATCAATTTGATTTGGAAAACCATCCGTATCGGTATCCAAACCTAACGTTTTAGGAGTAAAGTTTCCGATTAAATCACTCAATACTGACGTATCTAGCCCAGAATTTAACAGTATCTGCTCTTGCACCAGCAATGACTTGATGTCATTCAAACTAAATGGATCTTGAGTCGTAGAGTCACCATCCTTGTCGGAGTGAGTGACAACCAAATGCGGGATGGGGGCTTGCTCTATAGCAGCTTGGTAACGCGAGACTAATTGAGCATCAAATTGAGATAACTGCCCCGAATAATCAGCGATTACTAATTGTAAGCTTTTGCTCACATTAACCCCTGCATTAGTGCTAATAAACTCTAGTAAGGCTGCAATAGCTTCACTTTGCACGCGATGACTCAGCAAAGCTGTCAGATCAGACGAAGCACTTGATAATAAAGGTACATCAGTAAATGGGTTATTTGTAGTTGCTAAGCCAAAGTTGAGTTTGGCTCCTACCAGCTCGGTTGCTTTTAATAAAGCCTCATCAACAGCGTTACCTTTTAATGCATACTGATTAGCTAATTGGCTTATGACTGTGGTCAGTGGCGTAGCATTAATTGCCGTGCTGGCTGTAAGCTGCTCTGCTCTTAAAATTGAATAAAGCTGAGGTAAAACAGGCTGTTGACCAGTGGTAATATCGATTGTTTTGTCATTGCTTAATACTTCTATAAGGTAAAAGTCACTCAATGGCTCGCTGACTTGAATATTGCTAAATGCCGCCAATTCATTAGTACTACCCGATGTAATTAAGCGCCCTTTAAAGTCTGCTTTAGTACTATCTAATGCAAAAACATTGACCGTTGCATGTTGCAACGGTCCTTTTATGGCATAACCATTTATAGCAAAGTTTTTTACTACCGGTGGCGTTGGTGGCGGAGTCGGTGGTGCTGATTTATCCGAAGAACCACCACAGCCCTGCAAAAAGACCGCTGATAAAATGACAGGCAATATTCGATGAGCAAAATTCATCTATTTCAATCCCTTGATTTTAGTTTATTATTTTCGAGTAATTAATCTACCATAACAGAAACAGAAACAGAAACAGAAACAGAAACAAATTTATCTTTTACATTTTCAAATAAAAACCTTTACATAACTGAATATAATCAGGGTGATAGCCATCACCTTGATGAATGATCAGTTCGCTCTCTAAGCATATTTGTTCTAGTTTACTCACTTCTATCAACACTCTTTTGGCGGGTTTTGTCAGTGTGGTTTTTACATAAGTGATGCGGCTTAGGCAAAAGCCATACTTGGTGACTAATGTGCTTATTTGGTCCAAGCTCTCGGCGGGTAATACTAATGCTAGTTTGGCATCGAGGGTACTTAGCCGATTAAACGCATCAAATAACCCTGCAAAGCTTAAACTGTCGGTATGGCGGGCGGTATTTCTTGCCTCATTAGGACCCTTTAAGCTGCGCTGAAAAAACGGTGGGTTTGAAACAACTAAATCAAATGGCTGCGCAGATGTATAAGTCAGGATATCATGCTCAATCACTTTAATATCAGGCCACTGGCTATGGGCAATATTTGATTTAGCTTGCAAAGCCGCTTTTGCGTCGATTTCAATCGCAGTGATACTTATGAAAGGGCTGCGCTGCTTGAGCATCAAACTGATTAGTCCGCTACCGGCACCAATGTCGAGTACCGATTGAGCACTTTGAACATCTGCCCATGCACCAAGCAAAATACCATCCGTTCCAACCTTCATTGCCACATCACTGTGCGCCACATAAAACTGTTTAAATTGAAATCCCATCAAGTTGTATTGCCTTTACTCAAATATTACGATTGGTATAACGCGCCAAGCCAAGTATAATAACACCTAATTGTCCTTTATTTATGATGTCTTATGCAATTTGCCGATTTGGATCTTGATAAAAAAATTCTCAATGCGATTGATAAAGCAGGTTATAAAACACCTACTAGCATTCAACAACTAGCCATTCCTGAAGCGATGGCGGGTCGTGATATTCTAGCCTCTGCCCCTACGGGCACAGGTAAAACGGCGGCATTCTTGTTGCCTTCTATCCAGTATTTGCTTGATTTTCCACGTCGAGACCCTGGTTTTGCGCGCGTATTAATTATGACTCCAACTCGTGAGTTAGCGTATCAAATTCACGAGCAATGTGTGCTGTTTGCGGCCAATACCCACTTAAAAATTGGTGTAGTAACAGGTGGTATTAACTACGGCAGCCATAAAGACATTTTTGAAAAAAATAACGACATCTTAATCGCGACTCCAGGTCGCTTAATGGACTACATGAAAACTGAAGAGTTTCATGCCGAAAATGTTGAAATTTTAATTTTAGATGAAGCTGACCGCATGCTCGACATGGGCTTTCGCAGTGAAATGATGAAAATCTGTGATGAAGCAACGAATCGCCGTCAATGTTTCTTATTTTCAGCAACGCTTGAAGGTGACAGTGTTGAGCGTTTCGCTGACACCATTTTAAACGATCCAGCACTACTTGAGGCTGAAAGTTCGCGTAAAGAACAAGGTAAAATTTTGCAATGGGTGCATTTAGCTGATTCTCGCAACCATAAACTTGATTTACTTGAAGCGATTTTAAAAGCCGAAGACATGAGCAAAGCCATCGTGTTTGTAAAAACACGTGAGAAGCTTGAAGAGTTGGTTGGTTTATTAGTGGCACGCGACATCAAAACAGCGTGGTTACGCGGTGAAATGCCACAAGATAAACGCATGGCAGCGATGGCAAACTTTCAATCTGGCAGAGCTAATATTTTAGTGGCAACCGATGTTGCAGCCCGTGGTATTGATGTCACCGATATTAGCCATGTTATAAACTACGATATGCCTCGCACTGCTGATATTTATGTGCACCGTATTGGCCGAACTGGCCGTGCTGGTAAAAAAGGGGTCGCAATCTCTTTAGTTGAAGCGCACGACGTAGGTATTTTGAAAAAGATTGAGCGTTACACTGAGCAAAACTTAAAACGTCGCAATATAAAAGGGCTTGAAGCGCAACATAAAGAAGCCAAGCCACCAGCGAAAAAGAAAAAAGACCCAGTTAAAATCAAGGCGAAAAAGAAGCTGAAGAAAAAAGCTAAAAAGTAACCTATGAAGGGTTTTTCTTTAAATAAAAAAGGATCTGAAATCAGATCCTTTTTTATTACTTAAACTCTAACGCTTGGGTTACTCTTCACTAAGTGATTTATTGCTTACTTGGTAATTGTTTAGCAACCCAACGTTTAACGTCACTTTCTAAAATAGTTAAAGGTCTTGCGCCCGGTAAAAGCACCAAATCATGGAATGCTTTAATATCGAACTTATCCCCTAGTTGCTGTTTGGCTTTTTCACGTAGCTCAAGAATTTTCAACATTCCTAGTTTATAACCAAGTGCTTGGCCAGGCCATGCCATGTAACGGTCAATAGCAGCCTCAACGTCACTCATTGCAGTACCCGTTGCTTGATGAAAATACTCAATCGCCTTTTGACGCGGCCAACGTTTAAAGTGTAAGCCAGTATCAACGACTAAACGCGCTGCACGGTACACCTCTGCTTGTAAGCGTCCTAAATTGCCCCAAGGATCCCCCTCATACATGCCCATCTCAAATGCAACTTGCTCAGAATACAAGGCCCATCCTTCAACATAGGCATTAAATTGGCCATTTTGGCGCATAATGCCAATATCTTGCTGTTCCATATTGAGTGATATTTGAAAATGATGACCCGGTACCGCCTCATGATAAGTCAGTGTTTTTAAACTAAAGCTAGGCTGAGCTTTCATATCTTTAAGATTAATTGAAAACTCACCGGCACGAGAGCCATCAAGTGCTGGTGGATTATAAAACCCGCCAGGCGCACCATCTTGTGATACAACAGGAATACGTTTTACGGTGACATCATAAGTTGGAATAGTGGCGAATAAGCTTGGCGCCTTTGCCATAACTTTTTCGATTTCACTGTTTAAATCATCAAGCAGTTTAGCTCTACCTTCATCGGAGTCGGCATAGATAAACTCAGGCATTTCACCTAACTTTGCCATTCGCTCTCCAACAGTGCCTTCGCTCATCCCTTGTGCTTTTAGAATACTGTCCATTTGCGAGCTAATCCGTTTAACTTCATTCAAACCAATTTGATGAATTTGTTCGGCACTTAAGGTTGAATCTGCCAAATATAAAATCTCATGCTGATAAAAATCAGCACCTTTTGGCTGAGCCCAAATACCATCAGCGAGCGGCGCTTGTTTTTCAAGTGTTTGCATGGTGGCTTTAATGTCAGCAAAGGCAGGATAAAGCTGATTAGTGACAATTTCTGTTGCTTGAGCAAGATATGATTCGCGCTGCTCAGTGCTTAGTTCAACCCCTTGCATCTTATTGGCAAGATTAGTCACAAGTGCGTGCTCAGACGCAGGCATTGCAATGTAATTGGTTAAATAACCCAAGGTATTCGGAAAGAGTGCTTTTGGTAAAATAACGCCAGTTTTCGCATCAGCCAATACTTTACGTTTTACATCAGCAATGACGCCAACAAAACCAGACAGGCGAGTTAGATAATCTTCAACATCTTGCTGATTTGCAATCACGTGCTGATCTTGCAATATTTTGGGGATATCAATCAGCGGCCCAGCAATTTGGCTTACGATATAAGGTAAGTGACCACCCCAAGTATCAATATAACCTGCATTAAATCGGGTATCGCCCAAATAATAATTAGCAATTACTTGGTTTACTTCAAGATGAAGACGGTCTTGATCATTCAAACTAGTAAGCTTGTATTGTTGCAAACTTTTTAATGAATCAGCCATTGTGGTTTGTAGTTTAAACATGCCCTCTGGCGAGTAGTCAGGCCACTTATCTTGATAATGACCAGCAATCTGTTGCGAAAGCCCTAAAGACGTTGCTAAACCGGGCTGTTGCAGCATGAAGTTTTTAGTATATAAATCAACAGTTTTATTAATCGATACGCGACTTGCACTAGCACTTTGGCTAGTCGGTTCGACAGTAGATTTTGTTGTATCGTTATTATTACATCCACTAAGCGCCGTTATGATAGCGCAGCTGACGAGGCTATATTTTATTTTTGTTGTTAATTGGGTAAAGCGCATTATCGTTCCTGTTGGTCAAACTTAGTTCGAGTGTATACAATTTTTAAGGCGATGGCAGTAAAAAAAATCCCAGCCATGCTGGGATTTTGTCAGTCATCAATCGATTTCCATATCGAAGCAATTATCCTTAAACTGGCCATTGTTTTGACTTAAACAAAACATTATGTTGCAAGCTTAAACAGCTCACCTTCAAAAGCAAGACTTTCGCTTAAGCCAATTGTAACAAAGCATCAATACACTGAAATATATGCCAGCAACTGTTGCAATAAAGGATATAAAATAGGCACCAGTATCGCAGTATTAATTGCACTAAGCGCCATGGCTATGGATGCAAATCCGCCCATACTCGGATGAAGCTCTAAGGCTCTTGCTGTACCAATGGCATGACAAGCCGCTCCCATCGCAAAACCTTGTGCTTTGGGGTTATTTACTCCAATGAATCTTAAAAAAGGTTCGGCACATAAAGCACCAAAAATACCCACTAAAATCACAATGACAGCAGCCAATGCTGGGATCCCTCCAATACTATTACTGACCGACAGTGCAATTGGAGTCGTTACTGCATTTGTTGCCAATGATGCCTGAATTTCAAATGACAAATTAAGTGCGCTCGCGATTAAAACGGAACACGTCATCGAGCAAGTCAAAGCAATTAAACTGGCGCTGGCAATTGGTTTAATGTTGTTTTTAACCGCAACAAACTCTTTATACAGTGGCAATGCAAGGGCCACAATGGCTGGTTCAAGTAACCAAGTAAGCATAAAGGTACTGCGGTTGTATTCGGTATAAGGCAGCTTTAATTGATAGAGCAAAGAAATAAGCAATACAATCGTAATTAAAATAGGATTAAACCAAATTAATCCTAAACGTTGCTGTATTATTTTACAAAAAAAATACAAACCGATCGTTAAAGGTAAGCCAATAAAAAATATCATGATTGCAATCGTTTTTGCATAAAATGACCAACAGCAGCAAGGGTTATTAAGGTACTACAAAGTACCGCTAATGATATTGCCCAAACCGCCTGTTCAAGTAAGGCTAAATGCTCAATTAAGCCAACCCCTGCAGGAATAAATAAAATAGGTAAATACTTGAGTAATAAGCTTCCGGCGGGATAAACGCTATCATAATGCACCTTACCCGATACCAATAATAAAAAAAGTAATAACATACCAAAAATAGCGCCAGGAAAATGGCCGTTTAACAACCATGATGCACCTTTGCCAATCAGCAAACAGCTTAATATCAGTGCGCTACTTAATATATATTTCATCACAATGTGCTAGCTGCCCTATTAGAATTAAAACCAAATACAGTGAAATACTATAACCCTCAATTCAGTGATTGAGCTATTCACCTTTTGGCTACCATTTTTTTGCTTGTTGATAAGGCGTGGTGTGATCGGCTTGTTGGTTATTAATCGCTATTCGGGTATTTTTACTGAGTAACAATCGGACTTGATTATAAGTTTCACGCGCCAAGGTTTTGCGGGTCGCTGCACCATAACTGGTTTGATAAAGTCGCTTTATCGCCGCTAGAGTATCGGGCGAGCGCACCATTAGGGATTGTGCAAGTTGCCTTGCATAAGTAAGTGGTTCTGCATCTGTGGCAGTTAGCAGCCCAAGTTTCAGCGCTTGATCAGCACTAAAAGGCTCGGCCGTGCTAGAAAGCAGCAATGCCTGATCGCGCCCAATCAAATGACTCAACGATAAACTCGCCCCCATGTCAGGCGCCAGCCCCCAACGTGCTTCCATAATTGCAAAGCTTGCATCTGGACTTGCGATACGATAATCAGCACCGAGCACAATTTGCGTGCCTCCTCCCCAGCAGCGTCCATTTATCACGGCAATGACAGGCATAGGTAACGATTGCCAACCAAGCACAACTCGCTGTGCCAGGTTTTGATTGCCAGGCAGCCACTTCCAAAGAAGTTTAACCACACTCATACCTGATTTCATTACACTTTTAACGTCTAATCCGGTACAGAAATCAGCGCCTTGTGCTGTTAATAACACCACTCTTACTTGCCGCTCTTTTTTTAGTTTTTTTATTGTGGCATCGAGTTGTTTAAACATCTCAAAATTAAGCGCGTTAAGTTTATCTGGGCGATTAAGCGTTACGGTTGCAATGCCTTGTTCGATAGAGAGAGTAACGAGTTTCAACTGGTATGACCTTTTTAGTTTTTTGTTGAGCCTAAAATTTAATCACTAAAATGTAAAGGGAATTAACTTAAACGGTGCAGTTACACATAACTACAGTTTAAATAGTTGATTTGTTTATTATCTTAACAAAATAACTTTTTGTGCATTTCGATATTAGTATTGTATTGCACACTAACGATAAAAGTCATTATTACTCCAGCGCTAAGAAAGGAAGAATACAATGCTCAAGCCTTTTGATGAACAACAGAATCACGATTTATTCACGTTAAGCAAACACATTGGTTATGCAATTTTAGTCTCGACCACCCTTACAGTCACAGGTTGTGGAAAATCAAATGAAGTAATAAAAACAGCCCCCGCTCCAGCAGTGTCGGTCTATGAAGTAAAAACTAGCGAGGTAGGGAATTATCGTGAGTTTGTGGCTCGTACCGAAGCATTTTTACAAGCGACCATTAAAGCCCGCGTTGAAGGTGAATTAATTGAACGTCACTTTAACGAAGGCAGCTTCGTTGAAGAAGGGCAATTACTGCTTAAAATTGATCCCATTGAATACCAAGCCAGTTTGGCCCAAGCCGATGCAGATTTAAAAAGTAAAATAGCAGGATCTGACGGTGCCAATCGCGATTTAAAACGTGGCAAAGAAGTCGCAGAAAAAGGCTTTTTATCGCAATCCGATTTAGACAAGTTAACCACCAATGCCGCACAAACAGCTGCAAATGTAAAATCAGGTGAAGCTGCATTAGAAAAAGCGCGTCTTAATTTAAGTTATACCGAAATCAAAGCGCCTTTTTCAGGTCAAATAGGTAAAGTGAAATATGACGTAGGAAATATCGTTGGGCCGCAAAGCTCTGAGTTGGCAGAGCTTACAGCTGTCGACCCTATTTATGTTAACTTCCAAGTAGAAGAAGCTGTTTATTTAAATTATCAACAAAAACACCAAAGCGATGCAGGACCAGAAGCCGCCCCCATTGATTTACACCTACGTTTACCAAATAACACGCTATATGACCAAGCCGGAAAACTTGATTTTGCCGACACAAAAATAGATCAAGGAACAGGAACCGTTGAGTTACGTGCCGTATTTAATAACCCCAATAAACTTATCATGCCGGGTATGTTTGTTACCCTAATTGTTGAAAGCCAAGATAAACAAGAAATGGTTTTGGTACCACAAGCTGCAGTGCAAGAAAATCAACAAGGCAAATTTGTACTTGTGATCGATAAAAGCAACAAAGTCGCCAGCCGACATGTCACCTTAGGTCGTCGGATGAATGCAATGTGGGTGGTCGAGTCCGGGTTATCAGCAAATGAGCAAGTCATCATTGAAGGATTACAAAAAGTAAGAACAGGAATTGAAGTCAATCCAGTCGCCAAAATGGTCAATGCGACAACGGGTGTAGTGACAGACCTTAAAGCGCTATAAGGAATGACTTATGATAAGTAAAACATTTATAGACAGGCCTAAATTCGCCTTAGTTATTTCGATACTTATATCTTTAGCAGGCTTTATCGCGCTCAAGTTGTTGCCTGTTAATATGTATCCAGAAATAACGCCCCCTCAAGTACAGGTAACAGCTGTATTTCCAGGTGCCAGCGCACAAGTGGTAGAAGAATCTGTGATCCGCCCCATTGAAGAGCAAATCAATGGCGTAGAAGACATGATGTATATTGAATCGACTGCGGCCAATAACGGCACCGCCACGATCACCGTTTATTTTAAAGTAGGCACTGATAGTGATATTGCTCAGGTTAACGTGCAAAACCGAGTTGCATTAGCTCAAACCGGTTTACCAGAGGAAGTTAAACGTCAGGGTGTGGCTGTTAAAAAGCAATCAAGCAGCATGCTAATGGGGATCACTTTATATTCTGACCAAGAAAATATCGATGACATTTTTTTAAGTAACTATGCCACCAATTATTTAACTGAGCCTTTAGGCCGCTTAAAAGGAGTCGCTGGTGCGCAGGTCATGGGGGAAAAAACCTATTCAATGCGTATTTGGCTGCGTCCAGACAAAATGTCGTCTCTGAATGTTACTATTGCAGAAGTTCAAGCGGCTCTTCGAGAACAAAACTTAATTGTCGCAGCAGGTAAACTCGGTGCTTCACCCGCTTTACCTAACCAGCAGTTCGAATATTCAATTCAAGCACAAGGTCGTTTACAGTCACCAGATGAATTTGGCGCCACCATTATTCGGGCCAATCAGAACGGTAATTTTGTACGCTTATCGGATATTGCACGTATTGAACTTGGTTCAAAAAATTATGGCTTATCAGCAAAACTAAATAACCAAGATACTGCATTTTTGGTTATTTATCAGTTATCTGATGCAAATGCGACCGAAGTGGCCAATCAAGTCAAAGTCACCATGGCTGAGCTAGCGACTCGTTTTCCTGATGGATTAAAATATACAATTCCTTTTGATACCACCGAGTTTATTGAGCGCTCTATTTCTGAAGTTGTGGTGACGTTATTTCAAGCCGTTGCCTTAGTTATCTTAGTGGTGTTTTTATTTTTGCAAAACTGGCGGGCAACGCTCATTCCGTGTGTCGCAATTCCAGTGTCATTAATTGGCACATTCGCATTTATGATGCTGATGGATTATTCAATCAATACCATTACTCTATTTGGTTTGGTGCTCGCAATTGGCATTGTGGTTGATGATGCGATTATCGTTATTGAAAACGTTGAGCGTTTATTAAAAGAAGAGAAATTACCCATTAAAGAAGCGGTCACAAAAGCGATGGAACAAGTGTCTGGCCCTGTGATTGCAACAACCTTGGTATTACTGGCAGTGTTTGTGCCCGTTGGATTTATGCCAGGTATTACTGGTGAGTTATATAAACAGTTTTCAGTGACTATTTCATTTGCTGTGATTATTTCTTCTATTAATGCGTTAACCTTAAGCCCTGCGCTGTGCGTGTTGTTGTTAAACGAACAAGCAATGAAGCCTGTTAAGTGGCTTGCGCCTTTTGAGCGTGCAATTGACAGCATGACAGGTAAATACACCAATGCAGTTGAGTTTCTTCTGAAGCGTTCAGCTAGGGTCGGTATTTTTGCTTTATTAATGTTTGTAGCAACCGGTTGGCTAACCAAAGAAGTACCAACTGCCTTTGTGCCAGGTGAAGATCAGGGTTATTTGTTTGTTAATGTACAGTTACCTGATGCCGCATCAACAGGTCGCACAGAGAATGTGATGCAAAAAATCAGTGAGATTGTGATGAACGATCCTGCCGTAACGGATTTTATTGCCGTTTCTGGTACTTCTTTACTTGGTGGCGCAGGTTCAAATAATGGTTTGGGCATTATTATTCTAAAAGATTGGGAAGAACGGGTAGCACCTGAACTCGGATTGCGACAATTGATCCCCCGTTTAATGGGGCAATTGTGGACTATGCCCGATGCACAGGTGATGGTATTTAATCCACCGCCCATACCTGGATTGGGCAATAGCTCTGGGTTTGAATTTCGATTACAAGATAGTGAAGGTCGAGATCCGGCACAGTTGGCTCAAGTGATGAATGGCCTAATTTATGAAGCTAATCAGCGTCCTGAACTTAAACAGGTTTTTAGCACTTATCGTGCAAGTGTGCCGCAATATTTCCTTGAGGTTGATCGCAATAAAGTTAAAGCGCAAGGCGTGGCATTAAGTGATATTTTCACCACGCTACAAGCACAATTAGGGTCATTATATATCAATGACTTTAATCAGTTTGGCCGAACTTATCGGGTGGTTGTTCAAGCCGAAACTCAATTTAGAAAAGATCCAAGTGATTTACGTCATTATTATGTACGCAATGTTGATGGTGATATGGTGCCATTAACAACATTGGCCACTTTAAAACCTATATTGGGCCCAACCAGTGTTAACCATTTTAATTTATATCGCAGTGCAAGCATTACAGGGCAAGCAGCTGAAGGACATGCAAGTGGTGAAGCGATTGCTGCAATGCAAGAATTAGCAGCTCAATTACCTGCGGGATATATTTATGAGTGGGCTGGTCAATCGAAACAAGAGTTAGAAGCAGGTGACTTAACACCAATTTTGTTTGGTCTGGCGGTAATTTTTGTGTATTTATTTTTAGTGGCGCAATACGAAAGTTGGACAATTCCCTTCTCCGTTATCGCAGCGGTACCTTTGGCATTATTTGGCGCGATGTTGGCGCTATATGTGATTGGAATGGCAAATAATATCTACGCACAAGTTGGGCTGGTCTTATTAATTGGGCTTTCGACAAAAACAGCTATTTTAATTGTCGAATTTGCAATGGAGCTTCGAGCCAGTGGAGCCAGTATTTTTGATGCTGCACTGCAAGCTGCAAAATTGCGATTTAGAGCTGTACTTATGACGGCTCTATCATTTGTGCTTGGTGTATTGCCGCTTGTTTTTGCAACGGGAGCTGGAGCTGGCAGTCGAGTGTCATTAGGTATTACTGTACTGGCAGGCATGTTAGCGGCAACTATTTTTGGTACCTTACTCATTCCTACCTTTTATCGCTTAATTCAACAAATGCGTGAAAAAATAAAAGGCCAAGCTTAACAAAGTAAATACCTAAGCATTATATTGAACACGAAAAGCTAAGTTTAACTTGGCTTTTTTTTTTGATTTGGTATAAACGCCAACAATATACTTTCTATGAGAAATCCCAATGACCGAGTCAGCCCATTTATGGACAGTTGAAGAAGCCACCGATAATGCCTATGAGGTATTTTTAGAGCTAGCTCCAGATAATTTATCTGAGCAAGACATTATTTATTTTAATATGCATCGCGAAGCAGCTGGATTTGCTGAAGATAATGTACCCGATGATTCTTGGTCTGAATTTGTTGAGTTTGAAATTGAACCTGAGCTGTATTTACAAGTCATTATTGGCTTAGAATTTGATGACCAAGATATTGAGTACGCCCGTATGTTGATCAGCTTAGAAAAAGATGCGCCGTTTTGTCATATTATTTGGAAAGCTTAAATATTGCATTTATTACCGCCTATTAACGTAAAAACTTTATTTTTATTTTTTCTACCATAAAATAAAGCCGGTTGAGGAGACGGTAATGAAATACCCATATTTAGTTTTATTTTTAATTCATTTTAATGCGTTGGCAAAAGACCCTTTTGAAAACTTTTCTGAATATGGCAAGTTGGACGAAAGTGAGATCCATCAAAAGCATCAAGGTGAGTTTTTATACGGTGATACCGAGCTGGGTTTTATTTTGACTAGCGGTAATACCGACTCCACTACGGCAAAACTCAAAGCTAATATTTATCAAGATTTTGAAAGTTGGCGTAACCAATATAAATTCGATAGCTTGTTTAAACGCGATTTAAATGAAATCACCGGTGAAAGTAAAACTACCGCATCGAGGGTATTTTTTTCATCACAAGCAAATTATAAACTAGCCCAATTTGATGAGTCGTTTTTTGTTTATGGTGGTTATGAAAATGACCGCTTTAACGGTGTAGCGTATAAAAGTACTTTGGTTTCAGGTTACGGCAACCGATTATTAGCATTAAAAAAAGACCGCATTGATTTTGATATTGGGCCCGGTTTAAGTGCGCAAAAAAATACAGACAATAGTTCACAAAGTGGTTTCTTGATTAGAATTGCATTGCAATGGGAGCGATTAATTTCGAGTCGCAGCCGTTTTAATCAAGCAATTAGTTACGAGCAGTCCTTATCAGGATTAAGCTCAAGGTTAAAATCTGAAACCGCGTTAGTCAGCCGAGTAAATGGTGCGCTATCGGTTAAGTTTTCTTATTTATACCGTTACAACTCAAAACCAGAAGTGGATAAACTGAGTTTTGATTCTGAAACCAGCGCCACACTTGTATTTAACTTTTAATTAAGAAACATCATGTTATATCAAAAAAAACAGTTTGGCTGGGCCATTCTAGTACTCATTAGTTGGGTATTATCATCAGTACTTTTAGCGCTTTATGTCTTAGGTAGCTCAGTACCCGTTTATTTATTTGCAGCAGGTTTAGTTATTGTCGCCTATTTATTCCATAGTTTAACGATAAAAGTGAGTAAATATGAATTATCGTGGAGCTTTGGGCCAGGTGTTTTTGGTCAAAAAATACCGATTAGTGCCATTGCTAAAGTAAATCCGGTAACTAATTCATGGTTGCATGGTCTGGGAGTTAAAATTACGCATGATGGTTGGGTTTATGGAGTATCTGGATTTCAAGCTATTGCTATCGAACTTCATGATGGCACCAAGTTTAGAGTCGGCAGTGATGACCAAGCAAATCTACTCGCTTGTTTAAGAACATTAATCCCTGAAGAAGAAGTGGTTATCGAGCAAGAAATTGAATCAGATTTAGATGACTAATCCCCTAACTCATAATGTGCATTTATCATAAATGCACATCAACTAACCTACTTTTTTGCTAAAACGTCTAAAAACTGATGTTGATAAGGAACAACTCCCATTGATTTAAACCAGTTTTGGGTGATTGTCTCTATTTGGCCTGATTGCAACATAGTAGTTAATTGCATATCAACTTTGTCACGTAATACTTCATCCTTATAGATAACAGATGAGCCACTGTATTCCAGCAAATCAAGTGCTGTATAGGGCATATTTTGTTGCTGCTGAGGAGTTAAACCCAGCGACCATAAAAACATCAGCCAATCCCCTACTTTTGCATCAAAGCGCTCTGAAATAAATAACCGATTGGTAATCGTCTGATCTTCATATTCGATATACCCATTATTTTTCATGGTATTTTCGTATTGCAGCCCAAATACCCGAGTTGCATTAACAAATGACACCACTTTAAAGCCCTTCATTGTGCTTAAGTCTTGCAATAGAGCAAGTGGACTTGCTTTTCTGACGATCACACGATTAACAAACTTCAAACGATATTTTGATTGGAAAAAACCATCTGGAGTGATCCCCCCCCAATTGAGTGCAACCTCGGCTCTACCAATCAAAAAATTACGTTTAATCGCCTCATTACCAAGTGATTTGAACTCAACATTAGGATAACCAACTTGTGCTAATGCCTCTTTAAAAATATCATTAAACAGCCCTAGAGTCGCTGGATTATCGTCAACAAAATAAGGAGCAAAGTTACCAGATGCAACCAACAAAGAGGTCTCAGGCTGAGTTTCTGTAGCTTGTATTTTAGCCGAATGAATCCATAAGCCACATAATATAAGAAGTGTGCTAAACGTTATTTTCAAATAAATCCCCTTTTGCAGTAATTAAAAAATAGCACAATTATTTTTTTATGAAATACTATTTAATCTGAGATCTGGATAAGAGATTTACCAAGATGTTGAATTAAAGGTAAATCTGTAAATTACCTATCTCTAACCAGATATTTTCAAGGGTAACAAGGCGGATCAACGCGTCAATTGTAGGTCTAGTGTAAGTTAATCCAACGTTGTTAACCTTGAAAGAGCAGCCACAGATGGATTTATCTGGTTATTTAACCTGAGGTAAATTGTGTACTTGAATAACCCCATCAATATGAACATCGCGCTGAGGGTATGCAATCACAATGTTATGCTGATTAAATAACTCATAAATCCGAAAGCGAATATCACTACGCATTTGGCGGATATCCGCTTCTGAATTAGCACACACCCAAAAAATAGCATCAAAAATTAATGCGTTATCGCCAAAATCTTCAAATAGTACATTTGAAGCGGGTTGGGTCAAAATCTCTTTTCGCTCACTTAATACTTGCCTGATTAACTGTGCAACTAATAAAGCATCTGAGCCATAGGCGACACCAACTCGCACAAATGAACGTGCATTTTTATCAATTAGAGTCCAATTAATAACCGTATTTTCAAGTAAATGGCTATTTGGCACTAACATATGAACACCATCGCTGCGGCGAATAAGTGTTGAGCGGGTATTGATACTTTCAACCATACCTTTGGTATCACCGACCTCTAAAAAATCACCTATCCGTATTGGCCTTTCCCACATTAAAATCCAGCCACTAATAAAGTTATTAATAATATTTTGCGCCCCAAAACCAACGCCAATCGCAACAGCACCTGAAACAAATGCAAATGCGGTAAGTGGAATTTTTAAAATCTCTAAACTGGTAATGGCTAAAATCGCGATGGTGATTACTAGGTAAATTCGAGAGAATAGATGGATAGCGTCGGGAGTCACTTTGCGTACCAGCAAGGCTTTACGAATTAAAATACCGACTCGTGTGACAATAAACCAAGCTAACAACAATGAAAATGGCACCTGCAGAACCTGAAAAACGGTAATCGGCGTGCCACCATAACTGAATAATATATACGACAAACCATCTTGCAGTGATTGCCAATTCATTTTAAACCCTTTGATTTATCTGACTGATATCATTCAGTATAACAGCTTTGTAGATTGCACTGAAAACCATTGTAATGACTGTTTTGCTGATACCTCCAAAGGCGTTTTTACGTTATTATTACCTCTTCAAAAACTCGAGCGTCCGTTATGCCAGATATTACCTTGTTGCTGTTATTTATTCCGACCAGTTTCTTAGTCTCTATTTCACCTGGAATGTGCATGACTTTAGCGATGACGCTTGGGATGAGTGTGGGTCTAAAGCGTACTTTTTATATGATGTGGGGTGAGTTATTAGGTGTGGCTACGGTAGCAACCGCGGCGGTGCTTGGCGTTGCTGCTTTAATGCTTAATTACCCAGATGTTTTTAATGCCTTAAAATGGATTGGTGGTGCCTATTTAATTTTTGTTGGGATACAAATGTGGCAAAGTAAGGGTAACTTGGCGCTAAGTTTAGAGGCCAATAAACCAACTGAGCATGTCAGTGCCAAAAATCTATTCTCTAAAGGTTATCTCACCGCAGTTTCGAACCCCAAAGGCTGGGCATTTACAGCCTCTTTGCTGCCACCATTTATTAATTCTGAGCACACTTTGGCACCACAATTGATGGCGTTAGTATTCATATTATTGGCGACTGAGTTAATTTGTATGACGTTATATGCCAGCGGAGGGCATGGCTTACGCAAGCTACTTGCAAGTAATGGTCATGTGCAATTACTGAACCGTATTTCAGCCTGCTTGATGATGGCGGTTGGAGTTTGGTTGGCTATTAGCTAACAGTTTTTCAACTGTTAGCATTTTATAATACAAAGATTAACCTTGTTGCTGTGCAACCCAGCGCTTAATTTTTTGCTCTAAAATAGGCATAGGTAACGCACCATCAATTAAAATTTGGCTATGGAATTTTTTCACATCAAATTGTTCACCCAATTCTTTGGCACAATAATCACGCAACTCTCGAATTTTAAATTGACCTAATTTATACGACAAAGCTTGGCCTGGCATCGCGATATAGCGTTCAACTTCAGAAATAATGTCGCTTTGCGCCATTGATGAATTAGCCATCATAAACTCAATGCCCTGCTCTCGTGTCCAACCTTTGGCATGTAAACCAGTATCAAGCACAAGACGCATCGCACGAAGCTGTTCATCTACTAAACGACCATACCACTGGTACGGATCAGTAAATAAGCCAAGCTCTTTGCCTAAGCTTTCTGCATATAAGGCCCAGCCCTCTTCAAATACAGTATATCCACCAAATTTACGGATCCGTGGTAAACCTTCAACTTCTTGCTGCAATGCTACTTGAAAATGATGACCAGGCGCCGCTTCATGAATTGATAATGTTTCTAAAATAAATTTTGGCTGCGCTTTTAAGTTATGGGTATTGATGTAAAAAATACCCGGGCGCGAGCCATCTGGTGCAGGACTCTGATACGATGCTCCAGCGGCAGATTCAGCTCTGAATGCTTCAACAGCTTTCACTTCGTAATCAGCTTTTGGTGCAATTTCAAATAATAGTGGAACACGCGCATCAATTTTTGCTTTTACAGCTTCATAAGCCGCAATGACTTCTTCGGCAGAATTAAAATAAAACTCATCACTTTCACGCAGATGATTAAAAAATGCAACTAAATCACCTTCAAAACCAACTTGTTGTTTTACTTTTCTCATTTCACCTAAAATGCGTTCAACTTCTTGCAAACCAATTTTGTGAATTTCATCTGCGCTAAGTGCAAGTGTGGTATGGCTTTTAATTTCAGCATCATACCAAGCTTTACCATTGGGTAAATCTGAGTAACCGACCGTTGACCGTGAGTTTGGAATATACTCATTTTCTAAAAAAACACTCATTTTTTGGTAGGCAGGCACTAAAGTCTTACTTATCAATGAACTGTATTGCATTTCGATCTGTTGTTTTTGTGCAAGACTGAAAGTGTCAGGCATTGCAGCAACTGGCATCCAAAATACTGACTTAGTTACATCATCAACAACATGCGCTTGAAACTGTGGCAACAGCTTAACCGCTAATACTTTAGGTAAAACCACACCTTGTTTTATCCCCTCGCGCATTGACTCTTCAACACTTGTAAGCCAAACCACAAATCCTTCAGCTCGTTTAATAAAGTTACTGTAATCTTCGACGGTATTAAACGGCTGCGCACTTTGACCTGAACCCAATCCAGCAAATGTATTATGTTCACCATTCATTTGATCAATTGGGATCAAGTAGCTTGGAAAGCGTTCTTGCTCTTGTGCAAGACGCAAATCTCGTTGAAAAATCTCAAAGGTCAATAATGACTGGCCAGTAAGCTGATCTGCATCGAGTGCTGCAATGCGTGTAAGATACTTTTGTGTTAACGCATGTTGCTTGGCGCGGTTTTGCGCATTAATTGGTAAAGAATATTGATCATTGTATTGGTATTCTCCAACAAACGTTGCACTAATTGGCGAAAGGGCTAACGCTTCATCAAAATAAGCCTCAACTATGTTTTCTAATTGCTGATTTTGAGACTGACTGGTAATTGCTGTTTGGCTGGTTTCTTGAACTTTATTTCCATCAACACAACCGACTAATGCGGCACTGATGGCAAGGGCTAAAATCGCTTTTTTATTCATGAGTTATTTGCTTTTATAAGTGAGAGCTTAAGCCAGAAAAATTCTGGTAATGTATAAGTTGCAGTGTATATTCTGCAATACTAAAACTAAACCCTCGCTGAAGGGTTTCTGACGATTTATTTTATGATGTACTTACATCGAACCACTCAATTGGACCCTGACATGATTGAAAATGAAATCCAACAAATAGAAAAGATCTACGCACTGATCACTGAGTATTTAGTGACCTACAGTTTTCAACTTGTCGCTGCACTACTGATATTACTTTTTGGGTTATGGGTAGCCAAAAAATTATCGAGCCTAGTTTTTAAATTATTAGAAAAAAACAATGTTGATATCACGCTCAATAACTTCATCACTAATGTGATAAAGGTTTTGCTAATTATCATGTTTGTGATCATCGCTTTGGGTAAAATAGGCATCAGCATCACGCCTTTTATTGCAGCGATTGGCGCAGCATCTTTAGGTGCAGGCCTCGCTTTGCAGGGCATGCTATCGAACTATGGCGCAGGATTGGCAATCATCGCCACTCGCCCTTTTATTGTCGGCGATACTATTTTAGTGAATGGCATTTTTGGCCAAGTAAAATCGATTGAATTAGGGGTGACCATTTTAACCAATGAAGATGATATTGTGATCACCGTGCCAAATAAGCACATTGTTGGTGAGATAATTCATAACTCTTTTGCGTTATCACTCATCGAAGGAGAAATTGGCATTGCTTATCATGCAGACCCAGAATTTGCAATTAGCCTAATTGAGCAAGCGCTTAACGCGCAACCAGAATTTGTCGCAAGTGCAAAGATACAGGTAGGCATTAATCAGTTTGCCGATAGCAGTGTTGTAATTGGCTATCGTTATTGGGTTAAAACAAATCAGATAATTAAAGCTAAAATGGCGATTAACTTAACGGTATTTAATACTTTAAAAAATAATAATATCGAGATCCCATTTCCACAACGTGTGGTTACAATCAAGCAAGCTTAACATCCTACTCAAGCATAGTATTCTTGTTTTAAAATATGTTAGGCAATAAAAAAGCCGCTTAAGCGGCTTTTTTAACTATTCAAACTTATTCATTACCCATTGGGTTTGTTTTTTCAGCTTGAATACGCATATAAATTTCTTCACGATGTACTGAAACATCTTTAGGTGCATTTACACCGATACGTACTTGATTACCTTTAACACCAAGTACCGTAACTGTAACTTCGTCCCCTATCATAAGGGTTTCTCCAACGCGACGAGTCAGAATTAGCATTCTTTGCTCCTAATTTCCAAAAGATTAAAAGATTCCGTGTCTTTCTATTTTAATGAATTATCACTACAAAAGTAAGTAAAAACTCTAAAACTGGTTAATTTATAACAAAAAAAGCACTATGCAGCGCTCTTACGCCTAATTCTAGATACTTTTCATCAATTAGCACTGATATTTTTATTTCTGAGGTAGAAATGAGTAACGCTGCAATGTTTTCAGCCGCCAATGCTTGAAATAATGTGCCTGCAACACCTGCATGCGACTTCATTCCAACACCAACCGCTGAGATTTTTGCCACATTACAATTCCCTTTAACCTCAGTTGCTCCCAAAGTTTGAACCAAAGATTGCAATAATTCCAAGCCTTGTTCAAAGTCATTACGATGCACAGTAAAAGCATAGTCGATATTTGCATCTTTTTGATTTATTTGTGCAATCATATCGACTTCGATTGCATGTTGAGCCAAAAGTTGCAAAATTTTTGCTAAATTAATTGGCGTATTTGGCACGCCACAAATAGTTAATAATGCTTCATCTTTATTATGCGCAATACCAGATACAACTTGATCTAACATCTGAGGTTCCTCATAAGTGATTAGCGTGCCTTGATCCGGTGCAAAAGTAGATAATACTCTTAATGGCACATTGTATCTTCCTGCAGCTTCTACACAGCGAATTTGCAATACTTTAGCACCAAGACTTGCCAATTCGAGCATTTCTTCAAATGTAATTGTATCCATTCGCCGAGCCCGTGATTCTATGCGCGGATCCGCAGTATAAACCCCATCAACATCAGTATAAATTTGGCATTCGTTTGCTTTTATGGCTGCAGCGACTTCAACAGCGGTTGTATCTGTGCCTCCACGGCCAAGGGTAGTTACATTCCCCTCACTATCACGACCTTGAAACCCAGCTAAAATGACAATTCTGCCATGTTCTAACTCATGAAGTAAACGACTCGAATCGATGTCTGTGACTCGTGCTTTGCCAAAAAAATTATCGGTTTGGATAAGTGCCTGATCGGCTAATAAACTAATTGCTGAATGACCACGTTTGATAATTGCCATAGCCAATAATGCGACAGATACTTGTTCACCAGTACTTATCAGCACATCAAGCTCGCGGGCATTAGGGCGATTATCGATTTGTTTTGCAAGACTAATTAAACGATTGGTTTCACCTGCCATAGCAGATAAAACAACCACAACTTGGTGGCCTTGTTGTTTTGTTTTAATAACAAGGTCGGCGACAGCTTCTATTCGGTCAATTGACCCAACTGAAGTGCCGCCAAATTTTTGGACTATTAATGACACGAAACGTTATACACGCTCAGAGATCCAAGCTGCAACACTATCAAGTGCTGAAGCTAAGTGCTCAGGCTCTGAACCACCCGCTTGCGCCATATCAGGACGACCGCCACCTTTGCCACCAACTTGCTGCGCCATAAAGTTAACCAATTCACCTGCTTTGAATTTACCAGTTAAATCTTTGGTGACACCAGTGATCAAGCTCACTTTGTCGCCTTCAGCGACACCTAATGCAATCACACCTGAGCCAAGTTTGTTTTTTAAATCATCAACCATGCCGCGTAATGCTTTGCTTTCTGTGCCAGCAACGTTCGCAATAAGTACTTTCACACCTGCAATTTCAATCACAGAATCAAGTAAACCGGCACCTGCGGCGCTGGCTAACTTATCATTAAGTTGATTGATTTCTTTTTCAAGGCCTTTTGTACGCTCCACTAACGCCGTTACTTTTTCAACAGCGCTATTGGCATCTGATTTTACTAATGCCGCAATATGATTAAGCACCTCAGCTTGATGATGCATGACCTCAATTGCTGCTGCTCCTGTTACCGCTTCAATACGGCGAATACCCGCAGCGATACCTGATTCACTCACAATTTTAAATAAACCAATATCACCTAAACGCTTAACGTGAGTACCACCACATAATTCGATAGAGAATTCACCGATACTAACAACACGAACTTCATCGTCGTATTTCTCACCAAATAACGCCATTGCACCTTTGGCTTTAGCATCATCAATTTGCATTAGCTCAGTCTGTAAATCGACATTACGACGAATTTCAGCATTCACCATTAATTCTATTTCAATTAATTGCGCTTTAGTGACACCTTCAAAGTGAGAGAAGTCAAAACGTAAACGTTCTGATTCCACTAATGACCCTTTTTGACCAACATGCTCACCTAATACTTGGCGTAATGCTTCATGCAATAGATGCGTCGCGGTATGGTTTTTGCGGATATTATCACGACGTGTAGTATCGATTTGTGCATCAACTCGGTCGTTTAAAGCAATTTGACCTTGGATCACGCCTGTGTGAGCAAAGGCATTACCAAGTTTTGTGGTGTTATAAACGCTAAACTCACCACCAGCAATTTTAAGAATACCTTTATCGCCCGCTTGACCGCCTGACTCGGCATAAAAAGGAGTACGATCTAATACTACAATCCCTTTTTGACCATCAGCTAAACTATTAACCGATTGACCCTCAAAGAAAAGTTCTATCACAGTGCCTGAAAAATGCTCGTGCTCATACCCTTTAAAATCAGTGTGTTTATCTGATTTTAATTGCTCGTTATAGTCAGTGCCGAATTTACCGGCTTGTTGCGCCATTTTACGCTGTGCAGCCATACATGCTTGAAAGCCGGGCTCATCAATCGTCATAAAACGCTCGCGCGCAACATCGGCAGTTAAATCAGCAGGGAAACCGTAGGTATCATAAAGTTTAAAGACGACATCACCAGGAATAACATCGCCTGTTATATCTTTTAAACCATCTTCTAAAATGGCTAAGCCACGCTCTAATGTTTTACTGAACTGTTCTTCTTCAATACGTAATACTTTTTCAATAATTTCGCGTTGCTTGTACAGCTCTTGATATGCATCGCCCATTTGCTCGGCTAACGCACCAACTAACTTATGGAAGAAGTTATCTTTAGCACCAAGCTTGTTACCATGGCGAACTGCACGGCGAATAATACGACGCAATACGTAACCGCGACCTTCATTTGACGGCATCACACCATCAGCAATTAAAAAAGCACATGAACGAATGTGATCGGCAATTACACGTAACGATTTATCTTCTAAATCTTGTGCATTAGTGACATCAGCTGCAGCGCGGATCAATCCTTGGAAAATATCGATTTCGTAGTTTGAATGCACACCTTGCATAATGGCTGAGATACGCTCAAGCCCCATACCTGTATCAACAGATTGCTTAGGCAGTGGCTCCATTGAACCATCTGCATGGCGATTGAACTGCATGAATACCAAGTTCCAAATCTCAATGAAACGATCGCCATCTTCTTCAGCAGAACCCGGAGGGCCACCCCAAATATCATCGCCATGATCATAAAAAATTTCAGAACATGGACCACATGGCCCCGTATCACCCATCGACCAGAAGTTATCAGTCGTCGTAATACGGATAATTCTATCTGCCGGCAAACCTACTTGTTTGTGCCAAATGTCAAAGGCTTCATCATCAGTGTGATAAACCGTCACTAATAATTTTTCGGTTGGGAGCTTTAACACTGTCGTTAAAAATTCCCATGCAAATTTAATCGCATCTTCTTTAAAATAATCACCGAAACTAAAGTTACCTAGCATTTCAAAAAAGGTATGGTGACGGGCGGTATAACCCACGTTTTCAAGGTCATTATGTTTACCACCAGCACGAACACATCGCTGTGAACTGGTTGCGCGAGTATATGGGCGTTTATCGGCGCCTAAAAATACGTCCTTAAATTGGACCATACCGGCATTGGTAAATAATAATGTTGGGTCATTACCTGGCACCAAAGAGCTTGATGCGATGGCTTGATGCTGTTTTGACGAAAAGTAGTCTAAAAAAGCTTGGCGGATTTGTGCGGTAGTCATATGCTGCATGCGGATATTCTCACTCGTCTGACGGCTCTGTTTGCATTGCAAATTCTATTTGTTCATGATTAAAACCTCGATACATCAAATAACGCAAAATTTTTGCTTTTTCTTTGAATTCAAGGTTTCCAGTAATTCCAGAAAACTTCCTATTATATGCTGCTTGGGCTTGCTGATACCAGTCAATTTCCATCTCATCTAACGTGGTTTCAAGTAAGGTTCGCTCAATTCCTTTACCCGCAGCTTCGGCCTGGATACGCTTCAATCCGTGAAGCTTTGCCAGATGACGGCGAATAAAACTTTCACAATATCGCTTTTCATCAATAAACGAATGATGCTCACACCAATCGAGTAAACTTGCGATAAAGTCAGCTGATGCGCCTTTTTGCTGTAATTTAAAGGTTAAGTCTCGACGCGAATATTCTTGGCGAGACAATAACCAGAGCACGTAATTTTTTAGTTTTTGCTTTTCTTTATCATCCATTAAGCGTCAAATCGCCCTGATGAAGTCGGCATATCATTTGTTGGCGCAGCCACCACAATTGTACTCATAAACATAGCTTGAAATGAGACAAAAAAAGCAATGTAGCAAATAGGCATAATAAAAAATAACGGGATAAATGAAAGCGGTACACTGATTAACATCAGTCCGGTAAAAATAACTCCATATACACCGATAGCAGCCATGTTATGCCAAAACGTAGATAAACTAGCCTTGAACACTTCGAGTAAATTAGCAGTTCCGTGAAAATAAACTAACGGCACTGCATACGCAAAACACATTAAATAAAAGGATAATGCACTGATAAATACTACGATATTTGAAAAGTGCAAATTATTCAGTAAATGCTGCGCCGCAATTTCAGGCTGAGCTGCATATTGCTCAAGCACTGCAATTGCATCTTTAAACAACCAACTTGCTAATAAAGCGAGTAAAATTCCCGCACCAATTTGATACAAGCCTAAACGAAATAATCCAAGGCGACGACCAACTTGGCCAAATGGCGCAAACAACTCAGCAACCGTAATTTTTTTACCTTGCTGGCGTAATAAAATAGCCTGATAGAAACCTGCCGTTAAAAAAGGAGTGGCAAGCCCAGCTGCAATTTGTAAAATCGGAAAAAAAATTGCGACCAAACCAAGCCCACCCATTACCGCGTGCATTAAAATAAATGTCCCCGGTTGCATCTTAAATATGTGCCAAGCGGCTTTAAACCACGCTACTCCCGCTTGGGCTTTATAAACTCGTTGCTCTATGGCCATCGTTTTATCTTATTTCGTCTTAAATTAAAGTCAAAACGCACCAACTTGAGGTGCGTTTTTTATATGTTCATCAATCGAGTGAATGAAATCAGCCCTTAAGTCGCTATGCTACTTTTTTGTTTTACTTAAATCCAGCATATGCGAGCCATGTTTTACTTTTGTAGCTAAATAAGCTTCATTACCCTCTTTTAAATGCGCATGTGTACCAACTAAGTTGCGCACTTTAATCCCAGCATCTGTGAGTGCCTTGAGTTTTTTAGGGTTATTCGTCATTAACTGAACATCGTGAATTCCCATCGCTTTTAACATTAATACTGCGTCTGAAAAATCACGTAAATCATCAGCAAAACCAAGATGATTGTTCGCTTCGTACGTATTCATCCCTTGTGACTGCAAAACATAAGCATCAATTTTATTGTACAAGCCAATGCCGCGCCCCTCTTGACGAAGGTAAAGCAAAATACCACCTTGTTGGTGCATTTTTTCAATCGATTCATTCAATTGCTCGCCGCAGTCACAGCGTGATGAATGAAATACATCTCCAGTAAGACATTCTGAATGAAGGCGAATTAAGGGGGTATCTTGTGTTTTATCTGCTTGGTTAAACACTAAAGCGACATGCTCAACACCATCTTGCAGACCTGAAAATGACAGGATCTCTGCAGGTATAGTGCTCTGTTTGCCAACCTTTAGCTGGACTCTTGCTCGTACTTCAGCCACAACGTATCCAAATTAAAATAAACAATATTGTGATAATATAACAAAAGCTTGTTTCAGCGCCAAGCAATACTAGGCTACTTTTATTTATACTAACTGTGTAGATAGTAATATATGGGGATTGTGAAGTCATAAAGCAAGTAACAAATTAGTCAAAAAAACGAGTCAAAAATAATTTTTAAAATTTTCACCCCTTTTTCCTTTTTATCTCGTTTTATTAGCGAGTAACTCAAGGAGAATATTTTATGACTCATACAATCACACAATCTACCGCTCAGCCATTAGCAAAAATAGCCCTAATTACTGCTGCTGGCCTGATAATGACCTTTGTAGCTTTTGCCTTTATGCAATATTTAATTAAACCTCAAGAAAATTATGCGCCAACAGTACAGCCTGATTTTACGATTGAAGTTGCCCAAGAAAAAAAAATCAAACAGATCACAACAATATCGCGCTTACCACCACCTCCAATGGTAAATAAAGCTCCACCAAAATTGATGCCAGTTTCAGATGCACCCGAAATTGATACGACACAGATCATACCGCTAATAAAAATATCGCCACAAATGAGCGATAAAGAAGGATTAACAAGCTTAAAGCTAGATAACCAAGCAAGCCCGATTGTTAGGATGGCTCCGAAATACCCACAATCTGCAGCCCGAGATGGTATTGAGGGCTGGGTACAAATTGGCTTTTCAATTTCAAAGACGGGTCGTGTTATTAACCCCACTATTTTAGCCTCAGAGCCCAAGCGTATTTTTGATGCAGCAGCCCTAAAAGCGATAAAAAAATGGAAATACAAAGCCAAAATTGAGCAGGGTCATGCAATAGAACAGCATGGGTTAAATATTCAACTTGATTTCAGTTTGGATAATAGTAATTAACCTTAATCCTGGATAATAAATCTATCTCAGGCAGCTATTTTCATCGTTAACTGCGTTAGATTAACGTGCAATAGGCCAGCTATTGACGCATCAATCCACATTGTAATCCTTGAAAATATTTGGCTAGAGAAACATAACTAAGATATCTACCTTTAATTTAATATGTTGGTAAATCTCTTATCCAGAGAAATCAGGCTAATTAATACCCTCAAGGCTTGGCATCTTAATGTGATATAAGATGCCTGTTTAAACAAATATAAGGGGCTTTTATTGATACTACTTAATTTAAAAAGCTGGTTTATCAAACCGCAAGATCCAGACATCATTATGACTCGCTTTTGTCAAACAGGTTCGCAAGCAGAATTAGGCCAACTATTTAATCATTTTGGCAATGATATTTATCACTATCTCGTATCGTTAAGTAATACCGATACAGCGAATGATGTCAGCCAAAAAACATGGCTTAAAGTTATGGAGAAAAGGCACCTTTACCGAGAACAATCCTCACTAAAAGCTTGGTTATTTACCATTGCTACCAATACATTACGTGATGAAATAAAAGCAGCGAACAAATTGATTAGTCTTGAATATCAACAGTTAGAAAGCTTGCAAACCGTTGAACTTGAAACAGAAAATAACTTATTAAAAAGCTACAACCACGCTTTGCTACAACTACCATTTAAGCAAAGGGAAAGCTTTATATTACAACAAGAAGGTTTTTCATTGGCTCAAATTGCAAGTATTACCTCAGAGCCTCAAGAAACTGTAAAAACCAGGTTGCGCTATGCCAAGCAACAGCTAAAAATTAGCCTAGGAGTGTATAATGAAATCTGAGCATGAGTTTGATAAACAACTTAAACAACTCCATCAAGCGCGTAAGGAGCAAATTAAGCTAAGCAAAAAACAACATTGCACTATTTTAGCGATATTAAAAAGTCGCACCGATAAACAGATACCTTGGTTCAATCGGGTACAATTTGTATTAGGTATAGCAGCGATTGTGCTACTGATTAATATTGTTTATCAAAAGCAATCATCAACCGAGTTATTTGCTCAGCTTTACGATGCTTCCCTTTATTATCAAATAGAGGTGCATGATTACACCAATCAACAATATTCAAAAACAATTAACCAAGCTCATCAACAAGCAAAGCGTGAACTTGCAAGTGCTTTAAATAATTTAGCCTTTAAACAACTTTCAGCAGGTCGCTTAATGGGGCGTAATAAAGATTGGTTTATTGAGTCGTGTGATAAAACTAGGCTGGTTGAATTAAAGGCTGATTTAATTAAGCAATTAAACTTGAGTCACAATATTGATTTAGATCTTAAAACCGGTGACAACTTACTTATAAACAGCAACAATCAAGGTGAAATTATTGCCCTAATGAAAGCGAGTAATCTTCAAAGCTGTGGCTAAATATTTAAACAAGATATATATCGCCAGTAGATTTCAAAGTGAAAAGTAAGCTAGGACTAACCTATTTAGAATCATAAGAGTCCTAGTGCTATACTCGACCAACTAAAACTCTGCAGGTTATAAAAATGAAATTAACTATTTTATCACTCACAACTGTCTTATTTTTATGTGCAAGTCCAAATGTACTTGCTGCACCGACCCCTACAGTAAGCCAGCAAACATTAATTGAAGCACAAAAAAATAATACCGTTATTCTGCTCGATGTACGTTCAGATGAAGAGTTCAAGGATGGACATATTCCTGGCGCTATTAATTACTCTCATTTAGATATTATTAATAACACCGCGGTACTCGATTATCAAAAAGACCAAGCTATTATCGTTTATTGCCGTTCTGGAAGAAGAGCAGCTGCAGCAGAGCAAGCGCTAATCGATTTAGGGTTTACTAATGTAAAACACTTAGAAGGTGATTGGCTAGGTTGGCAAGAAACGCAGTTAAAAACTGATAATACCAAAGCACAATAGCTTAATTAATCAACCTAAGCTGGGTTTATTCATATAAAAGAAAAATATTTTCTCAGCTTATCAAAATCCTACTTATTGCAATAATCTTTGAAGCTTTAACATACTCGCTTAAATGTTTTTTAGAGTCTAAACTTTAACCAGATCACGTTGGAGGGATTCTATTGTGTTAAGTAAACCAATTTATGAAAGTTTGCCCTATGTCTATTTTGCTGTTGGTTATGGTCTGATTACCTATCAGCCCTCGTTTTTTGCGTCTTTTTCTGGGAGTTTATTTTTTATTGCCGGAGCTTTAGTGTGGACTTTAAGGTCACACTTTAGACGAACAGATACAAAGTTTAATCGTCAAAACCAACAGAGCATATCCAGATGGTATGAGCTTAAGCCCTTTATTATGTTTTTACTCGCCATTGTATTAATGACATGGGTTGATCATAATTTGGTAATGCTACTGGCTGGAGTATTAATAATACTTGCAACTTGGATATTGTTTTTACGGGTACATAACCGGTATTCAAAAACTAATTTGTTCTCACATAATAATTCTCAAAATCATAAATAAAAAAAGGCATTCAATCTGAATGCCTTTTTATTTTTAATCCTGTTGCTGCAACAACGCTTTTATTTCATCTTTCGCGCCTAATATATGGCTTTTTAATACTTCAACCGCTTGGTCAATTTGCTGATTTTTGCAGTAATTAATCAGCTGTCTATGCTCTGGGCCGGCTTTATGAATACCGCCTGCAAGTAAAAAATGTAATCGAATATAACGACTTGCATTTTGATTGAGCATACTGATCATATCCATACTTTGGGGCCGGTGACAACCTTGGTACAGACACACATGAAATTGAGTATTTAAATCAGACCATAAATTCGCGCTATCATCATGAGTCAGAGATTGCTCTAACTCAGCTAAGATACTTTCAGCTTCGGCCAAATGTGATGATGTTAAATTCGGAATCGAACGAGCAAGTACGTCAGCTTCTAGCATTGCACGAAGCTCAAATAATTCATCGACGTGATCGGCATCAAGTTTAGTCACAATCGCACCTTTATGTGCTTGAAACTTAACAAGGCCTTCGGCTTCTAACTGCAAAAGTGCTTCACGCACAGGTATGCGACTTACATCAAGTTCTTCTGCGAGTGCAGCTTGTCTTAATGGCTGGCCTGCTTTCACTTCACCTTTGAGGATTTTTTCTCTTATTGCGTCAACAACAAATTCTGTACGTGTTTTATATGTCAGCGCCATATCAATTCTTTTATGTCGTAAATAATACGCTCTAGTTTAACTAGTTGAAAAAAAAAGACCAGAGGCAAAAAGAATCATTTAATGCTACAACGAAAAAAGCAGTCTTCAAGACTGCTTTGCTTCTAACAATAATAAAAACTAAGGTTGGTTCTGATAACAAATTGGACGTAAGAATCGTTCGATTGCAAAACTACCAACTGAGGTACTTCTTACATCAGTTGAGCAAGGAAAAGGCCCACCATGCATCATCGCATCACATACTTCGACCCCGGTTGGCATTTGATTAAAAATAAGCCGCCCAACTTTAAATGAAAGTGCCTCAACAAGCCCTTTATGTTGCTCAATGACTTCAAGGCTGCCATGAATCGAAGCGGTTAATTGACCTTCAAGTTCATCAATAATACTTGCAACTTCAGCTAAATCTTTATAAGTAACCATTAGAGATGCAGGGCCAAATACTTCCTCATGCAATGCTTGATTTGACAAAAATTGATCTGCCGAAGTTGTAAATAAATAAACCGATGCTTTTTTATCATCAACAAGCCCACTTGCAACGACTTCTGCATGTTCAGCTAGGCGCTGACAGCCTTGAGCATACGCATTTAAAATACCAGGGGTAAGCATGGTTTGAGCTGCTGAAGATTCGATTAAAGGGATAAGTTTGGCTTTAAATTCCGCTGCCTCTTCCTTATTAACTAACCAAACGCCAGGATTAGTGCAAAACTGGCCTGCTCCCATTGCCATTGATGTTACAAACTCTTGAGCTAAACCTGAGGAATTTTGAGCAATAAAATTAGGCAATATTATTTGGGGATTAATTGCGCCAAGCTCACCATAAAATGGGATGGGTTCATTTCGGGTTTTAATACTGTCGAGCAATGCCATACCGACACGATAAGAGCCGGTAAAACCGACCGCTTTAATTGCAACATGTTTTACTAAACTGTGGCTTATCTCGTACGATTTACTTTGCAATAAACTAAATACTCCACAAGGCATACCACAAATACTGATAGCTTTTTCAATCGCACGAGAGACAATTTCACAGGTGCCTGGGTGAGCAACATGGGCTTTAAAAACCACTGTACACCCAGCCGCAAGTGCTGATGCAGTGTCTCCGCCAGCCGTGCTAAACGCGAGAGGAAAGTTGCTTGCACCAAATACGGCAACAGGACCTAAAGGTAACTGAGACATTTTTAAGTCTGGACGCGCTAACGGGGTTCTTTCGGGTAGTGCAAAATCGTGAGCCATAAAAACGGGCTGTTTAATAAGGTTGGTGGCAAAAAGACGTAGTTGATTGATTGTTCTGGCTAATTCACCTTGAATTCTTCCTGTAGGTAGTCCAGTTTCAACTGTGGTACGCTCAAGTAATAATGGTTCGGCTAAGGCTAGTTGGTGAGCTATTTCATTTAAAAAATCAGCTCGCTGCAAAGGTGTTGTCTGTCGATATTCAATAAATGCCGCTTTTGCTTGCAGGCACGCTTCATCTAATAACTCTTTGGAACAATTAATAAATTGTGGCTGCATTTGACTGTGATCAATTGCATTAATTGCGTAAAAACAATCATCTGAGTTACTTTGCCATTGACCATTAATAAAGCTTAATCCTGATAACATTATTTTCTCCTTAAACTACTTGAAAACCAAAGGCGTAGGGATCTTCATCATCAACAATGATCTGATTATGCCCTGTAACTCTCGCCCAACCTTGAATTGAAGGCATAATGGCTGTGATCCCTGCAATCTCGGTTACAGATTCAATTTTGCCAACAAATTGGCTGCCAATAATGCTTTCGTGTACAAATGGCTCACCTTGTTTTAATAACCCTTTAGCATATAGTTGCGCCATTCTGGCTGAGGTTCCTGTTCCACAAGGTGAGCGATCAATTGCTTTGTCACCATAAAAAACTGCATTGGCGGCACTTGAATTAGGCTGTTGAGGTGCTCCAGTCCACATTACATGAGATAAACCGTTCACTTTCGCATCCAATGGATGAATACACTCAACGACTTTACCGGCAATCTCACGTATCAAGGGGCTAAACTTAAGAATTTTATCCGGTGACCAATCTTGTAAACCTGGATAATTTAGCTGAGGTTCAATAATCGCGTAAAAATTTCCACCATAAGCAATATCTAAAGTAATTGAACCAAGTTCTGGTACATCTATTTGAATATTTTCATGTGCTAAATACGATGCAATATTATAAATTTTTACCCAATCGACCTTAGCTGCTGTTTGCTGGTACTCGACTTGAAGCTGCCCTGCAGGAACATCAACGATTAGTCTACCGGCTACTTTTGGTTTAATTAATCCCGCCTCTAAACCTGCTGTTAAAGTCCCTATTGTGCCATGGCCACACATAGGTAAGCAGCCAGATGTCTCGATAAATAAAATAGATACATCTGCATTTTCTGAACAAGGGGGATATAAAAAAGCTCCGGACATCATGTCATGCCCACGAGGCTCAAACATCAGCGCTTTTCGGATCCAATCAAATTCATTAATAAAATTAACTCGCTTTTCTCCCATCGAAGAACCGCTAAGTATTGGGTGCCCGGAGGTTACTAGCCTTACCGGATTGCCACAAGTATGTGCATCTATACAAAAAAACGTACCTTTAATCATATCGATCCCTTATTGTTATTATTTGAAATTATGCCAATTTATTTCTGGCATAATTTCAATGATCAAATAAATCTTGTCTGATTAATTGAATTTAGCTAAATCGATTCTATTTTCTAACGCTTCTTTGTAAAGACGCTCAACGTAAGCACGCTCTTGACCAGCTAATGGTAAACGAGGTGCACGAACGCGCTCAGAACCACGACCTGCCAGCTCTTCTGCAAATTTAATGCACTGAACTAATGTTGGGATTGTATCTAAGCGTAATAATGGTAAAAACCAACGCCAAATCTCAAGTGCTTCGCTATACCGACCTTGCTGTGCAAGGTTAAAAATAGCAACTGACTCTCGCGGAAATACATTAGTTAATCCTGAAATCCAACCAGTTGCACCAAGCATTAAACTTTCAAGTGCAATATCATCAACCCCGCCAAAAATAATAAAGCGATCTCCGAACTCTCTAAATAACTCAGTAATACGACGAGTATCAGTTGTCGCTTCTTTTACCGAAACAATATTCGGTTCAGCAGCGAGCTCCTTCATTCCGGCTATCGACACATCAACACCATAAGCGACTGGGTTGTTATAAATCATTATTGGTAATGTAGTTGATCGTGCCACCTGTTGATAATGAACAATAGCTTCAGCTTCTGTTGAACGATAAACCATGCCGGGTAAAACCATTAAGCCATCGATACCAATCTCTTGTGCATCTTTTGCATATGCAACCGCGGCCGCTGTCGTTGTCTCTGCAACACCTGAAAGAACAGGAACACGACCTGCGACTACTTCAACAGCCGCTTTCATTACTTGTCGTTTTTCATCTGCAGTTAAAGAGCAGTTTTCACCAACCGTGCCACAAACGATAATCCCATGAACACCTTCGTCAATCAGGTTCTCCCACATTTTAGCGTTTTGCGCAAAATCAATTGTTGAATCTTGGTTGAACTGAGTTGAAACCGCAGGGTAAACCCCATGCCAATTAGGACGCATTTATCTCTCCAAAAAATAATAAACAAACTTGTATAAGAGATAAAGTAATGTATATTGTATGCAATATCAATGAATTTTTAAGTTCTATGCCAAATATTAATAATGTAAAACCAGAAGTCGCTGTGATTGGAGCGGGTATTATAGGTGTCACCACTGCCTTACAATTGCAAAAAGCGGGTTACCAAGTGACCTTAATAGACAAACTAGGTATAGGTGAAGGTTGCTCAAAAGGCAATGCAGGCCATTTTGCAACTGAACAAGTTTTTCCCTTAGCAGACAGCAGTTTATTACCAAAAATTCCAAGCATGCTGCTCGACCCTCTAGGCCCCTTTAGAATTTCACTCCCTTATTTATTAAAAGCATTACCTTGGTTTTTAAAATTCATAACTAATATGCGTCCCAGCGCCTATGAAAAAAATAAACTCGCACTTAGACGCTTAAACCTACAAGCACTTCCAGCTTGGAAAAGGATATTATCTGAATTAAGAATGGAGCATTTAATCGAGTTAAAAGGCTCCCTACTAACATTCGAACAACAAAGCTCTGAGCAAGCTCTCAAAATATTAGCGTTATACCAAGCGGAAGATATTTCAGTTCAATTACTAAATCGGGCCCAACTCGAACAACTCCAGCCAGGCCTAGACACCAGAGTTCATTGTGCCCTGTACTTCAACGAAGTTGGTCACACTATAAATCCATATTTGTTAACTCAAACGCTGTACCAAGAATGTCAGAGGTTAGGCGTGATATTTAAGAAAACTGAAGTCACTGAAATTAACCACCTCAAGAACCAGCCAATAGTGGGCTTTATAGATGCTAAATCTCAATCATTTGATAAATTAGTTTTATGTACTGGTGCTTTTAGTAAAAAATTATGCTTACAGTTGGGCTATAAAATCCCAATAGAAGCTGAACGAGGATATCACTTGATGGCGCAAGCAGCATCAATGCCCAAAATACCAATAGCATCATTTGATAAAAAATTTATCATGACTCCAATGGCTGAAGGACTTCGATTAGCAGGAACTGTTGAGTTTTCAGGGCTAAAACAACCTGCCAACTATAAAAGGGCACTGGCTCTGCTCCCTTTAGGACAAGCTATTTGGCCTGCAATTACAACCAAATTAACTGATGATAATTTAATAATGTGGATGGGCTGTAGACCTAGTTTACCTGATTCAAAGCCTATAATTTCTCAATCTGGTAAACATCAAAGTATTTATTTTAATTTAGGACACCAGCATTTAGGCTTAACATTAGCCGCTACTTCAGCTGAATTAATTACAGCTTTGATATCAAGCAATAACCCAACAATTGAACTAAGTGATTTTTCAATTAACAGATTTAACTAAGTATAGATCAGCTTATACGTTTGATATCGTAGTTAGATTGTGCCATTGCGTTCAATTTCAAGCAGGTAAGTACCTCTTCTTGATTTTTCGCTAATTGGCACTTGCTAAGTAAGCCTAAATAATAAAGCTGATAGTTCTTTTAACTCAATGCCTTTTCCACAGTATCTAAAATCTGTGTTTTAGTTGATGGTTTCATGATATAGCCTGCAAGTCCATGTGATGCCCACTTTTGCACAAGTTGCTTATTTTTATTTCCGGATAACGCGATAATGGGAGTATTTTTGCCATTTGGCAGCAAACGAATGTGCTTTGTGGTGTTTAAACCATCTAAGTGAGGCATGAATAAATCCATGATAATGAGAGAATAATTATTTTCTTTAATTTTTCTAATTGCTTTTAAGCCATCTTCAGCTTCATCAACTTCAAAGTGTTCTTTTGTCAGTACGCTTGAAATCATTTCACGGTAAAGTGAATTGTCTTCGACGACTAAAATTTTTTTAGGGAGATTTTTTTGTTCGAATGCTTCAAGTGAATGAATGAATTTTTGCAACTCTGAATTATCTAAGTAGTTTGAGCGCTCATTTTTATTCGATGCACTAATGCTTGCTTGAGTTTGAGTTAAGTGAGTTTGCTGTTGTTTGGTTAGACTCTGGATTAGTGAATTCATTGTTGATGCAATATTTGATTCGAGTAATTTAAACATCGGGGCTAAGTGGTGCTCATTTATCTCTGCCATTAACTTATTTTTTAAATCTTGCTCTGCATCAGTCTGTTGTTCGTCATTTTTGTTACTTTGGGTTTGAGTCGATATGTTATTTTTACTTTTAGTCACTGTATCAACCAACTCTTGTCGACATTGAAACCCTTGCTCTATTAATTGAGTAAATTCTTCATTTTGCGCATTGAGTTTTTCAATTTGACTTTGATCAAATTGATAAGAGCCTCTACATTGCTTCAGACCATGATGAATGATGAGTTTTAAACGAAATTTCTCATATAGTGGCTGGTAAACAAAATAATCATCAAATAGCTCTCTGACACAGGCTTGAAAAGCAAGCCCTGACTCTTTGTTGCTACATAAAAGAATACTGAAGTGATTATTACGCAATATATTATTTTCGACTAAGTGTAAATAAGTTTTGGTACTGTTAAACACAGTATCAAGGGCAAAAATAATTACATGAGGTGACAGCTGTTTGATATCTTTGGCAATTGTTTTTGTCAGCTTAAGCGCACGATATTCGTCACTGATATCTAATATTAATGGATCTAAACAGTCCGTATTTTCTTTATCCTGGTATAGAAGAACAACTTTTGGATGCCTTGATGCAAGTCTTGATTCTGAACTCATAGTTTACATTCCTGATAAACGAGTTTGATTTCGTCAGTAATGCTCTTAATTAAGAACTTACATCGCTTTTTTTGTTGATTGAGTGCACATATTTCAAGTTGTTGTAATAAATCAGCAGTGACTTCCGCGCCTATCGCTTTGGCTGATGTTTTCAAAAAATGGGCATTTTCTTTAATTTCATCAAATTGATCGTGATTAAATTGTGTTACTAGTGCTTTAAGGTTGTCTTGCGCCTGCTGTAAAAAACGAATACGAAATTGAATAATCTCATTTGGTTCATTACCAATTAAATCTTTTAAAGTTTGCGGGTTAAGCGTTTTAAGTTGTTTCATAATTTAAGCATACCATCGGTCTAAAATCCTTTTTAAATTATCTAATTTTATCGGTTTACTGACAAAATCATCCATACCAAAAGAGAAGCAATACTCTTCATCTCCTTTCATCGCAGCCCCGGTTACGGCAATAATCGGAATACGAACGATTTGTCGCTCAGATTCAGATTCACGAATTTTTTTTGTCATGTTATAACCATCTAATTCAGGCATATGACAATCAGTTAGAATTAATTTGTACGTCTCTTTTTGCCAACTTTCAAATCCCTCGTTGCCATTACTTGCGATTTCACATTGATAACCAAGCCGTTGCAACTGTTTAACTATGAGCTTTTGGTTCACTACATTATCTTCCACTAGCAAAATACCGGACTTAAGCGTATTTGAAGTGTCCTGCTGAGGTGCTATTAACTGAGAGCTAAAGTTAAAATCTAAATCTAGATCACCTTGATCAATGTAGTCATTGTGTGCTGCTGAATTTTTGCAATAAATTAAAATTGCCTTTATGGACGAGATGGTTTGAGGATGGCAGATATAGACATGCGACGTCATTAACGCTCGGCGACTTTGTGCTAGCGAGCTGTTATCGGTAAAAATAACAAAAGGCACTGCTAACTCTGAAAGTAACTGATAAGAATCAATGTGGTTAATTATGTCAAGATCAATAAAAATAAGCATCCCATCATTGTCGTCTGGGGAGTAATTTTCCAACTCTGTATCATGGAGAACGTGACAAAAGCACGAAACGATGGTGTTGATATGAGTTGCTGCAACCTTGTCTGTGTGATTAAAATGTATCAATGTAATTTTATCAAAAAGGACGTCTTTATTTGGAGAATTTGGGATATTTGAATTTTGCCAAATAGGAAGCTTTATAGTAAATTTGCTACCTATACCAACATGGCTTTTTAGCTCAATTGAGCCCCCCATCATATCAGCCAATTTTCCTGAGATAGCTAGCCCTAAACCTGTTCCACCAAATTTACGGGTAGTTGACTTTTCAGCTTGGATAAAAGGTGTAAAGAGTCTTTTTTGAGTTTCTTGATTAATACCAATACCAGTATCAATAATTTCATAAATTATTTCAAATAGACAACCTCCTATTTGCCTCCACTGAATACAGAAGGTTACAATCTTTATTTCTTTATCATTACCAGCCGTAAATTTAACCGCATTACTTATGATATTCATAATAATTTGCCTAACTCTAATTTCATCACCAGACACAATCGGTGGCATCTTTGTATCTTCATGAATAATCAGTGTTACACCTTGATTGCTAGCGGTTGATTCAAAGGTTTTTACTATATTATATATAAGCTGTTGATGATCAAAATCATGGGTTTCTATTTCTAGTTTACCTGACTCAATCTTATTAATGTCGAGGATGTCATTTAGAATATTGACTAGGTTGTGTGCAGACATAGATGCAGTATTAATAAGTTCACTCTCTTCATGTGCGTTAATTGATAAAGAAAGCAACTCTAATGAACCAATAATTGCATTCATCGGAGTTCTTAACTCGTGACTCATCATGGCTAGAAATTCAGATTTAATTTTACTTGCTAGTTCAGCTTGCGTAATTGCTTGAGTTAGCTCTGCCGTTCTTTCTTCAACCCGAGCTTCGAGTTCTAGGTTTAGTTTTTTTAATTGCGCATGCGCTTCATAAATTTCAGTTTCATCTACACAAAAACCATCAATACGATAGTTTTCATCTAATGCATTTTTACCAACCACACCTCGAGCTGATACATAAATTATTTCTCCTGAAGGCAATACCCCCCTGTATTTTTCGTTAAACTCTCGTCCAGTTATTAATGAGGATTCAAGTTGCTTAAGTACTTGATCTATGTCCTCAGGGTGAACCCGCTCAGCCCATTTTTCTAAGCAACCTATATCATCATCATCTAATTGGAAGATATCATTAGTGAGCTTATCCCAATTCCATGTCCAATCATTTCCAGATTTAGATGCACGCCAAGTGCCTATTTTTCCTGCCTCCATTGCCAAAGCTTTACTTTCGTTTGCATCATTTAATGCAATCACCATTTCTTTTTCTTGATGGCAATTTATGAGTGTGCCGTAAATATGACTATCACCATCGGTCCTTTCGACAAGCTCACCTCTGAGTTCAAACCATTGATAAACGCCTTCAACAATGATTCTAAACTCAAAATGAAGCAATAATCTAAATTCAAGATGATTATCGAAAAAAGCTTCAAAAAGCACTTGGTCATGCGGGTGGACTGTTTCAATAAATGTCTGCCATGTCAGTTCTGTGTGAGGCGCTAACCCGAGTAACTCTTTTGATTTTTGTGAGAAATCAGTATTTTTACTCATTATGTTGTAGCGCCAAATACCGATATTTGCGCCACTGACTGCATTTTGCAGTAAGTTGAAATCACTTTTGACTTGAGTACTGATATTATTTGTAATTGAGAGTTGTGTTGTCTCAGCGACAGTAACAACAATGGATTTTAAGCTATCCATTTGTTCTATATAGATCTTTGTAAGTAAAAAAGAACGAAAACTATCTGTAGTTACCAGCGCTGACTCTGCACCTAATTGTCCCGTTGAAGTGGGAGAAAATAAAATTTCATGATTAAAATTGAATATTTTATGTAAATTAACGCCATTTAATTGATCTTTGTTAAAACCAAGCAGCTGGGAGCAAGGTAAATTAGCAGATACGACCTCATAGCGTTGGTTAAACTCCAAAATAGGAATAATAGATAAATATTGTTCATCCATAAGAGAGATACAATTATTATTTATTCATAATAGGAACTATAGCGGGTATTTAATTTTTTGACTTGAATGATTGTTATTTAATAATAATTATCAGCTCTAAGTAATTCCCTTGGTACCAAGTAACGCCTCAAGGCGATAAAGCCCCTATATTGTAAGGTCACAAGGTATTTAGAATGCGATAGACGTTTAGCTACTAGCACTTTTCTTTACTTCACTTTAAAAGCTATTCTCGAATAGTTTGGAGTGATTTAAAAGCCTATTTCCTGTGATTAAAAATAAGTGTCTAACAAAGCGGTTTAGGTTTATAAAGGTGAGGATTATGAAGAGATACAACCTGCGTTTTGAACAAAAATATTTTTATTCTAAAAGCAAAAAAGCCTCTGATTTCTCAGAGGCTTTCTTTAAATTGGGAGCCTGGCGATGTCCTACTCTCACATGGGTAACCCCACACTACCATCGGCGCTGTTTCGTTTCACTACTGAGTTCGGAATGGGATCAGGTGGGTCCAAAACGCTATTGTCACCAAGCAAATCTGGTTCGTTAATCGCCTTGGCAATTAACTAAAATTCGGAAGGCTGATATTCAAATTCGTCTACTTCAGTGCTATTTAACTTCTTGCTTGTTCTTCAGTGCTTCATACAAACCACTTTGGCGTTGTATGGTTAAGCCTCACGGGTAATTAGTATTGGTTAGCTTAACGCCTCACAGCGCTTCCACACCCAACCTATCAACGTTGTAGTCTCCAACGGCCCTTCAGAGAGCTTATAGCTCTAGTGAGAACTCATCTCGAGGCTCGCTTCGCGCTTAGATGCTTTCAGCGCTTATCGATTCCGAACGTAGCTACCGGGCAGTGCCATTGGCATGACAACCCGAACACCAGCGGTTCGTTCACTCCGGTCCTCTCGTACTAGGAGCAACCCCTCTCAATTCTCAAACGCCCACGGCAGATAGGGACCGAACTGTCTCACGACGTTCTAAACCCAGCTCGCGTACCACTTTAAATGGCGAACAGCCATACCCTTGGGACCGACTTCAGCCCCAGGATGTGATGAGCCGACATCGAGGTGCCAAACACCGCCGTCGATATGAACTCTTGGGCGGTATCAGCCTGTTATCCCCGGAGTACCTTTTATCCGTTGAGCGATGGCCCTTCCATTCAGAACCACCGGATCACTATGACCTACTTTCGTACCTGCTCGACTTGTCCGTCTCGCAGTTAAGCTTGCTTCTACCATTACACTAACCGTACGATGTCCGACCGTACTTAGCAAACCTTCGTGCTCCTCCGTTACTCTTTAGGAGGAGACCGCCCCAGTCAAACTACCCACCAGGCACTGTCCGCAATCCCGATTAGGGACCTACGTTAGAACATCAAAACTACAAGGGTGGTATTTCAAGGACGACTCCACAAGAACTAGCGTTCCTGCTTCAAAGTCTCCCACCTATCCTACACATGTAGGTTCAATGTTCAGTGCCAAGCTATAGTAAAGGTTCACGGGGTCTTTCCGTCTAGCCGCGGGTACACAGCATCTTCACTGCGATTTCAATTTCACTGAGTCTCGGGTGGAGACAGCGTGGCCATGATTACGCCATTCGTGCAGGTCGGAACTTACCCGACAAGGAATTTCGCTACCTTAGGACCGTTATAGTTACGGCCGCCGTTTACCGGGGCTTCGATCAAGAGCTTCGCGTTGCCGCTAACCCCATCAATTAACCTTCCGGCACCGGGCAGGCGTCACACCGTATACGTCATCTTGCGATTTTGCACAGTGCTGTGTTTTTAATAAACAGTTCCAGCCACCTGGTTACTGTGACTGCCAATAGCTCTGGGAGCAAGTCCCTTCACCATCAGCAGCGTACCTTCTCCCGAAGTTACGGTACTATTTTGCCTAGTTCCTTCACCCGAGTTCTCTCAAGCGCCTTAGTATTCTCTACCTGACCACCTGTGTCGGTTTGGGGTACGATTCTTCATGAACTGAAGCTTAGAGGATTTTCCTGGAAGTATGGCATCAACAACTTCACTACCGTAGTAGCTCGTCTCGTATCTCAGTCTTAAGGAAACCCGGATTTACCTAAGTCTCCAACCTACTTACTTTCACATGGACAACCAACGCCATGCCTGCCTAGCCTGCTCCGTCTCCCCATCGCATTCATGCCGAGTACGGGAATATTAACCCGTTTCCCATCGACTACGCGTTTCCGCCTCGCCTTAGGGGTCGACTCACCCTACCCTGATTAACATGGGATAGGAACCCTTGGTCTTCCGGCGTGGGAGTTTTTCACTCCCATTATCGTTACTTATGTCAGCATTCGCACTTCTGATACCTCCAGCAACCCTCTCGGATCACCTTCAACGGCTTACAGAACGCTCCCCTACCCCGCATACAAAGTACGCAGGCGCATCTTCGGTGGTATGTTTAGCCCCGTTACATCTTCCGCGCAGACCGACTCGACCAGTGAGCTATTACGCTTTCTTTAAAGGATGGCTGCTTCTAAGCCAACCTCCTGGCTGTCTGGGCCTTTCCACATCGTTTCCCACTTAACATACACTTTGGGACCTTAGATGGCGCTCTGGGTTGTTTCCCTCTTCACGACGGACGTTAGCACCCGCCGTGTGTCTCCCGGATAGTACTTTACGGTATTCGGAGTTTGCAAAGGGTTGGTAAGTCGGGATGACCCCCTAGCCTTAACAGTGCTCTACCCCCGTAAGTATTCGTCCGAGGCTCTACCTAAATAGATTTCGGGGAGAACCAGCTATCTCCCGGTTTGATTAGCCTTTCACTCCTAGCCACAAGTCATCCCCTAACTTTTCAACGTTAGTGGGTTCGGTCCTCCAGTTGATGTTACTCAACCTTCAACCTGCCCATGGCTAGATCACCGGGTTTCGGGTCTATACCTTGCAACTATACGCCCAGTTAAGACTCGGTTTCCCTACGGCTCCCCTAATTGGTTAACCTCGCTACAAAATATAAGTCGCTGACCCATTATACAAAAGGTACGCAGTCACACCACGAAGGTGCTCCTACTGCTTGTACGTACACGGTTTCAGGTTCTATTTCACTCCCCTCACAGGGGTTCTTTTCGCCTTTCCCTCACGGTACTGGTTCACTATCGGTCAGTTGGGAGTATTTAGCCTTGGAGGATGGTCCCCCCATATTCAGTCAAGATAACACGTGTCCCGACCTACTCGATTTCACTTACTATAGATTTTCGTGTACGGGGCTATCACCCTGTGCCGCTGTCCTTTCCAGAACATTCCACTAATCACAAATAAACTTAAGGGCTGCTCCGGTTTCGCTCGCCGCTACTTCCGGAATCTCGGTTGATTTCTTTTCCTACGGGTACTTAGATGTTTCAGTTCTCCGCGTTCGCCTCATATAGCTATGTATTCACTATATGATAGTGAGTAAACTCACTGGGTTTCCCCATTCGGAAATCCTAGTCTCAAGCGCCTTTTACTAGCTTGACTAGGCTTATCGCAAGTTAATACGTCCTTCATCGCCTCCAACTGCCAAGGCATCCACCGTGTACGCTTAGTCACTTAACCATACAACCCAAAATAGTTTGAGTTATACATAAAGGACTGATTTAAACTTCGCCAGAAGTTAAATATTGAATACTAAAGTAGACACCAATCACATCTTTCGATGCAAATGGCATAATTTTACTTTTGAAAACTCTTTCGAATCTTTCGATTCAAAGAATTTTTTCTATCAGCTTTCCAAATTTTTAAAGAGCAATATTAATTAAACAGCCTAAACCGTTTAACTAACAATCATCTGTGTGGACACTGCGAACAAATCAGTTCTAAATCGTGATAAGGAGGTGATCCAGCCCCAGGTTCCCCTAGGGCTACCTTGTTACGACTTCACCCCAGTCATGAATCACACCGTGGTAACCGCCCTCCCGAAGGTTAAGCTAGCTACTTCTGGTGCAACCCACTCCCATGGTGTGACGGGCGGTGTGTACAAGGCCCGGGAACGTATTCACCGCAACATTCTGATTTGCGATTACTAGCGATTCCGACTTCATGGAGTCGAGTTGCAGACTCCAATCCGGACTACGACGAGCTTTAAGGGATTCGCTCACTATCGCTAGCTTGCTGCCCTCTGTACTCGCCATTGTAGCACGTGTGTAGCCCTACACGTAAGGGCCATGATGACTTGACGTCGTCCCCACCTTCCTCCGGTTTATCACCGGCAGTCTCCTTAGAGTTCCCGACATTACTCGCTGGCAACTAAGGATAGGGGTTGCGCTCGTTGCGGGACTTAACCCAACATCTCACAACACGAGCTGACGACAGCCATGCAGCACCTGTCTCAGAGTTCCCGAAGGCACAAAGCTATCTCTAGCGATTTCTCTGGATGTCAAGTGTAGGTAAGGTTCTTCGCGTTGCATCGAATTAAACCACATGCTCCACCGCTTGTGCGGGCCCCCGTCAATTCATTTGAGTTTTAACCTTGCGGCCGTACTCCCCAGGCGGTCTACTTAATGCGTTAGCTTTGAAAAAGTTGTCCGAGGACCCCAGCTTCTAGTAGACATCGTTTACGGCGTGGACTACCAGGGTATCTAATCCTGTTTGCTCCCCACGCTTTCGTACATGAGCGTCAGTGTTGACCCAGGTGGCTGCCTTCGCCATCGGTATTCCTTCAGATCTCTACGCATTTCACCGCTACACCTGAAATTCTACCACCCTCTATCACACTCTAGTTGACCAGTTCGAAATGCAGTTCCCAGGTTGAGCCCGGGGCTTTCACATCTCGCTTAATCAACCGCCTGCGTACGCTTTACGCCCAGTAATTCCGATTAACGCTCGCACCCTCCGTATTACCGCGGCTGCTGGCACGGAGTTAGCCGGTGCTTCTTCTGTCAGTAACGTCACAGCTACGCTCTATTAAAACGTAACCTTTCCTCCTGACTGAAAGTGCTTTACAACCCGAAGGCCTTCTTCACACACGCGGCATGGCTGCATCAGGCTTTCGCCCATTGTGCAATATTCCCCACTGCTGCCTCCCGTAGGAGTCTGGACCGTGTCTCAGTTCCAGTGTGGCTGATCATCCTCTCAAACCAGCTAGAGATCGTTGCCTTGGTGAGCCATTACCTCACCAACTAGCTAATCCCACTTGGGCCAATCTTTAGGCGTGAGGCCCGAAGGTCCCCCACTTTGGTCCGTAGACATCATGCGGTATTAGCAGTCGTTTCCAACTGTTGTCCCCCACCTAAAGGCATGTTCCCAAGCATTACTCACCCGTCCGCCGCTCGTCACCCAAGAAACAAGTTTCTCTGTGCTACCGCTCGACTTGCATGTGTTAGGCCTGCCGCCAGCGTTCAATCTGAGCCATGATCAAACTCTTCAATTAAAAGTTTTTAGTCTTTCGACTGCTCAATGAATTCTGATTTTTGTTTTCACAACGCTTAATAAAAAGAGAAAGTGAAATCAAATTGACTGTATAGCCACTCATTCATTATTGAGACTCTAAATTTTTTGCTTCATTCAAAACCAAAGTTTCGAACTAAGCTGTTAGAACTCAACCTGTACGAGTGCCCACACAGATGATTGCTTAAATTGTTAAAGAACGTTGCAGCGCCAACTCTAAGAGCTTGCTGCGAAGTGGAGCGCTATAATAAACGTTTCACCTTTCAAGTCAACACTTAATTTTAAATTCTTTCGAAGCAAACTAAGTTTTATTTAACTCTCTGACTCAACTCTCATACCCCGCTAAGCGTGGTGTGCTGCCGTGTCAGTGGGGTCGCATTATAGGGCGGCGAACTTTTTTGGCAAGCGTTATTTTAAGAAAGGTTGATAAAACTACGATTTAAATTAATTTAGCTCACAAAACCACCAAAAGTAGCAATAAACTGGCTAAAACCATCTCCATTGTGCTGCTTAGGGTGGATTCTAAGTATCGATCAACTTTCCATTATTACAAGTTAATATGATAAATAAGTTACAGAGATTGAAATCCTAAGGTTATTTCTAATAAAGAATACTATAGAGTTTTCGACGATATTGCGTTGCGATGCTATCCCCGCTTGGAAGGCTATCTATAATAGCTAAAAAATCTTTTTTAGCGTCGCCAAAGCTAAGTTGTTTTTTTAGTACATTAAATAAAATTTCTAGCGCTTCAGCTTTTCGCCCTGCGTGATCTAAGACATGCGCTAACTTTACCTTTAGTTCCAAATCATCAGGCTTTTCTTCGACCTGTTGTTGCAGTTGTTTAATCTCTGGGGAATCAAACTGATTAAAAGCATATTCTAGTTTACTGGCAATATTTAAAAAATAAGGGTCTTGTTCATTCTCAAGAATCGTTGCAAGCAATGCTTTTGCTTCATCAAGCTTTTTAATATTTACACAGATATCTGCAAAAACGAGCTTTATTTTGCTATTACTCGCATCAAGTTCATATGCTTGCTTAGCAAAAATGAAGGCTTGGTTATGATCGTCAGCTAAAAGTGCTTTTTTAGCACTTTCCAATAATATATCAGCTCTATTAGGCAAATGTTTTGCTAAAGAATCTTTTAGTTGTTGCTCTGTTTGCTGACCACTTAATAAATCCACTGGGCCAGCATCTTTTAAAAGGACAGTAGTCGGTATTGTCTGTAGCCCAATTTGTTGTGCTAATTGAGATGCTAACGCTTGTTCGTTATCACAATTTAGTTTTGCCAGGACAAGATAATCACCATAATCACTCATCATTCGCTCAAAAGTTGCAATTTGCGCTACGCATTCAGGGCTTTGAGGTGTCCAAAATACTAATGCGACTAATTTTTGCTGAGATACCTCACCCAACACTTGCTGAAAATTGTCTGCGTTTAAATCTAAAATATTACTCATCTTACTTGCCAATTTAATGATTATGTTTTGTTATATGGTGCTCAAAGCAAATATTACAAGCAATCTATATCAATGATGACCAAAAATAATAAGGAATTGCGAATGAAAAAAAACACTTTAGCCTATTTAGCACTGCTAGTTAGTATTTCTAGTAATGCGAGCACTTTAGAAAGTGATGTACAAAACAAGTTAGCGCCTTTGGAACAACTTTATCTAGATTTACATCAAAGTCCTGAACTCTCATACCACGAAAAAGAAACAGCAAAAAAAATTAGTGCTCAGCTCGATAAATTAGGTTTTGAAGTTACTGATAATTATGGCGGCTATGGTGTAGTAGGAATATTTAAAAATGGCAATGGCCCTACTATCATGATCCGTACAGATACAGATGGCCTACCTATTATTGAACAAACCAATAAATCTTACGCCTCAAAAGTTACCACGATTGATCAGCACAATAATACTGTTGGAGTAATGCATGGCTGTGGCCACGATATTCATATGACAAGTTTTATTGGCACTGCAGATCAACTCGTTTCTCGTAAAAAACAATGGCAAGGAACTTTGATTATGATTGCACAGCCAGCTGAAGAAGTTGGTGCTGGTGCAAAAGCCATGCTCAAACAAGGACTTTTTGAGCAGTTCTCAAAACCAGATCATGTTATTGGTTTGCATGTAAGTGCAGGACTTGAAGCCGGCAAAGTCGCAATTGCACCAAACTATGCCCTTGCAAGCGTCGATTCTGTCGACATCACAGTTAAAGGGAAAGGTGGTCATGGCGCTTACCCACACCTAACGATAGATCCTGTTGTTATTGCCGCACGTTTAGTATTAGCACTTCAAACAATTACTAGCCGTGAAGTCACACCACTTGAACCTTCTGTTCTCACCGTTGGCTCTATCCATGGTGGTTCTAAACACAATATCATTTCAAACGAAGTTAAATTACAACTCACTCTACGGTCTTATAATTCTGCTGTTCGAGATCAACAAATTGCAGCTATTAAACGAATGAGTGATGGCATAGCAATGAGTGCTGGGCTTGAAAAACATCTTTATCCGGAAGTAAAGGTACATTATGAGGAGTCTATTCCATCAACAATTAACGATACGGCCCTTGCCGAGCAAGTAAAAAATAGTATTACCAAAGAGTTAGGAGCCGAAAACGTACTAAAAGCAGATCCGGTTATGGCTGGTGAAGATTTTGGCCTTTACGGAAGAACCGAACAACCCGTACCAATTACAATTTTTTGGTTAGGCGGTGTGGATCCTGAGCAATATCAAAAAGCCCAACAAACAGGCGAAACACTCCCTTCATTACACTCAAGTTTATTCGCGCCTGATTACCCGCTGACAATTAAAACCGGAGTCAGAGCAATGACAGCCGCCGCATTAGATTTATTCAATACAAAAACGGTTAATTAACGTACATGCAATTTTAACTATCCGTTATTACTCAACTCACAATACGGTAAGGCTAGATGTTTAATAAAACAACTAGCCTCTTTGCAAACGACTAGCTTTGCTGATTAAGCTCACTTTTTTCGGTTACATCAATACTTTGTAAAGCTTACATCTTCTGACTATCCGGCTGTTTCGCTCTTAAGTTCGTTAAATTCACTTTTTTGCAGTTGATTTTCGCTTGCGATTAAAGCGTTTTTTTACCGGTTGGGCCGGCAAATTACTAAAAAGTGAATGATCACAACTTTTTGCTAAATCGATTAGCTCATGGAGCTGTGTTATCAAAGGCTGCATAAAATGCTGATAGCTCTGCTTTTTATGAGCAATATCTGCAAGACTAGCTTCCCATAGAGCGGTTAAATCTGGCCGAGTAATAATGTCAGGCAGCATTTTTATTAAGGCTTTACCTGTTTCAGTCGACTTAATTTTTTTACCTTCACGCACTAAAAATCCACGTCTAAACAATAACTCGATAATCCCGGCACGAGTTGCCTCAGTACCTAATCCGTCAGTGTCCTTGAGTATTTTTTTTATTTCAATGTCACTTACATAACGGCTGATCCCTGTCATTGCACTCAATAAGGTTGCATCATTAAAGTGGGCCGGCGGTTGAGTCATTTTTTCGACCAACTCACCATTTTCACAGAGCAATTGTTGCCCCTCTATTAATGGCGGTAATATTTGCTCAGCTTGCAGCTCATCTTTACCCATTAATACCTTAAAGCCCAGCTCAAGCTCTTGTTTTGCGGTGGTATTAAACTTTCCGCCCGAAATCTCAACTTCGACCTTTGTTTCATTAAATACATAAGCGGGATAAAACTGTGCTAAATAATGACGACTGATTAATTGATAGATTTTAAGTTCATCTTTATCCAAACTATTAATAGGTAATTTTTTTGCTGTTGGAATAATTGCATGATGCGCTTCTACTTTGGCATCATTCCAGCATTTAGATCTCAGTGCTAAATTAGCCTCAATAACCAATTTATTATCTTGCCCTTTATTTTGTGCAATTGCAGCCAGTACCTGTTTTGCTTCTAACCAATGTTCATTTGGTAAAAAACGATTATCTGAACGAGGATAAGTAATCGCTTTGTGTTTTTCGTATAAATTCTGGCAAACATCAAGTACTGTTTGAGCTGACATTCCAAACGCTTTAGCTGCATCTATTTGTAAGGCAGATAAGTTATAAGGAAGAGGAGGATGCTGACGCTTTTGTTGCTGCTGTAACTTTGTTACTAAAGCAGGTTTGCCTGTAATACGTTTAACAACATTTTCAGCAAGTGCTTTAACTAGTACCCGACCATCTTCATCTTGATAAGGTAGACAAGCCTCACTTGGCTGCCATTTAACAGAAAATGCTTCTTGCTTATCTGTTAATAAATGAGCCAACACCTCATAAAATGGTTTTGAAACAAAATGGGCAATTTCTAAATCTCGACGCACCACCAAACCTAAAATCGGCGTTTGAACTCGGCCAACCGATAGTACCCGGTGACATCCGGCTTTTTGTCCCGCTAAGGTATAAGCGCGTGTTAAATTCATGCCAAATAGCCAATCGGCACGTGAGCGCGCTAATGCTGATACGGAGAGCGGTATAAAATCATGATTTGCAGCGAGCTTTTGCAGTGCTTTTAATACAGCTGATGGATTTAAATCGCTGATTAACAAACGCTGGGTTTGTGATTTTTTACTCTCACTCGCTCCTGCAAATTCAATCACTTCATCAACCAGTAATTGCCCCTCTCTATCTGGATCACCTGCATTAACAAGAATATCAGCTTGTTTAATTAGTTTTTTTAAAACAGTAAATTGCTTGCGAGTTTTAGGTTTTACAATCAATTGCCATTTTTGTGGCACTATCGGTAAATGGTGTGCGTCCCATTTTTTAAAAAGCGGATTGTAATGATCAGGCTCAGCTTGCTCTAGCAGATGACCAATGCACCAAGAAACAACATCACCATTGGCTGCCTTAATAAAACCATCCCCTTTTTGATGGGGTTTTGGCAATACATCTGCAATAGCACGCCCTAAAGAAGGTTTTTCAGCAATGTAGAGTTTCATAATTAACTTTAACAACTGTATAGATTAACAGTGATAATAATTATGAAAGAGCTAATTAGCTAGTTGTTTATTAGATTTTATGCGTGACGACAGTACTAAAAATAATGGTAAGAAACAGATAACAACCACAGCTAAGTTAATTAAAGGAAGTGTAGTTTTATAGATAGCATCTGAATATGAGAGATCCCATAAGTGCCGATCAAGCAACCTAAATATCTGTAAAATTGGAGAAAGTACTACAACGAGTTGACCTATAATGCTTTGCCAGAGGTAAAGCCTGTCTTTAATTGCAAAATAAGCAATACATCCCATCCATATAAGATCATTTATAGACCAGAAGATATATCTGTAAATAAAATCTATATCATATTCATACACAAGCGACTGAGTAAGAGAACCGTATAAAAAGAAAACAGCTGTTATTAAAGAGAAAAATGCTCCTTTTGAATCTCGAATAAAATATAAAAGAATAAAAGCCAAACATACTGAAATTGTTTGGCCATTATACAAATAATTAAGCAAACTGTTTATATCAAACATAAATGCTATTATTTTGAGTCTTTTTTCTTTGGTGGTGGCTCATCAGCACCACCGCCATTTGCTGGCATATAAGTATATTTATCTATTTTTTTCATTTCATTTATCCTTAAATAAAACTAAGACATTTACTTAGCGCCGTTAGTAAAACTTTTTTAGTTTGAAAAATCAATAAATAACTTACTTTTGTACATCTATTGGGTCTGACTCTTTCGCCTTACCTTGCATAATGGATATCTCAACCCGCCGATTACGCTTACGTGATTCGCTATCTTCATTTGGAACCAAAGGACGAGTATCTGCATGGCCAATTACTACCATGCGATTTTTATCAAATCCACTTACTTTTTGCATTTCACTGGCTACTGCTACCGAACGCTTTGCAGATAAGTCCCAATTATTAAAATACAATTCATTACTCACTTGATAATCATCGGTATGACCCGAGACAGTTATTTCACCAGGAACATCTTTAAGCAAATCGGCAATTTTTTGAATTATCGGCTTAAATTGTGGTTGTAAAAACGCACTTCCTGATGGAAAAGAGCCGTTCTCACGAATACGAATAATAATTTGCTGACCCAAGGACTCCAGCTCAATTGCCCCATCCTGAATTTGCTCTTCAAGTTGTTGGGCTATTTTTTTAACCAGTTCATTGACTTGCTCTTGATCGGCTGTTTTTTCAGAAGCCGCGGCCTCTGATTTTGCCGTACTTTGTGATTCCCCCCCACGCTTATTGCCACGTTGCTCTTGACGCCCACCGGCAGATTCTTCATCGCCGGCCTGAAACTCAAGCATTTGCTGAGTCATTTCAGAGGTTTGTTGCTGAATCGTTTCGATAGGTGAAGGGTCTGGTTTACCAGGCCTGAACTCCATTGCAATTACACTGGTCCCCTTGGGAATGTCTTTTACTTCTAATTTATTTTGCACACCAAACGCAAACTTCATTGAGCCTGCAATTTGTTTAAATTTCAGCACATCCATTTCAGACATGGCCAAAAGCAGTACAAAGAAACACATTAACAAAGACATTAGGTCAGCAAAGGTTCCCATCCAAGCAGGAAGCCCTGGAGGTGGACATTTACACTTAGCTTCCGACATACCTGCTACCCCTCAGTATCAACATTACGTTTTGATTCTGGTAGATAATTTTTCAATATACCTTCAATTACTTTAGGGTTTTGACCGTCTTGAATACCCAATACCGCATCTAATATTAAATTTTGATTTAATTCTTCTTCTTCTTTACGCAACTGTAATTTTGCAACGATTGGAATAGCCACTACATTCGCTAAAAAAGCACCATACAGTGTAGTTAACAAGGCTACCGCCATTGCAGGGCCGATAGCTTTTGGGTCATCCATGTTTGATAGCATGGCTACTAAGCCAATCAGGGTACCAATCATTCCCATTGCAGGCGCAACATCCCCTAACGCTTTAAACAAGGTAGAACCAGCATCATGACGGGTTGAGGTAAGAGTTATATCTTTTTGTAAAGTCTCTCGAACCACATCGGCATCGTGGCCATCAACCAACATATTGATACCCTTTTGCATAAACGAATTCGGAATTTCGGCTTCCTCTAAAGCCAAAAAACCACCTTTACGGGCAGAGTCGGCAAGTTCAACTGCTTTTTCGATTAACTCATCAGGGCTTTCGATTTTAAACATAAACGCTTTAGCGGCGACTTTTCCTATACCAAAAAACTGACCCATGGTGAAGTTAGATAAAACAACAAATAACGACCCACAAAACACAATCAATACTGAAGGGATATCAACGAACATCCCAAGGTCGCCACCTAAAATCATGGCCATAACAATGAAGCCTATTGCACCTAACATGCCTATTAACGTTGCTAAATCCACTGGCCCTCCAAGGGAAATCTATAAAAACTATTTAGTTAGCACAAAATTGTACTTATCATAAGGTCGTTTTACTATCGGCAAATCATAAAATAACTTAAATCTAACTATAGCGTTAATTTTATTTAGAAAGCATATTTTAAGCACCCGTTAAAACATAATTAGTGCTATTTTTATTAAGGGACTGAGATAAATTGAATTACATCGCGATTCCCCCTAGAATCCCCACTAACCTAACTCAATCCCATGAAATAACGACCTTATGGCAACTAAAAAACCAGAAAATTTAAGTTTTGAAGATGCAATGCATGAACTGAGCAGCATAGTAGCAGACATGGAAACAGGTAATCTCACACTTGAACAGTCGCTTAAACAATTCGAACGTGGTATCCAATTAGCACAAGTTTCATCAGCTAAATTGCAGCAAGCAGAACAAAAAGTCAGCATTTTGATGGGAAATGATCCACAGGCTGAATTAACTCATTTTGAACCGGCAGCCGAATAAGTGACCATAAAGAAACTCATTGTAGAAAATCAGTTACGAGTAGAGGGCGTGCTTGATACTTTATTAACGCAGCCGATGATTACTGACCAAACTTTATTAGCAGCATCGCGTTACAGTCTATTAAATGGTGGTAAGCGCATGCGCCCTTGCATGGTCTATGTAACAGGGGAAATATTCGGTGCCAATCCCGATGATTTAGATTTAGTCGCAGCAGCAATTGAGTGTATTCATAGCTATTCATTAGTACATGATGACTTACCTGCTATGGATGATGATGACTTACGCAGAGGTATGCCAACATGCCATATTGCATATGATGAAGCTACGGCGATATTAGCTGGCGACGCACTGCAAACCTTTGCTTTTGAGATATTATCTTCGAGCAAATTTAAAACAATCAACGCCCAGCAACAAGTTGCATTAATCGCAAATTTAGCAAGTGCATCAGGGCTTCGAGGTATGTGCGGCGGTCAAGCTTTAGATATTGCAGCAACTAATTGTGCTATAAACTTAACTCAATTAGAGCAAATTCATCAGTTAAAAACGGGAGCATTATTAACAAGTGCTATTTTAATGGGCGCTATTTGCGCGCCTAAAACGACACCTGAAATATTGCAAAACCTTAAAATATTTGGCGAAAATATTGGCTTAGCTTTTCAAGTGCAAGATGACATTCTTGATATTGAAGGCGACACCGCTGTTTTAGGCAAACCACAGGGATCAGATTTACAAGCCAATAAATCAACTTATCCATCCCTATTAGGACTTGAGCAAGCTAAATTAAAATCTCAGCAATTGTACGAAAATGCACTTAACGCATTAGCACAAATACCTGCAGATACCACACAGCTAGCACAATTGGCTGCGTATATCGTTTCTAGAGATCACTAATTATTGAATCGAATAGCCTAATTATGCCGTTTGGAACAACAAAATAAAAAGAACAAGCGCATTTTTAATGTATAATCGAGCCAGTAAAGTAAGGATAATCAATAAATATCATGACCGTTGATAATAGCAAGTATCCCTTATTGGGTTTAATCGATGAGCCAGCACAATTACGCGAGCTTCCACAAGAACGATTAGCAACTTTAAGTACTGAATTAAGAGAGTATTTACTTACTTCAGTATCACAAAGTAGCGGTCATCTTGCGTCTGGCCTTGGTACGGTGGAGCTCACCGTGGCGTTGCATTATGTCTACAATACGCCAGAAGATCGTCTAATTTGGGACGTGGGCCACCAAGCTTACCCGCATAAAATCTTAACCGGTCGTCGCGACCAAATGCATACCATACGTCAAAAAAATGGTTTACACCCATTTCCATACCGTGAAGAAAGCCAATACGATACCTTTAGTGTAGGCCATTCTAGTACCTCTATTTCAGCTGCATTAGGTATGGCGATTGCAGCAAAAAAAGAAGCCAAAAATCGAAAAGTCGTTGCGGTCATTGGCGATGGTGCTGTTACTGCGGGTATGGCGTTTGAAGCCATGAACCATGCCGGCGATCTCGATGCTGATATGCTAGTGATTTTAAATGACAATGAGATGTCAATTTCAGAAAATGTGGGCGCCTTAAACAATCACTTAGCACGAATTCTATCAGGTAGCTTTTATACCAACATTCGTGAAGGTGGCAAAAAGCTGCTATCTGGGATGCCCCCTGTAAAAGAGCTTGCCAGTAAAATGGAAGAGCACTTAAAAGGTATGGTAGTACCTGGAACTTTTTTTGAAGAGCTTGGATTTAATTATATCGGCCCAATCGATGGCCACGATGTAAACATGCTATGCGATACATTGCGTAATATGCGAAACCTAAAAGGCCCACAATTACTTCATGTCCGCACCCAAAAAGGTAAAGGCTATCAGCCTGCAGAGGCCGACCCTATCGGTTATCATGGTGTGCCAAAATTTGATCCTAGTGAATCGAGTTTACCTAAATCTAAACCTGCTGCCCCCACCTTTTCCAAAGTTTTTGGTGATTGGTTATGTGATATGGCGGCACAAGATAGCAAACTGATGGCTATCACGCCTGCCATGCGTGAAGGTTCAGGCATGGTACGTTTTTCAAAAGAGTATCCTGCGCAATATTTTGATGTTGCGATTGCAGAGCAACATGCCGTTACGCTTGCAGCAGGCCTTGCATGTGAAGGGCTAAATCCTGTTGTGGCTATTTATTCGAGCTTTTTACAACGTGCATACGATCAGCTTATTCATGATGTTGCACTGCAAAATTTACCTGTGCTATTTGCTATTGATCGAGCGGGAATTGTTGGTGCAGACGGTGAAACCCACCAGGGTGCTTATGATTTAAGCTTTATGCGTTGTATTCCAAATATGGTGATTATGGCGCCAAGTGATACCAATGAATGCCGTCAAATGCTTTATACTGGTCACAAGCTCAATCAACCTGCTGCAGTGCGTTATCCTCGAGGCAGCGCTGGTGAATACCTTGCAAACAGTCCAATGCAAGCCATTGCTATTGGTAAAGCCAATACCATACGCCAAGGTGAAAAAGTCGCTATTCTGTCATTTGGTACTTTACTTGAACATGCAAAACCAGTTGCTGAAAAGCTCAATGCCACATTGGTTGATATGCGATTTATTAAGCCAATTGATTGTGATTTATTAACTGAGCTCGCTGCAAAGCATAAGTACTTTATCACCTTAGAAGATAATGCGATTCAAGGTGGTGCAGGCTCTGCTGTGAATGAGTTCGTCATGACAAATAAATTATCTGTGCATGTTTTAAATTTAGGGATCCCTGATGAATTTATTAAGCATGGCACTCAAGATGAAATGCACAGTGAAATGGGATTAGATAGCGCAGGTATTTTGACAAAAATTAGTCAATATATTGCTTAATGTTCCTTTTAAATAAAAACCTAGCATTCGCTAGGTTTTTTTATGTCTCGATTTTAAGATTTATGCTCAATCATAATAAAATATCTTAAATTTTCATCGACCAGCGTTCTTGCATCCAGATATGCAATTTCGCCAATTGGGTATCGAGTAAATCAGCAAGTTGTTTTTCGATAATTTCATTATCTTCAAACTCAAAGGCATCAATCTGATCATCAAAAGTAAACGTTGCCACCCCGTTGCGTCCCCGCTCTTTAACTTTATGCAACGCTAAATCAGCCAAATTAATTGAGGTTTCCCAACCTATAATTTGCCCACCTAGCAATGGCAGTGGATAAAATGCCCAGCCTAATGAACTTGATAAATGAACTGTTTTACCATTAGGTAATTTAAATTTATGATCTGAAATAGTACGGCATAGGTTTTTAGTATAATCATCAATTGCATTACGTTTCATATCACGCAGTAATAATAAAAACTCGTCACCACTCCAACGCACTACATAATCAGAACCTTGTGTTTTACCTATTAATAAAGTCGCAACTTGTTGCAAACAACTATCACCAAAGATAGGGCCATAGGCATCATTAATTCGACTAAACTCATCAAGGTTTACAATCACTAAGGCTAATGCTTTACCTTGCTCTTCTAAACTTTCGCGGTTACGTTGATAATGCTCAATATCTTTTGGTAACTGATCAAATAAGAAACGCCTGCTGCGAAGGCCTGTAAGCTCATCAGAATGACTCACCTGTTTTAACTGTGAGTTTGCCAAGTTAAGCTTGTTATTGGTTTCAGTGAGCTCTGTGGTACGTGATTCAACCTGTTTTTCAAGTTCAAGCTGTTTTCGCCGTTCTTGATTACGGTAAATCAGAAAAACAACATATAACAAAGTGATAAATAAACTAACAATAAGCAGCCTAAAATAAATGGTTTCATCGAAACGTTTTGCAATTTTAATTGTAAGGTGCGTTTTTACTGCTTGTTCCCAAGTCATACTTTGACGCTTTACTTCTAGTTCAAAAGTAAATACTCCTGGCGGTAAATTGGTATAAATTGCTTCTCGGCGACGATTAGCAAAGCGCCATGACTTATCAAAATTAACTAATTGGTAACGAAACTCCAAGCTATTGGGAGCATAAAAATCTATTGCTGAATAATTAATTGTTAAATCTCGGGCATCAAGATCAATAGTTGCACTACCATCTTTAACTCTATGATCTTGATTTGTAGTACTAATACTTTCAACTATCGGCTCTAAAATAGCCTGACCAAATAACTCAATGTCTTTAGGAATTTCTATCAAGCCCTGCAAACTTGGGTACCACAAAGAATCCCCAGTATCAGCGACCGCATTTTGTCCTTTACCAGCACAACACTGACTTAATTTTCCATCTAATTGACGGTCAAATGAGCTAAGTACTTGTTCAATTTGAATATTGCTAATTTTTTGGCTAAATTGCGCCGCAGGCATTCGATAAACGCCTTTTAAGTTACTGACCCAAATATGCTGATATTTTTCATCGTAATGTAAGCTTAAAATTGAGCCATAAGGTAAACCATTTGAAGCATCAAGTTGGTGCCATTCATTATCTAAACTGCGATAAAATAAGCCATTAGTCATAGTACCAATCAATATTACATGATCAGGCAATTCCAGCATGCTCGAGATACTTGCATTTGCAAGTGCGGTTGAGGTTGCAATAGGATCAATCCCTTTATCACTGAAAACATACGCACCTTTTGTAGTCCCAAGCCAATTATAATTATCGCTAATTAATTGATAGGTAATTTTATTACTACCCAACTTTGCATTATGAATAAACGATTTTAAGCCGTTATAACCAAGTCGATACAAACCACGCTCAGTGCCAAACCACAATGAGCCGTCAGCAGAACGATTTATAGAATTAATTGAATTAGTACGAAGCACCCGCTCCGTTGGACGATGCACTCCTTCAGGGTCGTAAATAAAGAGGCCGCTATCAGTATTAATGAACAAACGATCATTATCAAAATACAAACTTTGTACTTTAGCGTTTTGATAATCAACACTATTAATGGTTGTCACAAATACCTTATCGTCGTTGTAAAAACCAATACCTGAGCGACTCGCAACCCAGAGCACATTTCTAGGCGATAAGGTAACTGCATCAATTGGCTCTTTTATTTCAGCAAGCGTCGCATGGCGGTTCACCAATCCTTTATGGGCCTGCCACAAACCATCACTTGAGCTGGCTAGCCAAATATTATTATTGCGATCGCGCATAATGTCGTTAAACCAAGTCTGCGCAAGCTCTAATGAATCAACACCTTCCCAATCACCTGATGGGTCGCGATAACTTAACCGACCTTCGGTTGAAGCCCAGATACCACCATCTGAGTCACTCATAATTTTATAAGTGGCTTTTTTAATCGCATAAGGAATTGCAATCGCGCGCAGTTCTTCATCCACATCGAGCTTGTAAGCGCCTGCTTCTGATGCTAAAAACAAATTGCCTTCAAGCCAAGCTAAATCCGTGACTATGGTTTGCGCTAAACTGTCAGGAAGTGCCACCTTGGCGGTGATCTCAAGCTTTACTGATGATTTTGAACTGAGTTGATAGGTTAGTCGTAATAAATTTCGCTCATTAACCAGCCAAATGCCTTGAGGCGATAGCGCCATCTTACTGACAGAACCAATGATACGGCCAACTAATTTTTTTTGAGTGCGGCTGCCATCGTCATTAGGCCAGACAGGTGCTTCGCTATTGGCGAGCAGTTGGTTAATAGGTATAAATTTTTCGTTGAAAAAGAGATATAGACCATTTGCTGCAATCCAAATTCGGCCTTCTTTATCAGCCAAAATATCATGGACTCCACCATTGACGTTAAATGTAGCGTAATCAAACGAACGAGGATCGAGCCTGACTAAACCACTTTTACTACCAATCCAAAGCATGCCATCTTGATCGAGCTGAAGTTTGCTTATCGCATTACTCTGTAAAAACTCAGCATTAGCAGTGCTAAAATTAGTAAAATTCATGCCGTCAAATCGACTCAGGCCAAACTGGGTCCCCACCCAAATATAGCCTTGCCGATCTTGCACAATACTTGTCAATGATTGTGACGCTAGTCCATCACTGGTGCTCCACTTCTTAACGACATAATCATTGATAGAAGCAAAGCAGCTGACACTCAAAAAGAGGCAAAAATAGACTAACGTTTTAATCACACTGAACTCTTTTTATCCTAAATACCCTGTTTTAAACAAAGCTTGAACAATAATCAATGAAAATAATCCCGCAGCCACATCATCTATCATGATCCCGAAGCCGCCTTTGACTTGTTTATCCAATAATTTTATTGGCCAAGGTTTCAAAATATCAAAGAAACGAAATAATAAAAATCCCACCAAAAGAGACTGCCAGCTGATTGCAGCACCTATCATGGTGATATAAAAGCCTGCAATTTCATCCCACACAATTGCTGAGTGATCATGAACTTGGACATCATCTGCGGTTTTGCCACATAACCAAATTCCAACAACACTCAACAGCACAGCAACCAGTACTTGCCATTGCCAGCCAAGCTGCATCGTTGCAAAGATAAAAGGTAAAGCAGCGAGAGTACCGAATGTGCCGGGAGCTTTAGGGGCTAAACCAAGACCAAAACCCAAGGCTAAAAACTGATGTGGTTTTTTTAGATTAAACGCTATTTTATGCTGCAAAATCATTCCTCAGCAAAGTGTTGGTAACCTTGACCTGTAAAAACAAACTTTTCGCCTTTATTTAACAGTTCAATTGTACCTTCATTACCGCGAATTTGACCGATGCACACAGCTTCAACACCGTATTGGCGTAGACTTAAATCGAGCATGCCTTTTTTATCTTCAGGCACGGTAAACAACAGCTCATAATCATCACCATACGCCAACACAAATGGCCAACGCTCTTCTTGCGTTAATGAAGCTCGAAGAGATTCTGAGGTCGGAATTTTATCAACGTTGAGCGTCGCGCCCACCATAGACATAGTTAAAATATGTTTTAAGTCGGCGAGAAGACCATCTGAGATATCAATGCACGATGAGGCTAAATTACGTAATACTTGCCCTGCCGCAACGCGCGGACTTGGGTATTCAAAACGTTGTTTTAACTTGGCTAAATGTTCTGGGCGCACATTAAAACGGCCTTTTTGCGCTTCAATCGCAAGCCCTGCATCACCTAAGGGGCCAGATAAATAAATCCAATCGCCATTTTTTGCACCCGAGCGGGTAATCGCTTTACCGGTTGGAATGGTACCTTTTGCACAAATAGTGATTGTTAAAGGCCCTTGAGTGGTATCGCCACCGACAATTTGCACATTAAAATATTCTGCAATTTCGTGCATTCCAGCCGTAAACTCTTCCAACCATTCAATATCGGCATGTGGCAAAGTAAGTGCGAGCGAAATCCAAGCAGGCTCGGCACCCATTGCAGCTAAGTCACTTAAGTTCACTGCAAGTGCACGATGCCCTAAAGCCCGAGCTGGCATGTCTTTAAAAAAGTGAACCCCTTCAACTAAGGTATCCGTTGTGACAACAAGCTGACAATTTTCAGGCACTGTCATAACGGCAGCATCATCACCTATGCCTAATTTCACATCTTTACGGGTAATGCCTCGGCCTTTAAAGTACCGGCTAATCAATTCAAATTCACGCATACACAAAAAAGCCGGGCTAAGCCGGCTCCCTCTATTTTGATCAAGCTCTTAATTCTTTAACTGCTTTATCAAGCACACCATTTACAAACTTATGACTGTCTTCAGCACCAAACATTTTAGCCAGTTCGATCCCTTCGTTAATCGCAACTTTATAAGGTACGTCTTCACGAAATTTAAGCTCATAAGCAGATAAACGAAGAATAGCTTTTTCAACAAAATCAATATCTTCATAAGGACGAGCAAGATGTGGAGATAAAATCACATCTAACACTTTATGCTGTACAGCCACACCACATGCTAAATCTTTGAAGTATTCAACATCGATTTTGCTGATGTCATTTTCAAGTAACATTTGTTGCTCGATATCAGCAATGGCATTACCACTTACTTGCCATGAATAAATCGCTTGTAGTGCTAAAATACGGGCTTTACGTCTCGCTGCAGGTTTCACATCAATTCCTTAAATTTGGTCAAGAACATTTACCATTTCAAGCGCACCAAGAGCAGCTTCGCCGCCTTTGTTACCCATCTTGGTTCCTGCTCGTTCAATAGCTTGTTCAATGCTTTCTGTGGTAAGAACACCAAAAGCCACTGGAATGTCATACTCAAGCGATACTTGAGCTAAACCTTTATTCGATTCACCCGCCACTAAATCAAAGTGCGGAGTACCACCACGGATCACTACACCTAGTGCAATAATCGCGTCATATTCTTTTTTAGCAGCAACACGCTTTGCTACTAACGGTAACTCTACCGCACCAGGCACATAAATAACGGTAATGTCTTCGTCATTTACGCCACCAGTACGTTTTAAAGTATCAACAGCGCCTGCTAGTAAGCTACTACCAATAAAGCTATTAAAACGAGAAATGACAATGGCAAATTTTTTGCCCGTTGCATTCATATTACCTTCAATAATTTTCATCCGAAGCCCTTAAACTGGTTTTAATCTGATGCGCAAAAATCGGCGCGCATCATAACATAAAAAGCTCAACTATATTAGCGTTAATAATGAGCTGTGTTGGTTTTAACTTTTTAAGGCTCGACGTATTCAATTACTTCTAAGCCAAAGCCTGATATTGCATGATATTTTTTCGGCAAACTCATTAAACGCATTTGATGAATTCCTAAATCAGCAAGGATTTGTGAACCGACACCAACAGTGCGTGACGTGCCTTGAAACTTACGCAACTGAGTTGTTTCGCCGTTATCTTGCGCTTCAAGTGCTTTAACAATTGATTCGAGTTCAGCTGGACTTTCTTGCTTGCCAAGTATTACAACTACACCGCCTTCGCTTGCTACGCGCTGCATTGCATTAGGCAATGTCCAACTACGATCGGCGACACGGTCTGATAATAATAAATCATTAAACGTACTTTGTAAGTGTACGCGCACTAAGGTTGGAGTGTGTGACTCAATAGCGCCATTTACCAAGGCATAATGTAATTGACCATCAATGGTATCTTTATAGGTCACAAGATCAAAATGACCATGCTCGGTTGGCAATTTACACTTTGCGACGCGCTCAATGGTTGCTTCATTTAAATTGCGATATTCGATTAAATCAGCGATGGTACCAATTTTTAGACCATGCTGTTGTGCAAATACTTCAAGATCTGGACGACGTGCCATGGTGCCATCTGGATTGAGAATTTCCACAATCACTGATGAAGGCTCACATCCAGCTAATCGCGCCAAATCACAACCCGCTTCGGTGTGGCCAGCTCGTGTTAATACACCTCCTGGTTGCGCCATAATTGGAAAAATATGACCAGGCTGTACGATATCAGTTGGTACAGCACCTTTGGCAACAGCAGCTTGAACAGTGCGAGCGCGATCTGCAGCTGAAATCCCCGTTGTTACACCTTTTGCAGCCTCAATCGACATTGTGAAGTTAGTCGAAAACTGTGCGCCGTTATTGCGTACCATTAAAGGTAAATCAAGCTGGCGACAACGGTCTTGTGTTAACGTTAAACAAATTAAGCCGCGACCATAAGTGGCCATGAAGTTGATAGCGTCTGCACTGATGTGCTCGGCCGCCATAATCAAGTCACCTTCATTTTCTCGGTCTTCGTCATCCATAAGAATAACCATTTTACCGGCACGAATGTCTTCAATAATTTCTGCTGCGCTGTTGAGTTTCATTGCTTACTCGCTGTTGCTGTTGTCATCTAAATAGAGCACTATTTAACGTTTTAATTTGGATAATGGTTTATTAAATAAAACCCGCTTGGGTTAATAAATCCATCGATACATTATTTTTTTCTTGGTCGTGCGTACCCGGCAGCGTCAATAAACGCTCCATATAACGCGCGAGTTGATCGACCTCTAAGTTGACTGTTGAACCCACTTTAAAGTGGCTAATAGTAGTTTCAATTGCCGTATGCGGCACTATTGTCAACTTAAATTGTGATGCATTAAGCTCATTTACGGTAAGACTAATGCCATCGATACAGACAGAGCCTTTATAAGGAATATACTTTAATAAATGTGTAGGAGCGCTGAGCCAATAATCTACCGCACGGCCATTTGCTTGCATCGCCACCACAGTAGCAATACCATCAATATGCCCAGAGACTAAATGACCACCTAAACGCGATGTTGGCATAAGGGCTTTTTCTAAATTCACCTTTTGACCAACAGTGTAATGAGCAAAACCTGTTAAGCTCAGAGTCTCTTGCGAAACATCAGCCATAAATCCGTCTGCTAATAACCGCACAACTGTTAAACAAACACCATTCGTCGCGATGCTATCGCCTAATTGTACGTCAGATAAATCAAGCTTCCCCGTTTTCACCGTAACAGATAAATCGCCACCGATTTTTTTCAGAGCGCTGATTTGGCCAACGGCTGCAATAATTCCAGTAAACATAGTTTAATGATCACTCTTTTTATAAGATGCCGTAATCTTTAAGTCGACGCCGACCATCGAGACATCATCTATCGATAATTCAGTTACTTCAGCCATAGATTCTAACACGGGTAATTGTAAAAGGCTTTTCCCGCTGTGGCCGATTAATTTTGGTGCCAGGTAAAAAATAAACTGATCAACCAAACCTTGCTGCGCCATTTGCCCAGCTAAAGTATGGCCGGCTTCAAGCCAAATATGATTAATTCCACGTGCACCAAGCAATTGCATTGCTTGTGATAAATCAACTTGGCCATTTAACTCAGGTACTAGCAGATGAGATACGAAATGAGGCCATCGCTCTGAAATATCAAGCTTGGTAGTCAAGATAATCACCGGGCTCTCGATTTGAAAAAAAGCAAGGTCGGGTGTTAATCGATGCTTAGAGTCAATCACTACACGAATCGGCTGGCGCAACTGCGCTAAAGAAAATGGTGGGTTAATCAATTCATCATAACGTACATTCATTTTGGCATTATCAACCAGCACGGTATCAGCACCAGTCAGAACTGCACAACTTTGCGCTCGATAATCTTGCACTTGAGCACGAGCAAGAGGGCCGGTTATCCATTTGCTTAGTCCATTAGCAAGCGCGGTTTTACCATCAAGGCTCGCTGCTAATTTACACTGAACAAAAGGCATAGCGTTTCGCATGCGCTTTAAAAAACCAACATTGAGCGCTTCGGCCTCCACTTGCATTAAGCCATGTGCAGTTTGAATTCCTGCTTTTTCTAATATTGCTAAACCACGGCCACTGACAGCAGGATTTGGATCAACCATAGCAGCAATGACCTTAATAACACCGGCATTAACCAGTGCCAAAGCACAAGGACCCGTGCGCCCGGTATGGCTACATGGCTCAAGGGTGACATAAGCAGTGGCACCTAGCGCCTGCTCTTTTGCTTGCGCTAATGCATGCACTTCAGCATGACCTTCGCCCGCTTTTTGATGATAGCCTTGACCCACTATTTGGCCATCTTTAACCAATACACAACCAACATTGGGATTGGGCGACGTGGTATAACGACCTTTTTTTGCTAACTCAATGGCAAGGGCCATATATTGATAATCAAGTGCTGTAAAACTCATAAGGTTACTCTGCTAGTCGAGCTATTTCTTCGCCAAACTCTTTAACATCTTCAAACGAACGATAAACAGATGCAAACCGCACATAGGCTACTTTATCGAGCTTTTTCAGCGCTTCCATTATGCATTCGCCAACAATATGGCTTGGGATTTCACGCTCACCCGTTGAGCGAAGTTGCGACATGATACGATGCACAACCTCTTCGATTTGTTCGGTACTGACGGGGCGTTTTTCAAGTGCGCGATGCAAGCCATTCATTAATTTATCTTCGTTAAAAGGCTCGCGGCTGCCATCTTGTTTAATGACTCGCGGCATCACTAACTCAGCACCTTCAAAGGTCGTAAAACGCTCTTTGCACTCATTACACTCTCGGCGGCGACGTACCTGATGGCCACTACCAACAAGGCGAGAATCTATAACTTTAGTTTCTTTGGCAGTACAAAATGGGCAATGCATACTCGTTCAACCTCTATGTGCAACAATGCAGGTTAGTCCAATCGACCTTGAATGTCTGATTGATAACAAAACTCGCCGTATTATCAATAAAAAAGCCACTTAAAAAGTGGCCTTATAATAACAAAAATTAATTCGCTTGTGCGCTAAATTAATTGCTGTAAAACAATTAAGCGTAAACAGGAAGCTTTTTACAAATTGCTTTTACTTTTTCTTTTACTTGCGCTTGCACTGATGCATCGTTGATGTTGTCTAGAACATCACAAATCCAACCCGCTAACTCTTTTGATTCAGCTTCTTTAAAACCACGACGAGTGATTGCAGGAGAACCGATACGTAAGCCTGAGGTCACAAATGGTGAACGTGGATCGTTAGGTACTGAGTTTTTGTTAACAGTAATGTTAGCATTACCTAGTGCCGCATCAGCATCTTTACCTGTGATATCTTTATCAATCAAATCAAGTAAAAATAAGTGGTTGTCTGTTTTACCAGATACAACTTTATAGCCACGCTCTTGAAGAACTTCAACCATAGCTTGTGCATTTTTTACAACTTGCGCTTGATACACTTTAAACTCAGGCTGTAACGCTTCTTTAAATGCCACAGCTTTTGCTGCAATAATGTGACATAAAGGACCGCCTTGACCACCAGGGAACACAGCACTGTTTAACTTTTTATAAATTTCTTGATCGCCACATGCCGAAACAATTAAACCACCACGAGGGCCTGCTAATGTTTTGTGAGTTGTTGTTGTAACAACGTGAGCAAATGGAATTGGACTTGGGTAAACGCCAGCAGCAATTAAGCCTGCAACGTGAGCCATATCGACGAATAAATACGCGCCTACTTTATCCGCGATTTCACGGAATTTTGCCCAGTCAACAATTCCTGAATATGCAGAGAAACCAGCGATAATCATTTTTGGTTTATGTTCAAGGGCTAACGCCTCAACTTGTGCATAATCGATTTCACCTGTTTCTTCATTCAAACCATATTGAATCGCATTATATGTTTTACCTGAAAAGTTTACGTGTGAACCGTGAGTTAAGTGACCACCGTGAGCAAGACTCATCCCTAATACAGTATCGTGTGGTTGAAGTAATGCTTGAAAAACAGCAGCATTTGCTTGAGAACCCGCATGCGGCTGTACGTTTGCGTAATCAGTGCCAAATAATTCATTTGCACGGTCGATTGCCAATTGCTCTACTACATCAACATGCTCACACCCACCGTAGTAACGCTTACCTGGGTATCCTTCTGCATATTTGTTAGTTAATTGTGAGCCTTGAGCCTCTAAAACGCGTGGGCTACAGTAGTTTTCTGAAGCGATAAGCTCAATGTGCTCTTCTTGACGAGCCGTTTCTTTATTGATTGCTTCGAATAACTCTGGATCAAAATCTGCGATGTTCATGCTGCGTTCTAACATGGGTTCTCCTAGTTGCAACGTATTAAAGGATCAAATTAATGGATCAAACAAGGCGCTATTGTACGCATAAAAGCCGTATTTGCCTACATTGTGAAAGTGAGCATATTTAAACAGCAATTGAAAAAATTTCACAGTGCTTTAAATATGATATTTTTTAATCAGGAACATAAGAAATAACTATGATTAACTTTAGAATCATTAGTTTTTCAAATTTAAGTGGTAGTCAGCCACGGTTGTATCTAGCTGTAGAATTTATTTTTCAATAACACAGTCGCGGCCAGCAGATTTTGCCTCATACAAGGCTTTATCAGCACGTAACAGTATATGGTCAAGTTCACTATCTTCCGCTTTGACAATACTTAACCCAATACTAATACTCAGGTTTTTAACCTGACAGAAAGGGGTATTTACAATTATTTTTTTGATATTATTTCGAATGCGCTCAGCTATAACATAAGCAGCTTTCACATCCGTTTTAGGTAAAATAATAGCAAACTCTTCACCACCAATTCTGCTAACAAAATCAAGTTCTCGTACCGTGTCAACAAAACAATTCGAAACAGCGATTAACACCTCATCACCCACGGCATGACCAAAGCTATCATTTATGTTTTTAAAATAATCCAAATCAAGCAACAAAATTACAAATTTACAACCATGGCGCAAAAAGCGTGCTAATTCTGAATTTCCTTGAGTCGTAAAACTACGGCGATTGGCCAATTGTGTTAACTCATCTATCGATGCTAACCGTCTATATTGTTCCTTCAATTTAATAATTTCTGTAGTATCGGTCGACATACCTACAAATGAAACAACTTCATTTTCCGAATTTTTGAGGGGAACTTTGGTGGTCCAATAATATCGAGTTTCACCGTATTCATCGATAAACTGCTCTTGGCCGCTTACTTTTTTACCTAACGTTAAAACTTGCTTATCAAGTTGATTAAAATCAACTGAAGCCTCCTCACCTAGGCATTGCTCTGCAGTTTTACCCAGTAAAGTTTGAGGTTTTTGACCAAACAATTTTGCTGTTTTTTTATTGGCATACAAAAATTGAGCATCACTATTTTTCATATAGATATAAGCATCAATATTATTTAAAACGGTATCAAGTAAAGCCTGTTTTTCGTGTAATTGTTTTTCAAGCAACTTGCGCTCAGTAATATCCGTTGAAATACCGTACATACCTATTACTTGACCCTCTTCATACAAAGGTTTTTTAACCGTCCAATAATATCGGGTTTCACCGGTACTTTTTACAATATTCCTTTCTTCACCTTCAATTTCAATTCCCTGCTCCAAAACCTTGCGGTCATTTTCTTGCAGGTCACCTAAATGATCGGTTAAAAAAAAGTAGCTATCATCTAAGCCAACCAACTGCTCAAGTGAACAGCCAAATAACTCAGTTACCTTTTGATTTGCATAGGTATAACAGCCATTAGTGTCTTTTATATAAATATAAGCACCCACATTGTTTATGGTAGTTTTTAAGGTATGAAGCTCAAGTTCTAATTGTTGCTGTTGACTAGTCACTCAGACCTATCCTCTCAAATACAACGGCGGCACATTAATCAACCATAATAAAGGATTGCTTACTTTAATGACATAAAGTGTAATTAAATGTTATAAAATTGAGCAACTACTTGTATTTACTCTTCAAACATTGCTCCTTATGCAAGCTTCTTCTAATATACGGCTAATTTCATAATTCACGAATGGATTTTTAATGGCTCAGTATATTTATACCATGTCACGGGTGAGCAAAGTTGTGCCACCTAAGCGTACAATTTTAAAAGATATTTCTTTATGTTTTTTCCCAGGCGCCAAAATTGGCGTGCTTGGTCTAAACGGCTCGGGTAAATCAACATTACTGCGTATTATGGCTGGCATCGACAATGAATTTGAAGGTGAAGCACGCCCACAACCAGGCACAAAAATAGGTTACTTACCACAAGAGCCAATTCTTGATGAAAGCAAGTCAGTAAAAGAAGTCATTGAAGAAGCTGTTGGTGAAGTAAAAAATGCCCTAAAACGTCTTGATGAAGTCTATAACGAATACGCACTTGATGGCGCTGATTTTGACGCTTTAGCAAAAGAGCAAGGTGAACTTGAGGCCATTATTCAAGCTCATGATGGTCACAATATTGATAACGTGCTTGAGCGTGCTGCTGACGCCCTTCGTTTACCTGAATGGGATGCAAAAATAGCAACATTATCAGGGGGCGAACGTCGTCGTGTTGCACTGTGTCGTTTATTACTAGAAAAACCAGACATGTTACTTCTCGACGAACCAACTAACCACTTAGATGCTGAATCTGTTGCATGGTTAGAGCGCTTCTTACATGATTACGAAGGCACCGTTGTGGCTATTACCCATGACCGTTATTTCCTTGATAACGTTGCTGGTTGGATTTTAGAACTTGACCGTGGTTATGGTATTCCTTGGGAAGGTAACTACTCTTCTTGGTTAGAGCAAAAAGATGCTCGTTTAAAACAAGAAGAAAAGTCTGAACAAGCTCGTCAAAAATCAATTTCTCAAGAACTTGAGTGGGTTCGTTCAAATCCAAAAGGTCGCCAAGCCAAATCAAAAGCACGTATGGCACAGTTTGCAGAGCTACAACAATCTGATTACCAAAAACGTAATGAAACTAATGAGTTATTCATTCCACCTGGCCCTCGTTTAGGCGATAAAGTACTTGAAGTCAGCAATTTACGTAAAAGCTATGGCAACCGTTTATTAATTGATAACTTAAGCTTTGCCATCCCTAAAGGCGCCATTGTTGGTATTATCGGTGCCAATGGTGCAGGTAAATCAACTTTATTTAGAATGCTAAGTGGTCAAGAACAAGCTGATAGCGGCGAGATTGTATTAGGTGAAACAGTACAATTAGCAACCGTTGAGCAGTTCCGCGACAATATGAATGAAAACAATACCGTATTTAATGAAGTGTCGGATGGTTTAGACATGTTAAAAATCGGTAACTTTGAAATTCCAAGTCGTGCTTATGTTAGTCGTTTTAACTTCAAAGGTAACGATCAGCAAAAATTCGTAAAAGAACTATCAGGCGGTGAGCGTAATCGTTTGCATTTAGCCAAGCTCTTAAAAGCCGGCGGCAATATGATCCTACTCGATGAGCCGACCAATGACCTTGACGTAGAAACATTACGCGCGCTTGAAAATGCGATCCTTGAATTCCCAGGCTGTATTATGTGTATCTCGCATGACCGCTGGTTCTTAGACCGTATTGCCACTCACATTCTCGATTATCGTGATGAAGGACAAGTAAACTTCTATGAAGGTAACTTTACTGAATACGAAGATTGGATGAAAAAGACATTTGGCGCCGAGTCAATTCAACCAAAGCGTATAAAATACAAACGCATTGGTTAAAAGTTCGATTTTAGAAACGCCCTTCGGGGCGTTTTTTGTTGCTTCATATTTACAAAAACCATTAAGAAGCAGTTGTTTTAATTCAAAAAGTAACCTCTTTTAAGTGTCAAATCGTAATTTACTGCTATTATCAACTCAATCACCTTACTTAAGTACTCATGTTAAATAGAACCTAAGTAATTGCTTTACTTCATTTATTAAAAGATTAAGAGTTAAAAATGGAAGATAGACGTCGATTTACTCGGATTATTTTTTCAACCCCCGCTTTTTTATCAAACATGGGCATTGTTTGGTCTTGTACTTTAATAGACCTCGCACTTAAAGGTGCATTAGTTGAAAAACCAGATAACTGGAAAGATGGCGAAGTCAAACGCGTGATGTTGTCATTTAAACTCGCGGGTAGCGATATTGAGATTAGCATGAATATGCTTGTTAGCCATGAAGGCCAAAATCATTTAGGCCTGTTATGTGAGCAAATAGATATTGATAGTGCTACCCATCTCAAACGACTCATTGAACTCAATGTCGGTGATGATAAGTTATTACACCGTGATTTTGATAACTTACTGCATCCAGAATAATCTTTAAAAGATTTATCAATTGCTCATCCCTAAACTGTTACTTTTAAACTTGAGCAAACAAACAATCAGGTCGCAACTATTAAGATAAAAGCCAGTCTAGCACTGGCTTTTTTCATGTCATTCCGTATGATCAACGCCTTAGACAGCTTAGAGATATCATCATGCAAAAAATCGTTCTTGCGACCTCAAATAAAGGCAAAGTTGCCGAATTAGCTTCCATGCTTAGCCCACTCAATATCGAAATCATTGCACAAAGTGAATTTAACGTCAGTGAAGTAGCGGAAACTGGCACAACCTTTATTGAAAATGCAATTATTAAAGCACGTCACGCTGCTAAAGTTACCGGACTTGCCGCAATTGCAGATGATTCAGGTTTAGAGGTCGATGCGCTAAAAGGTGCTCCGGGAATTTATTCAGCACGTTTTGCCGGCGAAAATGCGACTGATAAAGACAATATCATCAAATTGCTCAATGAACTTAAGCATGTACCCCACGAGCAACGTTCTGCAAGATTTTGGTGTGTATTGGTATTAATGCGCCACGCTGATGACCCGACTCCTTTGGTTTGCCAAGCGAACTGGGAAGGCTTCATTACCGAGCAACCAAGCGGTGAGGCTGGTTTTGGTTACGATCCGGTATTTTATGTACCAAGCCTTACCATTACTTCGGCTGAGCTGTCAAAAGAGCAAAAAAATGCCATTAGCCATCGCGGTCAAGCATTACAATTATTGTTACAACAACTTAAGGCTAAAATGTGATTCTACCTCCTCTGAGTTTGTATGTGCACATTCCTTGGTGTGTACAAAAATGCCCTTATTGTGACTTTAATAGCCACGGCCAAAAAGGTGAGATCCCGCAGGCAGATTATGTGGCGCATTTACTGGCTGATTTACGTCAAGATTTGCACTATGCCCAAGGACGTAAACTGCACTCTATTTTTATTGGCGGTGGCACACCAAGCTTAATGAGCGAACAATCAATTAGTGAATTATTACACGGTATTGAAGCGCTGATTCCTTTTAATGAACAAATCGAAATAACCCTCGAGGCCAACCCTGGCACAGTTGAAGCAGGAAGATTCCAAGGTTACGTAAAAGCCGGAGTCAACCGAATTTCAATCGGCGTGCAAAGCATGCAAAACGACAAATTAAAAGCCCTTGGCCGTATTCATGATGCTAATGAAGCTGTAAAAGCTGCTGAGCAAGCCCATCTTGCGGGTCTAAACAGCTTTAACCTTGATTTAATGCACGGATTACCTGGCCAAAGCATTGATGATGCGCTCTCTGATTTAAAACAAATTATTGCCTTACAACCTAAACACATTTCATGGTACCAGCTCACCATTGAGCCCAATACTCAGTTTCATTCAAAGCCGCCTGTTTTACCCGAAGACGACATTTTATGGGATATTCAAGAGCAAGGTCATGCAATTTTAGAGGCGGCTGGATATGAGCAATATGAAGTGTCGGGCTACAGTAAAGCGGGCTACCAATGTCAGCATAATCTCAATTACTGGCGCTTTGGTGACTATTTAGGCATCGGCTGTGGTGCACACGGCAAAATCACTCTCCCAGCACAAAATAAGCTGATTCGTACCGAAAAAGTAAAACATCCCAAAGGCTATATGGAAGAGACTCAGCCTTATTTATACAAACAATGGCAAGTTGAGCAAAGCGATTTATCGTTTGAATTTTTTATGAATCGCCTTCGTTTACACGAAAGCTGTGCAAAAACAGCATTTAGTGAACTAACCGGTTTACCTATTTCGCGCTTAGAAGGTGCTTTTGATAAAGCCATCGAACAAGGATTATTGCAACAAAACGCAGAAGTTTGGCAAGTGACCGCAAAAGGACGCCGTTACCTCAATGACTTGTTAGAATTGTTCGTCTAGCCTAAAGTAAAATTTTTGTTACAAACGAACACTTAAGGCCTGAAGCCAAATACCATAGAATCAATTATCAAAACTCAAAAGGTGATAGAAGATGCGTAAAATGACACTCTTAGCAGCAACCATTAGTGCTGTGCTTTTAGCCGGTTGCCAACAAACGCCAAACGCACAAAGCACACCTGCAACAGAGCAAGTTCAAGTTGTAGCCAGCGAAGTCGCTAAAGCCAATGCCCTATTCGAAGATTCGTTTATGCGTGGCGTAATGCGAAGCCCGGTATATCAAACCTATATGGGGATAAAACAAGATTACGATAAATGGGATGATGGCTCAGAAGCGCGTTCACTTGAAGATCTTGAATTAACAAAACAAGACTTAGCGACGTTACTCACTATTAACCGCGCAGCGCTAGATCCAATCACCCAAACAAGCTACGACTTATTTAAGCAAAGCCTTGAAGAAGGCATTGCAGATTTTAAATGGCGCTACCACGACTACCCAGTGAACCAAATGTTTGGAACTCACTCTATGGTGCCTGCATTTTTAATCAATCAACATCAAATTAGCGATGTCTCAGATGCAAAAGCCTATATTTCGCGCTTAAACGGCGTACCAGCGGTATTTGAGCAACTTGAAAAAGACCTCGAAATCCGCGCACAAAAAGGCATTATCGCGCCTAAATTTGTATTTCCTCATGTGATTGATTCAAGTAAAAACATCATCAAAGGTGCTCCGTTTGAACAAGGTGACGATTCAACGTTACTTGCTGACTTTACTCGTAAAGTTAATGCGCTTGAAATCACACAAACCGAAAAAGACGCGTTAATTAAAGAAGCAAACGAAAGCTTAAAAACAGCAATCAAACCAGCTTATAGTAAATTAATCAGCTACTTGGAGCAGTTAGCAAAACGTGCTGACGAACGTGATGGCGCATGGAAATTTCCAGAAGGCGAAGCGTTTTACAACAATGCACTTGCCCGTACCACCACAACAAACTTAACCGCTAAAGAAATTCACAACATTGGCTTAAGTGAAGTAGCGCGTATTCACGATGAAATGCGTGCAATCAAAGATAAAGTGGGCTTCAAAGGCGATTTAAAAGCCTTTATGCAGTTTATGAAAACAGACAAGCAGTTCTATTACGACAATACTGCTGAAGGTAAAAAAGCGTATTTAGATCAAGCTGTAAAAGTGATTGATGATATGAAAGCGCGTTTAGACGAGCTATTTATCACCAAACCAAAAGCCGATTTACAAGTAAAAGCGGTTGAAGCATTCCGTGAAAAAGCAGCAGGGAAAGCCTTTTATCAACAACCAGCACCAGACGGTTCACGCCCAGGTATTTATTACGCTAACTTATATGCCATGGATGCAATGCCAACGTACCAGTTAGAAGCACTTGCTTATCACGAAGGTATTCCAGGTCACCATATGCAAATCGCTATTGCGCAAGAGCTTGAAGGCATTCCAAAGTTTCGTAAATTTGGTGGTTACACGGCTTATGTTGAAGGTTGGGGCTTATATTCTGAACTAGTGCCAAAAGAAATGGGTCTCTACGCTGACCCTTATTCAGATTTTGGTCGTCTATCAATGGAATTATGGCGTGCATGTCGTTTAGTGGTTGATACTGGGATCCACGCAATGAAATGGACTCGCCAACAAGGGATTGATTACTACGTCAACAATACACCAAACGCCACTTCTGATGGTGTAAAAATGGTTGAGCGTCACGTAGTCATGCCATCTCAGGCAACAGCATACAAAATTGGCATGCTGAAAATTTTAGAGCTACGTGAACATGCGAAAAAACAACTAGGTGACAAGTTTGATATTCGTCAATTCCACGATGTCGTACTTAAAAACGGCCCACTGCCATTAAACGTACTTGAAAGCTACGTAGAAGAGTACATTGCTACGGCAGGTAAAGCGTAATTGTAAAATTATAATTTCAATACAATGAAATCAAAAAAACCAGTTATTTCATAACTGGTTTTTTTATATGAACTTAGATTAATGGCAATTAGCAATATATCGCAAAGGAACATCAACATCCCCTTCGATACAATCAATCGTCATATAAGTTGATGCATTGAGGATTTCAATTCCATTTAAATAAATATTAAAGTTCGACGAAGGAGAAGATAACAACCTCCAATAATTAGATTTTAATATATAACGAGCCTCCCAAACTGGCGGAGGGGGTGGTTGACATGCGCCTTGAATTGAATAACTACAAGGATCAGGTTCATGGCATTGATATGCAATCGTCGAATCAGCAGAGCTAGTATAAGGACATTGTGGTGGTGGATAATAAGCTGAGTTTTTATTTATACTAACACTGTATGCTGGTTGAATAATTTTTTCATATACTTTGTATGAGTTTTTACTCCATTTTCTTTCAACCTCTTCTAAGGTGGGAGTTGTATATGGCAAATAAGGGTTGATTGGATCAGGTCTTTTCACTAGATCCGAAAGCACATTTCTAGGGCTAAATACCGGAATAAACAACTCTTTTCTTAATAAATGCAATAGATTGTTCTTTATACGCGTTTTTTGACTCAAATCTTCCGGGGATTGTGATGTCGAACCATTACTGTGATAATAAAGTACTGACATCCCATTTCGACTACTTATTGCCTGAGCCAATATATTATCTAAATGACCTTTGGTAATTGACCAGTAGCGATTTTCTATCATTTTAGAAATCATATATCTGACCAATTCTCGCCATCTGATATTAATACGTGCATCTTTCAATTGCGTATTGGTTTTGAGCTTCCAGTCTGTTAATAACTGAATTTCAGCATCCCAGCTTGAGCCCGTTACTAATAAATCAGAAATAGACATGTGCCATCCAGGCAAAGTTTGCCCACTAAAAGGGATATCTTGTTCAACATTGCCTTCTATAGGCAAACTGGCTAAAAACGAAGATAGAAAATCCACTTCCTGCCAATTCCCTTGATCATCAAGTGCCTTACAAACTGGAATTTGGATTGACCCATTTGGACTCTGCCAAGTTTCAATATTACATGTCGTTCTCAATATTCCATTATTATCTAACTGAAAGCCTGCGAGCAAAAATCGCGTGTCAGCTGCTGATACTTCTGCTGGTTTAATATAGTACCCTTTACTCGCAGCTTCTGTACTCAACCTTGTAATATTTGGCGTCCGACTTAGCGCATTAAATTTTCCTTGAAAACTAACTGCACTTTCTCCTGAAAAAGGGCCTGTTTCAATAGTGCTCGATGAAACGGTAAACGCAGGGCGACTCCCTATTTTCCGAATTCCTCCGACTTTAGGAATATACCAAACTAACCTTCTATTAATTGAGTCAGAAAATAGATGAAACTCACTTTGCATATCGACGCTGAATCGGCTTGCTATATTATCAACCTCAGGGGAGACCGGTGTTGCGCTTACACTACTATTTAATAATAAATATAATAATATATCGTATATAAGTAGCGCTTTAAGATACTTAAATTTCATTTTTGCTTCTCATTATTTTGCGTATTTTGTACACAAAGCGCCTCTTCATTTAGATTTATGCAACCATTTTTGATCCAACGGCTGAGCAAAGAAGTAACTTGTGTAGGTACTGGACTTTTGGTCATTGGCATACCGGGTACTTTAGCGCCAATGCCAAACTGTGACTCTTTTTCTCTCGTGATTAATCGAGCATATAAATCAAATGGATCATTATTGGTAAGCCAACGTGTTATACCAACTTCAGAAGTATCAAAGGCATTATTTGCTCTTCCCTCTATACCATGGCAATGAACACAATTATTATCTCGCCATAGTCTCTTCCAAAGGTAAAATGACTCACTCTTTGACAATGCTGACTTATCATCTTGAAGAAAAGTGTTAGGAATCTCATTTAATGATTGCTCAAGTTGCTGTTCTTTTTCCAACCTTTGATTTTGGAAGAAAATAGCAAGTTGGGATGCTTCAGCCATACTGATTGCAATGGCTGGCATCTTTCGTTCAGGTGTTACCGTATGAGTCATGCGATTAGCATAATTAAAAATCCATTGATGAGAGAACAAACTTAAACCTACACTGTCATACCCACTTAAATCACTATCGCTATGGCACCCAGAACATTTTTCATTAAACAAAGCTGCGCCAAGATTAGGAGCTAAATCATCCTTAAAATCAGCTTCTAGATTGTTATCCTTATTCTCATAAAATGGGCTTAACCAATCACTAAAATGCTCAATATTTCTTTGTGAAATAGTAGGATAAGCCATCATCAAAGGAGCTTGGCACTCACCAGATTTATTACATTGACCAAAAGGTCTTTGCAAAAACCTCAACAATGTCAAACGAGTAAATCGGCCACGCTTATCTGAATTTTTTACTGGGTTCAGCGGCGCATTTAAATAAGATAAAGAATAATGCCCAATTACTTTTAATTTTGAATCACTAACAGGCAAAGTATAATATCTCTGATCTTTGACTCCAGAATTAAACTTAATGGCAATTTCCGTAATTTCTTGGTGACAGCCAAAACATTGCGGATCTTTCCATTTACCAAAGCCATTTGAAAAACGCTCTTCTACTAACAATCGATTACTCGTATGGCAGCCTTTGCATTCATCAATGATGAGTTCTACTTCTGCTTTACTATCTAAAGACAGTGAAAGAAAAAGTAGAAAACAAGTAAATAGTAAACTGCGAAACAATTTAAAAATTCACACTCAAAATGGTTTCACTACCGCCTGGTACTGTAATTTCAACAACTTGCTCGGCAACATTTTTATCTAATAGAAGAGTTGCCGATGTTGAAAACTCATGCAAGTCTATAAACCGCTTCCAATCAACATATTCAAGTGGTTCTTCATTGGTTTTATCGTTGCGAAAAAGTGAACTTGAATATTGAGCACTCTGAAAAAGCACTTTATATGCATCACCTTCATAGAGATTTTTATCGGTATCAAGTACTAATACTGAATCACTCACTAAGGCTGAAATGATATTAGGTACATCCATAGTGACAGCTGGTGTTATCGAGGTCGAAATGTTGTAACTTACAGTAATCACTTTATTCGAATTTACAAAATCAACAATTTCAGCTTCTTGTGTTTCATCACTAGCTTGATACTTGAGCTGTAAAGAGCAAACGCTGGGGTAATTACCTACATTAGATTGAAGATTATAATAAATACCATAACCTTTTAGCTTATTGATTAATGTGTCTGTCGCTTCACATAAAATAGCATTTTCTGGTAATACATTATTTCTAATATCAAGTATGTTATTCACAGAAACAAACTCTGAATAAACATTATTATTATGGCTTTGTGGAAACGCTCTAATAGTAATGCGTTTTATTCCCCAGCCAGCATTTGAAGGACCTACTATTTTTTGTTGAATATCTTTATACCAAAAAGCACCGCGGTTAGAAGTGGTGCCTTTTAAAGGCGCATATAGTAAGTCTTGCGTTTCGATAGCATTGGCAAAATCAATTTCATCAAGCGTGATTGCACTTACACTTACACTTACACTTGCCAAAGCACTCAATAAGAGTGAACTTAAAACAAATTTATTTTTCATTTTCTTTCCAATATGAGATAAGTATTAAAACTAATAAATTTGAAACCTCTTTAAAGGTTTCAAATTTAGTCGTTGCTAAAAACTATTGCTGACCAGCAATACTTCTACATGCAGGATCTTCCATATCCCATGTTACTTGTGTGCCAAAGCCCCCGGTAACACATTGAATATTCATATTGGTAGAAGCATTTGTAACACTAGAACCTGGGTTCCAAGATACATAACGTGTTTCATTACGTTTAAAAACTAACTTCTCATAGTTTGCTCTCATGGTGTACATCGCTGTTGCTTCTCTGTTTACATCACCAATTTGAGATTGACCAAAATCACGCATTTCATTAAATAATTCATCACGCATTTCTTTACGAACAGCTTCAACAGTTTGAATAAACTGCTCTTCTGATGTTGGCTCATTAGCATACGTGCCATCAGCTTGTAAATATTCGACTGTAATTCCCGACTCACCATTTTGATTATCAAGTAAACGTTTAAAGAAAGTTCCAACTTCAACCTCTAAACAGGCATTATTATGAATAGCAAAAAATGTACTCGCTTGTTCAAAAGTTCGAGACCAATCAATATTGATTCTAGCCACGCGCACTTTCTTAACTGTTGTAAGTTCCCACTCTGCAACCGCTTGAATATTTGCATCCCAATTTGAGCCTGTTTCCATCCATTCTTGAACAGTAAAATCCCAATCAGGCATACTTGTTGCCTGAAAAGGAATGTAAGTAGAAACAGTGCTATTTCCTCTTGGAGTCGCAGTTCTAAATTTAGAAAGGAAGTCAGTATTTACCCATTCACCTTCGCTATTGAGTGCTTTACAAACAGGGATGAGTACTAGTCCATTCGGGCCATTCCATTCTTCAGTATCACATTGAGTATTAATTCGACCATCATTACCAACTATTAAATCGGTAAGTAAAAACTTAGTTGTTACCTTTGCAGCCTGAGCTGGAGATATTCTTAAACCTTGAGCATGCGCTTCACTTTCAAGTTTTAAAAGGGCACCTCTATCACCTGACGTATTAAATGCACCACCAAAATGAACTAAATTCTGTCCCGAAAATATTCCAGTCCAAGGAGCGCGCGCATAAACAGAAAAGCTTGGCTTAGGTGCTGATGTACTTGCACCAGACAACGCAATTTGGCCAACTTTTGGTACATACCACACTAAATTTTGATCGGCTGAATCTGCATAAAGCGTGTAAGCCTGCTGTGTATCAACAGAAAACAATCCTTGGATGTCTTTCTCTGATTGATCCAGTGGAGCTGCGATCGCTAATGTTGAAAAAATAGATGCAGTCACAGCCAATGCAAGTTGCGAGTTTTTAATAATTGATGTCATGATATTTATCTAATCTCTTAATTTTTAAGTGTATTGTTTAAATTAACGTTCCCTTGACAATTACTTGTTACAACTAGATTTATATAAATCTTAACGGACATATATTTTAAAAAATTTAAAAACAGCAATGTTAAACAGTTACATAAATCAAATGTACAAAGGTTCTGAAAACCTACACGTTGTATAATTTTCATTAGAGCAACATGAAAGTTCGGTAAGATTCTCTGACATGTTTATTTTTCACACAACCAAACCTGATAAATATACCAGTATCCAATTTAGGTACTGTGCATTTTAAATAATTCTTGTTACTATCATCCTAAAGGGGAATTTATTTATGTTGTAGGAAGCTATCGTGTTGAGAAAGATATGGAAATTTAGCACTATTATTGTGATGAGATTATTGTGTTGAGTTTATCGAATTTGGCATGCTCTGGTTCAAATACGAATAAGACGCCCCCCCCGACCAAAAACTAAAATCAAATATTACATGCTCGCCCCCCCTAACTAATCTCGTATTTCTAGACTCTCAACTGTGCACTTCTCAAATAAATAAATTAAATGATACTCATCATGAGTTAATGATTAATTGTAAAAAAAAAATAAAAATAGAATTCTCACCTATATTTTTCGAAGAAAAACCACCTTATTCTGTAGAAATAAAAATCAATAAAAACACATATAGAATCGAAAATAAAACTATTAATACAAACATTAACCCCCAAGATGAGCCTATAATAACTTCATCGATAGGACCTTTGTTATGTGACTTTATAAAAAACAATAAAAGCAATGATAATTGGATTTTAAAATGTGAAGAGTCTTTAACTTCCACAGAAGAAACAAGCTCAGTTCCAAACATCAACGTTAAGATAATCACTCAAAATAAAGAAATCACTCTCGATATTGATACTTTAGTAACATCTGAAGCCCCAAGACTATATTCTTACAATGCAAAGCAATATTTTTTATCCGGCAACACCATCTATTCATTAACTCTTGACCATGACACCCTTGCAGAAATAAATAAATATATTAATACTCTTTCAAATTTAGTTCAGCATAGTGATGAGCTATATAGCTTAGTAAATAATGGATTATATAAATTCACTAGCGATAAAAAAACAGTAAAAAAAACACTCTCAAATAAAACTTGGCATGAATTGATAACCCTTAAATTAGTAGCACCAGGAAAATCGACACAGCCATTAAAAAAACGGAATAATAATCAACTGAATATTATCTCACTGAACATATATTTCATGGCTTAACAAACCTGTATTTCATTTAAAAATGGGATACTTTTTCTTAACCTTAACAAGGTGATTAAATTGATTCCAGAAGTAACAATAAATAATTTGGCTAAGCCAATAAAAAAACTAGAGAAAGTAAATTCTTTAAGCGATTTAAATAATGAAGTTAATAACATAGCCAAGTTTTTAAATGCAAAAAACTATGCTTTCTGTGTTTTTTCAACTAATTTAAATGAGCAAGAATCTGTAAAAATATATGGAGAACTTGGTAGAGCATTATCTCGCTTGATTCAAGATGATAATTTAATTAGAACCTATTGCCAGACCGAAGTTAAACCTCTTAAACTAAGTGAAATAACTAATTTCTTTGAGTTGAAAGATTCTAGAAAACAAAAAGGTTTTTCAATCTTTTGCGATACTCTAATCATCCCTTTCAAAGGTACTTTGTATGACTTTGGCTGCTTAATACTAAGAACTGAGAATAATAAATTATTAAAGGAAGAACATTTTAAATCAATAGTTATAGTTATTTATATGTACGACGCCTTTAAAAGATGTAAAAAGAAATCAAATAAAACAGTAAATTTCACAAAAAGAGAAATCGAATGTTTAAAGTGGGCAACTGAAGGGAAAACATCTTGGGAAATAAGCAAAATATTGACCATTACTGATCGCACAGTTAACTACCATATTGCAAATTGCATTAGGAAAACAAATAGCTCAAATAGGCAACAAGCAATTGCTAAATTTTATGCTATGGGAATTTTATAATCATAAATTAAGTAAAATTTAAAATTTATTTTTGATTTATATTAATTTACTTAGTAAATTATGCTCTCAAATATGGTAAAAAACAAAGACTTTCTATTAAAAACAGTCATTTTTTAAAGCTCTTTTATGAAATAAAAAATACAGAATCAATAAAGACTCAGCAAGATTTCCATCCTATTTTGTAGCGTTTCTGGTGCAATAACCAATATCACATATTCAAAATCTATTCGAACCTCACTTGTTCATATTAACGTTAGAAAAGGAATAAAAAATAAAAGTTCACACAAGTACCTGATTAAGGTATTTTATATTTTTAAAATTAACAAAGGGAAAGTAAAGTGAATAGAAATTTTAAGTTTATGATAGTTGCTGCTGGTATTGGTTGTGCACTGAGTAGTTTTACTAGTGAAGCTAATTATACTGATTATGTGCCTTATAATGGTTGGGAAGCCACAGGGGTCTTGACTTATGGAAATAATTTCAATAAGTCAATAACGAATAAAGAGTTACTAAAAATTACTCGGAAAGTTGGGTCTATACTAAGCTATGAAAATAATATTAGACAAAAAATAAAGGCAGAAATTCAAGAAGCAATTTCTGGTGAAGCATCATTAGCCTCTTACGACTTTCAAATTCTTGGTGATCTTGAAGTAAAATTAATAGGTTTATCAGATGGTACTATAGAAGCTCGTGTTGGTAATATTTCAATATCTGCTTATGCAAAAATTAAAAAGAGTTGGTACGCTAAGGGTAAAATAAGGGTTTCTTCAAATAAGCTAACCTTAATAGGTAAGTATAATCCTTACTCAGGGAAGTTATCAGGTTTAAGAGCTAATTCCGGATTTAAGATGAATGTAGATGTGGATGTAGATAGTATTTTAGATTTATTAATACCTCTTTTTAATTCACAGTTTACTAATAAACTAGAAGACTCACTTAAAGTCGGTTTTGAAAACAGTATCATCTCAGCATTGAACTCAAGGCTCGATGGCTATGAAGATGTACTCTTAGGATTAGATAGATATTTACCGAAAAATCAATACATATATCGTGGCGAGGATTATGCTATTAAAGTTGAAAATGCGTTTAAAGATTTAATCAGTAACGAGTCTTTAACAGTGAAATTAACTTCTAGACAAAAATCTTTAAAGTTTAACAAAGACACACCAAACATCACCATCAATAGAGTGGATATTAATGTATCAAATAACCTATTTTTGAACATTTATGACGACCCCATAATTGAAACTGAATTTCGTCCAGAATGCAATGGAAATGATTGTACCGTAGAGCCGTAATTTCTAAGTTCATAATTTTAAAATTGACATAACCTCAGTACCAATATTTTTTATAAATTAGGTCTGAGGTTATTGTGATCACTATCGAGAGTACTAACTGTAATTATAACTAAAAAATAAAATAGTAATTACGTAAAGAAATCAAAAAAATTAATCATTTTCACTTTAGTATATTCATGCAAAGATCTGCTTTCATAAATAATTTCGGTTATGACATACAATATTTTTTAGTTCAAAATATTTATTTTTTATTGTATAACTTTCCAGTTCGGATCTCTTTCAATTTGAAAAATAGAGTATTCGACTTTTAATCTCGATTATATTGCGGGATACTAAACACACGGTTTGACTTACTCTATGACAAGTACATCACTACAGTAAAGCCAAACCTTGAGCATTTAGCTGGCACTGATGCAAATGATAAAACTCAATTTCATGATGTAAAATACACTCATCGGTATTGATGTTAATAATATCGCGCATTTGTTCGAGTAAACACCAAAAGCTTAAATCGCCCATAAAGGCGACTTCTTCTTGATTTTGATTTGCACCAAAAAGCTGGGCGAGTGAAAGCGGGCCATTAGCAAGCGCTTCAATAATCTGCCACTGAGTACGGTTATAACCATGATTAAGGCGTTTTTCTTCTAAGTAACGCAGCATTGCAGGTTTGAGATTGGGCCAATATTTAAAATCGAGTGCCAAAGTGCGCTCTAACATATCAAGTGACGTTACTAAACCCAGCCATACTTGTTCAGCTAACTGAAAGAATTCTGCGCTTGGACTAAAGCGGCTTTGATAATGGTTAATAATTTCTGCCGCAGTTAAATCTTGTGGTGGTAAGTATTCAGGCAGCATCACAATATTAAGTTGCTCTATTGCACGTCCACTGTCACGATACCAAGCTAAAAACTGCAAACCAATCAACGCATCAAACAGCTCTGGAGTAAGCCAAAGCGTCATTGGCTCATTAATAGGCCAGCCGCCAAACACGTCATCTCGCTTGGCAAACTTAGCTTGCACCGTTTTTAAATCAAGGCAAAAGTACTCAGCTAAAAAGTGGCTTCGGCGTTCGCTAATTATGGTTAAATCTGTATGGGCGGTTATTTTCCCTTCATGCAGGGCATCTTGCCAAGCTTGAAATTGACCCAAGATGCCTATGCGCTTTAAATAGCCGTTAGCACTATCGCCATTGGTAATATGAAGCATAAAAACTCATCCTTTAATTTTTAACTAACAACAAGCAAAAAACACTGAACCACAGCCATTATCAGTCTGATAAATAATACTCAACCGTTGAAACAACGCGCACATTTTTAATCTGTGGGGTATTAGAATCACGGTCTTCAATAGTGAATTGCCCTTGGCGAGCTGATTTAATTTTACCAAGCTGAGATTTTGAATCACTGGCAAATTTTTCCGCCACTTCGCGCGCTTGCTCTGTTGCGATTTGGATCATCTGCGGTTTGAGCTCATTTAAGCCTGTAAATAAATACTGCACTCGGCTCTCATAATTTTGCCCAGCAATTGCAATATCTTGCTTTGCTAGTTCGCTAATTTGCGCCAGCGCATTCCCAACTTTTTCACTATCGTGGCTATAAACCGTCAACGTTGAGCGCACAATATAGCGAAATTGACCGGCTTGATTGCTACTGTATTGATCTGCCAATTTATCAATTATCGCAGGGGCAGCCACTGTAATATCGCTATCTTCAAAACCATGTAACTTTAAATAAGCAATCACAGCTTGATTTTTAGTCTGAATTTGTTCAACTAATGGGGCAAGTTTATTGCCTGTATCGCTAAATTGAATGGGCCAAATAACAGTATCAGCAGCTACTTCTTGTTCGGCTAATCCTTTAACTAATACACTACGTTCCATTGATTTAAATGCTAATAAACCATCTTTTAGCACAAAGCCTAAACCAATTAAGCCAAGCGCCAAACAACCACCTAAAATAGCACTATTAATTGTTTTTTGTGTCATCGCATTTCCTTTTTAATTCAGTTAACTTGCTTGAACTGACAGTACTTTTACATCTTGATCAAACCGTAAGGTAATACTCGCTAAATCAGCCGGAATATCGATAAAATCCCCTTGTTTTACACAATGTGCTTGCTCATCAAGGGTGACAATTCCAACACCATTTAAAACAAAAATTCGCTCTGTTTGCATAGAATTAATCACTAGTTCAGCGGATTTATTGATAAACATCAAATGCTCGGCAGACATTTGCTGCGATCCTAAAGGATGAACCGATACCTTTTCTGATTGCCCATTTGGGATCATTTGTTTGAAATCTAAGTTGCCAGCGCTTAAGGCGGCACACATAAACAATAAGGTCATTCGAGTTGCCTTTTATATTGAGTCAATTACGCTGTAAGACTATTGATAATAAACAAAGTTAGTTAACTAACCTAGCCTTTTAGCGTAATCTCAATCTAAAATTGATACTTTAAAAGCTTTAACTCTTAAATTGTTTCAAGATCAAGCAATTGAGAGCAAATTTGAGGGACTACCATGAGTGTAAAGCGGATCAGCCAGTTTTTTAATCCCAGTTCAGTTGCAGTCATTGGGGCATCAAATCAAACTAACCGAGCCGGTTTTGTGGTAATGCGAAACTTACTACAAGGTGGATTTAACGGCCCCATAATGCCCGTCACACCTAAGTATAAAGCGGTTCACGGTGTGCTTGCCTACCCAACGATTGCCGCATTACCTCAAATTCCTGATCTTGCAATTTTATGTACCAACAAACACCTTTCTATCAACTTAATAAAAGAGCTTGGCGAAAAAGGCTGTAAGCACGCCATTTTAATCGCATCTGGCTTTAAAACTGAACAAAAGCAAGCCCTTATCGCAACAGCTAAAGAATATGGCGTCAGCTTACTTGGCCCTAATTGTTTAGGATTGTTAATCCCAAGCATTGGCTTAAACGCAAGCTTTTCTCATACCATTGCCAGCCCAGGTAAATTAGCTTTTATTTCTCAATCGGCAGCTGTGTGCTCTACCATTTTAGACTGGGCACAAAATAAAGGCATTGGCTTTTCATATTTTGTCTCTATGGGTGATTGCTGCGATTTAGATTTTCATGAATTAATTGACTTTTTAGGCCGCGACCCAAAAACCCAGGCCATTTTGCTCTACATCGATAATATCGCCAATGCCCGCAGTTTTATCTCAGCTGCACGCGCTGCAGCAGTCAATAAACCCATCATTGCAATTAAAACGGGGAAAACAGCTTTAGGAGCAGCAGCTGCAACCTTACACACTGGCGGCCAAACCAGCGCCGATGCAGTTTATGATGCCATGTTTCAACGCGCAGGTATGCTACGAGTTAACGATTTACGCGAGCTGTTTGCCGCGACACAAACTCTAGCCCTTCATCCCAAGCTTCTGAAAAAAGAACATTTATGTATTTTAACCAATGGTGGAGGCCCTGGAGTGATGGCGGTTGATACGTTAATCCAAAGCTCAGGTCGATTAGTAAAGCTAAGCGATGAAACTATTGCAAAACTAAATAAAGTCATGCCTCAAGAAGATATGGCATCTAATCCAGTTGATATTTTTGGTGACTCCGACCCGGCCCGTTATCAAAAAACCTTAGACGTTTTACTCAAGGCACCGGAAGTTGATAATCTATTGATTTTACATAGCCCTTCGGCTCTGGCACCAAGTGAAGAATACGCAAAAATAATTGTTGAAACCGTTAACGCTTTACCAAAAATGCAACGACCCTATGTTTTAACTAATTTCATGGGCGAAGATGCCGCATTTGCGGCGCGAAAAATCTGTAACTTAGGTGGTATCCCTACCTATCGCACCCCTGAAGGGGCTGTTGGCGCATTTATGCATTTGGTGCAATATCGTCGAAATCAAAAACATTTAACCCAAACACCTGAATCGTTACCGCAATCTTATAGCGTTGATAGTAAAACCGTTAAACAACAAATAAACCAACATCTTGCGGATAAACAAACCTACTTATCCACTTATCAGACTCGCCCTATTCTAGACTTCTATGGCATTGATGTGATTCAAACTGAAGTCGCACTGACCCCATCAGAAGCCAGAGAACAAGCACAAGCCTTAGGTTTTCCCATCGCATTAAAGTTACTCAGTCCCAGTATTCCGTCTAAATCGGATGTTGGTGGTGTGGTATTAAATCTTAACGATGGCGATGAAGTGGAACAAACCGCATTTTCGATACTGCTTCGAATTAAACAAACCTATCCAGATGCCATCATCGAAGGGTTTTCGATTCAAAAAATGGCCCCTCGTGCTGGCGCTCAAGAGCTGCGTATTGCGATAAAAACAGACCCCTGTTTTGGGCCAGTGATTTTATTAGGTGAGTCGGGTACAGGATTAAGTTTTGCTCAAGCTGCCGTGGCCCTTCCGCCACTTAATATGAACTTGGCCAAGTATCTTATTGCCGCTGCGCACGATAAAGGCTACATAAAAGATAAACATTTACCCGATAAAATAGACAAATATACCTTATGTGCCTTGCTGACCCGAGTAAGCCAATTAATTGTAGATCAACCGAACATTGAATCTCTTGAACTTAATCCGGTGCTCGCGATTGATGGCCAATTTTTAGTGCTTGATGCCATGATGCAAGTAAAAAAATACCAAAGTACCACACGTTCAAAGCGCTTATCTATTCGTCCTTATCCTAAAGAGCTTGAACAAATAATTACTCTAAAAGATGGTTCGAGTGCAGTGCTGCGGCCAATTAAACCCGAAGATGAAGCTGCTCATCGCGAATTTGATTTAGCACTTACTAAAGAAGATAGATATAAGCGCTTTTTTGGTGAGTTACCCGACTTTAGCCATGAACAACTCGCCAAAATGACCCAAATTGATTACGACCGCGAAATGGCGTTTATTGTGTCTCAAGAAACACCTAAAGGCCCTAAAACCTTAGGTGTGTCGCGGGTTTTGATGGAACCTGATAATTTAGAGGCCGAATTTGCGATTGTGATCCGTTCTGATTTAAAAGGTTTAGGTTTGGGCCGTATTTTGCTGCAAAGCGCCATTGATCATTGTAAAAAGCACGATGTTGCCTGTATTGCCGGCATCACCTTGCCAGAAAATACCGGTATGATAGCGCTGGCAAAAAAGCTCGGGTTTACTATCAAACGTGACTTTGAAGAAGGTACAGTGAGCATGCAACTACAATTGCGTTAACTGTACTCAATTTTAATTTTTACATTCATTAAAAGGTCAACTTGTGCTTCCAATTCGACTGGTACTTGCTGAAATACTCGAAGGTTCAGGGAGAAATATTAATAAAGGCCGTTGGCTTGATGCAATTTTGGTGCTTATCATCAGCATCAATATTGTGGCTATTGTGCTTGAGTCGGTGCAATCGATTGCCGATCAATACGCCACCTTATTTTGGTGGATTGAAGCGATATCGGTCGCAATTTTTAGCCTTGAATATATCACTCGGGTATGGGTAAGTGTGGACTTAGAGCAATACGAAAATAGCAGCGATAGCGCCACGTTAATCCGCATAAAGTATATTTTTAGCCCAATGGCACTGATAGATTTAATTGCTATCTTACCTTTTTATCTCACTTTGTTTATTAATGTCGACCTGCGTTTTTTAAGAGCATTAAGGCTGTTACGAATATTTAAACTAACCCGCTATTCACGTGCGATGCAACTGCTACTGCAATCATTTAAAGAAGAAAGTAATTCGTTATTGGCGGCTTTTTTTATTATGGCGGTGATCTTAATTTTAGCCTCGTGCGGTATTTATTTACTCGAACACGACATTCAACCCGAAAAGTTTGGCTCAATCCCTGCGGCAATGTGGTGGGCAATGGCGACTCTAACAACTGTAGGTTATGGCGACGTCGTGCCCATCACCCCTATTGGCAAAATATTTGGCGGCGTCATTACGATTTTAAGCATGGGCATGGTGGCTATTCCTACCGGCTTATTGGCGTCGAGTTTTTCAGAACAAATTCGCAAACGCCGAGCTGTCTTTGCTGATGAAGTACATACCAGCCTTGCCCATGGCAAATTAACCAAAGCAGAGTTACTTAGACTTGAAGAACTTAGGCTTAACTTAGGTTTAAGTAAGCTTGAAGCCAATGCAGCTATTCGTCAGCAGCTCAATACCTTACATCATTTAGTTTATTGCCCGCACTGTGGTGAAAAACTAGAAAGCTGATAATAAAATAACTGAAAGGGAAAATATCCCCTTTTTAATGACATTTAACTAACCTCAGTTCTGGATAGGATATTTACGAATATATTTAGTTCAAAGTAAAAATCTAATTGAGTCATCTCCAGCCAGGGATTTTAAAGGTTAACAAGGCGCATTGGCGCGCCAATAGTAAAACTATTACAAGCTAATCCAACGCAGTGAGCGTTGAATTAGCTTGTAGAGATAGGATTAATAATTCAGTACTGTAATTAACTAGTCTTGATAATAACTGAGCCAATTACAATCGAGTAAATTACTAACTTCATTGCTTGGCACAGGCTTTGAAAACAAATAGCCTTGTAAATAATCACAGCCCAACATTTGTAAAAACTCAACCTGAGCTTTTGTTTCAACCCCTTCGGCAACACAGCTTTTACCCAAACTGTGTGCTAACGCAAGCGTTGAATGGATGATGGCTTCATCACTGGCATCTTGGCCGATATCAGCAACAAAACTTTGATCAATTTTCAGCACATCAATTGGGAAGCGTTTTAAATAACTGAGTGATGAATAACCCGTGCCAAAGTCATCCATATAAATGCGACACCCTTTTTGCTTTAAAATCAGCATAGCCTCCAGCGCTTTTTGACTATCTTGCATCAGTGCACTTTCGGTTATCTCAAACACTACTTGGGTTGGACTAATATCAGCTTGCAAAATAATATCAGTCAGTTTTTCTCCAATGGTTTCATGTTCAAAATCACGCGCCGATAAATTGACTGAAACATAACAGTCGGGTTTACTCACAAGCCAAGCTTTTAAATCCTGCATCGCTCGCGTTAGTGCTGCAAATGTTAACGTGGTAATTAAGCCCATACTTTCAGCAACAGGGATAAATTCAGCAGGAGATATGAGCTTATTATCTTGGCGCCAACGCAATAACACCTCAAAGCCTTTTAATGTAAAATCAGTCGCACTAATAATCGGCTGATAATAATTCACAAATTGGTTTAATTTTACCGCTTCTTTTAATTCGTTTTCTAATTGAACTTTGCGTTGAATTTTATGGTTCATTTCTTGATGAAAGAACTGATAAGTCGCACCACCTCGTTTTTTTGCGTGATACATGGCGATATCGGCAGATTTGAGTAAATCTAACGAGTTATCGGCATCATCCGGAAAAATAGCGACCCCAATACTGGGCTCAACCGTCATACGATGATTGCCTAGCTGCACTGGTAAACTGACTTCCTCACAAATTTTACGACATACCGGAATAAGTTCATCTATGGTATCAATATCTTCAATTAAAATTACAAACTCATCACCACCTAATCGAGCCACAGTATCTTGTTTACGCAAACCATATTTCAACCGCTGCGCTACGGTTATAAGCAACGTATCGCCAAGGTCATGGCCCAAGGTATCATTTACTTGTTTAAAGTGGTCAAGATCAATAAAGAGCAGAGCTAAGCGATTTTTATGGCGGCGGCTAAGTTCTGTAGCATGGGAAATCCTATCAAGTAATAACGAGCGATTTGGCAACTTAGTTAGGGTATCGTAATTGGCTAGTACTCTAAGCTCTTTTTCTGCATCTTTTTGCTCACTAATATCGGTAATAACCACAATATAATTATTAATGTTATTATCTTTATCGCCCACCGTACTGACTTTTATGATTACTGGGTGTGCAATACCATCGGCAGTGACAACCACCTCATCTGATTGAAAATGCTCCCCCGCTTTTAACTTAGCAATAATGCGTAAATAATTGAGGCGAGTATCTTTATTTAACCCCAAAGATAACTTTCGACTTGAAGTGTGACTGGCGTTAAAATTAAACGATTCACGCAGTACTTGATTGGTTGCACGCACTCGAAATTGTTTATCTAAAATAAATACCCAGTCGCGAGTGTATTCAAAGGCGGCACCAAATAAGCGCGCGTTTTCTTCAGACTCAAATTCATTGGTCATGTTGGTATAAGTACCCGCTACCTTACTTGGCATTTGGTTATCCCACACCATAACCTTGCCAAAATCTTTATACCAACGCCAATAACCGCTCTTATGCCTTACTCGATAAATACACTTAAATGAACCTTTATTGGTTGATAAAAACTCTAACCACTCAATGCGAAACTTAGCGCGATCTTCAAGGTGTATTTTATTTAGGTATTCATCAAGAGTTACATGATCTTGGCTGTAGCCAAGCTCATTGACTAATCGAGGCTGATATATAGTGGTAGATTCAATATTCCAATCCCAAACCCCAGATCCACTGCCTTCAAGAGCAAGTTTTAATCGCGCTTCACTTTCTTGGCTTTCTTTGTGAGCAACAACTAATTTTTGCTGCATTTTACTGCGCCGATGAAACCAGATAAAAACGGTGAGTAAGACCAACAATGCATAAAAAGTTAAATAAACTGGTGAGCGAAAAGGTGGGTATTTTACCGAAATAAATAATTTTGCTTCAGGTGTAAAAACGCCTGTAAGCGGATCTTTAGCACGAATTTTAAGTTCGTAATTTCCTGGGCTAAACTTTGGAAAAATAACTTTATTATTGCGAGTTGAAACCTCTTGCTGCTCACCTAATTGATATTGAAATTCAATCCGCTCTTGTTGTTGAAATGTCATCGCAGAAAAAGACACTTCTAAGCCAATATCATCATGTTCCAGCTCAATTGCAGTAAGCGAGGACATCGAAGGTAAATCTATATCTCGCGACATTAAACTAATGGAGGTGATATTAAGCTGATTAATAATCGCAGATTTAGGAATTAACATTGAAGGGTCAAACAAGGTAAGGCCTTTTACAGATCCAAAAGCAATACGACCATCTGCAAGGGTAAGATACGCTGCATCGTTAAACTCATTCGTATTTAAGCCATCTTCCACAGTAAATTTTTGAAAATGTTTTTTACTTGGATCAAAACGAATAATTCCATGATGGCTCGAAATCCAAATCATGCCATTCTTATCAGGCACTAATGCATAAAGTTTTGTACCAATATTATTTTTATCAGCCTCAAACGGATAAAGTATTTGAAACGTTTCAGCATCTAAACCAATCAACCCCATACCAATGTAAGATAACCAAAGCACATTATCGTTATCCACTGCAAAGCCGTTTAAATCGATAGCAAAGTTCGATGGAAACCGGTCGGATTGATAAATTTGCTCTAGCTGTTCAAACTGTTGATTTACTCGATATAAATTACCCACCACAGATAAAAGTACTTGGTCTGGTTTATCTGGTAACGGTGCCAAAAACCCCTGAAGATTAATAAGGTCTAATTTAGCAACATCACCTTTTAATGGTGTAATTTCGGTTGTCACTAAATCAAAAATAAACGGTCCGTTATCGGGTTCAATTAAATATAAGTAACGGTTTTGATGTAAATAGCTGCCATACAACCAATTTGAAAGCCAAGGCTCATATTCTTTAGAAATACTGGTGATAGGTTCAACTTGGTAAGTACGAGTATTAAACTTCATTAAGCCCTTACGGCTTGGGAAAAATAAATAGTCGTTAAATAAGTGGCTTTCGGTGATCTTTAAACGATTATTAAATTCATCATCAAAGTAATCTTGTAAAAACACTTGGCTTTGATAAGTACTTAAATTTAATTTAGTTAAACCATTATCGGTGCCAAGCCACAAGTATTCATCTTGTTCAGCTATAGTCCACACATTATGACTTGATAGGCCTTCACCGCGAATATTTTCAGCAAAATAATTAACAAAATAATTTTCGTTCTTTGGCACATAAAAAGCGCCGTCATTTTTAGTCGCAAGCCATAATGAGCCATGCTCATCTTCAAGCATATCTATAATGTTATGATCAGAAAGCGTATAAGTGTCAGTAACAACGGTATTTTTTACCAGATGATTTTCATTTTTATAATAATCAAATACCCCCTGATCGGTCGCTAAACGTAAAAAGTTCGCTTTTTTATTGATACGCCAAATATTTAAATCACTTATTAGCTCTTGGCTTTTAAACGGCACATCGGGGGTTTCGAGTAATTGTTTTGTTTGTGAGATATCAATTTGATACAACCCCTGCACAGCGCCAACCAGCAAGGTATTTTCATCTAACAAAACCAATTCCTTGGTATTGTTTTGCGCTTGATTAATCGAGTCACTATTTATGTGTTCAACCAGTCGCAAACGATTTGCTTTAATATCATAAACAAATAAACCGTCAGAGGTGGCTATAAACAAAAAGTCATTAATTTGCAGCATCTTGCGAATAACCGAGGTCTTTTTATCTGCATCAGGAATATCAAGCACTTTACTAATTTTGCCACTTTGGCGATCTAAAATAGCCAAGTCGGTACCCCGACCTAACCACAAGTGCTGTTCATCACCTGCATCGAGAATTTGATACACAGTTTGTTGTTCTAACTGCTCAACAGATGCTGGCTGAAATAAATATTGGCGAAAATCACCAGTATCGGGATCGTAACTAAACAACCCTTGAATATAGGTTGCAATCCAAATAACCCCTTTTAAATCTTGATAAATTAAATCAATTTGCACATCTTTTAACAGATCATTAGGACCATTAACTGAGGTCACTTGCAAACCATCATATTTATTTAAGCCGCCTTCAGTGGCAAGCCATAAATACCCTTTTTTATCCACTAACATATTACTAACATAGCTTTGACTGAGACCTTCATCAGGCGAGAGTCTTTGTACCTGTGCATTTCCATTAGAGGGCAAAAAAAGTAATAAATATGAAATGATTACAACAATGGCAAAACGACTAAATTGCGACATTAACTCTCAAGTTCTCCACGCTCTTGTTATTAAATTATTATGAACGTAAAACCATTAATTTGTAACTAAATTGTTTAAAGTTAGTGTGAATAGGTAGATAAAAATGATGCCAAGCTGAGATTATGCTTTTGATATATTTTTAGCATTTTAGTTAATTCATCAGGTAGTGTATTAACAGCAGCAAAGCCAACAGATGCATAAAAAGGACTTAAATCAGGATGAGCAAATAAGTAAATATTTGTTTGATAAGAAGATTGAATGGCTTGAATGATTCGTCTGCCATAACCTAGGCCTTGATAAGCAGGGTCAACAAACAAGGTTGATAAAAATAAATGCTCCGCAACATGTTGAATTCGACATGCTGCAATTAATTGGTAGCCCAAATATCCAACCCAAACATCATCATGACCTTTGGCACGGCCTTTGACTCGAAACTGATCGTAAAATTTATTAACTAATGGGTACTTAAGTTGCTCAAGTTGCGATATTTGTAATTCCAAACCGGTAATCACATGATACTTAAATAATATTCAAATTTTTGTTTTAAAAAGTCTTGTTCAGATACTGAGCGAGATAAAATCGTACTGTAAACCACATCTCTGGTTTTTTTTCCTTTTTTGATCTGATACGCCCAATATGAGGCTTCATACTCAAGTTGAATTAGGTATTTTTCTGCTCGTGGCAGTAGACATAAGTTGTAAGTCATAGATTTAGTTTCGATTTTAAAAAGATTTAATGCTAATCTTGAGCCTTAGTTTAACACAACAACATAACTTGAAAAACTAATCTGCAATTCATACAAGTTAACTTTTAGTGTCTTTAACATGCCAAAAATCTATTCATCATTTTTTCTTAGTTTATTCCTGTTTAGCTCCAATTACTTGCAGGCGAATGAGGTAACGTTTAATCGCCCAAGTAATACCCCACAAGCCGCTTATGTCATCGAGCTGCTTTCGGCTGCTTATAAACAAAGTGGCTATGATATAAAGTTAATTGATTACCCAAGAGATGAAGCATTGCGAGCAGCGAATGAAGGAAAACTTGATGGCCAACTTGGCCGAATTGCTGAAATTGAACTGCTTTATCAAAATTTAGTTCGCCTACCAACGCCATTATTTACTTTTAATTTGCTCTTAATTCATAGATGCAATCAATGTACAGACTGTCAAATTAATGATTTTAAGTCAGTAAGTATCGTTTCGAATTATCCGGTTGCCAAAGCGTATTTAACTAAAATGAACTATAGCGGAGAGGTGATTGATGTACGCAGTATCAAAACCCAACTAGCACTGTTAAACCAAAATAAAATAGAGAGTATTATTGTGCTCGATTTTCAGTTAAAAGCCGAAGTAGGTGCCCTTAGTCGTGAAGAGTATCAATTACAAATCCTTAGCAAAACCGCAAGCTATCATTACTTAAATAACCAGCACCCTGATTTATTTAATAAAATAAGTAAAACCTTACATGCTTTTGAACAAAGTGGCTTTATAGCCCAACTTAAAGAAAAACATAACATCAACTAACTTCGATCTACCACAACTAAATAATGCCCCAAATGAGATGGGTGCAACAGTGTTTGAATAGAGACTTTAACTGCAACCAGCTGTGATTCTAAGCTGAGCTCACTTAACTCTCCTTGCCAGTGGTGATGTTTTTTTAAGTGTTCCATTACCTGTTGATATTGTGATTGCTGGGTTAATAACCACTCAATCAACGGCATTCGCCGACCCATTAATTCATTTTTTTGAACAAAATACTGACGACAAACCACGCTATTTACATCTAATACATTCCAATGTTCATCCAACAACCAAACAGACTGACTAAAGCTTTCGTACAAACTGCTGATCAAATTCGATTGAGCTTGTTGGGTATGAGCACTCGTTGCATCTTTGATTGAAAATAAAACGCCAGAATCGAGAATTCTAATATGTACACTTACACGAAGAGGGCCTGATGAGGTATCAATCAGTAAAACTCTAAGATCTGATTTTTCGGGGTGTGCTGTAGCATCTTTAATCAGCCTATCAAAGGTCAGTAAATCGCTATTTTCGTAACGAAAGGTTATGACCGAATTAATATTGCGTACTATTTCAACTTTAAAGCCATTTAACAAATCGGTTAATGCCGGATTAAAATATAAAATCTCTCCGGAGAAACTAGTTTTAATTAAGGCTTCATGCACACTATCGAGCATCATTGCATTAATGGCTTTATCACTACGTAGTTGCGTTAATTCTTGTTGTTGAGCTTCAACAAGTGCTTCTAACTGCGTTTTTTCATTATCAAAACGAACTAAGACTGAATTCAGCTTATTTTCAATTTGTTGATAAATTTGACCATATTGACCTATTTTTAAGGTATCAGATTGTTGATTACGCACTCTCAGTAAAAACTTCTTTAAACGCAATAGTGGTTTTTGATAGCGTTTTTTATCTAATAATGCCAACACGATAGATAATGACAGTGCTGAAACCAATAAAACTGCATCAAAATACCAAGTTAATGCTATTTGCTCTTCAAACTCTTCAAACTCGAGGTAATTTTCAGCTTTTGTCTCACGAACCAAGGTATCAAATGCATAATCAAGTGGCTTTAATCCCTCTTGCCATAGTTGATAATGCTCAAAATATTGTGGCGTTTGGCTTTGTTCATTGAAAATATTGACTAACAAACGGTGTGTATTTGATTCAAAACCAATAACTAATTGTGAAAGTAAGAGCAATTCATTTAATTCATCCTGCTCAGCCTCTTTCATATTATCGGGGGCTAAACTCAAATCAGCCTCAATAGCATAACGCCAAAGGTTGAGTTCTTTTCGTAACGAGCGCAGCTTTAAACGGATAGAATCTCTTAAATACTGTACTTCGCTCTCTTGTTGCAAGTTCGAAGCAATAATTAAACGGCCAATGTCTCTTTTTAATTCAAGGTATTCATACCCCGCTTTTTGGCTGCGATGAACTTCTTCTAAGTTTTGAAACAATAAATTACTAGCTCGATACTCAAAGTACCAATTACTAAATAAACTCAGCCCTCCTAAAAAACCGATTAGGAAGATAACAATTTTAAAATAGCCACCGGGTTTTATATTAAGCATTACATCTATGTTTAAAAGTTAAAGTCATTTTGTTGTCCTTGTTGTTCGACTAAAGACGTCGCAGGTTTTTGTTCGCTTCTTCGTTTGCGCTGAAGGCAAAGTGCAATAACATGTTTTTTTTCACTATCAGACATTTTTTGCCAATTAAAACGCTCATCTCTACTACGAAAACAACCGATACAATAACCTCTATTATTGCTCTGACACACATCGATACAGGGGCTTGGGATTTCAAATATTTCAATCTGTTGCATACCGCTGCGCCTCAGTTCATAACCTAATCATCTTAGTTGAACTTTTTTATGCTGTCAGGATAATTGTTCAAGCCAACGGTCCTATTTATCGTTTAGAGAGAAAAGTAAAAAGCCACTCTGTAGTGGCTTTTTACTGTTATTGATGTTGTGCTAATTGCTTTTGTACAGGTTTTGCGTACATAGCTAAAACTAACTCTTTTAACTCTGAGGGGACCTGCGCCATACGTTGTTCAAACAGCTCTTTTTGTGCAGGTTCAATTGCTTCAATATCACTATTGGCAGCTAAATAATTCCCTGGATGCAAAAAATAAGAAGACAATATTTGTGCATCAATAGTTTGTGCTAATTCTTCTGGGCTGTCACATCCTGACGTAATTGGTTGACCAAATGCGACATGAACATGACCTTTGCTTGAGCGAAATCCTTCCATGATGCTTTCAATATCTTCGCCCGCTGCTTTTTTATATTCACCAAAAGTACTTTTATGATGGCGCTCTTTTGCTTTGGCGATAGCACATGGTTCAAATTGATATGAAATCGAGACAGGAACAATTTTTAACTCTCGAACATAATCTGCAAATTCCATTTTTTGCTTACGTCCGTTTAGTTGTAGCATTTTAAGTAATGCAGGGTCAGTTTGATCGTCACCATCTTTGGTGCGCCCTTCGCGCTGCGCAATCCAAATCGAGTTATTACTTTTTAACGAGTCATAGATGTAAGCCGATAACTGCGATAACGCTCTGAGCATTTCTTTTGGCGCTTTTACCGAACGCTTCACCACAAAGCTTTTATTCAACTTCATTAATTCCGTGATATAAGGAATTTGTAGTAAGTTATCACCGATTGCAATACGCACGGTATTCATTTGATGAGTGTGTAATCCCCAGTTAATTAAAGCAGGATCAAGGGCAATATCTCGATGGTTTGAAATAAACAAATACGCTTGGGTTTTATCTAGATGCTCGAGGCCAGAAAAAGTGACTTTTGATGTTGTTTGATCAATCACGCGACCAAGATAGTGCGCCACAACCTCTTGTATTTGCGCAATAGTTTTAAATTTAGACCATTTTTTTGCTAAATAACGTTTAAGCAAAGGTGTTAATAGGCTACGAAATGGCACCAACCAACTCGGTAGATTATGTTTTGCGATTAAAGCGATAAACGCATCATCATTCACTAAACGTTGAATTGATGCGCTGACCTCATCATCATTATATGGACGAATATCTGCAAATGGATCTACTGCCTGTGTCATTACTCTTATTACACCAATTAAAAATTTGAGCTCTATTCTAACCTGCTTGATTAGACTAGGCGAAGATTAACAAATCCTACCAGTTAACTAGTACCGAAGAAAGTTAATATTCAACGGTACTTTACATTAAAACAATGACTCTTTTAGACTTTGCATGTGATTATCCCATTTATAACCAGTAAGTTGCATCTTTGAGCTTGCCGTTTCTAAAAATGGATCGATACACGCAATCTCACCTTTGCCATTGCTTAATAAAAAGCCATCTTTAGACAAGGTAACCCCCGCGCAATCTCGTATTTGAAAAGTATCAATCAGCCGGTCTGTTCGTAAATCCCAAAAGCTAACAAACCCACTTCTTGGGCAACTCACCGCAGCGACATTAACAGCATCATCAATACAAACACTTGCCGTATATTGATGCATTTGTTGCCACAACAGATCCGAGGCCGTACATGCAACCATTGGCCCATCCCCTTGCTGACTATAAACCAAAGGATGTAAATCACTTTTTGGCCCCTGATATTGCATCGCAATAATCACTTTATTGCGCCTATCAACCGCTAAATGACGAATACTAAGCTGGTGATGAGGTGGGTAAAATTGTTGTAATATCGTACCTGATTCACTTTGCAGATAAGTTAGGTTCGGTGCCATCGTCAAGACGTTGAGTTTTTCTCGCGGTGTATCTGGATGAGTAGCAATCCCACCGTTAGCAATCACCAAGGTTTTGCCATCATTGAGCCAAGCAAGCTGATGAGGACCTACCCCACCACTGTTAAACTCTTTGATAACAGCCAAAGATTGCGCATCCCTCACAACGACTTTACCTTGCTGGTTATGGTAATCATTTTCAGTAGTAAATAAATACTGACCATCAGGGCTAAATACACCATGACCAAAAAAGTGGCGACCATCATTAGCTTTAATGGTTTGCTTGATCACCCCTTTATTTAAATCGATATCATAGAGATAAGCGCCTGGGCGGCGTGAAAAAGCAATCACCCTAAACGGCTCCTTGTGTGATATTGCAATGTCATGACCGCGAAGCGGGATTTCAACCTCACTAAAAACTTCGCCAGATTGATTAAATACCGCCACAAAATGTTGCCCATCAGTATTGCTATAGGCACTCACAAACTGCTGCTCACGTTGTAAACTACAACTTGGCAAAATACTCAGCCCAGCCAACCCCAAAACAGATTGGCAAAAGCGTCGCCTGGCAAGCTGGGTCATTTTAATCACCATCGTTAGAATTAAAGCTTGGGTTAAACCCTGTGGTTTGCACAAAATCGCTGGCCATGATAGTACGCAGCGCTTTGACTTTATTGCTCAAAGCCTTCAATTGCGCGCGCCCTTCGCTGGTTACTATCGCTTCTTCTAATGGCACGGTGATTTTCTCCAATGCCTCAAACACCTCAGCAAATGCACCTTTAATACTGGTATCTAAACTCTGAGCTTGATGAATTTCAATTAAATAATCATCAAAGCCATAGCTATTTTTCGCCAAATATACTTGCTCTAATGCTTCAAGATTGTGCTTAATATTGGCAAGTGAGCTTTGACTGCGAAATTGCTCTGCATTTTTTAACACCCCAGGTGGCAATACTCCTAACGCTTTACCTATTTTGTTATCAGTTATAATTTCGACTAATTCAAACCAATTTGTTAGCTGCTCTTCAATAGCATCTTGGGGTGAAACAAAATCCCCCGAGCCCTGTATGTACTGTTCTCGATAATTGCCCTGACTGGCACTCCAGCCATCAACAAGTTCTTGGGCAATACTTTTGATATTTGCAGCAACCGCCATGGTTACTAAGCAGCGTTCGCTCTTGTTTGGCGCACTTAACATGTTTTGCCCTGCCTGATCTGGATAAAGAAGATACTCTAAAGCAGGCAGGCCTTGACCTCCGTCTTGAGTTTGGGCAACAGCTTGTGCGGTAATTGGATTGGTAGCGAGTAATGCTGCAATACCTCGGGCTACTGCTGCGTTATTATCAGGCCAAGTTTGAAGGCGAGAATAGCGAAACTCTTTAAAAATAGGCCCAAGTTTCGTGGGCCGAGTGCTTTGCCAGCTGGCATTTAAGTTAAGCCAACTTGTCCGTAATACATCAAGGTCAGATTGCGCCGAGTTACTGAGCGAACAAAACCGAGTGGCTGCGATTTCAAATTCAGTACTATGTGCTAATAATTGTTGATAACTTGGTACAATAACCTCATCGGCGAGCGCAACCAATACCGCAGCCATTGCTTGATCTTTGGTTTTTACCACCACAACAGGCGGTTCCACCACCACTGGGGGTGTCTCTACTTTGTTGCTGCCACCACAGGCAGATAACAAGGATGTACTTATCATCACAAGTAATAATTGTTTCATGTTTGTTCCTGTTTATTTATGAATTAAATTTGCTCTAAAAAAAAGAGTAAGGCCGCACGTTCATGAGCAGGTAAGGCAACAAAACCTTGCTGTGAAGCCTTCGCCTCGCCACCATGCCATAAAATAGCCTCGCTAATAGTGCGTGCCCGGCCATCGTGTAAAAAGCCTTGATATCCTTGGATCCGTGGTTGTAATCCAATCCCCCAAAGGGGGGCTGTACGCCATTCACGGCCCGTGGCACGGTATTCAACTTTGCCATCGGCAAGCCCCTCCCCCATATCGTGTAAGGCAAGGTCACTGTAAGGCCAGATTATTTGCCCTGCGAGCTCTGGCAACTCGTAGTCGTTTCGTGTAACAAAGCTTGGCTGATGACACCCTTGACAACCTAATTGATAAAATAGTGTGCGTCCTTGCTGGGCTTGAGGGCTGTTTAATTTACGTGTCGGCTGCACTGCGATATGGGCACTCATAAACTCAGTTGTACGTAATAATTTCATCGGAATTTCAGGCGATTGCTCACCATGCACACGCTTTGCTTCTAACAAACAAGCGCTCTGTGTAGGCTGACAGGTTTCTTTGGGAAAATAGGGATTAGTGATGCCAATATCATTGATAAACGCACTGGCAATTTGTTGATTTAAGTTTGGGTGTAATCCTTTAAATCCAAAACGGCCAAGCTCAAGCTGCCCAGTTAGCACATTTGGCACCCGATTATAGCGTGCGCTGATCCCATTTTGATCCGCATCGTATTCATCTTCAAGAGCAAATAAATCTGCAGAATCAATCGCATCAAGCAATCCCATACCATAAATCGCAGGGGCATAACGTGGGGATAATTGTGTTGTTGCAGCCAGTGGACCTTGACTTAGATTTACTAATCGATAATGGGGCTTGCGTAATGTATAAGGAGCGCCGTCATCAAATTGACCTTCAATCATTTCATATTGCAGATTAATTTGCCCTTCAGCATCCAACTTAGGGTTATTTGTCGGAGTCAGGACCGCAAACGTCTGTAGCTGGGCACCATAGGTTGTATCGGCCAGTTGTTTTTCGCCATGGCCTAAACGAAACAACAAGGCCATTGGGCTAGAAACACCTTCTGCGGCCATCCGACCACGGCCGCCTCGGCTATGACATGCTTTACATGAACGCGCATTATATAACGGTCCTAAACCATCTCGATCTACGGTAATAGCCGGTGATGCAACCCAAGGATCACGAAAGAACGACAAACCATCCCAAAATTCTAATTCATCATCAATCGACAAATTACCCGATGGATGGATAAAGGTGCGCGTATTGATGCTTGCTAACGTCGCACTGCCGCCTGGGCGTAGCTCATTGAGGCTAAATTCGAGTACTTCAGGTTGTTTAGAACATGCGCAAAGACAACATAAAACCACTAATATAAATGCGTTTTTCATCCGTCAGACTTACAACGATGTTAAAAAGGTAAGTAGCTGCTGGCGCTCATTGGCGCTCATCGCTTTAAACTGGGCTTTAGCTTTTTCAGCCTCGCCACCGTGCCATAAAATAGCTTCACTGATATTACGCGCACGACCATCATGCAAATACGTTGCCCTAGCATTAACCGTATTAACAAGGCCAAGGCCCCACAATGGTGGTGTTCTCCATTCTGTACCACTTGCGCTACCTTCAGGACGATCATCAGCAAGGCCTTCGCAGCGCTGCACCCAATAACACTGCGCCCCTTGTGTACACGCCTCGCCTTGTGCGGTTTCACGCTCAATAGTGGCGCAAGATCCACCCATATCGTGGAGCAGCAAATCGGTATAAGGATAAATAACCTGATTGCTTAATGCTGCAATCGGTGTATGGCTTGGGGCAACTTCAAGCAAGCCTGCATCACCTAATAAACTGGCTTCAGCTTCACCGGTTTTATGACGAGGAATATGACAACTGGCACATTGGGCTGCAAAAAATAATGCTCGACCTGCAACAACATCGGCTTGCCATGTTTGATTAGCACTATCGAAACCTCGGCGCACCGGCACAGCCAATAACCGGTTATAAAATTCAACCTGTGCGAGCCCCAAAACACTTAAATCGAGGCCATCTTGTTCTTTATCTTGCTCAAGTTGCGCTTGCGCTATGCAAGCCGTTTGCTCTGAAGTACATGATTCTTGGGGTGCAACGATATTGGTAATACCCATATCCCCTCGATACGCACCTGATATTTGCTCAAGCACCGAAGTCGTAAGCGCTTTATAGCCAAAACGTGCTAACTTTTGCTGCCCAGAAATAGGTTCAGTTACAAACACAGCCCGACCTGAAATACCATCGCCATCAATATCATCCGGATCGGCATAACTGGTAATGCTTGCCTCTGGAATGGCGTGCAATAACCCTGAACCAAAAATACTCGGCGTCACTCGGGGCGATAAACGTACATCGGGGTTAAAATCGCCATAGGCAAGATCTTTGACTTTATAAATGGGTTTACGCAATTGGTATGTTTGGCCATCATCAAATTGGCCAGCTATCGTTTGATACTCGACCCACGCATAGGCTTCACCATAAGCAATACCTTCATCAATAGCACCACCGTGTTTTGGTAGTAGTCCTTGTGATTGGCCCTCTTTCATACCAAAGGTTTGAATTTGATCGCCATAAATTAAATCCGGGTTACCTTGCCCATCACTAATGCGTAAAAACATGCTCGTCATCGCTTCATCGGGTGAACTTGGCACTTCTCCTCGCCCATCTTTGATGTGGCAACCTTGGCATGTTGGATTATTAAATAATGGCCCTTGACCCACATGCACCCCACGAAATAAATGATCGCCCGACTTAAACACCCCATCGAGCTCAAAATTGCTGCGAATAGCCGGTGCTGATTGACTAAATGCATCCTGATTAATCACTTGCGTTGTAACCTCTCCACCAGCCAAGTGCTCCTTTGGATCTGGCGTTGTTGCACTTAAAGGTGCTAAACCATCATCAGGTTGCCCCGGCATCACGATTACCACAGGCGGCGATACCACCTCAGGTGCCTTACCTTGACTACCCGAACCACCGCACGCACTGAGCACTACAATCATCGACAGTAACAACGCATTTTTTTTCATCATTAACCTACATACCCTGAAAAATAAATTATGCAAAACGCAAAAAGCCCATCCAATGGATGGGCTAATCTACCAGCTAAATTTAACCGCCGAATTCGTCCGTATCGCCTTCTAAATCACCTGTAGTTACGCCTAAAGCTTCAATCACTTCTTTAATTACCTGCGTTTGAGTTTTTAGTGCTTCAATGGTATTTGTTACTGCACCTTTAAGTTCAGGTTGTTGAATTTGCACATCAAATGAATAGCCAAGTTTTGCTGTTGTATCAATGACCGCGGCTTTAGCCATGGTATCTTCAAGCGCACCACGTAATTTATTCGCAAGTTCTGGCTTACCCGCTACAACCAGTAAATTATAAATACTTGCACCTTGTAATACTTCACCATCAAAACGAACGTATTGGCCGTTAAAGGTATTTTGAATGCCCTTGGCATTTAAGAAAATGTCACGATGGGTATTATCAGAAAAACATGAATGCTCATCTTCTTGTGAGTCAGTACGAAGCGCAATACTCATCCGTTCGCCCGCTAATTCGCCATAACTTAAGCGCCCCATACCTTCTAGAATTTTAGCCAATGATTGTTTTTGAGTTTCTTCTTTAATGAATGCTTGATAATGAAAACCGGTTCCCGGTGTCCATGCATCAACCACTGATTTCAAATCATCAATCAGTAAATCTGCTGCTGCAAGTAAATACTGACTACGACGAATACAAATGACATTGGCAGCCCCTGCTTCACCTGAAGTACATTGGCCCATTTGATTGCCAACCGTATAAAAATCACTGGCTTTACGATAACCTGCTGAATAATCGCGGTTAGCTGTGTAAGTACCATCGGCGTTTAAATCTTGACCCCACAATAAAAACTCAATCGCATGATAACCAGAAGTGACATTAGCTTCATCATCACCACGTTCAAACTGCGCTTGAATAGTTGCTTTATCTATAACCGGGAAACTATCGATATCGGCAATGATATTTCCGCCAGCTGGCAAGGTACTTGGATTTTCAGGGTTTTGTAATCCATCCATATCTTGGGTGTAATCAATCAGCGCTTCGGCTAAAGGCCATGCATTAATCGCTCCCTCTGGGCCCGCTTCAGGTGCTAATACCCAGTTACCCGCAGCATCTTGAGTTAAATTATCAATTGGACCTTCACGAAAACGAAATACCTCAGACTGACCATATGGTTCGCGTGCTGCTAGCCATGCTTTTTTAGCCAGCGAAAAGCTTTCATCACTTGGATTGGCAACAAATATAGCTAATTGTTCTTTAAGTGCTTTTGCAGCAATTAATGAATCAGCATAAACAGCATATGCGTGTTGCGCATTGGTTTTTATCACATCCTGTGTGGTTACAAACACACTTGTTCCATTAGCGCCATTTTGCCCCGCGACACCTTGAGCACCCGCTATTCCATCTTTTCCATCATCACCACCACAACCAGCCAAAACAGCCGCGGCGACAAAAGATAGTGCGATATTTTTTATTGTATTCATTGCGTTATCCATACACTTTTAAATGATAATAAATCTTATTTAAAAAGATGTTACACTTAAATACAAAACAGATCAATAATGATAATAAATATCATTTACATAACTAATTGAGTGAAACTTAATTTATCTTTAATCTCAGCAAGAAACTTTTCAATATCAAAATCAACTACATTACAAGACAAACAGAGGCGCTCAAAGCCAATTAAAAACAGGAGGTAACGCTAAAATCCAAACATCAAGCGATGTCAGACAAGCATTAACCCTCTCGTTTTTTATTAGATCAAAAACTCAGCCACTATATTTTTCATAAAAAAAAGTAAACGACTTTAAACTTGCACTATGTGCCCATATAAATAAGCTATAAACATTATTTAATTCGCAACCAAGGCCGTTATGAATCCAATTATCGCAATTTTAAAAGAACACAATGTTAGCGAACAACAAACTCACGAGTTGTTCCAGTCTTTCACCGAAAATCCATTTATGGCGATGACCTTAGTACAGCAACTTGGCATTGCACCTGAAAAGCTGCAGCAACTTATGGGTCTGGTGATGACGCAACCTAATTTAATTAAAGAAGCCATTGAAGAGCTAGGATTAGATTTTAGTAAATTAGAAGAAGCAAAAGAAAAACTAAAAAGCCAACAGCAGTAAGTTTGCCAGCTTAAAGTAAAAAGGTTGAATTAGATTCAACCTTTTTTATTTAATAGATAGATTCGTATTATGATTTAGGTAGCAAACGCTTTACACCTTGGCCATCAAGACCTACATATAAATAACCATCGTGACCTTGTAATAAACTACGAACTCGCCCAACGCCTTCAAACACTTTATCTTGTTTTATCACTTGGCCATTTTTAATTTCAAGGGCACTGATAAAGCTAAACTTCATTGAACCGACTAATAGTTTGCCCTTTAAACTTGGGTATTTATCACTATTTACATATGCCATACCGGAAGGTGCTATCGACGGAGTCCAATGTAATACTGGTGCTTGCATGCCTGATTTTTCAGTTAAGTCAGTAAAACTCGAACCATTATAATTAACGCCGTAACTAACCACTGGCCAACCATAATTTTTATTAGGGGCAATTAAATTAAGCTCATCACCGCCTTTTGGACCATGCTCATGGGCCCAAAGTGTGTTTGATGCAGTATCAAACCACATGCCCTGTGGATTACGATGACCATAAGACCACGTCGCTTGTTTGGCTGTTGGTTGATTTACAAAAGGATTATCGCTTGGTACGCGGCCATCATCATGTAATCGATAAATTTTTCCACCATCACGAGTTAAATCTTGTGGATTGAGATCTCTTGCACCGCGGTCGCCAATTGAAAAATACACATACCCTTTACCATCAAAGGCAATACGACTGCCATAATGCTGACCCTTTTTAGTATTACCTTCGCCTTTGTACAGCACTTGCTGCTCAGTTAACAGCCTATTTTTAGTATCAAGTTTGGCGCGCATTAAGGCTGTATGACTGCCCTCCCCCGCTCCTTCTGGGCTTGAATAAGTCAAGTAAAGCCACTGATTAGTCGCAAAATCAGGATGCAGTGCTAAATCTAGTAGGCCGCCTTGACCATTGGCGTGAATTTTTGGCAACCCAGATATTTCAATTGCTGTTAAACCATCGCCTTGAAGCAGTAATTTACCACTGCGCTCGCTAATTAATAACTTACCATTGGGTAATTGCACCATAGCCCAAGGAATAGGCGCGTTATTAGCCACCAGCTCAGAACTGTGATTTACTTCAATACTTGGCAATTGTGTGTAATCTGTTGCAAATACTGAAGTTGCAAACAAACTGGCAGACAGTAAAACAGCGTTATTAACATATTTAGCAGGGTTTATCACAGTAACTCCAAAGCATAACCGTTTATGATAACCCCGACTTTAGCATAATAATTACTCAGAGATATGCGGTTGAGATGAACGGCCAATTACTGAGTTAACTTTCTTTTTTGTTCAATATAATCAGCAACATTTGCCACAGTGTCGAGCCAAAAACCATTTTTAGGATCGTTTAAATAGCCAATTAATTGCTCTAGCACTTTGGCATCCACCGTATACCAATCCCCCTTTCCAACCTCGTGGCCAGCCAATACAATCCATGAATTATTGACTCGCATAAATTCGATTTGCTCTTTGAGCTGCTCAAAGCTCATACCATCCATACGCACCGCGGCCACTTGGGCCATATCGACATAATTTGGGTTGTTTCCTGTTTCATCATTCCACGTACGACCCACTGTAAATTTTTGCGCCACCAGCGGCACATAGCTTTGAGTTTGTGTACCTTGCCCAACAAAAGTATGGCCGCACGGATACGCAAAACCTGTGGCTGTTACGCCCAGTTTATCTTCAATATAGCGATTGCCAATCGCCATATCTTCAGCCAACCAAGCTAAGTCAAGCTGCTCTAACCCTAACCCTTTTTGGCGCAGCCATTCAAAATTACCACTACACACATGATTAGCTGTATGGTTCGCAATTTCATGACCGCTTTTAACTGCTTGTTGCCACCCGCTTAAGCGTTCTTCAACCGCATTGGGCACTACATAAAAAGTTGCTTTAACGCCGAGTTTATTTAGCAAAGGTAGACCAACATCAATTTGACTAAAACGAGCATCATCGAAACTTAAGCTAATGGCGTTTTGAGCTTGATTAGGATAGATAAAGCCTTGGTAGGCATCGGCACTAACACTCACTTTTTTGGCGTGCGCTAACCCAGTGGTTTCTTTGGCATTAACAGGATTGGTAATAAATACACTTGATAAAAACAACGCAGAGCAAAGTAAATTTAATTTCATTGGTGGTATCTCCTAATTTTTACAGATAAGAAATATCACCATGTTTTGCTTGCTTTTGATATGCAATAAATCTGAAGAAAAGCTGAAGATTTGGCTGTTTAAATTAAAATGACAAACTTTATTTAAAAACAGGCCAGAGAAAAAGTCTCTAGCCTGTTTTCATAGTTACACGTTGCGAGCCTGCATTTTATTATCGATAAAAATAATGGCTAATCGAACTAACAATCCGGCAAGTAACATAGCAGCGCCTAACTCTAACCAATAAGGTAATACTTCATGGCCATGAGCCATCGTTGGTGCAACCACCAAGCCATATTCAGCGACTAAATAATCAGTTAAATAACCAAATACCAGCGCCATACCAATTACTCCTGTTAAATAGGCTGCAACCGCACGTTTACCGAGCTCTTTGCCCACCACGCCTAACGTTGCAATGTTAGTGGCAGGGCCTGCTAGCATAAATACCAAGACCGCACCTGGTGAGACCCCAGATAACAAAAGTCCTGCCGCTATTGGTGTCGAGGCTGTTGCGCAGATATACATTGGAATGCTCACCAAAACCATGACTGTCATCGCCAATAATCCCGTGCCCCACTGCGCTAAAAACCCTTCAGGTACATAGGTTTGTACTAACGCGGCAAAAAACAATCCGATCAGTAACCACACTGCGGTATCTTGCAGCAACTTAGTGGCACTAAAGTGAAATGCTTGTTTAAGTTTGGTCCACTGCGAGCTAGTTGTGGGGGTCGCTTCATGACTATCACAACAACTTGCGACATCTTCTGTTATCAACGCTTCATCACTACTCGTTATAACAGGTGCGCAGCAACTTGTTTGTTTACTTTCAGATTCATCCCTTATAACCATATCGGCCTTAGTACTCGCGCAACAACTGGTCGTTTTTGGCTTAACTTCAGCTTTTGGTGCGCAGCAACTAACTGTTACTTTTTCATCCTCTTTTACGACCTCTTTTACCGCTGATGGGCTGCTCGCTTTGGCCGCGCAGCACGAAGCACTCTGTTTCTCTGAAGGCTGATGAGTGTGGTTATCACTTTTATGCTCATGTTTACTCTCTTTGCCCACCAGCAAACCTGCTGTGATTGCACTAGCAATGGCAGCAATGGGCCGAATAATCGCCATAAATGGGCCTAATAAAACATACGATACTGAAATTGAATCAATGCCCGTTTCAGGCGTTGAGACTAAAAATGCGGTAGTGGCACTTTTTGAAGCACCAGCGCGGCGAAGACCAATTGCAGCAGGGATCACCCCACAAGAACACAGAGGCATTGGCGCACCAATCAGGGCCGCTTTTACTGTGGTCCAAAATCCTTCTTTACCTAAATGCTTATTCAAAAAGTCTTTAGGTAAATACACATTTAACAATGCCGCAATAAATAAACCAAGCAACAGCCACGGCGCCGACACCATAAACAGCTGCCAAAAATTAGTTAATAGTGTCATCGACATTCTCCAAAGCAGATAAAATAGAACAATGCTGGGCTGATTCTTCACCACCACAACATGACGCATGTAATAAATTTAAAGATTGATGAAACCGCTGTAATTCTGCAATTTTTGCTGCAACCTCAGCCATTTTATCGGCGGTAAATGTTTTTATTTCGGCGCAGCTATGGTTTTCTTTTTCAACTTTAATTGCCAATAACTCTTTGATTTCATTTAACGTAAACCCCACGCTTTTAGCCCTGAGTACAAACTCAAGTTGCTTTACACTGGCAGCGTCATAAATTCGATAACCCGAATCGGTTCTACCACTTGCGCTTAACAATTGATTCTTTTCGTAATAGCGCAGCGTATCTGTTGAAACAGCCAATTGTTTTGCGAGCTCACCTATTTGCATGTTCATCACTCCTTTTCGAATAACAACTTGGCTTAAGAAATAACGGGTCGCCAAAGTATTTGAGCTGAGTATAAAGCTTAGAGTAAACTCCAAGGTCAATAGTTTCTACGAAAAAATTTAAATAAAATGAAAATTGTAATTTTAGATCACGCAACCCTAACCACAGGTGACATTGCCCCGATAAAAATCTTAGCGAGCAGCTTAACGTGCTTTGAACACACCAATGTAAATGATGTATTAGCGCGCTGCCAACAAGCCGATGTCGTGATCACCAATAAAGTGGTACTAACAAAAGAAATACTTACGCAATTACCAAACTTAAAGCTTATTTGTATTGCAGCAACCGGCACTAACAATGTTGATTTAGAGGCAGCAAAAATAGGCGGTATTGCAGTATGTAATGTAGCGGGTTATTCCACCGCAAGCGTGGTGCAACATAGTTTTAGTTTATTGTTCAACCTACTTGGCAATACTCATCGCTATATTCAAGATTGCCAACAAGGCTTATGGCAACAAAGTCAGCATTTTTGTTTGCTCGACCACCCTATTGATGAAGTAGCTGGTAAAACTATCGCCATTATTGGTTATGGAGAGCTCGGTAAAGCCATGAGCCTGGTCGCAAATGCATTTGGCATGAAGGTGCTCATTAGCGAACGTAAAAATCACACGCCAAGACATGGCCGAGTCGCGTTTACTGACGCCTTACAACAAGCCGATATTATATCTTTGCACTGCCCCCTTACGGCTGAGACTAAAAACCTGATTGACCAAGCTGAATTTGCACTGATGAAACCAACTGCCGTGTTATTAAATACCGCACGCGGTGGCATTGTGAACGAGCAAGCCTTAGTTAACGCATTAACACAGCAACAAATTGCAGGCGCTGCAGTCGATGTATTAAGCCAAGAACCCGCTCAACAAGATAACCCACTAGTTAGCTACACAAAGCCAAATCTACTGCTAACCCCTCACATTGCGTGGGCCAGTCAGCAATCTGTTAGCCGACTATTGGCGCAAATAGCCCTTAATATCAATGCATTTAGCCAAGGCGAAAATCGCAATCGAGTGGCTTAAACACAGTTAAAATATCTAACAACTCAAATCATTGTTTCACCTAAGGTGCAATGATGATTTAATTACACCAATGCCAGCTGATGGTTGGCTAATACATCAACTATGATATCGGCTTTTGCTGGTAAACTTTTCAAAGCATAGCGCGTTAAACGCTCAAAATACGCAATAAAATCTTGTATTTGCTCATCACTTAAACCTGATCCCGTTTTAGCAATTAGTTTATGTTCTTGTTTTTGTCGCCATGCTAAAACATGATTAAAATCGCTCATTCTTAAATAAATCAAATGTTCAAACAAAGCGAATAAATCTTGATACGCTGCCGCTAAATGCTGATTAACGAGTTGACGAAAACGGCCATCTGCGTCACATGTTTGTTCAAAATGATTAACCGGTGTTAGCAAGTTATTGGCAGGCTCGGCTGGAAGGCCCACACACCAACCTTCAAAAATCACCACATCTTGCGGTTCATCAACAGATTGCCAAAATTCTTGGCTAAAAACACAATCTTGGCTTTTATCAAATCGAGGGATCAAACAAGGCTGCTTGGCCAAAAGAGCGTTAACGTCAGCAATTGCTTGTTTTATATCATGAGTACCAGGCACTCCACGGGTGCGAAATAACGGATGATAGTGCTTGGCGACATCAGCACGCTGTTTGGGCGAGTAATAATAATCATCAAGCGACAGTACTAGCGCTTTTTTCTGTTTTTCCCACTTAAAATATGCAACTAAATAAGCACTTAAAGTCGACTTACCTGAACCTTGCGCACCATTTATTGCCAGCAACCAAGGCTTTGGCACTCTATGGTGTTGATATAAATTTAAAATGCGCTGCACTACAGGCTCAATTTGATAAAGGTAGCTGTGTGGCAACTGATACTCATTTAAAAAATCTAACTGCCATTTTGCTATGCTCAATTTCGGTTACTCATCTTAATTTGTTGCTAATACAAAGAAATAGGCTTTTTTATTTAGGACAAATACCTTATAACTGATCATCGTTTTTTACTCGAGCCCTTTGTTATGAACACACATTTTTTAAAAAAAACCACATTAGCGATATCGTTAGCGGCCACCCTAGGTTTAACTGGTTGTCAAATCAACCAAAGTACAACAACACCGGCCGTTTCTGCCGCTCAAGTACAGCAAAACTTTGCTGATTATTCAACGCAATTTATCGAGCGCTTGTGGCAAGAAAACCCTGAATGGTCTTTGTGGGTAGGTTACGGTAAATACGACCATATTTTAACAATTCCCAATGCCGCCAGTCGCGAAAAAAGCCTAGCATCCACCCAAGCTGAACTTGCAAGGTTAGCAACATTTGATGTTGAACAACTCAACCAAAATCAAAAAACAGATTATTACCTGATTAAAAACATGCTCGATAAAAACATTTGGCAGCATACCAAATTTAAAAGTTGGCAGTGGGATCCATCAAATTACAATGTGGCAGGTGCCTTTGCAAAAATCATTAATAGCCGCCTTGAAGCTGAAGATAGCAAATTGCAAAAAGTACTAATGCGTATGGAAAACGTGCCAGCGTACTACCAAGCAGCACAAGCGAATATCGATACTCCGACGCTAGAATTTACTCAGCTCGCAATTTCACAAAACCAAGGTGCGTTTTCGGTTTTTTCTGATGACTTACTGGCTCGCGCGCAAAAATCAGGCTTAAGCGATAGCGATAAAGCCCTTTTCGTTGAACGCTTTAATACCTCAAAACAAGCGGTTCAAGGCTATATCGACTTTTTAACCGAACTTGAAAAAGAACTGGTTGCAAACAATTCAGCTCGTTCATTTAGAATTGGTGAAGCCTTATATGAAGAAAAATTCGCTTTTGATATTCAATCGGGCTATACCGCCAAACAAATGTATCAAAAAGCGCTGGATGATAAAGCGCGCGTAACGCAAGAAATGGTGCAAATCACCACACAATTGTGGCCAAAATATTTTGCTGACCAAGCAATGCCAAGCGACACCAATCAAGCAATAGCAAAACTAATTAACCACTTGGCGGTAAAACATGTTTCTGCCGATCAATTTGTGCCTGAAATTAAACGCCAAATTCCTGTGCTTGAAAAATTTGTTCGTGAAAAAGATTTAATCACTTTAGATGCCGACAAACCGTTAGTTGTGCGCGAAACACCTGATTATATGCGCGGTTTTGCAGGCGCATCAATTAGCGCACCAGGCCCTTACGATAGCAAAGAAAATACTTACTATAACGTCACCCCCCTTGATGGCATGGGCGCGGAACAAGCTGAGTCTTATTTAAAAGAATACAACCACTGGATTTTACAGATTCTGAATATTCACGAAGCAATTCCTGGGCATTATGCACAGCTGGTTTATGCTAATCAGTCACCATCTTTAATCAAAAGTATTTTAGGTAACGGTGCCATGATTGAAGGATGGGCAGTGTACACCGAACGTATGATGCTCGAAGAAGGTTATGGTAATTTTGAGCCTGAAATGTGGTTGATGTATTACAAATGGAATTTACGCGTTATTTGTAACACCATTTTAGATTACAGTATTCAAGTATTAAACATGTCTAAAGAGCAAGGACTTGATTTACTAATGAATGGTGCATTCCAAGAGCGTGCTGAAGCCGAAGGCAAATGGCGCAGAGCGACCTTAAGCCAAGTACAGTTAACCAGCTATTTTAGCGGTTACCGTGAAATTTATGATTTTAGAGAAACGCAAAAACAAAAATTAGGTAATGATTTTAGTTTAAAGGCATTTCACGAAGCGTTTTTAAGTTTTGGCAGCTCACCGGTCAAATATATCAAACCGTTAATGGACAAATAGGCCATTTTTCACTATAAAACAAGAAGGCTGAGCCTTCTTGTTTTCTTTTAGCTCAATGACTTAGCCTTGTGATTTCTTTAAATAATTACAAGCGAAATAAAAATGAAAGTAACCTTTTACGGTACCCGAGGCTCCATCCCTACCCCAGGCCCCAATACAGTGATTTATGGTGGCAATACGGCATGCGTATTACTAGAAGCAAATAATAAAAAACTCATTCTAGATTCAGGCACTGGGATCCGCCTGCTAGGCGAACGATTAGCAAAAGAAACCGACTCTATTCATATTTTACTCAGTCACAACCATTGGGATCATATTCAGGGTTTTCCTTTTTTTGTCCCCGCCTATCAAGCTAATCGTACAATTCATATCTACAGCGCACCGACAGAACCGATGCAACCTAAAGCGATTTTAGAACAAATGGAGCGCAGTTTTTTTCCAGTGCCACCTTCAAAACTCAGCGCCAAAATTCATGTTCATTCACTCACTGAAGAAGTCGCTAATCTCAACATTGTTGGATTTGAAATAATTACAAAAGCCATCAATCATCCAAATGGAGGTTTTGCTTATAAAATTAGTTGTGATAATAAAACAATTGCCTATGTAACTGATAACGAGCTGTATTCTAAAGATAATTTAAAAACAAGTTTGAGCCAATGGCATGCTTTTTTAGCGGATGTCGATTTATTGATCCATGACGCTCAATACACAGACAGTGAAATGCCGTCCAAACTAGGATGGGGACACTCATCGATAGCTCAAGCAATTACACTGGGTCAAACAGCAAAAGTTAAACAATTAATCCTCTATAGTCATGCACCAGAGAGAACAGACAACGAACTCAATGCCGTTCTTGCGCAGTATGATAAGAACCAGCCAATGCAATTTGATATTGCAAAAGAAGGTCAGGTAATTCATTTATGATTATTCAAAAAATCAGAGTATTTAGAGCTATGCTTAACACTGGTAAGTTGAGTCAGGTTTTCTCATGCCGTTACTAAATAATGACGATGCATTAAAGGAGCTATTAGCCCTAAGTTATCGCGTATCAACTGAAAAAAACACCACCAAATTACTCGAAGATATCTTGTGTAGTGCAAAAGCACTCACTCATGCCGATGGCGGCACAATTTACTCAATCACTCCAAACCAAGAGCTTAAATTTGAAACCCTGATCAACGACTCTTTAGGCTTATACATGGGAGGCACATCGGAAAAACCAATTCCGTTTAACCATATTCCCATTTATATCCAAGGCGAAGTGAACAAAAATGCGCTCGTTGCTTTAGCTGCAGCAACACAGCAGCCAATTATCATTGAAGATGCCTACCAAGCGTGCTCTCACGATATGAGTGGCGCCCGAGCAATGGATCAAAAAACAGGTTATAGAACAAAATCAGTCCTTACCGTACCAATGCAAAATCATGAAGGTGAAATAAACGGCGTATTGCAACTAATTAACGCCCAACATCAAGGAGAAGTTGTCCCCTTTAATCAACAAGAAATCGACTTAGTACTTTCGATGACATCCCTTGCCGCCGTAGCGCTCACTAACAAGCAACTCATTAATGAGATGGAAGTATTATTTGAATCCTTAGCGAAAGTAATTGCGCGCGCTATCGATGAAAAATCACCTTATACCGGCGGACATTGTCGACGAGTCCCAGAATTAACCATGATGCTAGCCGAAGCGGTAAATAAGGCGCAATATGGTCCTTTAGCTGATTTTGAACTCACAGAACCAGAAAAAAACGCACTAAATGTTGCAGGATGGCTGCACGATTGCGGCAAAATAGCGACTCCTGAATACGTCATGGACAAAGCAACAAAACTACAAACCATTTTTGACCGAATTGAATTTGTTGATGCAAAACTCGAAATTTACGCCCAACAACGTGAACTTCAAGCACTTAAATATCCAGAATTAAATATAGATTTACCATCAGAATTACAACAGCTTGCCGAGGATAGAGCCTTTTTACAAACCACCAACTTAGGTGGTGAGTTTTTACCTAATGAAAGTGTCGAGCGTATTCAACAACTTGCCGAAAAATATCACATCACCATAAATGGGATTGCGCAATCCGTCTTTACTGATGATGAGTTACAGTGTTTACAAATTCAACGAGGTACATTAACAGCCGCTGAGCGTACCATTATCAATCATCATATTGATGTCACCGTGATGATGCTTGACTCGCTGCCTTTTCCAAAACATCTTAAAAACGTGCCTGAATATGCCTGCGGGCATCATGAAAAAATGGATGGCAGCGGTTACCCCAAAGGATTAACCAAAGAACAAATGTCCCCCCCTGCTCGAATGATGGCCATCGCCGATATTTTTGAAGCATTAACCGCATCCGATCGCCCTTATAAACCAGGTAAAAGCTTAAAGGAATGCTTAAAAATCATGGGGTTCATGGCTAAAGATAGCCACATAGATGCTGATTTATTTAATATTTTTATTAAAGAAAAAGTGTACCTAGAGTATGCGAAAAAATTCGTCCCTAACATTGCCAATGAAGAAATTGACGAATCTGAAATTCCGGCTTATGTTTCGCCAAACAAATGAGAGGCAACACTCGTGGTTAAGTTGATTATTAGCCTCCTGTTAGCGATTAGTTACGGCTCAGCATTAGCTGCTTTTGAATTGACCGAGCAAACACTCGAGAACAGCATTGTTTATAATTACCGCTGGCAAGATGCCAATGATCAACCCCAAAGCTTGTCTTTTGAACTCGATAGTAATGTGATCAATAATGCCAATCGGCGCTTTAAACGTTATGAACCAAATTTAGTACTAAATTCTGTTTATCAAGCACTGCTTGATAAAGCCAGCACTTACAATCCCCGTGAAGTTAAAATTAAATTTAAAAAAAATCATAATAAACTCAGTTATAGCATCACAACGAAAAAACCAGAATTAACCCGTGAAGTTCGATTAGCACTCAGTAATACCGAAAAAAATGCTCAACAAGCATTGCTAAAAGACTTGAGTTATATTGCATTTAATAGCCCTTGGTATGGCAAAAGCATTAAGGTTGATCATGTGCAATTTGCCGCAGAGGCCATTGAACAAATAACACCGATAGCAGATGCCATTAAAAGTCAGCTTCAATACCACCGACCAAGAGATGTGATTAATTTTACGCTCAATTGGGTGCAATCAATTCCCTATCAAGCACTCGAAGATAGAAAAACATCCAATGGTTCAGGCTTTAATCCACCGCTTAAAGTCATTAGTGAAAATAGTGGCGATTGTGATAGTAAAATGGTGCTACTAGGAGCTATTTTAAAAAATATTTATCCTCGCTTAAGTATTGCTTTTATTTACTTACCCGAGCATGCATTAATAGGATTTCAGTTACCAAAGTTAAAAAGTGACGAATTCACAGATATTGAAGGGCTGCATTATTTACTGGCAGAACCTGTGGGGCCTGCGCTTATTCCATTGGCCGAAATTGCTCCAAGTTCAGCGCAATACGTTAATACTCAAAGTTATTATCATGAGTTATTTTAACCAATAGCAACGAACTAAATAGCCTCTGCTCCGGAGAAAAAACGTTCCAAAATATTAAATTAAAAGTACTTATCTAATTGATTTTTAACCAGTGATTTTAAAGATAACAAGATGGATTGACGCGTCAACAGCAATAGGGGTAAATCGCAAGTTAATTCTGCGCTGTTAGCGTTGCAACGTTAAGTATAACTTTTAACCTGATTTCGACCTGAATCTTTAGCTAAATAAAGTCCTTTATCAGCCATTTCAATTAAACTCTCAACACTGTTTACACCGTTTAAATTCGAACTTGCAACCCCAATACTAATAGTGACAACCGAGGCTGTACTAGAAAACTTATGAGGAATTGATAAATCATACACTGCTTTTTGTAACCGTTCGGCTTGTTTAATCGCATCATCTAAATGACAAGGTGAAAACACCGCAGCAAACTCCTCTCCACCATATCGAGCTACAAAATCACTTCCTCGTTGGCACAGTGATTTTAATGTTGATGCCACCATTTTTAAACACTCATCACCTGCACGATGACCATAATTATCGTTAAATAATTTAAAATGGTCGATATCAATGAGTAACATTGACATCTCTTCACCTGAACGGGAGGCACGGCGCCATTCTTTGGTAATATTTTCATCAAAAAAACGACGGTTATTAATTTCGGTTAACCCATCAATAGAAACTAACTTTTCAAGTAAATCATTTTTTTGTTTAATTGTGAGCTGGTTTTTAACTCGCACTAATACAATTGGTGGACTGAATGGCTTGGTTATATAATCCATCGCCCCCATTTCTAGGCCTTTAGCTTCATCAGCATGAGAGTCATTTGCAGAGATAAAAATAACAGGGATAGACTGAGTTTGCGGTGAGTTTTTTAATTTTTTTAAAACCTGATAGCCATCCATTTTAGGCATTTTGATATCAAGTAAAATTAAATCAATCGTATTTGAGGACACGACATCCAACGCTTCTTGGCCATTACTGGCAGAGAGAACACGGTAATATTTTTGTAGTGTTTGTTTTAATACCACTAGGTTTAATGGATCATCATCAACAACTAAAATTAACGCACGTTCCATTTGTTCCCCAATGTTATCTAGTTTTACCATTTCGATCATTCATACCACTCAGATAACGAGTTTATCTAATAGCTAAGTCTTACTATAAAGCTAAATATTGATATTACTAAAGTAATTATTATAAATTTTTCAAATTGTTGACCATTTGATAACAGACACGGCAAATGCCGTGTCTGTTATCACCGTTTTATAAATTTTCTTCAGCGAATGCCGCTAAACGGCTACGTACAACTCCATTTAAGTTAACCGTGGCACTGCCTTCAAAGTTTTTAAAGCGCTCAACCAAATAAGTTAACCCTGATGTAACCGGTGTTAGGTAATTACTGTCTATTTGTGCCAAGTTACCAGAGCAGATCAGTTTTGTACCTTCGCCACAGCGGGTAATAATGGTTTTAAGTTGCGCCGCTGTGAGGTTTTGGCTTTCATCTAAAATCACTATTGCATTTTGAATGCTACGTCCACGCATAAAGTTAACCGACTTAAACTGAATATTCGCTTTTTCCATAATGTAGTTGCGACTTGAAACCGGATTTTGGTCGCTTTTATGTAGCACCTCGAGTGAGTCGGTGATTGCAGCAAGCCAAGGCGCCATTTTTTCTTCTTCGGTACCGGGTAAATAGCCAATTGATTCAGCAATCTCTGGCGTATTTCGCGTCACAATGACTTTATCGTAAATACCTTGCTCAATTACAAGCTCAAGCGCGCAGGCCAATGCAAGTAAGGTTTTACCGCAGCCAGCGGGACCGGTTAAAATCACCAAGTCCATATGAGTATCGAGCAATGCATTCATCGCCATTGCCTGATAAATATTTTTAGGCCTAACCCCCCATGCCATACGAGACATCAGTCGCTCATGGCCTAAATCAAGCAAGGTCACATCTGTATCTGTAAACGACTCAACTCGAGCAGCAAAGTGCCCCGTCTCATCAATTAAATATTCATTAATAAAGACTTCACCAATTAAATCTTTGGTCACCGTATGGTGTAGTTCTCGCCCATCTTGATCGCTTTTACACTGCCCCACAGTTTGCCAAAAATCACCACTAAATTTTTTATAACCTGAGCTAAGCAAACTTATGTCATCTATAAGTTGATCAGTCCGATAATCTTCAACAAATTTAAGTCCAGCTCCTTTGGCTTTAAGACGCATATTGATATCTTTGGTGACAAGCACCACTTTGACATCTGGATGCTGATTTTGCAGATGCACAGCACTATTGATAATACGATGATCATTTTCATTGCCCGGTAACCCTGAAATTTCTTCAGCAAATAAATGATCATTCACAATGATCAATTTACCATTTTGCGCTCGAGTATCTACGCTAGTACTTGGCAGCGCCACCCCATCAATCATCTGTTCAGGAGTCGCGTTATGCAAAATACCTTCTAAAGAGCGAATTGCAACACGTGCATCACGACTGACATCCTTTTTGCGATCTTTAATATGATCGAGTTCTTCTAATACCGTCATGGGGATGATTACATCGTGTTCTTCAAAAGATAAAAAAGCGAGAGGTTCGTGGAGGAGTACGTTAGTATCAAGTACATACATTTTTTTTTCGTCTGTTTGCATTTTTCCCATAAAATACCTTCCTTCTGTTTTATGATTTTTCTGCTTTACTTCAAGTTTAGTCTATTTCTCAAAAGAGGCGTTTTTATTACAATTTAGTAATAAAAAACTGAGTCAAATGAAGGCTGTGGTTACATTTAATACATAACCCCACTCGCTTAAAGGTTAAAGGCCTTCAGAGAGTAAAAATAACAGGTGAAAGGCAGGCTTATTAGGGGTAACATAGCCGCCTTTTTTCAAAAGGGTCAAGAGAGTCGATGAATTTTTCCTTAGGTCAGCGTTGGATTAGTGATACTGAATCAGATTTAGGGCTAGGTACGGTTGTTGCGGTTGAAGGCCGTAACGTTACTATACTTTTTCCAGCCACAGGCGATAACCGCCTTTATTCCATTCAAGAAGCGCCTGTAACGCGTGTTGTATTTAATCCAGGGGATAAAATTCGTTCTATCGATGAGTGGGAGTTGTTAGTTGACTCTTGCACTGAACAAAATGGTATTTTGTGTTATCACGGTACTCGTGTTGATACCGATGAGCCGGCACAATTAAAAGAAACTTTTTTAGATCATTTCATCAAATTTAACCACCCACAAGACCGTTTATTTGCAGGGCAAATTGACCGCTTTGAACGCTTTACTTTGCGTTATCAAACTTGGCAGCACCAGCATCAAAATCAACAATCCTCTTTGCGTGGCTTAGTTGGTCCTCGCGCGAGCCTAATCCCGCATCAGCTTTATATTGCTGAAGAAGTCGGCAAACGCTTTGCACCAAGAGTATTACTCTCTGACGAAGTAGGTTTAGGTAAAACTATCGAAGCTGGCATGATCATCCACCAGCAACTATTAAGCGGACGAGCAAATCGTATTTTGATTGTGGTGCCTGAAAACCTTCAGCATCAGTGGTTAGTTGAAATGCTGCGCCGTTTTAACTTAAAGTTTTCGATTTTTGATGAAGAGCGCTGTACCGAAGCGTATGCCGATTCATTTAATCCTTTTGAAACAGAACAGCTCGTTTTAGTAAGCCTTGAATTCATCACCAAGAAAAAAACCTGGTTTGAAAAAGCAACCATGGCAGATTGGGACTTACTAGTGGTTGATGAAGCGCATCACTTACGTTTTGACAAAAATAAACCAAGCACCGAATACCTGCGCATCGAAGCGCTCAGCCAAGATATTAAAGGCCTTATTTTATTAACTGCAACGCCTGAACAACTTGGTCACGAAAGCCATTTTGCCCGGTTAAAACTGCTTGATCCCGATCGTTTTTATGATTACGACGCCTTTGTTGAAGAAGAAAGCCATTACAAAGAAGTAGCCGATGCCGCCAATCAACTATTGGCTGAGCAAAACATAACAGCACAAGCTCAAGAAACTCTTGAAGGCTTGTTATCGCACACAAACATTACCGAGTTATTAGCCAAAGTATCGCAAGGTGATGAACAAGCACGTAAAGAAATATTATCTCAACTACTCGATCGCCACGGTACAGGTCGCATTTTATTTAGAAATAGCCGTTCGGGCATTTGTGGTTTCCCAGAGCGAAAACTCAGTGCTCACCCAATGACCATGCCAAAACAGTACCAAACGGCTATGTCAGTGATGGGCAACTTAGGTGGATCACCAAGTGCCGAAAAAAGAGCGCTTCGCGCCCTTTTCCCTGAGCAAATTTATCAAGAATTTGAAGGCGGTAGCGCTACATGGGCTAAATTCGACCCACGAGTCGATTGGCTGATTGATAAATTGTTAGAGTTAAAACGCGAAAAAGTACTAGTAATTTGCGCCCATGCACAAACAGCTTTAACTCTTGAGCAAGAGTTACGTGAACGCGAAGCCATTAAAGCGGCCGTTTTCCATGAAGGCATGAGCATTATTGAACGTGACCGCGCAGCAGCATTTTTTGCCAGCGAAGATAATGCAGCTCAAGTTTTACTGTGTTCTGAAATTGGCTCTGAAGGACGTAACTTCCAATTTGCCCATACCTTAGTATTGTTTGATTTACCACTTAATCCCGATTTATTAGAGCAACGTATCGGCCGCTTAGACCGTATTGGTCAAACCGAAGATGTGCAAATTCATGTGCCATATTTTGCTAATACCGCACAAGAAGTCTTGTATCGCTGGTATCACGAAGGGATCAATGGTTTTGAGCATACCTCAAGCACAGGCCAATTACTGTATCAGCAATTCTCAGAAGAATTACTTGAACTTATTGCGACTCACAATTGTGATGAAGACGAACTCGACCCATTACTTGAGCAAGTTGAAAAGCAAAACAAAGTGCTGAAAAACAAAATGGAACAAGGGCGCGACCGTTTGTTAGAGCTACATTCAAGTGGTCAAGGCCGTGCTGAACAATTAGTTGAAGCCATTGCAGCTCGTGATAACGAAACACATTTGGCGATGTTTATGATCAAGATTTTTGACGTATTTGGTGTCAATCAAGATGATAAAGGCGAAAACAGCATTGTACTGCACCCCAGTGAGCACATGTTAGTGCCGTCATTCCCATGCTTAAAAGACGATGGCATTACGGTTACCTTTGACCGTGAAACTGCACTTGCGCAAGAAGACATTCACTTTATTTCATGGGATCACCCTATGGTACAAGGTGCGATGGAGTTGATTGCCGATGATAACTTTGGCTCAAGCTCAGTGGCATTACTGAAAAACAAAAAGCTGCCTGCAGGCACCTTTTTTGTTGAGCTGATTTATATTGCCGAAGCAACAGCACCTAATTCGCTGCAAATTGGTCGTTTTTTACCACCAACACCGATTCGTATTTTGCTCGATAAATCAGGTAATAATCTTGCAGCGAATGTCGGCTTTGAAGGATTTAACCAACAACTTTCAGCTGTTGGTCGCCAAACGGGTAGTAAACTTGTCAATGCACTACAACCGCAAATTCATAGCTTAATTACCACAGCACAAGGTTTGGCAGAGCAACAAATGCAAGCTCTCAAAACAAGCGCACAAGCGAATATGGAAGTCGCGCTTGCTGATGAAGTTGCTCGTTTGACCGCTCTCAAACAATGTAATCCAAATATCCGCGAGGAAGAAATTAGGTTTTTTGTGAAGCAGCAAAATGATTTAGCCCAACACATCGATAAAACCCAGCTCAAATTAGACGCTATCCGTTTAATTGTTGTGTCTCACTAAGCATTTCACTAAAATGGCCGACTTCTAACTGAGAGGTCGGCCTTGTTACTAAACTACTCCCCCCCAATGTCTCCATATCTTGAAATTATTTATCAAGATGAAGACCTTTTAATCTTAAATAAACCAAGTGGTTTGCTCACTGTGCCGGGCAAAGATCCATTACATGCCGACTGCCTTGAAAAACGAGCCCAGCGAGTATTTCCAACCGCAAAAATCGTGCATCGCCTCGATATGGCCACATCTGGGCTTATTTGTTTAGCACTTAACAAAGCTGCCCACAGCCATGTCAGCCGCCAATTTCAAGACCGAAAAACACAAAAGCGTTATATTGCTCGTGTATTTGGCAAACTAACGCCCGAAACAGGTTCTGTTGATTTACCCCTTATTTGTGATTGGCCTAACCGTCCAAAACAAATGGTTAACTTTGAATATGGCAAACCGTCACTTACTCATTGGCAAGTGCTCAATTACGAAGAACATGCCACACGAGTTGCGTTAACGCCTATTACAGGGCGCTCACATCAACTTCGGGTCCACATGTTATCGCAAGGCCATGTTATTTTAGGAGACAAGCTCTATGCTCACCCTGAAGCATTTCAAATGGCCAGCCGCTTACAATTACATGCCGAGTGGCTTGCAATTACGCACCCAGTAACAGCTCAAGCATTAGAGTTTACTGCACCGTGCCCTTTTTAACGCAGCTAAACTCTTGAACCTGCTAGCGCAGCTAAACGTAGATAAAAAACTCAACTTTTTGTTTTTTAGGCCGATAGTGAATCATTGTTCCATCAAGGTGGATTGAGCGTGCGATACCTATTGTTGTTAATTTGGAGTCTTAATCTTTTTGCTGCACAGGCGTTAGAGATAAAAGCACCTGACTCACTTGAAAGTATTTTCCAACAAGACCAATTTCATTATTACCGTGGTGATGAAATTAAAATGGTGCTTGCCGGTGAAACTGAATTTGCTACTTTATTTCGCGACCGTACTTCTGCTATGGCCAAAGGCATCGTCATTTTAATGCCTGACTGGCAATTACCTGCAAATAATTATTATGGCCTAGACTCGCTGCGCAAAACCTTAAATCAATATGGTTGGGTAAGTTACGCCATGAACATTCCTGATCCTATCGCTTTTTATCAACAAGAAATAAAGGCTGATAACACCCTTTTTCATGCTCCTGACGCTGAGCGACTTGATTCCGATGCGCTCAACGCATATCAGTTACAACTTATGAGCCGTTTTAAAGCTGTGTATCAAACAGCCCTCGGCCATCCGGGGTTTATTATCGTAATTGCTCAAGGCGCAACCTCAACATTATTAGTCGATTATTTTGCAAAAACCCCCGAAGAAGAAGTGGATGCGCTGATCTTTTTGAGTAGCTATTTACCTGATCGCGCTAAAAATGAATTACTTAATCAAAATTTCGCCAAGGTAAAACCGCCCGTGCTTGATATTTTCAGCACCGCAGATAGCAGCTTAGTAAAAGAGACACTGTCTCAACGAAAAATCATAGCAACGCGTGAACATAAATTAAATTATCGCCAACGCGAGTTATTTAACAGTCAAACAAGCCCGCAACAACAGGCTCGTTTAACAAAAGAAATTTATGGCTTTTTAACTAAATCAGGCTTGTAGTTTCACAAAAACTAAGCAGGATTTTTTTTCAAATACTCATAAGCAGCTTGAATATCTTGGCTTTTTCGTTTCGCTACTTCCATTAAATGTTGCGGTAACCCTTGTGATACTAATTTATCAGGGTGATGTTGTCCCATCAATTTACGATATGCTTTTTTGATTTCAGCTGCATTCGCATCTTGGCTCACACCAAGCACCGCAAGCGCTTGCTCGCGATCCATTGCTGATTGAGCATTGCTCGTTTGACGCTGCTGATTATTATACTTGCCATGAAATTGCTGACGCTGTTGATTAAACTTAAATTCAGCCTGATAACGTTTTAAAATAAATGCAAAATGACTACTTGAAAACCCTAAGGTTTTAGCTGCTTGCTGCAATAACGCTTTTTCGTTATCAGATAATACGCCATCACAAAAAGCCATTTGAATTTGAATTTCTAGAAATAACTGCAACAAATCAAACCGACCACGAAAGCGCTGCTTAAATTCATCAAGTGTTTCTTTATAGGCAAAATCATTACTTTTACCAGCTCGAAATGCATCTTGCGCTTCTTGACGACTTTCGCCTTGCAGTTGCATTTCATCCATAAAAACACCTGCGGCTTTGATATGAATTTCACTCACTCGACCATTCGATTTAGCTATGTGGCCCATTACCGAAAAACAGGTATAAAAAAATAACGCTTGGCGTTCACTCACTTCTTCGCCTTTAAACAGCGATTGAAAGCCCCCCACTTTATCAAAATTTTGTTTTATCGAACGGTCAAACATATGGCCGAGATAAAAACCTAAAATAGCCCCAAGCCAACGGCCAAACAAAAAGCCAAAAATAGTGCCAAGTACCTTACCCCACATTACGTTGTCCTTGTATTATATTAAGTTCGGCTAGCCGTTCTGGTGTGCCCACATCAACCCACACTCCTAAATACCGTTCGCCATGTACTTTGTGCTCGGCCATTTTAGCCCTAAGTAATGGCGCTAAAGGGCGAAAATCTACAGGTAAGCCGGCAAAAAAAGTAGGATGGTACAACGCAATTCCAGCAAAGGTGAAACGAGGCTCACTATTGGCAACCAAATGACCTTGCGCAAAGGCAAAATCACCTTGTGGATGATGCGATGGGTTTTCGACTAAAACTAAATGTGCGTGGCCGTCATCGAGCTGTAACTGAGTTAAACTACTGACATCATAATCGGTGAATATATCGCCATTAATCACCAAAAAAGGGGCATCACCAAGTAAAGGTAAGGCTTGAATAATACCCCCAGCGGTTTCAAGACCCTCAGCCACCTCTTGTGAATAATGAATTGTTAAACCCCACTGACTGCCATCACCACAATAGTGCTGAATTTTTTCACCGCACCACGCAAGGTTTATTATTACCTCAGTAATACCTGCCGCACGTAAACGCTCTAAATGATAAACAATTAATGGTTTTTCTTGCACAGTTAACATCGGTTTTGGTTGTTCGGCAGTTAAAGGCATCATGCGTTTTCCACGCCCTGCGGCCAAAATCATTGCTTTCATAATACCTCAATTAAACTCGGCATAAGCGTTTGGCTCAGCCAGTGTTGTAATGCATCAAGTTCGGGGTAATCTTTTGCTACCGCGACCACATATTCTAAAGTGGGTAAAATCGCAGGCACATAACCTGCTTTGTGATCGCGTAGTAATAATCGACAAAAAATCCCCGCTGCTTTTAAATGACGCTGCACGCCAACTAAATCAAACCAACGGCGAAATTGCGCAGGACTGACATTGGGTAATAATCCAAAATCCTGTAATACCTTAAAGCCATAATCGAATAATTGGCTAAATTCATCGGCAGTAAGTTGATGATAACAATCTCGCAGTAGCGAGACTAAATCGTAGCTCACAGGCCCAGTGACGGCATCTTGATAATCAATTACCACCCATTGGTTTTGGTAATACATTAAATTACGGCTATGGTAATCACGGTGCACTGTCACTTGCGGTTGATTTAACAAATTATCCGTTAAAAGGGATACGACAGATTGCCACAATGCATCTTCATCATTGCTAAAACGGCGTTTTAATACGCCCTCAACTAACCACTCTTTAAAAATATTAAGTTCAAAAGCAACAAACTCGCCGTCGTATTTGCGCATTGTTACATCTGCCGGCGTTTTAGCAATAAGAGGCAATAAATCAATTAGTTGTTGGTAATAATTAATTTTTTGATTCGATGCTAATAAATCAGCTAGATGAACTGAACCCAAATCTTCTAATAAGAAGAAACCGTACTGCTCATCTGATGCAAGAATATTAGGTAACCGTAAACCTTGAGTACTAAACAACCTATTGTAAGCAATAAAAGGGTGGTTATTAACCACATCAGGATTCGAGTCCATCACAATGAAACTCTGTCCAGCTGTCGTGATGCGATAATATTTTCGAAAGCTTGCATCACCCGTGATAACAACAAGTTGGCTATCAGCAAGGAAATTTTGCTGGCTTAAAAACGCATTTAAATGGATTTCTCTTTCAGTCATAGGTCACAAAATTACATTTTTTTACTATCATAACAATTTCATTCATTAGAGAAATATTTAAAATTGTTTTATTATACAGCCCTTCTCCTAACCACCTGAGCATTAAGGTTAATAAATGAACAAACTTTGGGGCTTATTGTTGTTTCCAGGCCTTTGCCACACAACAACAGCCAATGCTGAAGCTACACCTGCTTTATGTAAAGCTTCACTTTCGACCCCAGTTTGGCAACCGCTCAATGGTTTAGCCGCAAATACCATGGATATCCAAGCTGACCACGTAGAAGTTTTAGGTGTGCAAAGTGCTGAATTTACTGGTGACGTACAAATAAATTCACCCAGCATGACCCTTTTGGCACAATCGGCGTTGATTGATCAAGTTCAAGGTTTACTTGATGCTCGTGGCCCAATTGTATTTCAAGATCAGCAATCGATTATTTCAAGCTCAGGGCTCAATGCGAATTTAACCAATAACGACCTTAACTTACTCGGTGCGCAGTATCAGCTCACTCAGCAGCAAGGCCGGGGTAAAGCCGAAAAGCTATCAATTGGCAGTAGCGAACTAAATTTATTTAATGCCAGCTATACGACCTGCCCTGCAGAAAACGAAACGTGGTCAATTTCAGCCTCTCGCATTCGCCTTTCACAAGAAGAAGGCTGGGGTGAGACCTATGATGCGGTTTTAAAAATTTATGATACACCGATTTTATATTTACCTTATTTTACCTATCCAATTAATGACCAGCGAAAATCAGGGTTCTTAGCACCGAGTATCGGCAGTTCCGATCGCTTTGGTCTTGAAACAAAAACCCCATATTATTGGAATATTGCACCCAATTACGACGCCACGATCACCCCTCGTTATATGTCTAACATCGGGCTGCAATTACAAACGGAATTTCGTTATTTAACTGAGCAACATCACGGTTTAGTTGCGCTTGAATACCTAAACAAAGATGATTCCGAGCCACTTTTAGACGAACGTTATTTATTTCATTGGCAACAAAGCTCACAGCTAAACGAGCAATGGCGGGCTTCGATTGATGTCACTAATATTAGTGATGATAACTACCTTACAGATTTAGGCTCAGATTACGCCAATAAAACCGATACCCAACTCTATCGAACCGGTTTACTCTCTTACATGGGTGAGCGTTGGCAAACTGATATTAAAGTGCAAAACTTTGAAGTATTAGGTGATCACTTAAGCTCCTACTCTGCTTATCCGCAAATTAGCTTTTCCCAAACCAATCCTTTTGTTTGGCAAGGGCTAAATTTAACGCTTAATGGTGAGCTGAGTCATTTTAAAAATACTGAACTCGCCCTAAATGAAGCAACACGACTTCACATCGAACCTAAAGCACAATATCTTTTTCAGGATTATGCTTGGTCGTTTTTGTCTGAGTTGAGTTTGTTACAAACTAACTATCAGCAAAAAGGTGATTTTACCGATACTTCATTTGAAGAAAGTGTTAGTCGTACCTTGCCTAAACTTCGTTTATACAGCCAAATTAATTTTGAACGTGAAACCGATTGGTTGGTTGAAAATGGCCTGCAAACCTTAACACCACAATTACAGTACCTCTACGTGCCAAATAAAGCACAAGATAATATTGGCCTGTACGATACCACCAAGTTACAAGACGATTTTTTTGGCCTGTTTCGCGACCAACGTTATTCAAGTGTTGACCGTATCGCCAGTGCCAATCAATTTACCCTAGGTGCTACAACACGGGTTTTTAGTCAGCAAAATGAGGAACTATTTAACCTCAGCGTGGGTCAGATATTTTACCTTTCGGATGAGGCAAAGCCATCTGAGCAAAAATTAACTGCGAGTGCGGCAACCTTAAGTACGCAAAGCACATATAATGCTCTTTTTGCAGCTGAAGCCATGTTACATTGGCATCGCCGTTGGTATTTATCAACAGGCGTGCAATACGACAACGAAGGCAAACAAATTATTCAATCGCATATCACCTTAGATTACAAAGGAGATGACAAGCAACTTGTGCAAGTGAATCATCGCTTTTCAAATGATGTTTCTGGCAATAGAATTGAGCAAATGGGTTTGTTTACCAGTATGCCAATAAACCAAAACTGGCATTTTATCGCTAGTTTTCATCGCGATTTAGAAACAGGTCGTAGCGTAGAATTACTCACCGGTTTGCAATACCAATCCTGTTGTTGGGCATTTCAAGTAACCGGTCATAGACAAATTGAAACAGATTTAAATCAGTCTATTACTGGGATAGATCAAGATGGTGCCGTATTTGATTCAGGAATTCGGTTTAATTTCGTATTTAAAGGACTCGGTGGAAAAAGCAGTTATGATGCTCAAAAGCTCTTACAGCAAGGTATCTTTAATTACCGCCGCCCATATTTCCTCAATAACTAAAGCAAGAATTAACAACAATGAAGTTAAAAACATTAGTATTCACCGTACTTTGTACCTTAGGTCTTAACCTACCGGCTGTAGCCAAAGAAGTTCAAATTGATAAAGTTGTCGCAACCGTCAATGAAGGCGTGGTGCTGCAAAGTGAAATCGATACCATTATTAATCGCGTAAAAAGCCGAGCGCTCACTGATGGTCAATCACTTCCAACCGATGACGCACTGCGCTTACAAGCAATTGAGCGCTTAATTAATCAAGAGCTTTTAATGCAAATGTCTGAGCGTATGGGTTTGCAAATCTCAGATGCACAGCTTGATCAAACGTTAATGATGATGGCCAAAGAGCAAGGCGGCACATTAGCTGATTTGCGTAAAACAATTGAATCATCAGGCGAAAGCTATCAAGCATATCGTGAAGAAATGCGTGTTGAAATGACCACACAACAAGTATTGCGCTCAAATGTAGAACGCCGTATTTATATCAGCTTACAAGAAATTGAAAACTTATTGACCATTTTAGAGCAGCAAGGTCAAACCAATGAAGAATACGATATTGGCCATATTTTGATTGACCTACCTGCTGATGGAAACGCACAAGAAATTGAAGATGCAAAAGTACGTGCCGAAAAAGTGATTAAACTGTTAAATGAAGGCAGTGAGTTTAAACGTATTGCCATCGCTTCATCAGGTGGTTCAAAAGCATTAGAAGGTGGTCAACTAGGTTGGATGAGCATCAACGAAATGCCAACTCTATTTGCCGAGGCTGTTAAAGGTAAAAAAGCTGGCGAAATCGTTGGCCCACTTCGCTCGGGTGCTGGTTTTCATATTATTAAAGTGCAAGATATTCGCGGCCGTCAAGTAGTTGAAACCGTAGAAGTGCGTTCACGTCATATTTTAATTCAACCATCAATTATTTTAAGTGAAGAGAAAGCGCGCAGCATGCTTGCTGGTTTTGTTAAAGACTTAAAAGAAGGTAAAGCCGACTTTGCCACTCTAGCCAAAGAATATTCTGAAGATCAGGGTTCTGCTTTAAAAGGTGGTGAGTACGATTGGACAGATCCAAGCACTTATGTACCTGCATTTAGAGATACCCTGTTATCACTTGAAAAAGATCAATTAAGTGAACCATTTCGCTCAAATTATGGTTGGCATATAGTGCAACTGCTTGATAAACGAATAGCAGATAAAACAGAACTTGCTAAGCGAAACCGTGCACAACAAATGCTATTTAATCGTAAATTTAAAGAAGAAAGCTTTGCTTGGCAGCGTGAAATGCGCGAACAAGCACACATAGAAATTTTGGTTGATGAGTAAATATGACGCTTAGAATCGCAATTACCCCAGGTGAACCTGCAGGCATAGGTCCTGATTTACTCATTACACTTGCGCAGCGCCAATGGCCTGCGCAGCTGGTTGCCATCGCTGATGGCAACCTACTGCAACAGCGCGCTGCACAACTTAATTTGCCGCTCACTCTTTTGCCGTTCAATCCAGATGAAGCCATCACTTGCCAACAAGCAGGTACGCTTTATATTCACCAAGTGGACATGGCAACTCCTGCAATTGCAGGCACACTCGATGAAGCGAACGGTGCTTATGTGCTCGAAACATTACGCATAGCCTGTGAGCAAAACATGCTAGGGGTGTTTGCCGCTATTGTCACCGGACCGGTTCATAAAGGCATTATTAACCAAGCAGGCATTTCATTTAGTGGGCATACTGAATATTTTGCACAGCAATCAAATACGCCTGATGTTGTAATGATGCTTGCAACCGAAGGATTACGCGTAGCACTTGTCACTACGCATATCCCTCTTGCTTATGTTTCTAAGGCAATTACGCCACAGCGATTACGTAAAGTAACTGAAATACTGCATCACGACTTACAAGAAAAATTTGCGATTAGTAATCCGCGCATCTTTGTCTGTGGACTCAACCCCCATGCTGGTGAAAATGGCCATTTAGGGACTGAAGAGCTCACTACCATAATTCCGACGATGGAAGAGTTAATTAGTGAAGGCATGGATTTAATTGGTCCACTGCCTGCCGATACGCTCTTCCAAGACAAATACCTAAATAATGCCGATGCAGTGCTCGCTATGTATCACGATCAGGGATTACCTGTGTTAAAATACAAAGGTTTTGGTAACTCGGTCAATATTACTCTAGGCTTACCATTTATACGCACATCGGTTGATCACGGCACCGCTCTCGATTTAGCGGGTAAAGGCACCGCCGATGTAGGCAGCTTTGAGCTAGCAATCAAAGAAGCCATCCACTTAGCGACAAAAAAAGCGCAGAATTAATGACAGATAAAGTACATTTAGGCCACAGAGCCAAAAAACGTTTTGGACAAAACTTTTTAAACGATGCCATGATCATCGATAAAATTGTTACCGCGATTGATCCTAAACCAGAAGACTGTTTAGTAGAGATCGGGCCTGGTTTAGGTGCAATCACCGAACCTGTTACTGATATTGCAGGTCATTTAACCGTTGTTGAACTTGACAAAGATTTAGTTGAGCGTTTAATCCATCACCCATTTTTAGGACCAAAATTAACAGTTCATCAAGGTGATGCTATGCGTTTTGATTTTTCAACCTTAGTTGAAGAAAACAAAAAACTAAAAGTGTTTGGTAACTTACCTTACAACATTTCAACACCATTATTATTTCATCTTTTTGATTATGCAGAGCATATTGAACACATGCATTTTATGCTGCAAAAAGAAGTTGTAAAACGTATGGTTGCCAGCCCAGATTGTAAAGCTTACGGTCGCTTAAGTGTCATGACGCAGTATTATTGCCATGCCATTCCAGTGATTGAAGTACCACCAGAGTGCTTTAAACCTGCACCAAAAGTTGATTCAGCTGTTGTACGCTTAATTCCAAAAAAACCTGAGCAATTACGTGCTAAGTGCACAAAAATTCTCAATACCGTCTGTTTAGAAGCGTTTAATCAACGCCGTAAAACAATTCGCAATAGCTTATCGAACCTACTCACCACTGATGATATGATTGAGCTTGGGTTAGATAGCAAAGCTCGAGCTGAAAATCTTTCGTTAGATCAATACATTGACATAGCAAACTGGTTATATGACAACAAGCAGTAATTTAGGCTCTCCGATTAAAGTTCAGGTAGAAACGTTCTACATTGAAGGCCAATCGGAACCAGACAGAAATAAGTTTGTATTTGCTTATACTATCACGATAAGAAACCACAGCCTTTGTAGTGCAAAACTACTAAGCCGTTATTGGTTAATTACTGATGCAGATGGCAAAGAAACCGAAGTTGAAGGCGAAGGTGTAATTGGCGAACAGCCAAATATTGCACCAGGTGAAAGCTATACCTACAGCAGCGGCGCAGTACTCGATACACCACTTGGCACCATGCAAGGTCATTATTGTATGCGTAATGAGTTTGGTACTGAATTCAACGCACCTATCCCTGTGTTTCGTTTAAGTACTCCAAACCTCGTTCATTAATGGCTCAGTACGTTATTGGCGATTTACAAGGTTGCTTTAAAGAATTTAAGGCAATCTTGGCAACACTTGCATTTAACCCAAGCCAAGACACTCTTTATTTAGTGGGTGATATTGTTGCTCGTGGGCCTGATTCTTTATCATGTTTACGTTTTATTAAAGATAACGCTTCTAGTGTAAAAACCACATTAGGTAATCACGACCTCCACTTAATCAGTACATTTTTACTCAATAAACAACCTAACCCAAAAGATCTTCTTGCTGATATTTTTACCGCTCCTGACCGTAATGAGCTCATTGAATATTTGCAAGCACGGCCTTTAGCTTTGTTTTTACCCGAATTTAATAGCCTTGTTTGCCACGCAGGCTTAAGTCCTGAATGGACGCTAGCACAAGCTTTAAAGGCCGCAAAAATCGCAGAGCAAGCTTACCAAGGTAAAGATGCCCGCTACTATCTTGCCAATATGTATCAAAATGGCCCTACTCGATGGCAAGATGCCAAAACAGAAATAGAAAAATTTTGCTACACCATCAATGCGTTTACCCGTATGCGCTATTTTACCTCTGATTTTAAAATGGACTTAAGTAGCAAAGGTTCACCAGCTCAGGATTCTCCGCTTATTCCTTGGTTTGAGTTACCACGTGCATCTAGTTTAAATGATTTAACCGTCATTTTTGGCCATTGGGCAGCACTAGAGGGCAAAACCAACTCTAATCAATTTCAAGCGATTGATACTGGTTGTGTTTGGGGTCAAGCACTGACAGCGCTTAATTTAGAAACACAGCAAAGAACCCAACAAAAAAGTCTCTAAATATCTCGCGATTACTGCACAAAGCCAAATTATCTGTTAAATTGAAAGTAACCATTTAATTTATCTGTTTTGCTGCCGATACAATTAAATAACTTACAATAGCTTGAAATGTACACGGGAATACTTATGAATCTGACAGTTAGTCAGCGGATCTGGTTTGGATTCGTTTTTATAACTTTATTACTGATTTTAATCGGATTGAATTCATTAGGGAAAATTTCGAATATAAATGGGTCGGCTCAACAGGTTAATCAACTTTCATTACCTGCATTAGAAGAAAGTTCAACTTTACAAGTTGAGTTTACCTTAATGAGCAAACATGCTCTGCAAATATTCTACAGCGAGACAGTTCAAGAACTCGATACGCTTAAGAATAAGTACCAACAAGCCCAACAACGCTATTCCACATCAAGCGACAAGCTTAGTAATGTAGTACGCGACAGTGCTGACTTAAGCCAAACAAGTAAACAAATTAACACTACTTATCAAGATTTCCTTAAACATGTAAATTTGTTACAACAAGAAAAACGCTCAGTTTTATCGATTCATGCAAATTTAAAAGAACAACTATCCACACTTGAAACTGCCGCTGAAGATGCAAGTACCGCGGTACTCGATATTATCGATAGTGTTGATTTAAAAGCACTATCTCCGGAGGCATTTGAAGCAGCAAGCAGTATGGAAACTCGCTTTTTATCTTTAGTGAGCACCAGTACAGATTTAATTAATGTTAAAAATGACCAAATTTTAGACACCCTACATAACGAACAAAAATTCAGCGTAGAAAAACTAGAAGAAGGTTATCAGCTCGTTAAAGCAGCATTAAGCAACGAAGATCCTGGTTTAATGAAAGACCTAACAGGTCATTTCAATCAAGTTAAAGATGTTATTTTAAGCCAAAACTCTTTAGCAGATAAAAAGTTACGCCATTTAGCAGCGCAAGCAGCTTCAATCAGAGAACTTGAAATCTCTGAAGAAAAAACGATTGCTGCTTTAAAACAACTTAATCAGTTAGTATCACTTGCAAGCAAATTAGCATTTGATTTACAAAGTGATGTCAACAACGACGTAGCATCAGCTAACTTATGGACTTGGTTAGGTATGATCATTGGTGCATTGTTAGCAGTGATTATTGCTTACCTCACGGTACAACGTATCGTTAAACCACTTGCTGAAGTTAACTCTATTCTAGAAATTGTGGCCTCTGGTGATATGACACAAAAACTCAATGACAGCGGTACTGATGAGTTTGGTGAATTAGCACGCAGTTGTAACCGTGTAATTGATAACTTACGCGACCTAATTCAAGGCATTATTTCACGCTCGACTCAACTTGCTGCAGCTTCTGAGCAAACATCTGCTATTACAGCAGAATCTAGCCAAGCGATTGAAAATCAACGCGCGCAAGTTGAACAAGCGGCCACTGCAACAACTGAAATGAGCAGCACATCACAAGCGGTAACTCATAGTGCACAAGAAGCACTCAATGAAATTCGTCATGCTGATAGTGAAGCAGAACGTGTTAAAACCATTTCGGCACGTAATAAAGAAACTATTGAAAAACTTGCACAAGAAGTTGAAGGTGCATCAATCGTCATCGATAAACTACATAAAGATAGTGCATCAATTGGGCGCATCTTAGATGTTATTCGTGGCATCGCAGAGCAAACAAATTTATTAGCGCTAAATGCTGCCATTGAAGCGGCTCGTGCTGGTGAGCAAGGCCGTGGCTTTGCGGTAGTAGCTGATGAAGTTCGCTCACTTGCAAGTAAAACGCAAGAATCAACGCAAGAAATTCAATCAATGATTGAATCATTACAAACCGGCGCACAAGCGGCGGTATCAGTAATGGCCAAAGGAAAAGAACAAGCTGAGTTTTGTGTAACACAGTCAGAGCAAGCAAGCCAAGCACTTGAACTTATTACAGCTTCGGTATCACGGGCACATAATGTCAGTGAGCAAATATCGTCTGCAGCGCAAGAGCAGCATCATGTATCCCAAGAAATTAGTGAACGACTTGAGTCTATTGTTGCCATAGCAGAACAAACTGCTGAAGGTGCAAACCAAACTTCAAGTTCAAGCCAAGAAGTTGCGAGCCTAGCTGAGGAATTACGTCGTTCGGTTGATGAATTTAAAGTTTAAACTATCGTTTATTAAAAGGTTGTAATAACCAAAACTAAAAAAGCCCCATCGGGGCTTTTTTGTTGCACTTAAATTTAATCAGCTTCATTACTTAGCCTCAGATCTGGATAAGAGATTCACTCATTAAAGCAGTGCGCTGGTCAAAGAGTCATCGGATTGCTCAAGTACATTTTGATCCATGGTTTCAGCTGGACGATTACAGGGCCTGCCCACAACTTTTGCAGGCACACCTACAACCGTGGTATGGGGTGCAACAGCGCTTAAAACAACAGAGCCCGCACCTATTCGAGCGCCTTGGCCAACTTCTATATTACCTAAAACCTTGGCGCCAGCACCTATCATCACGCCTTCGCGAATTTTAGGATGACGATCACCTTGCTCATTGCCTGTACCACCTAAGGTTACACCTTGTAGAATCGATACATTATCTTCAATCACTGCTGTTTCACCAATAACAATGCCTGTTGCATGGTCAAACATAATGCCATGGCCGATTTTACAGGCTGGATGAATGTCAACACCAAACACTTCTGAATTACGTGATTGGATAAAACGAGCAAGCTCTTTACGGTCTTGGCGCCATAAACAATGAGCAAGTCGGTGAACTTGGATTGCTTGAAAGCCCTTTAAATTTAACAAAATACTTAAGTAACTATCAGCAGCAGGATCGCGGTCTTTTACTGCTTTAATATCGTGTGAAACATGGGTAAGCATGCGGTCACAATCAACAAAAGCCTGATCAAATAATTCACGAAAAGTAAAAGGTGAAACCACCGCATCCGAGAGCTTATTAGCGACAATAAAACTAAGCGCAGATCCTAAACATTCATGATTCAAAATACATGAATAAACGTGACTTGCGAGTAAAGGTTCTTTTTTTACTAGCTCAGTCGCTTCTACTTTTAGTTGCTGCCAAATTTGATGTCGCATCAATACCATTCACTTATAAATAAAATAGACTTTAGTTTAACGTAAATATTAATTAAAGTGTCTAGCTTCATTACGCCCTGTTGTTATTGCTTATAACAAACAGTTTTATCAATGCCTAAATCAAATAATAAAAGTAAAGGTTGTTGTGAACAGATACGTGCTTATCCTCGCTTTTTGCCAAGGCCTTATTGTGACTGGCAACATTATGCTAGTTGCGATTACGGCTTTAATTGGTCAAAAAATTAGCCCCTCAGTCAGTTGGATTACATTACCTGTTGCGACGCAATGTTTTGGTTTATTACTGGCGACCATTCCAGCATCATTATTAATGGCCAAAACGGGGCGCAGAATAGGCTTTACCATAGGTAATAGCATTGGCATTCTTGGGGCGTTATTAGGTTGGTATGCACTCGAACTTAGCCATTTTGTCCTCTTTTGTTTCGCAACTGGTTTGATTGGGGTTGGAATAGGATTTGCGACCTTATACCGTTTTGCTGCAATAGAAGCTTGCCCAGAAAAACCAAGCCAAGCAATTTCGATGATCATGGCAAGTGGCGTTATTGCCGCTGTAATTGGGCCTAACCTTGCGATTTGGATTGATCACTACTTTACATCCATCAACTACAGCGCCACTTTTTTAGCCTTAGCAGCCTTGTATTGTTTAGCCATTATTTTACTGCAATTTGTACGCTTTCAAAGCGTCACATTAACAACCACCGCAGCTCCCGCTCGCAAACTAAGCCAAATAATCAAACAAAGTCAGTTTATCATTGCTGTATTTGTTGCCATGGTATCGTACACATTAATGAATTTATTAATGACCGCAACACCACTTGCAATGCATCGTCATGGTTTTGATTTAGCACAATCGGCCCTTGTAATTGAATGGCATGTGCTTGGTATGTTTTTGCCTTCATTTTTTACTGGAAAATTAATTGAGAAAATCGGCCAACTTAATACCATGGTTTTTGGCACCTTACTCATGGTGGCTTGCGTTACAATTAATTTGCTCGGCATCAGTCATATTCACTTTTTAGCCGCCTTATTTTTACTTGGCGTGGGGTGGAATTTTATGTTTATCAGCGCCACCCAAATGGTCACGCAAAGCTATCAACCTGCTGAAAAAGCCAAAAGCCAAGCGACTAACGAATTTTTGGTCTTTAGCATGGTGACTATTTCAGCACTAGGAGCTGGCTGGTTAGAAGCTAAAATTGGTTGGCGCTCGTTAAATTTGGCTAGCTTGGCACCACTTTTAATTACATTAATACTCCTACTGATAAGACAGTTTCAAATACATAAATTGCAAAATAGAGAAACCAGCCATTAAACGCTCAAAAATAAAGCAACTAGCGGAGGTAAAAATTGAAACAACTTTCCTTCGAAATACTGTAGTGTTATAAATGCATATGCGTTGATTAATTATGAAATAACAGGCAGTTGCTATGTTTCATTTATTGATATAAAAAATAAAAAAGCGAGTTATACGTGATTTCTGCCCTGACACTTTTTATTAAAGAAAAAGGCTATGCCATCGAAAAGCCAATTGGTAAAGGTGGTATGGGTGAAGTCTATTTAGGTCAAGATACACGCCTTAAACGCCCTGTTGCGATAAAAATTTGTTCCTTACGCTCACATCCACACAGCACAGAAGAAGCGAAAAACTTAGCGGCGCTTAATCACCCCAATATAGTACAAGTTTATGATGTACTTGAGCATCTTGATCACACCATTATTATTATGGAATATGTTTCTGGCGAAACATTAAAGTCTTATTTAAAAAATCAACACCCTGATGAAAGATGTAAACTCGATATTCTAATCGGCATTACCCAAGCCCTATGCCATGCACATAGCCGAGGTGTCTTTCACTGTGATTTAAAAAGCAGTAACGTAGTCATTAGCTATCAAAACGAAGTCAAACTGCTCGATTTTGGCATTAGCGTAAACCTTGCAAGCTCGCAGCAATCTAGCGTAAATTATTGCTCTCACTTAACGGTATCCCCCGAGCATCAATCAGACCAACCGCTTGATCACCAAACTGATTTATTTTGTTTAGGGTTACTTGCCTACGACCTATTTTTTAATCGTCATCCTTATGTCAGCAAACAAAGTACATTAACTGGTGACTTTTTTAATCAACCTAAGTTAGACGCGCATAGCCTATTGCCGCTACTTCCAGATGCACTTGCAACCTTGCTTAATCAATTAGTTGAGGTAAAAAAACAACAGCGCCCAGCACAGTGCGAAATTGTACTTGAACAATTGCAAATGATAGCGCAAGACTTTGATATGGCCGACGATAGTACCCAAGCCATGACACAAGCCATGCTACCGGTGCAAAAAAAGCCTAAAAATCGCATACTGCTAGCAGCTTTTACTACTGTGATACTGACAGCGATAGGCCTATTTTTTAATTTTTCAGCTCAAGATAAAAAAGAAACGGTGCTATTACTACCAACACTGGCATTAAATCCTGTCGAGGCTAACTTTGCCCTTACAATCGATGATTCTTTAAGCCAATTTCTTATCCAAAATAGTCATTACAAATTATTACCCGAAGCAGACGCACGCTTAATTGCGGCACTGAGCGATAAAAGCCAACAGGAGCAACTTGCTATTGCTGGTAACGAATTGGGGGCTACCGAAATCATTATGCCAACCATTCGCTGCGACAAAATATTTTGCCAAGTAAAATTAAAATCCTACCGCGGCCCCAATTGGTATGTACATAGTGAAAAATCAGGCCAACTCAATGTCGAAAACTTCACCAGTTTATATACCTTTAGCCAAACCTTGCTTGAGCAAATAACCGTTAATAATGATGTGCAAAATAAACTCAGCAGTGGTGATGAGCAAAATTATCAGCAATATTTAAGCATTAAACAGGCTTTTTTAAATGGTGAAATAAAAAGCGATAGCGACGATAAAGCGTTAACACAGCTCGCAACTCTACTGAGCCAAAACAATAAAATTTATAGCGCCTATAGTTTATATCGCGAAATCGCCCTTAATACTTATCACATTGATGGCAACCCCCTGCTCTTGACTCAACTTGAGGCTTTATTAGCCGCTTCACCTAGTCATTATAAGCAAAGTGAATCATACTTAATTGATTTATATAGCTTATATTTGGCACAACAAGATTGGGAAAAGGCTAGAGCAATTATTGAGCAATTTAAACTTAAAGACCTCAGTCAGTATTACAGCTTATTAGGTAAATGGCATTATTCGCAAAATCAATTTAGCGAAGCAAAACTTTACTACCTACAATCTCTTGAGCTAAAACCTACTTTAACGCTTAGGAAGTCGCTAGCTTATCTGTATTACCTCGATAACGATTTAGAGCAGGCGTTAACCGAGACCAATAAAGTCGTGAATGTATTACCTGATGATTTATTTGCCAATCAATTACTGGCAGATATTTATGTCGGACAAGGTGATTATAAAAAAAGCATTCAATATTACTTATCTTTTATTGAAACCTCACAAACGCCTATCGATTACAGTAATTTAAGTTTAGCTTTGTGGCTTGATCAACAGCCCGAGAAAGCCCTTTATTACGCGCAAAAAGCACTTGAGTTGGCCCCTGATAATAACGGTATAAAACTAAATTATGCCGATTTACTAAGCGTTAATCATCAGATCGAACAAGCTCATATTTATTACTTACAAATAATAAATAAAGCCATTACACAGCCTAGTGCTCGAGAATTATTAGAAAAAGCGCAAGCTCACAGTCAGGTTGGTGATCATATGAGCGCGCTTAAAATGCTGAACTCTGTTGTTGTGAATAATGAAGATAAAGATTTTTATTTCTACACTGCCACTGTTGTAAATACCAATGCCAAACAATTTGAATCAGCCTTAGTGAACTTTGAAGAGTCCTTACAACAAGGCTACCCTATCGAGTGGTTCCATTTCCCTTGGTATCAACCGCTATGTGAATTCAATACTTTTAACAGCAAAGCAAGCGAATTCTGTAAATAATACACAGCTCACTTACATAGGATTAGGTGGTCTTCTAATGATCATACCTGGATCTTGTGACATTATAATTTTCTGTGTTGCTGACGTTGGGTCAACAAATTGAGCAATATAACGAAACTTAACTTCAAGCCCCAGCTGCGGATTTACCGTTTCAACTTCAATTACATTATCGAGGTTATCGTTCGGATTTGGATTAAAACTGTTAGTTTTGCCGACATTGGTAATTTTTAATATCAATGCTTTTTTATCTGCTGATACTTTTGAAATCAAATTATAATTACAGTTATCAAGAGCTTGAATATATTCAATCCCATTACCATAGAAACTCCAATCATCACTAAGGTTTTTGTTAATTTCAATAACCACTAATGCTTGCTGAAATGGCTCGGTAAGTTCTGCGTATTTTTGCATGGCTGGATTATTGTAATCCTGAAAATCAACTAATAATGAATCAATCGCGGTGCCATTTTTCGACAACAACCAATGTTCATTCACGGAAGGTGTTAGTTGATAAATAGAATCTATTGGGCTAACTTCAACCACATTTGGACTTGACATAAAATAATTCCTTTTTAGATGAATACTAATTGTTGATAATAATCAAAATCATAGCAATAAGATATTACATTTAATAACACTCGTTAAAGTATCATTCATTCACAACTTTCATTGTGGATACAAAGTAGTGGTTAATCCATAAACTGAATAAAATAATCGCGCCACCAGCAGCCAAACGCACTAAATCAGCATCGCGATTCCAGATCAATAAATTGACTAAAATCCCAGCGGGGATCAGTACATTATTCATCACCGCCAATGTGCCCACATCAACGAGTGTTGCTCCTTTATTCCACGCAAAAAAACCAAGCCCGGAAGCGACAATACCTAAATAAACCAAAACTCCCCATTGCAGCGGACTTTTAGGCAACTGTGCGGTATTGCCAAATAACGCATAGCTGACAAGGGCTACAAAAAAAGCACCGAGAAAAAACCAACCAAAAATATGATGCTGTTTTATTGGCGCAGTTTGTAGCTGCTTTTGTTGCAACATTACCCGTTTATAACTCACCTGACCAATCGCAAAACACAGGTTAGCGCCTTGTACTAATACAAAACCAGTGATAAAACCACTGTCGATATCTTGATAACGAATCGCCACAGCGCCAAGGACAGCCAATAATGCAGATACTAAAAAATGTAGATGAAATTGACGCTCAAATACATCATTAATTAATGTTATATAAATCGGCGTCATTACGGTAAATAACAACACTTCGGGCACACTTAGGTACAAAAATGAGTGGTAATAAAAACCATACATTAAGCCCAACTGCACCGCACCAATAGCCATAAGCTGTATCGCAAGTGCTTTACTGACCTTAGCCAAACGCAAAAAAGGTAAAAATACCAACGCAGCTAATCCCACCCGCATCAATACCGAAAACCACGGGTCGACCTGCCCAGCTAAATACACACCAATTAAGCTAAACGAAAACGCCCAAAGCCCTGTAACGACCATTAAGTAAAACATGATGAGTTCATTGTTAAATATAAAAGCGCTATGTTAATCAATAACGCAGCCACAACAAAGCACTACCCAAAGTAAGTTTGTTACTGTACCCTTTTTACAAAAAAGGAACTCGTAATGACACCACACACATTTAATGCCATGACGATGCTCACTTTATGCTCATTGACTTTACCAGCAATCGCGGCCGTTGATGAAAAAGCTGAGTTTTCATATCCAAATAAAACACAACGCATTGCGATTGCTGAGTATGTTTTATCAACCATGGAACGCATCGATGCACTCAATAGTGAGCAGCGTAATTTAAGCAGAACGCTGAAATGGCCAGCTTACAAAGAAAAAGTTATTCTTAATGCTGCCAGAGCACAAAATTTTACTGAGCTTAATATTGCCCTCGATAATATTCATTACGGCATTATAAACTTGCATAGTTTTTTGCAGGTTGAACCTGCCATTGCAAAACACGCTGAACCAATTTTAACATGGCCAAGCGTAAGAATTGGTTACACTTGGCCCAAGCTCAGCTTCTTTTCGTTAGACAACAATAAAACAATCACTGAACTTAACGGCCATGACATTCATGAGTTATTTAATGATTATTACAATCAATATTGTCGCCACAATCACGATAACGGCTGCCTATCCTTTTTTTCAAAAAATCTGGAATATGGTTATCGTTTTGCTAAGCCTGCAACCACACTAACCATTACCTACCAAAATGGCAGTCAGCAACACATCGAACACTCTCAAATTACGCAAAGCCAGACCAGTGAAACCGAATCAAAAGCGTGTAAAAGCCGATATCCCAGCCTTGACTTAACGCTTGCTTACCAAGGCAGTCAATCGTGCTTGTATCAAACAAATAAAAGTTATGTCTTAAAAATTAATGAATTTGGCCCATGGGGCGCAGAAAATGATGATATATACTGCCTAAAGCCTAATTCTGCTGGTATGTGCAACGATATCAATGCAATAAAAAAAATAACCCAAACAAACTTTAAAGATTATTTAGTTATTGATATGCAAAACAATGGCGGCGGTAGTGAAAACACGCCTTGGATTGCAGCACTTACTCACGCAGGCTTTTACGATAATTTGATCACCTATAAAAATATTCTTGAACTTCAAGACCCGGATACACGAGCATCGGCTTTTTATTCAAGTGTTCAAGCCGAAAAGTGGTATCAAACAATCATAAAAGCACAATTAAATACCTCAGAATATCTCCCTATCAGGGCTGATTTTTGCAGAGGCAGTGCGCTATGCGAAAATAAGCAGATCCCATCATCAATCAATCCGATTGCCTATAAAAAGATGCTAGTAGTAATTAATGAACACTGCGTTAGCTCGTGTGATGATTTTGTCTGGAGAATGCGCAGTTATGCGGGGGCAACCACTTTAGGTCAATATCCAGCAACGGATGGTACCTATGCAAGAGTCAATGCAACAGTCTACATCACTTCTTCAGGTGAAATAAAAAGTGCCGTTTATGGTGAGGGCCGCTCGTTGCAATTTGAAGATGCCACCCCTTTAGTGACTTTTAGAATGCCACTGTCAAAAACTGTTACCCCTAAAGGAAAAATACGAGAAGGAGATAAAACGGTCCTTGATATTGCATTGCCTATTGATAAAACAAACTTTACAGAGATTAATCTCAGCAATTTAGCTCACACACTGCAGCGCTTATAATAAAAAGCCCGCGATTTTCGCGGGCTTTTTGAAGTATCTATTAAAACTGTGCAGAAAGCGTTAAACGATATAAATCGTAGCTATGATCAAAGTTATTACCGTAGCTTGCAGCTAACGCGATGTTGTTATTAAAAAAGTGCTTTGCACCTACTTCAACATTATCGTATTTATCTAGTTTAGCAAACGCAGATGTTTTGCTAGTAAAATAATAACGACCATCTAAGCTCCAGCTATCAACATCACCAACCGACAAATTAAGACCCGCTGTCAGATATTGACCATTATTAAGAGCTTTAAAATATTTAGTTGCTAACGAGATGGTATCGAGTTCATCATCTGTTGAAGCGGTAAAACCTAAATAATCAGTAGTATTTAAATCAAGATTATATTGCGCTGAGAAAGAAAAATCAGTATCGCCATCTTCAACATCAATAACATGTACGCGTGCGATAAAATCTGAGCTAAAAAAGTAACCTAAAGAAGCTTGTAATACATTAGTAGCATCTGAGTCATAGTCATGACGAATAAATTGACCAGCTACTGCAAATTGGTCTTTAAAGAATTCGCCACCAACATGATATTGATTATTTGATTCATCATCAGTAAACGAACCAAATACGTTGTTATGTGTATTGATATAAGAAAATTGATCTAATGGACCAAGGGTATTACGCCCAGAAAAATAATACAAAGTGCCGATACGATATAAATCAGCATCTTCTACATTGACATAAGCGGCTTCAGAAATTGACTGATAATTTTGGGCAAAAGTCGCCCCTGAAAATAATAACGTTGCTAGTAAAGTTTTTTTCATTGCTACATTCCATGTGAAGTAAATTTGTGGGCATTATAATTAGCTATTTCAAAAGTGCAACCTGGTAAAAGCCATGATTTACAACACCTTTTTTTAACACTCGTAACCCTGTTAACATCGTTCACATTTGTGACAGCGCATGACAAAAAAATAACAAGTACAGCTATATGTCAGTCTTAGCCTGAAAAAGCATTTTTCTTTATCAATTTAAAACCGCCAGTGTTATTTCGAAAAACAAAATAATGCGAGTAAAAAAACGCATTCATCATGATAAATAATTAGTTATTTTTCATCTATCAATACTAAATAACTAAGTTTGACTTATAAAAAGCCCGCGATTTACGCGGGCTGGTTTCGCTTATTAAGCTGTTTTATAAATTAATTATAAAAACACTTTTTCAATATCGAGCACTTCAACCTGTTTTTTATTCAATTTTAGCGGGTAGCTTTCGATGATTCTATCTTCATTGATAAGCGCTGCTGGTTTATCTGAATTGTATTTCAGTGGCGAGGCTTGCTCGGTGGTTAAACGTTTTGCCATGTCTTTGCCATCACCGGTTACAAATACAAACTGAATATTATCGGTTTGTAAATTGTCACGAATAACACGGTTCACATCATCCACTGTGAGACTCGAAAGTTGCTTACGCACATAACTTACAAACTCATCCGTTTGATAAAACTGGCTATCGAGTGCATAACCGAGTTGGCGATCTTGGCTTGCAACTAACTGCGGCACAAAGTTAACTAAGAAATTACGGGTCGCTTCGAAGTTTTCTTTACTCATGCCCGCTTTGATTAATTTATCAAGCTCAAACATCGCGGTGCGGGTAGCAAAATGGGCATCGTTATTGGAACGCAGTGGACGTAACCAGACTTGGAAAATTTGCTCTGAACGACCTAAGTTTGCATCTGGCTTCGTTTGTGAGCTACCACGAGGGAAGTATTCAATATAAGAATAGTCACCATAGTTCATACCACGTACTTGGCGGATCCGCTCATATAAAAAGCTGTTTGAGCTTCTGTGCTCACCAAAGTAAGAACGGACTAACCAAAGTGCTGCCCAATCTTTGTCGCTACGAATAGTCTCAATTGGAAAGCCAAACGACACAGCTGTTGATTGTGCAGTTTTTTCAACAATTGTGGCGTGGCGACCGACTAACTTAGGTGCATCTTCAATATTCAGGCGTTTTTCATTCCCTTTTGGCAAACGAGATAAGTCTTGCAGCATTTTACTTTTCACGGCACTAGGTAAAGAGCCTGTAATACCAAGATTGAGCTTAGCTTGAGTAAACTCGGCGCGATAAAACGCTTTTACATCATCAAGGGTGATCGATTCTAAATCTGATAAATCACCATAATTGTAACTTTCATAAGCATGACCTTGGTACAATTTATGATAAAGCACTTCTTTACCTAGCTCTTCATCATTTGCTGCTTTTAAGCCCGATTTTAAGCCATCAATTTGCTCTTTTTTCAGACGCTTAAAATCATCTTCACGAAAACCAGGATTAAGTAATTGATCGCTCACTAACGCATACCAAGCTGCGGCATTATCTTTATGAACACGGCCACGTAACGAGATCATTTCTTTATCAAGCTGGCCATCAAAGCTGCCAGCTATAGGATACATGGCTTGTTTGATATCCTGATATGAACGACTTTGTGAACCACCATTGGCAAGTAAATTCACCGTCAATGCTGCTAAGCCCTTTTTCCCAACCGGATCAGCCGCTGCGCCGGTATAGAATAAAAAGTTTACATCCACCAAAGGTGAATCATTACTTTTATCAAGAACATTAAACGCCACATCTGTAGGTTTATTATTAAGCTCTGCGACTAATGCATTAAGGTTCACTTCTTGTTCAAAACCTTTGATGCTGGCTAAATCTGACATAGTCACAGTTGTACGCGCTTCATCAACAAAGTACTTATTAGCAATGTCTTTGATGTCTTGCGCTGAGATAGCATCTGCGGTCGCGTACAAGTCGTTAATCACTTCTGGGTCACGCTCAAAGTGCATGTAAGTCGCTAGAGTTGATGCAATCGCTTCTGATGAGTCAAGCCCACCCACAAAACTGTACTTTAAGTTTGATTTAAGGCTAGCTAGTTTATCAGCATCAACCAGCTCGGTCCGTGCTTTTGCATAGGTTTGGTTAATGGCATCACGCACTACCGCTAAGTCTTGCTCTTTTTCAACTTTGACAAATACATGCAATAAACCGGGATCTTTGGTTTCAGCATTGTAGGTAAACATTTGGCTAGCAATTTGTTTATCAACGACTAAATCTTGATACAGTGCTGAATTATTTGAGAAATAAAGCTGAGAAATCAAATCAAGTGCAGCGCGGTCTTTTTGTTTTGGTTGCCACGCAGTGCCTTTATACGACACTAATAACCAATGGCCCGGTAAGCCATCGTTTTTCTCGTGAATATATTTGGCCGCTTGTTGTTTTGGCTCTACAGGAATATCGGCAACATAATTGCCTTTTTGCCAATTGCCCCAATGTTTTTTTACCATCTTCATGGTTGCGTGCGGATCAACATCACCAACAATCACTAAAGATACATATTCTGGCTTATAAAACTTTTTAAAGAACTCTTTACCATAAGCCGATTGGTCTGGCATGGCTTCAATATCTTTAAAAAAGCCCATAGTGGTGTGTTTATAAGTATGCTGTTCGAACGCTTCATTTCGCACTGCAGATAACAACTTACGAATTGGGCTCGCATTATTTTTTAAGTATTCGCCTTTTACGGTTAAAGCTTCGGTGCGGAACTGCTCTTCCGTATAAGTCAGGTTTTGGAAAATATCCGCTTCTATTTCAAGTACTTTATCTAAATGCTCTTTTGAGAAATTGAGATGATAGTTGGTATAGTCGTTGGTAGTGTAAGCACGGTTATCGACCCCTGAATTTTTCAAAATATCAGAGTAAACATCTTGTGGGTATTTTTCAGAGCCTTTAAACATCATGTGTTCAAAAAAATGAGCAAAACCCGTTTTACCCGCTTCAACTTCATTACGTGAACCAACCGATACAGGAATTTGCAATGAAACAACATCAGGATAATCGGTTTTAACAATCATCACACGCAAACCATTAGGGAGTTCTTCTAGTACATAGTTTTGTGAGAATACTTTATCACTGCCGCTTTTAACTTGAGTATTGGCAGCAACAGACTGCACGGTTGGCGCCATGGCCGCTTTATTATTTTTATTGCCAGCATCAACGTGTACAACACAGCCAGACAAAGTTGCCGATACAGCCAGTGCAGTTGCAAGTAGTTTAAATTTCATGATTTTCCCTTGATTAAGGTTTATTTTTCGAGGGCTATTATGCAAAACCAAATGCCTTGGAGCGAATAAATACGACAAAAGTTTGTAAATATTTGTGCAGCTATGTCATAGCAAAATGAAAAAAATTCAACTTTGATGAAAAACTTTCACTAAAAATTTCTATCTAGACGTCTAAATGGCTGCTATATTAGCTGCATAGATTGAAATTCGTTAGGACAGGATCATGGCTTTATCGTTACAAGAGAAAATTGAAGATGCAAATCAAGGTGTCTACCTGATTGGTACCACACCACCAAAAATTGATACTGATAAAGCCCAATTAGAAATGATCGCACAAAAATTACTCAGTCGTTTACATGAAATTGAATACGATGGTGTAGTAATTTATGACATTCAAGACGAAAGCAGCCGCATTAGTGCACCGCGCCCATTTCCATTTAAACAAACGGTCGATCCGCGTGAATACAGCCAGTTACTCAGTAATTTATCTGAACTTGATGTAATCACTTACAAGAGCGTGGCGCAACGTGGTGTAGCAGAATTCAAAACTTGGCTTAACGAAACCAAAAAAGAGTTCAATCTTAAAAATTTAGTATTAGTAGGGAGTCCATCGTCTGAAGGCGACATTAAACTGAGCTTACCCGATGCGTACCAAACTCTTGCCCAAAGTGAACAAGACTTCTTTTTAGGTGGGGTTACGATTGCAGAGCGACATGCGTCAAAGCGTAATGAGCACAGTCGCTTAATCGAAAAAACCCAGCAAGGTTGTAAGTTTTTTATCTCGCAAGCTGTGTACGATGCCCAGGCAACAATCGACTTAATAACCAGTTATGCTCGTACTTGTCGCCAAGAAGGCATTAAGCCCAATCGCGTGATCTTAACTTTCACCCCGTGTGGCGGCGAAAAAACCTTACAGTTTATGCAGTGGTTAGGAATTGCTGTACCAGAAGCAACAAAATGGCGCATTCTAGATGCTGATGATTCACTTAATGAATCAATTCGAATTTGTCGTGAAAACCTCAATCAGATTTTACGCAGCTGTGCTCATTTAGATGTGCCGCTGGGTTTAAATATTGAAAGCCTAACAAATCGTAAAGAAGAGATTGATGCATCGATTAATTTATACCGCTTATTAAAAGCGACTATGGAATTAAACCTTGCTGAAAAACAAATTGCTTAACCCATCATAACCAAGCGATCTCGCTCAAGCTGTGCCCCCAGCTTGGGCCTCAAAATGACAACGCTATCATATTGATAAATATTAATTTTTATATTTGCATTAATCTGAATCAGCTGACTTTTATTCCTTTTTAATCTAACTTATTATTTTACTTATGTACCACAATTGAGTACGTTAGCTTTCCGCTTTAAACAATCTTCTTACCAAACAAAATAAAAGGAAGTTATAAGTGAATTGGAAAGAATCAAACGTATATCTACAAGTTTCATCCCATCATCACGAGTCCCACACAGTGAATGTATTACTTAAAGTGCTCGAGACCTTATGTTGTAATGTAAAAGTTGACACCTCTTTACCTCATGAACAAGTCGAAAATCCATTTAATTTATACCTAGTGTGCGCGAAAGAAACGCCTTGGAATGACATGCTCCCAGCGCAGTTAATGAGCTTAGCCCGTGACAATAATGTGATTGTCTATAACGCAAAAAGCCACTGCATCTCTGAGCAATTATTATTAATGGCTAATATTAAAGGGATTTTTTATCAAAATGATACTCCCGATATTTTACTCAAAGGGATTAGTAAAATTTTAAATAACGAGTTGTGGTTTAAACGCAGTTCAATCTGTAACGCTTTTAGTAATTTGTTAGCGCAACAACCAAAATACCAAAGCCAAGATGAAAGTAGTATGAGTCTTGAAAAACTCACCAATCGTGAACGCACTATTATTAGACTCGTTTCACAAGGTGCTAAAAATAAAGATGTGGCCGAAAAACTGCACATCAGTGATCACACAGTGAAAACTCATCTTTATAGCGCTTTTCGTAAAACTAATGCCCGTAACCGAATTGAACTGGCTAACTGGGCACAAAAGTTTTTACCACCGACGATACAAAGTACGGCAGAGCTAAATTAGCCCGAACGCGTATCGATTAATTTCACAATCACCCGGCGATCGAAAAACAACCCTTCAGGATCCGTGACTTGATAGACAGCTTGCTCATCGCCAAGACCCGCAACACTGATCCGCTGTTGCACAATCCCTTGATTGTTAAGGTATTGTGCAACGCTATGCGAACGCGCTAATGATAAGCTTCGGTTTTCCTGCTCAAGCCCTCTTTGATCTGCAAAACCTTGTAGCTCAATCGCTAAATAGTCGGTACTTTTAACTAAACTAACAATGCTATTGAGCTGTTCACTATAAACAGGTTCAAGTTGTGCACTACCCGTTCTAAATTGCACCGCAAAACTTAACGCATTGGTATTTTTGCTAAGTGCTAACTGCTCGGTTGTTGCCTCTTTTGTTGGTGTGGCAATTACGGTTTTAGTTTGATTTTTACGCATTAATGCCGCATTTTTACTGCGCGCTTGCTCTAAGAATTTCTCATTTTGCTCTTTTGTAGTCCAAATTCCTTTTTCAATCCCTTTAGTCACTAAGGTAGTAAGCGCTTTTTCAATCGCTTGTTTGACACAAATATGCATTGGTTCGTTATCACTGAAGCCTGCTTCAGCCTCAGCTAAACGCTTGTAACTGACATAACGGAAAAAACCAGCGCGGATCTCTTGGCTTAAGACTTTTTTAGTGGTGGCTACAGAGAGCAATACTTGCCCTGTTCGTACATCAACGGCACGTAAATAAATGGAGATAACATCTTCGCGGTAAAGCTCAGAGGCACCGATACCAAAATACTCCATGCCTAAGCCACCGGTTTTAACATTGGAGTCATAACTAATAATGCCACCTTCGAGAATTACTTTGGCTGTAGTGAGCGCAGGTAATTGGGTTTTTTCATCTTCTTTATTACTAATGCCCGCTCGTACAATTTTACGCTCGGTTAAAATATTTTGCAGACCTTCACGCTCAACAGGCACAAACCAGTCAGATTCATGCAGCGCTTGGATCAAGATAGAGTTTGCCCCTTGTGTTACGGCTGTTGAAAATGAACTTACATTCGCTTGCGGCTTATATTGCCCGGTTTGATCGCGAAATGAATAAACAGACACCGCAATACTGCCGGCCGGTGCGGGTAAATTAGCAAACTCAGTAAAGGTCTCGGTTTGCGCTAAATTTTGTGCCAACTCAATGTCTGGCGGTAACGTACGGTTGATAACACTACAACCACTTAGGAGCAATAACGCACCTAACATAACACTATTTTTTTTCATCCACCAAACCTCGGTACTTCTACTACAACTATCTCACCTGTGACTGTATTGGTAATTTGCACCGTAATTGAATCAGTACCACTGGTTAGCACTTGAATTTCATAATCGCCACTCATAAAAATTGAGTCTTGATTAAAAATACTGTCATCAACGCCTTCACCAAAGGCCAAATCGGTAATTTCTCTGACCATACGATTGATATAAGAACGCTCTAATGATTCTTGAAATTTTTCGGCGTAGGTTTTTTCGTTAACAGGGGCTTTGTGTTTATTTTGCGCTTGAGCTTTATTGAGTAACATCGAGCCATTTAATGGGCTGCCACCAAAGCTGGGATTAATTGGGGTATATACTAATTCACTGGCCGAGACATTCACTGCCCACCAGCTTACTATACTGATTATTATTGTTTTTTTTAACATCGTACTGACTACCATCCGCTACTTGCTAAATCATCGCTTTGCTCTGTAAATTGCGATCGTGCAATTGCATCAATTGTGGTGAAAATAGCTTGTTCTACTTTATCTTCTACCGATTCAATCCGCCGACCTAAATAGGTGGCATAAATAACCTGATTATTCATTTCGAGCACGAGCCTAGTGCCAGCTCTTGGCATGACGGTTTCTTTGATGACAACATTTATACCAGAAGTGTTTGGAACATCTTGCCAAAGTAAACTGAACTTTGCATAAAACTCATGGCCAGAACGGCTTAAAGAACGGTCGAGCAGCAAGCCTCCAATTTCGATTTCAGTATCTGCATGACTTTGGAAAAAATGAAGAAATAACCAACAACAAAATAAAATTCTATATCGCATTTTTGATAAAATCGGGGCCATATTGGCCCCGCCTTTTGTACAATTATTGCTGTACGATCGTTGCACTATTGAAATCACCCACTTGAGTAATCGCAATGCTGCCAGATGCACTAATAATTGAACCTTCTACTAAGTTGCCATCACCGATTTGATTGATGCTAAGCATAACATCACCACCGCCCACTAACATTGCATCACCACCGATGCCACCAATCATGTTGTAGTTACCAGTTTGTGCGATATCAATATTATGGCCGCTACCTTCAATCATCATATCAAGTGAGTTTAAATCACCAGATTGTGCGATATCGACCGAGCTATTATTGCTATCAAGAATATTACTGAAGGTTACCGTTGATTCATTTTCATCACCCGATTGCGTCACCATAATCTCATTATTAAAGCTAGTTAACGCTACATTAGGGTAAGAAGATTGCACTAAGCTGCTGTTACCATCGCCTGTTTGGCTCACGGTTACTTGGCTATCTGCGGCGTTAAAATTAGCGATGTGACTGCTATTGCTATCGCCAACTTGCACTAAAGTAAAATCATTATTATCACCAATTACACCCATGTATGAAGCATTGGTATTACCTAATTGTGTGACTTTAAAATCATTATCATTACCCATCACATCGGCAGATGCTTTGTTATCATCACCAATTTGATTGATTGCAACTTCGTTATCATCACCAGAAAAAACATCGCTGACAATCGCATTCTTATTGCCGTTTTGGTCTAACATCAGGCTATTGCCATTACCTTCAAGCGCGGCAATAGTTAAGCTATTAGCATCACCTTGTTGATCAATTGACATCTCATTATCAGAGCCGTTAATTAAGCCAATTGTTACTGCTTGGGTATCACCAATTTGCTCAACTTTAACCTGATTACCATCACCGACTGTTTCTGTGATTGTTAATGTATTCCAAAGACCATCTTGTACCGCTTCAAATTGATTGTTGTCACCGCTGACTTTATCTAAGTGAACTTCACTCCACGCACCACTTTGATTGACAGTAACTTGGTTGCCATTACCTTGCATATCTTTATTGTAAGCCCAGTGGCCGCCGTCAGATTGCTCAATATTGATTTCATTATCATCACCAGTGATGATATTAATTGCTTCGTTATTAGCACCTAAAAAACCAGCACCAGATTGCATTACTGCAATTTGGTTACCTTGGCCATTAAGCTCAGTTAATGCGCCATTACTTTCACCATTTTGTTGATAAACTTCACTGTTTTCATTACCAACCGTGTTCAATAATAGTAAATTACCTTGACCCACTTGCACTGTTTCTAGGCTATTACCCTCACCAACAGTATCAATTGTTAGTTTATGTAAATCACCATCTTGTAAGGCTCGTAAATCATTACCCCAAGTGACACCGGTACCAGAAGTTTGGTTAATTACCATGGTATTACCAACAGCTTGCGCTTTGTATTTAGCATCGATTGAGCCATTTACATCTTTTTGATCAGCAAATACCGTGGTTGAACTAAGTGCCATTGCAACTGCGCACGTAACCAGAGATTTATTTAATTTCACTGGGCTTCTCCTTGAATAAAATTATTGTTGTGAAAACGTGACGTTCACCACCAAATCATTGCCGATTTGTTGGACTTTGAAGGCCTGTTCACCGCTTTGCGAAATATTGGCTATATTGGCATTGCCTTGTTGCAGCACTTCAGCTTGATTATTATTTCCTTGCTGCGACAAGTTAATCAGATTATCTGATCCATATTGCAGTATGGCCGCGATGTTATTGCTGCCATTTTGCACAATATACGCTTCATTCGTACTTTCATTTTGTTGGTTGACTGTTGCTTTATTTAATATCCCATACTGAGTGATAACTACTTGATGCTGTTGCGCACCGACTCGGTATTGCAGGGTAGGATTTAGACTGAGTGAAAGAGGAGATTCTTGAAGATCCTGATTCGATTGCGTAAATAACTCATTTGCACCAGCCACCGCACTGCAAAACAGTAACACTGTAGAAAACAAGCTTTTCAACTTAATGTTATTGCTAAAACGAATAGGGCGAAGTGTTAAACTCATTATTTATTTTCTTCTCAAGGACTCACATTACCCAATCTACATACAAAGAGCCCCTCTCGACTATCAGCCATAATTACGTTTTATAAAATAACTTTAAATACAATAGGTTATATAACAAAAAATACATTTGAAATATTTATGTAAACATAAATACCAAAAAAGTATGAGTTTAATTCACTCAAATAAAAACCAGTGAAAAACAATTTATTTTGAAAAAATTCCATATAAAACATAAGTTAAGAATATTTTTAACTTATTTTTTACATTTTAACTTGCCTAAAATCAACTTTGAGCGTTTTCTTAATGGGTTGCTGATTTTATTTAATACATTTTTAGACAGTTGAAAGTTGAGACCAAGCGCTCGGAATGTTCCGAGTAAGACAATAAAGTCATAATGGAATCTCAATAATGAAAGCAAAACTTTCTGCGATATCACTTGCCTTGCTCCCTTTATTAGCAAGCGCAGCACCAAGCATTGCACCTGCAAAAAAAGCAGAGCCGAGCTATAAAGCCAATTCTGTAATCGTTGTTTACAAACAAGGGATTAAAAGTAGTGAACGTGCCGATGCGCGTAAACTAGTTGCGGCAAAAATCTCCGATTTAAATCTCGATGAAATCGATGATCGTTATAAAAATGTCCTTTCTGGACGTTTAGCGCAGTACACCTTAAATAAAACCAGTGCAAAAGAAGCAATCGCCAAGCTAAAAGCACACCCAGCGGTGCTTTATGCAGAGCCTGATTACCAAGTAAAAGCGCTTGGTATTCCAGATGATTCACGCTTTGGTGATTTATGGGGCTTAAATAATACAGGCCAAACAGGCGGTACAGCTGATGCTGATATTGATGCGCCTGAAGCATGGGATATTTCAACTGGTAGCCATGATGTTGTTGTTGGTGTTATTGATACCGGTGTTGATCATACTCATCCAGATTTAGCGGTAAATATGTGGGTCAACCCAAATGAAATCGCTGGCGATGGCATTGATAATGATGGTAACGGTTACATCGATGATATTCATGGTATTAATGCTATTACCGATGCGGGCGATCCAATGGACGACCAAGGTCATGGGACTCACGTTTCTGGTACAATTGGCGCAACAGGTAACAATGCAAATGGTGTTGCTGGTGTAAATCACAATGTATCTATTGTTGGTTGTAAATTCTTAGATTCATCTGGTAGTGGTAGCACATCAGATGCTATTGAATGTATGAACTATATGGTTGGTCTGCGTAATGCTGGTGTAGAAGTTAAAGTACTTAATAATAGCTGGGGCGGCGGCGGTTACAGCCAAGCTCTTGCAGATGCACTGACTTCAACCGAGCAAGCTGATATTTTATTTGTTGCAGCAGCAGGTAATGATGCGGTTGACAATGATGCCAGCCCACATTATCCATCAAACTATGAACATGCGAGTGTGCTTTCGGTTGCAAGTACCGACCATAATGATGCGATGTCAGGTTTCTCACAATGGGGTTTAACCAGTGTTGACATGGGTGCTCCTGGTTCAGCAATTTTATCAACTGTTCCAGGTGGTGGTTATGCGACGTACTCAGGTACATCAATGGCGACGCCTCATGTAGCAGGTGCTGCCGCCCTTGCGTTATCAGTTAATCCTGCACTTAACTTCCAAGAACTAAAAGACTTATTAATGAGTTCAGGTGATGACAACAGTGCACTTACTGGTAAAACCGTATCAGGCAAACGCTTAAATGTACTAAATGCCTTACAAGATGCCAACCCAGAGCCAGGCTTTAGACTAAAAGTCACGCCAAGTAACCAAACAATTACCGCAGGCGAAACAGCTAGTTATACATTCGAAATCGCTTCGGTTGCAGATTGGAATGAGACCGTAAACTTAACTCTTGATAGCACAATTGCAGGAGCTAGTTTATCAACCAGCACTGCTATGCCTGGTGATGTAGTGACATTAAACGTTCCTACAACGTCAGAAACCAACTGGGGCGAATATAGCTTTACTGTTAATGCCACCAGTGGCGAGCTAACAAAAACAGCAACGGTTGAGTTATTTGTTTACCCACAAGGTCTAAATGACTTTACTTATGCCAACGATACCAGCGTAGCCATTCCAGATAATACCCCTACAGGTGTCAACTCTGTAATTAATGTGCCAGATGAAATCACTATTTTTGGCACTTCAGCAGCAATTAATATTACTCATACTTATATTGGCGATTTAATTGTAAAACTGACCTCACCTTCTGGTTCTGTAGCAACGCTACACAATCAAACAGGTGGTGGTGATGATGATATTAATCAAACTTTTGTCTCAAACAGTTTTGATGGTGAAGTCGCAACAGGTGATTGGACTTTAAGTGTGGTCGATACTTACGCTGCCGATACAGGTACTCTTAATAATTGGTCAATTACCTTTACCGGTATTGGTGAAGTGGGTCCAACAGCACCAATTGCAGGCTTTAGTTTTGAACGTGATTACCTCACAGTCAACTTTACCGATGCAAGTACCGATGCCAATAATGATATCGTTTCACGCTCATGGGACTTTGGCGATGGTAATAGCTCATCTGAGTTAAACCCAAGCCATAGTTACGCAGCTGCGGGAACGTATACCGTAACACTTACGACGACAGATGCGACCGGACTTAGCAATAGCAAGTCACTCGATGTTCAAGTCTCAGAAGTGAATATTGAACTTGCAGTAAAACGCGCTAATAAATCACGTACCGGTTATATGCGTGTGGAATTAGCATGGCAAGGTGCAGCTCAAGGTACTGTAGATATTTATCGTAATGGTGAGCTACTTGATACGGTTGAAAACAAAGGTGTCTACCGAGATATAGAACGTAATGTTGAAGCCAATGCGTTTAGTTACAAAATTTGCCAAGCAGGCGATATTTGTTCTAACGAAGTGAACGTGAACTTCTAATTTTTCATTCACCCCAACAAATAAGGCGCTGGCTCAGCGCCTTATTTTTATCTTTATTCGGTAATGGGCTCAAACAATCATTTATCTTAATTCTTTATAAAAATAAACCGTTGCAGCAAGTTTTCCAAGTCCATCTCTGGCAAAATTAGGGATAGTCCCCGCCGCTTGATAGCCCAATTTGGGATATAGAAAAGACGCAGTATCACCCACCTTAGTATCAAGAACTAGCAATTGAAGACCTTGCTTTTTAGCGTCTAACTCAAGAAGATGCATTAAGCTTTTGGCCACCCCTTGACCTTGAGCTGATTTGGCGACAATTAGCTTTTCAACTTCACCACGATGCGCCCCATTCGCTTTATGACATAAAGCAAGCTGTACTGTGCCAACCAAGGTATCTTGCTGGTATGCACCAAATAAAATACTGTCGTGATGGGCAACCTTTTGTGCAACCTGCTGCCAATACACACCTGCGTCATGCACTGATAAAGGCGCAAGAAAGCCAATTGAAGCACCTTCTGCAACAGCTTCAATTAAAAGGTGGGTTAACGCTGAGATATCGTCATCTAATTGATTGATTAACCGCAAGATCATCATCACCTTATTTTGTTAGCAGGTAATCAACTAATTTAAAATAAGCGTCATTAGAGCGTAAATCTTCATGTGCCATGATTAAATACTGACCATTAACAACAATTGAAGGCACACTGGTCATCTTATTGTTATTCATTTCATCGAAGCTCTGCTGCATTTTAGTCAGAACTTCAGGGTCTTGACCTGCCACTTTTAAAAAGGCTTCTTGATCAATGTTATGACGAGTAAAAAAAGCATCAAAGCTTTCTTGGGTCATGCCTTTTTTATATAAATCGAATAAATCAGCAAAATGCGCCATGTTATTGGTTTGAGCCAGCGCATAAAAAATACGACCATCATTAACCCAATGCTCGGCAATAACAGCATGTTTTCGCACAAAACCGAGTTCTGGGTGCTTGGCTTTATAAGCTTGTAATGGTTCTTCAAAATGCTGGCAATGTGGGCAGCCAAGCCAGAAATATTCAACTAAAAACGGTTTTTGTGCCCCTTCATTATTAATGCCCGTCACAAGGCGATAATGCACTCCTTCTTGATAAGATGAAGTGACGGCTGAGGTATTTTCAGTAGCACTGACGGTTGAAGTTGAAGCAGCTGCTGTTTCATCTACTTTTGAGCAAGCAGTTAACGATGCAGTCATTAAAAGACTGGCAAGTAGGTAGCGTTTTTTCATTGTTCTTATTCTTAGTTAGTTTCAATTAGTTCGATAATAAAAGAAAAAGACATGAATATCAGCGCTTAATTATAAAACCCTAACAAATAGATACAAAAATGTTTTTCAACGCCTCTGATGATAATCATTTTTTACCACACCATGCGTTTTATTGATGTATCGGCCAAAGTAAATTTAGTGATGATCACTGAGTTATTATGTTGGTTTATTGTCATTTCACCAGGAGAAATCACCAAAGAATCTTTGTTAACGTCGCCCGTTAGTAAATTAACGCGATAAATAAACTGAATCGCATCATGCACATATAAATATTGCGCTGTCATGATGCTAAAGTTAGGATCAAAACTTGGTAAATTCAGCGTTAAACGCTCATTTGTTTCAATATTAATTAGTACATTACTTTCAATATAAAACACCTTACCAAGCTCATTTACCAATAGACTACGCCCACCATTTTCAGCCAGTAATTGATGCTTGCGAAGTACTAAATCAAATTGCCAAATTTGTGAACTATCAGGCGTATCAAGTGAGTAAATAATAGTATTGTCAGACCAATAATAACGGCATACTTTGTCTGGCAATTCATTTATTTCAATTAGTTCTTGATCAGACAAACGAATTAACTTTAATCTTTCGCGCTGTTTAAATAAAACATAATCGCCACTGGTTGATTCACGAATAGGCCCAAGCACCCCATCAATATCATTAAGATTTGATATCTTTTTAAGCTCTCCTTGCCCACCTTGCCATAACTCATGTGTACCAGTACGATTTGATGCGAAAAAAATACCAGAATGCTTCGATACAACAGGATTATAACTATGCATATCAGACTGATAAATCGGTATACCACCAGCCGTAGGCGTACCACTAAACAAATCCGTAAATTGCACTAAACCAGCATGCCTTTCAATGAAAGGGGTATATAGCAGACTATTTGACGACTCATATTCAAGATAATAAGGATTTAAATTACTCGCGAGCTCTGTCTTACGCACAACCAAAGAATGCACGTTAATATGGTAAAAATTATTTTGATCAGCAATCATGAGTTCTTGGTCGTCCAAAGTCCAATCCATCGCAAAACCATAATAATTATGCTCTAAATTCAACAGCGTTTGATAAGACATAGATTCAAGATTAAATAAACCAACGTGCATTGGTGTTTTAAAATCAGCGGTAAACAGGGCTATTTTACTTTCATCTTTCGAGAGCTCAAAGTGCAAAACCTCGCCATACAGATCACGAGGTGGGATTAATTCAATTTCGCTACCACTTGCCAAATCATAGCGATAAATGCTGGTTTTAATCAGCCTTTGTATTGGTTTTACATAATATAAATACTGATTATTCGCGCTTAATTGCGCTGAGTTATTAAGCAAACGCCCACAAGGAATTAAAACTGTTGGCTCAATTAAATCAGGGAATGAAGCAATATTAAATACAACAAAATCACAAGATAATTCATCAGACACAGCCGCCAATAACTGATGGCTTTGTGCTTGCCATGACAGCACATCAATATTTTTATCTCGATAGGTTAACTGGATTTTGTACTGATCAGAGACGCGTTGCACATAACTGTGATCAAGGCCATTTAAATTATTTCTATACGCAAAAAATGCTTGGTCGAATGAAATTAGTGGATTGTATTCAGCACCCGGCTCCCAGGTAATTGAAGGGTTATGAATACTATCGCCTAACTTATCATCACCATGCGCTTGTGTTAAAAGAGGTGCTTGCTGCGTCGTTGGCATTGTTTGGCTTGCAAATATCCCCCACGCCAATACACCTATACAAAGTAAAAACGCGAATCCTGCTACAACATAACGCTGCATTGAGCTTTTTTTTACGGCTACTAGCTCAGGCTCATTAGCCAGTACTGATTGCTCTAATAGCTCGATGTTAGCCGGTAGATCATTAATGACTTCATTTAAAAGCGGTTCTTGATGGTGCGCTGATACACGAGCTGTAAAACTATAACCTTTTTTATGGTGTGTTTTAATAAAAGGTTGAGTGTAATCGGGGTGATGAAGGTGTTTTCTTAGTTCAGATATTGCTCGGTATATTGCATTATCATCAACATATCGCTGACCCCAAACATGTTCGGCTAACTCATCTCGAGTAGTAATTTTATTGCCGCAGGCCAAAAAGTAAGACAACAATTTATACGAAAGCGGGTCGAGTTCTTTTTCAATATCACTTGAAGTTAATAAACACCTATGGGGCTCTAAAGACCACGGCCCAAATTTTAACGCAACAATCAAATCCATTTTTAACTATCAACCTTTTAGCGTTTAAGCCCAAAAACACCCGCATTTCCGACCTAGATAGTACCTTACTTGGTAGCAAGCACACAATATAAAAGCCTTTTAGACTTCCATAAGATCTCTATAAGGAATAATAAGTATCTCCAAGGAAATTGATTTATAAGGATAATTAACCATTTCTTTTACATCAAAAACTTTATCAGACTTTCATCAGAGATAAAAAAGACAACAGCGTTTAACATCTCTTTCGCCTACTCAGTACACCTCACAAGGCAACGAGTACAGCCCACATTGATTAAAAAAACGCAACAAATCCAAGGTGGTTATTGCGTTACAGTAAGCATATTTAAAAAGGAAAAGATCATGCAAAGTATTTATCAGGCCACGGTTTTATCTACTGGAGGACGTGATGGTCGCTCAGTTTCTAACGATGAAAAACTAAATGTCGCACTGAGTACACCAAAAGAATTAGGTGGTCTTGGCGGCGAAGGTACAAACCCAGAACAACTTTTTGCTGCTGGTTATTCTGCCTGCTTTATTGGCGCATTAAAATTTGTTGCTCAGCAAAAAAAAGTAAAATTGCCAGCCGATTTATCGGTAAATGCAACCGTAGGAATTGGTCACAACCCTCAAGGTATCGGTTTTGCAATTAGTACTGATTTAACGGTGTTTTTACCTGGGTTAAGCACACAAGCAGCGAATGAGTTAATCGAAGAAGCCCATTTGGTTTGCCCATATTCAAACGCCACTCGCGGCAATATTAACGTCACAACACAGGTTACAGTTTAACAATGAAAAAATTATCACTCGCAATTACTACAGCCTTATCTTTAATGATGACGACATCCGCTTTTGCAGCAAGCAAAGCTGGCTCTCCTGGTACTGAAATCAATACTCAAGCATTTCTTGAAGTATTAGCACAAGACACAGGCCTGCCACTTCACAAACGTTCGCACCAAGATGTACGTAAAGTATTAGAAGGCGCGCAACAAGGCGCGGTTTTACCTGCAGCCGATGTAACGAAAAAAACAATTAAGGTGAATGGCGAAAGCATTGATCTTGTGATCGTAAAACCGGTCAACGCTAAAGGCGATTTACCTGCATTTATGTATTTTCATGGCGGCGGCTGGGTATTAGGGGACTTCCCAACACATGAACGTTTAATCAGAGACTTAGTTGTTCGTTCTGGTGCGGCGGCGGTGTATGTAGATTATGCTCTCTCACCTGAAGTGAAATACCCAACTGCGATTAATCAAGGTTATGCCGCAACAAAATGGGTAGCTGAAAATGGTAAGAAAATTGGCATTGATGGCTCACGCCTTGCCGTAGCGGGTAACAGTGCCGGTGGTAATATGGCAACCGTTATTAGCATCAAAGCCAAAGAAGCGGGCACTCCTAATATCAAATTCCAACTATTGTTATGGCCAGTAACGGATTCTAACCCTAACTACCCATCGTATAATGAATATGCTCAAGGTCACTTCCTTAGTAGCAACGTGATGGAATGGATGTGGAACAACTACTTAGAAACCCCGCAGCAACGTAACGAAATCTATGCTGCACCTTTACGTGCGTCGGTTGAACAATTAACTAGTTTACCACCGGCATTAATTCAAGTGGCTGAAAAAGATATTTTACGTGATGAAGCAGAAGCGTACGGCCGTAAACTTAATGCCGCAGGCGTTGCAGTTACAGTGACGCGTTATAACGGCATGATCCATGACTTTGGTTTACTGAACCCGCTAAGCAATATTCCAGCTGTTCAAGATTCACTTGATCAAGCAGGTAACGCGTTGAAAAAACATTTAAACTAAGTCAGTTCGAATGAGCACCCCAACAAAGCGCCTAATTCTCAGGCGCTTTTTTTAATTGAATTCCAGTTCTGGATGAATTATTTACCAATGTATTAAATAGAAATATCTGAATCATTTATCTCTCGCCAGAGATTTTTAAAAGCGACAAGATCGATTGGCGCATCAATAGCGAGTCCATTGCAAGTTAATCTGACGCTGTGAACCTTTAAAATAGCCTCCTTAGATAGATTAATGATGCGGTCTTGAGGCTAATTAACTCATAGATTCACGTTTTTTCTATTTCTAGCTATATACTCACAGTATTTTTCTTTATCATGCCCTCTTTTTTGTAAAGGTGAGTTCTGTGCAACAAGTTAAATCTGTCATTATTGTTGGCGCAGGGCCTGCGGGCTTGATGGCCGCTGAAGTTATCCGCGCACAAGGGCATCATGTTGCAGTCTACGATGCAAAACCCAGTGCGTGTCGTAAGTTTTTACTGGCCGGAGTTGGCGGAATGAATATTACCCACTCTGAGCCTTATGCTGATTTTGTTACTCGCTATTACAACAAAGCACCATGGCTTGAACCGTCGTTACAGCAATTTAATGCCGATAATTTGCGCGCATGGATAAAAGAATTAGGCATAGATACCTTTGTTGGCAGCTCAGGGCGAGTTTTTCCAGCTGATATGAAAGCAGCCCCCCTTCTTCGTAACTGGCTAAAACGCTTAAAAGAATCAGGCGTTGTTTTTAACATGCGTCATCGCTTAGTTGATTGTACTGAGCGTACCTTGACCTTTAATCATGGCGATACCGATATTGAAGTGACAGCCGATGCGATTGTATTAGCACTTGGCGGTGGTAGCTGGCCTACCCTTGGCTCTGATGGCGCATGGCAAGCATTGCTAGCCAAACAAAATATTGCACTTGCACCACTTGAAAGTGCCAACTGTGGTTTTTACAGCCGTTGGAGTGAGCACCTGCAAAAAAATCAAGCTGGTAGTTCGCTTAAAAATGTCGCCTTTACCATCAAAACCTTAGATGGGCATATCGTGACCCGCAAAGGAGAATGTATTGTCACGCAAGATGGTATGGAAGGCAGTTTGATTTATGCGTTTTCTAAATACATTCGCGATCATATCAATCACAGTGGTGAAGCCGAACTAAGCATAGATTTACTGCCCGATTATTCGCACGCACAACTGACTAAAAAGCTCAGCAGTAAACAAGGCAAAGATTCCTTCAGCAAATATTTAAAACGCACCGTCGCGATTAGTGGTGTAAAAGCCGCCCTACTCTACGAATGTTTTAATAAAAGCCAACTTGAAGGCGCTGAAAACTTAGCAGCGAGCCTTAAAAATCTCACTGTACGTTTTTATCAAACCAAACCGATTGCCGAAGCAATTTCGAGCGCAGGCGGTGTGTGTGAGCACAGTGTTGATGAGTTTTTTATGCTAAAAAACCTACCCGGTGTGTTTTGTGCGGGAGAAATGCTTGATTGGGAAGCGCCAACAGGTGGCTATTTACTCACTGCATGTTTTGCCACGGGCCGCAAAGCTGGGCTCGGTGTTTGCCACTATTTAAAGTGCTAAACAAAGCTTCACTACTTTATAAGTAGTGAAGCGAATACGCATTTATATCTTTGGCTAAACTTCTAGAGCAGGCCATGCCCTCTTGCTTTAACCTTCATTCACCTTCTAGCTTTTAAATTTAATCAAGGAAAAATTTAAAAGCTAGAAGGTAAAAAGTCAGCTAACTTAGCCAAAGAACTTAGTCAAAGAAGGTAATGCCTAGCATCCGCGATATGTTTTACAGACATAAAAAAACCGCTACTAAAAAGTAACGGTTTAAAAAGTGGTACCAGTGGCCGGACTCGAACCGGCACGCTTTTAAGGGCGGGGGATTTTGAATCCCCTGTGTCTACCAATTTCACCACACTGGCATAATTTTTCTTTCATTTTCTTCCGCGACAGTTGCATGCAACCGATTGAGAAAATAAAGAAAAACCACTTTGGAGCAGAAATTTATATACAGTATTTCTGTCTCTTGGGTTGGCATTATACAAAGTTACTGACGCTCGGCAAGCTGTTTTTTAGTCCTGACAGCTCAACTGCTCAGCAATCAATCAATTTATATCTAAAATATAAAAAACCATTGAGTTAACCTTTTGATAAACAAACACTCTACTCATTCTCCAGCACTTAAACCGAGACTAATTCATGTTTAAGTAATTGTTTGTTAGAATATCGCACAACTGATTTTGTTAGGGTAATTATGACTTCTTTTCCACGCACTGGTTTTTGGCGTCGTGCCGCCGCTTGGCTTTATGATGCATTAGTGATTATTGCTTTTGCGATGTTAAGTACGGTGCTATATCTATTTTTTATTCAAGCACTACTCTCGTTTGAAGTTATCAGCCTCGGTAATGCGACGGATGTATCTGAACTCATCCAACAAAATCCACTTCTTCGAACCATTCGTACCGTGCTCTTAGTTGTGGTCAGTATCAGCTTTTTTGCCTATTTTTGGACTCGAGGCGGCCAAACAATTGGTATGCGCGCATGGCGTCTTAAAGTACAACAGCTTGATGGTTCAAAAATCACGCTTAAACAAGCTATTATTCGTGCTATTTGCGCGTTAGGTGGAATTGGTAATCTCGCTGTAGTGATTAATTTAAAACAACCACGGGCATTACAAGATTATATTGCGGGCACTGAGATAGTGACTCTCACTAAAGATGAAAATAAACGTATTTATAATTCACTCGACTAAGCATTAAAAAGAGTAATAAAAAACGCAGCATTAGCTGCGTTTTTTGATGAGATAAATTGAAATTCCAATAAAGAGTAAACTTGGAAAAACTGCACCCACGACAGGTGATAACTCATAAACGAGAACAATCGGACCAAATATTTTATCACTGAGATGAAACACAATACCGGTGATCACTCCCATCACTATGCGCGCGCCCATACTTACAGAACGTAATGGACCAAAAATAAACGACAATGCGACCAGCAGCATCACAGCTATAGACACAGGTTGCATCAATTTACGCCACAGCGCCAATTCATAACTACTGGTATCTTGCTCATTCTTTTTCAAATAATCTAAGTAACCAATTAAGCCAGTAAAAGATAAGGATTCGGCTTTAAGAGATACAATTCCAAGTTTGTCGGGTGTGAGCTCGGAAACATAAAGTTGCTCTTTCGTATTTTCTTGGCGCACTTCTTGTTCATCAAGATAAATCGTTTTTACTCCTTTGAGTAACCACCCATCACGATGACTGATAGCACTTTGCGCATTCGTAATAGCCACCAGATCCAAGCTTTTATTAAACTGATACATTTTAAGACCGTTTAATTGGCCATTATCATCAACGTTATCAATATTTAAAAAAACATCACCATCTTTAGCCCAAACTCCTTGGCGCGCATTAAAAATACTGCCGCCCGAAATTGCATAAGTACGTAATTCTTTAGCTTGTTTCTGCGCCTCAGGTACGCCCCACTCACCCATTGCCATCACACACAGCGCCATTACTAGTGCGGTTTTCATCACTGAGCGAATAATTTCAAACCGAGATAAACCCGCAGCTTGCATCACCACAAGTTCACTGTTTGAAGCAAGCGCCCCCAAACCAGTTAAACCGCCAATCAAGGTCGCCATCGGAAAAAACGTCACCACATCAGCGGGAATACTAAACAAGGTATATAAACCCGCCGTCATTACGTCATAACTACCACGGCCAACATATTTAAGTTGTTCAATAAATTTAATTAAGGTACTGATCCCAACCAAAACAAGCAGCGCAAATCCTGTTGTTTGTAAAATACTGCGTCCTAAATACCAATCTAGAATTTTCAATTAATGCGCTCCCTTTTTGTTAAGACCGCTTTAATCAAGGCTCCTGCCTCTCGACCGCGCAAAATTAACAACATACCAATAAATAAAGCCGTTAAATGGATCCACCACAGCCCCAAGCCCACAGGGATTTGTCCATCTTCAATGGCAAATTTGGCTCCATTGAGCAAAATAAAATAAATTAAATAAAATACAATCGCTGGTACTAATTTCGCAAACTTGCCTTGGCGAGGATTAACCTCACTAAGTGGCACGGCAATAAAGGTTAAAATCAAAATGGATAATGGGATCGCTAAACGCCACTGAAATTGTGCTGCAGCATCAGCGGTGTTCATTTGTAATAAAGCGCTACTTGAGATTGCTTCGAGTTTTCGGCGTTGATGCTCAATAGCTTGTTCCTGAATTTGCACTTGATACCCTGAAAACTCAGTGACTTTTAATTCTTTACTGATGCCGTCGGTCTCATAATGCTTACCTGCGGCAAGTTTAAGCTGCTGCTCACCTGAAGCCCCCTCTTCAACAATACCATGTTGTGCATAAACAATACGCGCTTGTGGCCGTTTTTCATTTTCTGAAAACTGTGCAACAAATACTTTATTAAGCTCAGTGCCACCTTGATTAATATCATGGATAAACACCACAGCTTTTTCGTTACCTGTTTGTTGAAAACGCCCTGCCCGCAAGCTAAAAAGGCCCGATTCCGCTTTGGCTTTTTCTTCTAAGCGATATTCTTGTTCACTGGCCCACGGTGCAACTACGAGCGTCAATGCCCCAGCAAAGAGTGCTAAAACAAAACTCGATACCAAGGTCACTCGCACTACATACCATTCACTTACACCACAAGCTTTAAAGACAGTCATTTCACTGTCGGCATAAATGCGGCTGTACGCGAGAATAATCCCAAGGAAAATACTCAAAGGTAGAATAAATGAAGCTAATTGAGGCAGTTTAAGCGCCAACATCGAAATAATTAATTTTGCAGGCAAAGAACCGTCGGTAGCTTCGGTTAAAATGCGTACAAATTTTTCACTCACAAAAATTGTCATCAAAGTGAGGAACACTGCCAACTGCGATTTTAGTACTTCTGCAGACAAATAACGGAAAATTAGCAAAATGCGCCCCTATAAACATGTCTTTTCACTGGAATAGTCAGAAATTTTAAGTAAACTTGTTATTTTCACAACTTAATTATATGTCATTGCAGGTTTTTATAAACCTAAAAGTTAAAGATGGCATAAATAGTGAGCAGATTCAGTTAGGAGTCGCTATGGAATTCAGCGTAAAAAGTGGTAGCCCAGAAAAACAACGCAGTGCCTGCATCGTAGTAGGTGTTTATGAACCGCGTCGTTTGTCGCCAATTGGTGAACAGCTGGATCGGATCAGCGATGGTTACATCTCAAATTTACTCCGCCGCGGTGATCTTGAAGGTAAACCAGGCCAAATCCTATTATTACATCATGTACCGAATGTATTGAGCGAACGTATTTTATTAGTCGGTTGCGGTAAAGAACGTGAATTAAATGATAAACAATACAAACAAATTATTTCAAAAACGATCAATACCTTAAACGAAACGGGTTCAATGGAAGCCGTATGCTTTTTAACTGAGCAACATGTTAAAGGACGAGACACTTATTGGAAAGTGCGCCAAGCAGTCGAAACGACACAAGATTGCCTCTACACTTTTGATCAATTAAAAAGTAAAAAAAGCGATACCCGTCGCCCATTACGTAAAATTGTATTTAACGTGCCAACACGTCGTGAATTAGCCATTGGCGAAAACGCCATCGAGCACGGTTTAGCAATTTCTGCAGGCATGAAATTATGTAAAGACGTGGCAAACATGCCGCCAAACATTTGTAACCCTGCTTACTTGGGTGAACAAGCAAAGTTACTAGAAACCAACTACGAGAAAGTCACCGTAAATCTCGTGGGCGAGCAAGAAATGGATGAACTTGGCATGCACTCTTATTTAGCTGTAGGTCGTGGTAGTGCTAATGAATCGATTATGTCGGTTATTCACTACAATGGCGCGCCAGAAAGCCAAGCGCCTATTGTGCTAGTCGGTAAAGGTCTGACGTTTGATTCGGGCGGTATTTCAATTAAACCAGGCGAAGCCATGGATGAAATGAAATACGACATGGGCGGTGCAGCTGGAGTCCTTGGCACTATGCGCGCACTGGCCGAAATGAACTTACCCCTCAATGTAATTGGCATTTTGGCTGGCTGCGAAAACATGCCAAGCTCAAATGCATATCGCCCGGGCGATATTTTAACCACCATGTCGGGTCAAACGGTTGAAGTACTGAATACAGATGCCGAAGGGCGTTTAGTATTATGTGATGCACTGACTTATGTTGAAAGTTTTGCTCCAGAAACAGTTATTGATGTCGCGACCCTCACTGGTGCGTGTATAATCGCGCTTGGTCACCACGCCACGGGATTATTATCAAGCCACAACCCTTTAGCGCACGATTTAATTAAATCAGGTGAACAAAGTGGTGACCGCGCTTGGCAATTACCACTTTGGGATGATTATCAAGACCAGTTAGAAAGTCCATTTGCTGATTTCACTAATTTAGGTGGCCGCGCTGCAGGTACTATTACCGCGGCATGTTTCTTATCTAAATTTACCAAAAAGTATAATTGGGCCCATTTAGATATCGCAGGAACTGCATGGCGTAGCGGCAAAAACAAAGGCGCGACTGGCCGTCCTGTGCCGATGTTGACGCAATATTTGCTCAATCGTGCAGATATCACTCCAGTGCAAGAGGCATAAAACGCCTCCTGCCGTAAATTTTGCTTTGAGGCAATGATGAACGCTATTTTTTACGTTCAAAAACAAGAAAATGAGCCGGATAGTCCTATTGCGGCTCATTTTGATCTGGCTGCTAAAATTGCAGCCGATTGTTATCGCCAAGGTCAGCGGGTTTTTATTTATACTGAAAATAAAACCGACGCTCACCTAATCGATGAATACCTGTGGCAATTTGAAGCAAACAGCTTTGTGCCACACAATTTACAGGGCGAAGGGCCTCATAATGGTGCCCCTGTCGAAATTGGTGATTCAACGCCGGTTGGCAACCGAAAAATACTGATTAATTTGGCGTTACATGTGCCAGATTTTATTCGACGATTTAATCAAGTGTATGATTTTGTGCCATTTCAAGAAGAGCAAAAACAAGCTGCTCGTGAGCGTTATAAGCAATTACGCCAACTTGGTGCCAACATTTCAACAATTGATATTGAACATTAAGCATTTATAAAAAGGTTCTGTGCAATGGATAAAACCTATAATCCGCAAGATATAGAGCAGTCTTTATACCAAGACTGGGAAGAAAAAGGCTACTTTAAGCCATCGGGTAAAGGTCAAGCTTACTCAATTATGATCCCGCCACCAAATGTGACGGGTAGCCTGCACATGGGCCATGCGTTTCAAGATACCATTATGGATACCTTAACTCGCTTCAAACGTATGCAAGGAAACAATACCTTATGGCAAGTAGGTACTGACCACGCAGGTATCGCTACACAAATGGTGGTTGAGCGTAAACTTGCAGCAGAAGAAAACAAAACACGCCACGATTTAGGCCGTGATGCGTTTATCGATAAAATTTGGCAGTGGAAAAATGAATCTGGTGGCACTATCACCAAACAACTTCGTCGCTTAGGTGCATCCGTTGATTGGGACCGCGAGCGTTTTACCATGGACGAAGGTTTATCAGAAGCCGTTAAAGAAGTATTCGTTCGTTTACACAAAGAAGATCTAATCTATCGTGGTAAGCGCTTAGTAAACTGGGATCCAAAGCTTCATACGGCGATTTCAGATTTAGAAGTTGAAAACAAAGATAAACAAGGCCACATGTGGCACTTACGCTATCCACTGGCTGATGGCTTAACCACTAAAGATGGTAAAAACTACATTGTTGTGGCAACAACTCGCCCTGAAACAATGTTAGGTGATACCGGTATTGCGGTTAACCCTGAAGATGAGCGTTACATTGATTTAATCGGTAAAGACGTTGTTTTACCGTTAGTTAATCGTCGTATTCAAATTGTTGCCGATGACCATGCCGACATGGAAAAAGGCACAGGTTGCGTAAAAATCACCCCTGCCCATGATTTTAACGACAATGAAGTCGGTAAACGTCATCAGCTCAACATGATCAACATCTTTAATAAAGATGCAGCAGTACTAAGCGCAGGTGAAGGCTACGATTCAACAGGCAAAGCAATTGAAATTGATGCGCCAATTCCTGAGCGTTTTCATGGTTTAGACCGTTACGATGCGCGCGCAGCCATTGTTGGCGAGTTTGAAGCGTTGGGTTTACTCGAAAAAATTGAAGATCACAGCTTAACTGTGCCATATGGCGACCGCTCTGGCGTTGTCATTGAGCCATTACTGACTGATCAATGGTATGTCCGTGTTGCACCATTGGCTGAGCCAGCAAAACAAGCTGTAGCGAATGGCGACATTAAATTTGTGCCAGCTCAATACGAAAACATGTACAACTCTTGGATGAACGATATTCAAGATTGGTGTATTTCGCGCCAGCTTTGGTGGGGCCACCGTATTCCAGCTTGGTATGATGCACAAGGTAATGTATTTGTTGGTCGCGATGAAGCCGAAGTGCGTCGTGATAACAACATTGCAGCCGATACTGTGCTAACCCAAGATGAAGACGTACTTGATACTTGGTTCTCATCTGCACTTTGGACGTTCTCAACGCAAGGTTGGCCTGCCAATACTGATGACTTAAAAACATTCCACCCTTCGGATGTATTAGTGACAGGTTTTGACATCATTTTCTTCTGGGTTGCCCGTATGATCATGATGACGTTACATTTCATCAAAGATGAAAACGGCAAACCACAAGTGCCATTTAAAACAGTTTATGTCACAGGTCTAATTCGCGATGAAAATGGCGATAAGATGTCGAAATCAAAGGGTAACGTACTTGATCCTATTGATATGATTGATGGTATCGACCTTGAAAGCCTAGTTGAAAAGCGCTGTGGTAACATGATGCAACCACAACTGGCGAAAAAGATTGAACAAAATACCCGTAAAACATTCACCGATGGTATCGAAGCGCACGGTACGGATGCACTGCGCTTTACTCTTGCAGCTATGGCGTCAACGGGTCGTGATATCAACTGGGATATGAACCGTCTTGATGGTTATCGCAATTTCTGTAATAAGCTTTGGAATGCAAGCCGCTACGTATTAATGAACACAGAAGAAAAAGACTGTGGTTTTAATGGTGGCACAATGGAATATTCATTAGCTGATCGCTGGATTTTAGGCCAATTTCAAACCACGACAAAAATCTTTACTGAACATTTAGATAATTACCGTTTTGATTTAGCAGCCAGCACTGTGTACGAATTCACTTGGAATCAATTCTGTGATTGGTATTTAGAACTAACTAAGCCAATTTTATTCAAAGGCACTGAAAATGAGCAACGTGGTACCCGCCATGTACTTGTTACCGTGCTTGAAGGTTTATTGCGCTTGATGCACCCGCTTATGCCTTATATCACAGAAACCATTTGGCAACGCGTTGCACCACTTGCTGGCATCAATGCTGATACCATTATGCTTCAGGCATTCCCTGCATTTGACGAAAGCAAAGTAGACCAACTGGCTATGGCCGATTTAGAATGGGTAAAACAATTCATCTTAGCCATTCGTAACATTCGTGGTGAAATGGACATCAGCCCAAATACTCCACTAAATGTATTACTTAAAAATACTAGTGCCGATGATGCGCGCCGCTTAAGCGAAAACCAAGCATTCTTAGCTTCGCTTGCGAAGTTAGAATCTGTCACACAATTAACTGATGCCGATGAAGCACCAGCAAGTGCAACAGCATTAGTAGGTCAATTGGAAATTTTAATTCCTATGGCAGGCTTAATTGATGTGGCCGCAGAGCTTACTCGTATTGCCAAGCAGCTTGAAAAAGCTGAAAAAGGCTTAGCACAAGTGCAAAACAAACTGGCAAACGAAAAATTTGTTAATAATGCACCTGAAGCAGTACTTGCAAAAGAGCACGAAAAATTAGCCGAGTATTCTGATGCTTGCGCTAAATTACTTGAGCAAAAAGCGAAAATCGAAAGCTTATAATCTCAATCAATACCTAACACTAAAAAGCCACGCTAACAAAAATTAGCGTGGCTTTTTTAATGTGTTAAATTCCAGAGGCTTATCAGCCTCCAGATTTAAATATTAGAACTGATAATTGTACTGTGCACCCACTAAATACGCATGACCTTTAGACTCAAAGCCCCACGCTTGACCAAGGTTATCGGTTTCAACAAAGTGCTGCGTTTTACCGCGTAAGATACTTATGCCCACATCAACCGATGAATGTGCATCAATAGCATAATTTGCACCCGCGCTTAACCATAATCGGTTAGTATCTGGAATTGAAATCGACAGATGCGCTTGCTCTGCTGGACTTTCATCATAAGCAATACCGGCACGAAGCTTTAACGTATCGTTATATTGATAATCGCCTCCTAATGCGATGCGAAATGCGTCTTGGAACTGCTCGCTTTTGCTAAATACCGGGCCATCTTTGCCTTCAACATAAGCTTCTAACTTGTCAAAGCTGCCCCAGCCTGTCCACATCACAGAGTAATGTAAACCATATTCAGCATTAAGCTGATGAGAACCCGAAAACTCAACAACTGCCGGTAAAGTAATGGCTACAGAGCCTGGTAAAACCTTACCCGCTAAGCCACCTAAAGCAGCTGGTAATTGGTTTGAATAGGTACCATCAAAGGTAATATCGGTTTCACTGCGATAATGTAAACCATAACGATGACCGTCTTTTACTTCATATGCAACGCCTAAATTAAAACCAAAACCGGTATCATCCCCTTCAAGATCAACAGCTTCAGTTTGCGCAGGAATTGGGTAAAGTGATGTGCCAAAATGGCGCTTAATTGCTGCATCGGCATAAATATAATTAATGCCTGCTGCTACCGATAATGCGTCCGTTACTTTATAAGCAAGGCTGGCGTTAAAATTAACGGTTGTGATTTCAGTATCACCAGCAAGCTGACCTGCGGCATAATCATCGTTAAACTCGGTAGCTAAACCAAAATTCGAAAATGCGCCAAAACCCACCGCAAATTGCTCATTAATTGGCATAGTAAAATAAACCGCTGGGATCACCGCGCTTGGTGCAATGCTATCGTCATCTAATACATTAGCGTTGACATCACGTGGTGCACTTTGGCCATTTAAGCTCACATCGGGTTTAACATAGGTAGCAACAACACTCAGTTGCATCTCTTTAAATTGCGTCATTAAAGCTGGATTTCTTGCAACAACCGATGCGTTTTCGGCAATCGCCGCTTCACCGGCAAATGCACGCCCTAAACCTGACGCACTGCTTTCTGCTAATTGAAATGCAGCAGCAAATGATTGCTGCGAAAGTAGCGTTAAACTTGTTGCCAAGAGTGTTTTTTTTAAGTTCATGTGGTTCTCTATTATTGTCATTGCCAAAAGTTAACTTTCGGTAATGTTTGTTCTGCACGGCGCAACTTGATTGTTCATCAAGTGTATTATTTTTAAGCAAATATTCACTTACTTATCAGCTCATTACTCTAGCCTTTTTAGAGTAATAACTCAGCAAATAAATTGTAACTTAAATTAAATATTGGATTTTTTTATCAGTTGGCAACGTTGATGATTACGCGTGATGAAAAATCAGACAAAACAAACGAATTACTTAAATGATAATAAATATCATTTACAATGCCTACGTTTTTGATATGCTAGTTTCATTGCCCACAAAAGGAACGTGCAAAATGCTATTACTCTCTTTTGCTTCTATTTGTAGCTTGATTGCTATTTATGCTTTAAAAATTAGTAACCGTTATGCAGATAGTAAGCACGCTTACGCAGACGAGCGTTTGACACAGTATTGGTTTGCCGCCATTGTTGCAGCCGTGATGGCACAATTAATTTGCAACTTTGTCTTTGATGGCTTTTTTGGCACATTCGTTTGGCTACTAATGCTATTAACTAGCTATGTAATTTCAACAATACCACTACAGAAATGGCTTCGCTCACCGAGGATTAAACGCTCAACTGCTCTTTAAGTAAACGGCTTAAATTAATTTGATGATCTTGTGGTTGTACACCTGAAATAATTTTTATCGTTTGACCATGTTCAACCAAACACAGTTTTTTGCGGGTAATATAATGCTGATGTTTTGCATTATAAAATATTTGAATTTTAGGCTTAAGAGGCGCAGCGCGGTTACCTTCAAGCACCAAAGCTAGCTTTTCCCCAGTCAACTTCACGATAGAACCAACGGGATGGACACCGACACAACGAATAAACTTTTGCACTAATACCGAATCAAATAACTCAGGTTTACTCATTAAATAGCGCAATGCGGCTATCGGCTCTATGCCACTTTTAAAATGCCTATCGGCAGTGAGTGCATCATAGACATCAACTATCGCAATAATTTTTGCTGCAGTACTCAGCTTATCTCCTTTTAAGCCTCGGGGATAACCACTACCGTCTAAACGCTCATGATGATTAATAATCACATCTATCATCAAAGGTGTAATTTTTGGGTATTGCTTGGCCAAACTAAAGCTATGAGCAACATGCTTTTGCACCGCTTTACGCTCAAGTTCGGTCAGTTTATCTGCTTTTGATAATATACCTTGAGGTACTTTCGACTGACCTAAATCATGGAACAACGCACCCATGGTGAGTTCTATAATACGATTTTTATTGTATCCCAAAAATTTACCAAACATGGTTACTAAAATCGCGGTATTGATGGAGTGACGAAAGGCATATGTATTTTTATCACGCAACCTCGTCAGTACCGCCATCGCACTTTCATTACGAAATACTGACTCTAGAATGGTTTGCCCAACTTCATCAAGTACTGCAATGTTGACACTTTGGCCCATCATTAAATCACATTGTAATGTGGTTATTTTACGCAGCCCAGCATCGTATGCCGCAGAGGCTTGCTGAAACTCTTCTTCAAGCGAAGTTTCATCGCTCGCAATCACGGCTGGTTTTTTTTGTTTAGGGGTTGGTTCAGGTTGTGGGTCAGTTTTTTCAACTGGCTCTGGTGCTATTAATGGGGTAACAATAGGTTTTACTTGCTGTTGCGCTTGCGCGGTTTCACTTTGTTTTAAATCAATCTCAAGTTTTTTTATCCCATGTAGGGCTAAAGTATCAATCAGTGATTGACTACGCACAATCCCCGTTTTTATTTTGATATTTGATTTTTGCTTTAAAATCCGTGTGACATACATGCCAGGTTTTAATTCAGCAATAGTGATAACTTTTAACATAAACGGCATTAATTACATCAGAAGGTGAAAACTTACACTTAATTAACCGAGAATGCGAACTTAAGTTGTGGATTTGGTTAAATCCTAATTTAAATTACGAATTTAGTACTGCTTTTTGAACAGTTGTAGGGGGATAGAAGCTAAGATACAGCCTAACATTTGTTAGGCTGTTAGGCTGAATGTTACTCTTGAAAGTAAGTGCCCCAGCCATCGTATTCAACATGGTGCTCTTGTGCTAAGGCCGCAAGTTTATCAACGTCTTCCATAATAGCTTCAACGTCAAGTTCAGACTCAACAACTACATCAAATCCCCAAATCTTGCCGCCCTCTTCTAGCTCAAGCTCTGCAGGATCTTCAACATCATAACCAAGTTTAAACGCAGCAAGTGCAGCAGCTTCTAACTGTTTAAAATCTTCACTAACAAAGTGATGCTCAACTTCATATAAAACTTCAGGATTTGAACCATCTTCTAATAATGATTCAACAATATCTTCACTAATTTCGCGCCAGTTTTCCATTATTTACTCTCTTGATCTGCGACTTTCGCATCTAACTGTTTAATCTTGTCTTGCATAATAGCATGGACATTTTGTGCTTGCTCTCGAATGCTGTCTTTTGCCGATAATTTTATTGGCGCTAACAATTCAATATAAATCGTACCGTTATGCCAACGGTTTAGCTTTATTTTATCGTGGGTAGTGCTCATGCACACTGGAACAACTGGCACATCGGCTTGTAATGCAGTATGAAAAGCGCCTACTTTAAATGGCAATAATCCACGACCGTAACTACGCGTCCCTTCCGGAAACATCCAAACTGACAAACCTTTACGTTTAATTTTTTCGGCCGCTTTTGAAATCGTACCAACCGCTTTAGAACGATTAGAGCGATCAATTAAAATATTACCAGTTAACCAATATAATTGACCAAAAAATGGGATCCACTTTAAGCTTTTTTTACCAATACTTACAGTGCGTGCTGGCACTGCTTTTGTGATGGTAAAAATATCATAACTATTTTGATGATTGGCAACAAAGACATAGGGCCCATCTTTGACTTCAGGTGCGACACTTATTTCAATCTTAACGCCTAAAATAGTCGCAACACTGCCATACCAAGAAGCCACTCGGTGCACGTGATTGGGGTGAAAAGGAATAAAAATACACATCAGCAAACCGAATAAGCCACTGAATAATATAAACAATGCAATAAATAATAACCGAATAATTGCGAGCAAAAGTTAACTCCTCTCTTAAAATTGGCAGCATTATAATACTAATATGTGATAAATCCTATTTAGCGCACAACTGTACGCCAATAATATCACCCATAAAAAAACGCTCCATCAGGAGCGTTTTTAATAATTTCAATTATTTAATCTAGTTGAAATTCACTGCTATCATCTTGTAGATCTATACCTAAATGCTCAACATTATCGATTTCTATGGCATCAACGCGCTGTAAACCACGAGGTAATTTATTACCACGTCGACCACGCTCACCTAAATAATGTTCTAAATCAGCAGCCTTTAAGGTTAACTTACGCTTGCCTGCATGTAACGTGACCGCACTTTCTTTTGGTACCACGGCAATAACAGAAACAAACTCTTCACGAGTTTTTGCTCGGGCCGATGGAATTGAAATAATTTTATTACCCTTCCCTTTACCAAGTTTTGGCAAATCTCGAAGTGGGAACATTAACATCCGACCTTCATTTGAAATAGCCAAACAATTGTCGGTGGTGATGTCATTAACTTTGATCGGACTGATTAATTGTGCCCCAGTTGATAAACTCACCAAGGCTTTCCCATTTTTGTTTTTACTGACTAAATCAGCAAAACTCGCAACAAAGCCATAGCCCGCATCAGACGCCATTAAAAACATCGCATCAAGTTCGCCCATTACTACATGTTCAAAATTGACACCGGTCGACATGTTAAAGCGCCCGGTCATTGGTTCACCTTGGCTTCTGGCGGTTGGTAAGCTGTGAGCATCAGTACAAAATGCTCGACCACTTGAATCTAGAAAGACCACAGGCTGATTGCTTCGGCCCTTGGCCAGCGCTTTAAATTCATCACCAGCACGATAACTGAGCGCTGCGGCATCGATATCATGACCTTTAGCACAACGCGCCCAGCCTTTTTCTGATAAAACGACCGTAACAGCTTCACTTGGGATTAAATCTTTTTCACTTAGCGCTTTAGCTTCTGCACGTTCAATCACAGGTGAACGACGATCATCGCCATACAACTCAGCTGCTTCTTGAATTTCTTTTTTTATTAAAGTCGACATACGGCGTTCAGAGCCTAAGGTGAGTTCGAGCTTGTCGCGCTCTTGGCTTAACTCATCTTGCTCGCCACGAATCTTGAACTCTTCTAATTTAGCCAAATGACGAAGTTTTAATTCTAAAATCGCTTCAGCTTGAATATCCGTAATACCAAAGCGTTCCATCAGCACAGGCTTAGGTTTGTCTTCACTACGAATTATTTCAATCACTTCGTCAATATTTAAAAAGGCAGCTAACAAGCCTTCTAAAATATGCAAACGCGCTAAAATTTTATCCAAGCGATATTGCAAACGACGACGCACGGTTTCGCGGCGAAAAATCAACCATTCAGATAGAATTGTTTTTAAATCTTTGACTTGTGGGCGGCCATTTAGGCCAAGCATATTTAAATTTACGCGGTAGCTTTTTTCTAAATCTGTGGTGGCAAATAGATGAGCCATTAAAGGCTCAACTTTAATGCGATTTGAGCGTGGAATAATCACAATCCGCGTTGGATTTTCATGATCAGACTCATCCCTTAAATCTGCAACCATAGGCAATTTTTTAGCTTGCATTTGCGCCGCGATTTGCTCAAGTACTTTACCGCCCGAACACTGGTGCGGTAACGCCGTAATCACAATGTCGCCCTGCTCTTCGGTGTAAATAGCGCGCATTTTTATCGAACCTTTACCGGTTTGATAAATTTTTTGAATTTCAGAACGTGGCGTAATAATTTCAGCTTCAGTAGGATAATCAGGTGCTTGTACATGCTCAAGCAACTCTTCTAATTCAGCTTTAGGGTTATCTAATAATAGCGAGCAGGCACTGGCTACTTCACGCACATTGTGAGGTGGAATATCTGTTGCCATACCAACCGCAATACCCGTAATACCATTGAGTAATATATGTGGCAATCGGGCTGGTAGCACTAAAGGCTCATCCATAGTGCCATCAAAATTAGGTGTCCAATCACAGGTACCTTGACCTAACTCTTGCAGTAATACTTCTGCAAACTTTGACAGCCGCGCTTCGGTATAACGCATGGCAGCAAATGATTTTGGATCATCAGCGGCACCCCAGTTTCCTTGACCATCTACCAAAGGGTAACGATAAGAAAATGGCTGAGCCATCAAGACCATAGCTTCATAACACGCGCTATCACCATGAGGATGATACTTACCAAGCACATCACCCACCGTTCTGGCTGATTTTTTGTATTTCGCAGCCGAAGACAAGCCAAGCTCACTCATCGCATAAATAATACGACGCTGAACTGGTTTCAAACCATCGCCAATATGTGGCAAGGCACGATCCATGATGACATACATGGAGTAATTCAAATAAGCGTCTTCGGTAAAACGCCCCATTGATAATTGTTCTATACCCTGTAACGACAGAGCTTCTAAATCGCTCATTCAAGCTACCTAATTTTTGTTTTTAATTTTTGCCAGTAAACGTACTTAAGTACATATTACTGATGATCAATCTTTGTTACACACCACTTGGTTGCGTCCAGCATTTTTAGCGCGATATAAGGCCTCATCGGCGTGTTGAAATAAGCTACCAAAATCATCAACATCCACATTAAACTGTGCGACACCAAAGCTTGCAGTGACCTTAACTTGCTGCTGTGCCGCTGCAAAACTCAGTTGAGCTATTAATTCTCTCATTCGCTCTGCAATTTCTACAGCTTGATTTATTGGGGTATTTTTTAAAACCACCATAAACTCTTCACCACCAATCCGACCGAGTAAGTCTGGTTCGCGTAGTCCAGCTTGAGCTTTATCAGCAACCGCCATCAATACTTCATCACCAAAAGGATGGCCATAATTATCATTAATACGTTTAAAGTGGTCGATATCAAAAATAATAATACTAAGTGGCTTTTGCTCAATTTGAGCTTCTTTAAAGACTATTTTTGCAAAATGAAATGTATAGCGACGATTAGCCAATTGAGTCAGCGAATCCGTATTAGCTAATCGATTAAGTCGTTTACTGACCTTAACTTGACGATAAACAAATACGCTTAGCAAAATTAAAATCGCGGCAAATAAGCTATTAACTAGCTTTTGCATTTGCTCAGTTTGTTTTGCTTTTTCAAGCGCGAGCTGATCGATTAAACTGCTCTGCTGTAATAATTTATTTTGTAATTCAGTTTGCTCAGTATCAAACATCACTTTGTACTTAGAACGCGCATCTTCCCGCTCTTGTGAATGGTACTCTGTTAGCAATTCTTCACTGGCGACCTTTTCATTATAGGCACCTTCATAATCACCTAGCGTGGCTAAAAGCTTTGCTTTTTGGTCTGATAAGCGAATGAATAAATAAATGTTTTCTTTTTGGTCTAACTTGGCGACAAAACTTTCAACCTTTTGAATCGCATTTTGTGCTGTCACAGTATCTTTTTCTTGATTAGCAATACTGGCGGATAATAAAAAATGCATCATCTGACTAAAAGGGTCTTGGATAAATGAAAAGTAGTCATCAGCTAATTTAAATTCTGTCTTTGCGGCTTCATATTCCTTTTGTTTAAAATTGATTTCAGCCAAACCAAAATGAGCAAAATAAACAAACCGTTTTTCACCTAAGTATTGCGACAACTCTAAAATTTTTTCAAAACAAATTATGGCTTTATCATATTGTTTCAGCGCCATCAGTGAGCGCGATAAAGTAATTTGCGACCGCATTTCATCATATGGTAATTTATGTTCTGTAAAATAAACAATAGCCTCATTAAGTAATGCAATGGCTTTATCATAATCGTACAAATTCATATAGGTTGTTGCTAGGTTACTTTTAAGATAAGCAACCTGAAGTTCATCATTAAGCTGATTCACTAAACTATAGGCTTTTTGATAATACTGAATAGCCTCAACATCTTGATATGTATAAGCATAAGAGGTTGCTAAAGCAGCATACCCGTCGGCGAGTAATTGAGTATTTTCTTCTTTTTTAGCTTGCTCTATCGCTCGATGATAAACCTGTTTAGCTTCTGCTGATTTTCCATAAATATCCAGTAAGCTCCCTTCGATTAAAGCGATATTAATTCCTGTCTCACTAGTAATTTCTGGATGCAAAGCTTGCGCTTGCTTATTAAGCTCATTGGCAAACTCATAATCACCCAAAAAAACTTTGTAATTGGCTAATTTATTTAATATTGTTGCTTGGTCAAATGCATTTAATTCAGCAAAGCGTGTTTGTTTAACTTCATTTAAATATTCATAAGCTAGAAAGGGATCTTTTACATCAAGCTCATCTGCTTTTTCAAGTACTTGCGGTAGCCAATGCACATGAACATTTTCAGCAAACACGTTGATATTTACACAAAAAACAAACAACATTGCGAGCATTAACTGCCCAGCAATATTGCTAGTTTTGAGTAAATAAAAATATAAATTCAACGTGTTCACCCTTTATTGTTATTAAGATTGAGCTTAGTTATACCTCAGCTTTATCACCACTATCTTCAAGCCATTGACGACGATCTGGCGCTCTTTTTTTCGCCAGCAACATATCCATCATCTCAATCGTATTTTCTTTATCTTCAAAGGTTAATTGTACTAATCGGCGCGTATTTGGATCCATAGTCGTTTCGCGCAGCTGCAACGGATTCATTTCACCTAACCCTTTAAAGCGTTGTACATTCACTTTTCCGCGTTTTTTCTCTGCTGTTATACGCTCAAGAATGCCGTTTTTCTCATCTTCATCGAGTGCGTAATAAACATCTTTGCCTAAATCAATACGATAAAGTGGTGGCATCGCGACAAAAACATGCCCAGCTTCTACCAACGTTGGGAAATGTTTTACAAATAACGCACATAATAGTGTTGCGATATGCAGCCCATCGGAGTCCGCATCGGCAAGAATACACACTTTGCCATAACGTAAGGTTGTTAAATCTTGGCTATCGGGATCAATACCCAAGGCAACGGAAATATCGTGCACTTCTTGTGACGCTAGGATTTGCCCTGATTCAACTTCCCAGGTATTAAGGATTTTACCTCGTAGTGGCATAATCGCTTGAAACTCGCGGTCGCGCGCTTGTTTTGCAGACCCTCCCGCTGAATCCCCTTCTACAAAAAAGATTTCACTGCGGCTGGTTTCACTGGTACTACAATCGGTCAATTTTCCTGGCAATGCAGGGCCCGAGGTAATTTTTTTACGCACTACTTTTTTGGCGGCGCGCATCCTACGCTGAGCATTGTTAATACACAACTCTGCAAGTAGTTCTGCTTTATCTGTGTGCTCGTTAAGCCATAAACTAAATGAGTCCTTAACTACGCCCGATACAAATGCCGCACACGATCGTGAAGATAATTTTTCTTTAGTTTGACCTGCAAACTGAGGATCTTGCATTTTAACCGATAAAACGTAATTACATTTATCCCAAATATCATCAGGAGTTAATTTTACGCCTCGAGGTAGCAAATTTCTGAACTCACAAAACTCACGCATTGCTTCAAGTAAACCTTGACGCAAGCCATTAACATGAGTGCCCCCTTGCGCGGTTGGAATTAAGTTAACGTAACTTTCGTAAATTCCTTCGCCACCTTCAGGCAACCAACAAATAGCCCAATCAGCGCCTTCAGTATTGCCGCGAAACTCGCCGGTAAAAGGCTCTTCAGGCAAGGCTTCATAGCCTTTAATTGATTCTTTTAAATAATCTTTTAAGCCCGCTTCGTAAAACCACTCTTGAGTATCTTTGGTTTGTTTATTAATAAAACGAATGCGCAAACCAGGGCAAAGCACCGCTTTTGCTTTTAGCAAATACGTTAGTTTACTGATTGAATAATTAGGTGAATCAAAATAGCTGCTATCAGCCCAAAAACGTACCGAAGTACCAGTATTGCGTTTACCTACGGTACCAGTAATGCTTAAATCTTCAACTTTGTCGCCATTCTCAAACGCTATTTGATATTGCTGACCATCGCGCTTAACAGAGACTTCTACGCGCGTTGAAAGTGCATTTACTACTGAAATACCTACCCCGTGCAAACCACCTGAAAACTGATAGTTTTTATTGGAAAACTTTCCGCCCGCATGTAATTTAGTGAGGATAAGCTCAACACCGGGGATCCCTTCTTCAGGATGAATATCGACTGGCATACCACGGCCATCATCTTGTACTTCAAGGGAATTATCTTCATGCAAAATCACATCGATTTTACTAGCATGGCCCGCTAATGCTTCATCAACACTGTTGTCGATAACCTCTTGACCAAGATGGTTCGGGCGGGTGGTGTCGGTATACATGCCAGGACGGCGCTTAACTGGGTCAAGGCCATTTAAGACCTCAATCGACTCTGCATTATAATCTTGATTACTCATATTATGCTGTTCTTTCTCTTATTGATGCATATGGGCGTTGAGCCCTATGACTGAGGTTGCAAAAAACTGCGACCCAATCGCGTCTCTTTGACTTATTCTTTTACGTTATTTTAAGGAATTGTACAATCTGTGAAAAATAACGTTCAAAACCAATAAAACTATGATCTCCACCAAATTCGAGCACTTGGCGGCAATTATTATAGTATTTAACCGCTTGTTGAAAGTCTAATACTTCATCGGCACTTTGCTGTAATAACCACAACAACTGCGGATGAAGTAAATCAGGCAAATAAAGTGATTTTAGCTGCTCAACATGCTGCATTGTTAATTGATAATGATAATTTTGGTATGGATTGTACTGTGGGCCTAAAAAATCTTTCATTAACAAAAAAGGCGCCACTGCGGGATTCACTAAAACCGCAGGCAATTGATATTTTTGGGACAAATAAGTCGCAAAATAGCCACCTAACGAACTACCAATCAATACAGTATTAGAGTCTAACATGTGCTCTAAGGTTACTAAAGCCTGTAATGGTTCATGCGATAACAAAGGTACCTGATATTCAAGGTTAAATTGGGATAAATATTGACCGATTAATTGTGCTTTAGCAGATAAAGGTGAGCTATTAAAACCGTGAATATAAATTACTTTCTTGCGAGCCATACTACTTCCGAGCTAATTTCACCCAATTGATTAGAATGGATAATTCGATACCCCGCCCCTAAATCCTCTTGTTGCCAAGTAGCACTGTTTTTTACAAACTGAATCGAGGTGGCAGGCGTGGCATAAATAGAGAGTTCACCATGTTGTTGCAGATAATCGTTGTGAACGTGACCATGAAATACGGTAGTCACTTGCTCGGTTTGTGCCAATTGAGTCAAAAACCATTCACCATTTTCTAAAATATGTTTATCAAGATAACCTGCTATCGCCTTGGGGTGATGATGACAAAACACGACATTTTTTTCTGCTGCTGTTTTAATTTTACATACCAGTTCGGTTAAATGCGCGGGCTCAACCCAACCTGCAGGTGTAGGACCTTTGCTATTTACCAAGGCAACAGTCAAATTAGGACTTTGCACCCACTTAGCGCGACTAATCACATGAGATGGCAACATCGAAAATGCTTGTTGATAACAATCAAGCTCATCATGATTTCCCGGCAGCCACAATACAGGACAAGGCAATTGAGCCTCATTCACTAATTGAGCAAAAAGTTGATACGATGCTAATGAGTGATCTTGAGTCAGATCACCACCAAAAATGACAAAGTCGAGTGTTTGTTCTGCCAAATCGGTCAGTACTAAACGTAACGAGTCACAACAATTGACACCAAAATAACATTCATTAACTTCGGCAAATAAGTGGCAGTCACTAATATGAGCAAACCGCAATTGCGACTTATCAATACTTAATACCTCATCAAACCAAGCCATTATTCACATCCCAATGCATGGTTGAGCGACCATGACTAATACAGAAATCTAACCAGTCGAATAAAAACGCATTAATTTGGTATTTTTCGTCTTTATGGCGCATATGAGGATTAGGATAATGATAAGAAGGTCGTACCCGATTTACATAATCGAGGCAAAATACCTCAGCAACCCTTGCATCATGATAAATTCGCACCATCAATTGCGGACTTACAAAGCCCATGACATCGCCTTGAGTTTGTTTAAAACACACTTCGGTGGTAAATCGTGACGAGGTTTTGATTTCTAACTGATAGCAAAATGACCCAACCGCGATTTCCTTGGTGGTACCAATCACTTCATCTTTTGGCATTAAACGCATTATACGAAAATAATTTTGCTCGCATAACGTCATAAAAGCAGGCAAGTTTTGACGATACCGCAATGAACTATTGAGCATGATCTTGCAAAGCCCATTTTTTCAATAAACTTGCTTTATGAAGGGCAAGCCATTGCAAGCTAATCACTGTCGCTGCATTGTCTATAGTGCCGTCATTGAGCAATTGCATTGCGTCATTAAAAGGCAAAATATGCACTTTGATATCCTCACCTTCGCTTGGCAAACCGAAAATACCACCAGCTTGACTTAAATCTGCAGATGCGGTATATAAATAAAGCCGCTCGGTTGTACCGCCTGGACTTGAAAGATACGACAGCATAAATTCAAGATCAGTAAGCTCTATGCCCGCCTCTTCTAAAGCTTCTTTTTTAGCAACTTGTTGATAATCGGTCGAACCGTCGGCCATACCGGCAATACATTCAAGTAACCAAGGGTTTGATTTTGATGCTAACGCGCCTATTCTTATCTGCTCGATTAATAATACTGAGTCTGTGATAGGATCATAAGGTAATACAGCAACAGCATGACCGCGCTCTAAAATTTCACGATAAATTGGCTCACTAAAACCGCCAGCAAACAGTTTATGTTTGAAACCGTACCGCTCAATTTTAAAAAAACCATGATAAAGTGGCGTTTTTTCTAATAATTCAACATCTTTATCATTGAAAGTTGAAATTTTAACCATATATTACCTAAACACTGTGACCCTATAGTCATTTAGTTTACTATCAAGAACATTCAACAGGAACTATTTATATTCTGTTACATTTGAGCCTAATGTTTTACTTAAAAGGCTTTTAGCTTTAGAAAAAAAAAGTTTAACATCAAAGTAATTAGAGAATAATAGTCGAAGGACGCTAGCCCCTATGAAAATTAAATTACTCAGCGCGCTAATCGGTTTGAGCGCAACATTTGCAGCAACCTCAAGTTTTGCTGAAGACTTACTGCAAGTTTACCAAATCGCTTTAGCCAATGATCCTATTGTTTTAAAAGCAAAAGCGAACAAAGAAGCACAAAGTTTTAATATTGACCGCGCCATGAGTAGTCTATTACCCCAATTAAATTTGACCATGGGCTATAGCAAATCTGATAGCAACTCATATCCTCAAGATGAAGACACACTTGCTTTTTATAAATTAAACCAAGAAAGCGATACCTTTAGCCGTGGCATCACCTTACAACAATCATTATTTAACTTATCATCTTGGAACAGTTTAAACATTGCTGAAAAGCAATCTATGCAAGCCCAAGCAACTTATGATTTAGCTCAGCAACAACTGATTGTTCGCGTGACTAATGCCTACTTTGCAGTGCTGAGTTCACTTGATGATTTAGAGTTTGTCCAAGCCGAAAAACGCGCGATTGAGCGTCAATTAGAACAAACTAAACAGCGTTATGCCGTTGGTTTAACAGCACGTACCGATGTACATGAAGCACAAGCACAATTTGATAACGCAGTTGCTCGTGAAATTGTAGCGAATAATAATGTTGAAACTAGTCGTGAAAACTTGCGTGAAATTACCGGCAAATATCACGAAAAGTTAAATGTATTAAACACCACTAAGTTTTCAACAGTGCAACCAAATTTAACTTCAAGTGAATTTATCAAAACAGCTGAAGATAAAAACATTCAATTACAAGTGGCAAAAGTAACCCTTGATATTGCCAATGAGCAAATTGAACAAGCCAAAGCGGGTCATTATCCAACCTTAACTTTAAACGCAAGTTACGGTGATTCTTTAGTTGATACCACCACTCAAGTTGGCGCAAGGTCAATGAATACAAACGATAAACCAAGAGGCGATCAGACTTCAATTGGGCTTAACTTTGCACTACCACTTTATACTGGTGGCGCCACACAAGCTGCAGTTAATCAAGCTCGCGCATTTTATGTCGCAAGCGCCGAGGATTTAGAAGCTTCACATCGTTTAGTGAGCAAACAAGTTCGCACCTCTTACAATCAAGTAGTGTCAGATATCGCAACTTTTAAAGCACTAGAACAAGCAGTTGTTTCAGCTGAAAGTGCATTACAAGCAACAGAAGCTGGCTTTGAAGTAGGTACTCGTACTATTGTTGATGTATTACTCAGTACACGTAACTTGTTTGATGCAAAACGTAATTTATCTGCAGTTCGCTACCGTTATGTGATCTCAACCTTAAGCTTAAAACAAGCGGCAGGCACCCTTTCAGATCAAGATGTAACAGCGATAAACAGTGGTTTAAACTAAACCCATCGCAAAAAAAGCCAAGCCTAGCTTGGCTTTTTTTGTTTTCTGTCAAAATTTAGCTAAAATACTCCCCCGTTTAATCACTAAGAGCGCCCAAAGTGGTAAAAAATCCTAAATTCAAACTCGCATTTCTTGGCCCTCGCTTTTGGTTAACTTGGCTAGGCGTACTTTTTTTATATCTCATTTCATGGCTGCCATTCTTTTTACAAATTCAAATGGGTAAAGGATTAGGCTATTTGGTCCACCGTTTTGCCAAAAAACGCAAACATATCGCCGAAGTTAATATCAAACTGTGTTTCCCACAGATGAGTGAAGGTGAGCAAGCAAAACTGGTTTATCAAAATATGCAGCAAACAGGCATCGCTATTTTTGAATCAGGCATGGCCTGGTGGTGGCCCAAATGGCGAGTTGAAAAACATTTTGGATCCATTACAGGTTATGAACATATTCAAGCCATTCAAGCTCAAGGTTATGGAGTACTTATGTTAGTCCCTCACATGCTGCACCTTGAAATGGCTGGTCGTGTAATGGGACTTTCTCAAGAAGGCGTAGGCTTTTATCGCCCTCATAACAATGCCTTGATGGAGTTTTTAATGACCCGAGGCCGATTACGTTCAAATGAATACTTAATTGGCAAACGTGATATCAAAGGATTATTAGCCACCCTTAAAAATGGGAAGCTTTGTTATTATTTACCAGATCAAGATTACGGACGAAAACGCGCTGAATTTGCTCCGTTTTTTGCCGTAAAAGAAACCGCTACCACCACAGGCACTACCTTATTTGCATCAAGTAAACACTGTAAAACGGTCTGCTTTATGAGCCGCCGAGATGAACAAGGTCAATATCATTTAGCAATTACCCCGATGCCCGAAGACTTTCCATCAGGCAATGACCTTGCAGACGTCACTTTAGTAAACCAAGCAATTGAGCGGGCAGTAATAAATGCACCAGCGCAATACATGTGGCTTCATCGCCGCTTTAAAACACGCCCAGATGAAAATAGCCCATCTTATTACTAAGCTGAAAGTAAGCTGAGCGAAACATAATTTCGCTCAGAAATTTATATAAGTATCCGATTTAATTCATTTAAACACCCTATTACATCAATTATTTTCAGCTTTTATTGATGGTAGATAAAGCCCTAAAAACGGTTTAAGATGACTTGTCGACGTTTAGAGAGTGTTTTTATGTGGTTTTGGATCAAACATCTGTCATTAGCTTTTATTTTAATTGCAGCTGCGGCTTACTTTTTATTATCAGATGGTCCTATTTATAGAAAGTCTGAAAAAAGTAATTCTGCTGCCAGCGGCTTATCACAATTTTATGCCAACCTGCGGACATCAGCTGACCGAAGCAGCGCCCAAGAAGAGTTTGTAATCGAGCTAAAACTGCCTGAAAACGATATTACCAGCGAATTAAAACAAATTGAAAAAACAACTACGCCATCAACAACAAAATGGCGTGGCAGTATAAAAAGCAGACGTTTTAGTGAAGGTGAAACACTAAAGTCGATTATGAAAAAATATGCCGATGAAGAAGGGATTGAATTTTTATGGTATTTACACAAAGACTATATAGTCAAACATAACTTTGGCGTCGAAGATACCTTTGTTGCCACACTGTATCAGTTAGGAAAAGCCATCGACAGTGATTTTGAATTTGAAGTTAAAACCTTTTTCTGCCCCAAGCAACGCACTGCAGTGATCACTGAGAAATCAACGCCCTATTTACGCGATAATTGCGTACAAGCCAGAGCATATTAAATCAATAACCCCAATAAAAACGCAACCTCATGGTTGCGCTTTTTTAGCTCTGACTTTATTTCTTAAACCTAGTTATTCAACTAAATATTTTTGCCAACTTGTTATTACTTGCTGCTTCAACATCTCAACTTCGCTGGTTAAAACTAATTTATCTTGTTGGCGCAAACTCAAAATATGATAGTGCTCACGATAAAAACAATAGGCATGGATCAACTGTTGGGCTTCACTTTCGCTGATAATATCAAGTTCACTTGCTGTGGTGAAAATACGAATATTATCAGACCACTGCGTCATATTTTTAAACTCAGCAGCATAAGCGAGCACTAAATATTGAGCTATAAACTCAATATCAGCCATACCACCGACATCTTGTTTTAAGTCAAATTGCAAGCCGTCACCTTTAGCTAAATGCTCGCGCATTTTCTCGCGCATTTCGCGCACTTGTACTTTTAGCGCTTGTTTATCACGCACCAGAGCCAGTACTTGATGGCGAATATCACTAAAGCGTTGCTGCAAAGATTCTTGGCCATAAATCATTCGAGTACGAACCAGCGCTTGATGCTCCCAAGTCCATGCTTGCTCATTTTGATACAAGCCAAAGGTTTCTATATTAATAGCCAAGAGCCCCGAAGCACCCTCAGGACGAAGACGCGGATCGAGTTCATATAAAATGCCCGAGCTGGTTCGAGTATTAAATAAATGCATTAAACGTTGCGCCAGTTTTAAATAAAACTGGCGTGAATCAATTTGTTTATCACCATTGGTAAGCGATGTTGCATCACTATTATGAACAAAAACAAGGTCTAAATCAGAGTCATAACCAAGCTCCAAACCACCTGCTTTACCATAAGCTATCACCGCAAAACCTTTGTTATGCTCATCAGCGCCTTGTGGGTAACCAAATCGACTGACCATGTGCTGCCAAGCTATTTCAACACTTTGTTCAACTATGGCCTCGGCCAAGGCCGTTAGATGATCACTCACCTTCATAATATCAATGACATGCGTGGCATCAGCAGCCGCAATACGTAATTGATGAGTTTGTTTAAATTGACGCAGCGCTTCCATCTGTAATTCCAGATCTTGAGGTTCAATACGTAAAAAGTACTGACGAATCTCACTGCGATAAGCATTAAGTGCTAATGGACGATATAAAATGGCAGGATCAATTAATTCATCTAATAAAATTGGGTAACGCGCTAAATGCTCACCAATCCAGCGGCTATGACTGCATAATTTTATTAACTGTTTTAATGCGCCTAAGTTTTCATATAAAAGCTCAAGATAAGCGGTGCGTGAGGCAACCTGTTCAATCACAGCTAAAGTCATTTTAAGCACGTTAACGTCATTCGTTGTAACCACCAGTTGATGTAACAACTGTGGCATGAGCTTATCTAAGATATCGCGCCCACGGCTACCGATGCGTTTTTTAGCCATTTGCTGTTTAAATTCAAACAAAACATTTTGCCACGCTTGTTCATTATCGGCTCCCCAACTGAGCTCAAGTTGGCTAAAGTCTGGTTCATTCCATAATGTATCGTACTGCCCCCCCTCGTCATCTTGATGCTCTTTTTCCACCCCAACCATGACACTAAATTCACCATGAATTTGCTGCATATAAGTATCAATCAACTTAAGCACGTCATCATAAGAACTGACAGCCAACAAACAACATAATCTGGCTTGATTTAAAGGTTCAACGGGCAAGGTTTGAGTTTGTTCATTATTAAATATTTGCAGATATTGCTCTATTTTTCGCAAAAATAGATATGCATCTTTGAGTTTGGTCGCATCAGCGAGCGCTATGGCCTCAAGTATTACTAATTCTTGCAGCGCAAGTAATAAAGATTGAGTTTGCAAAGTCGCTTCGCGTCCACCACGGATCATTTGAAACGCTTGCACCACAAACTCAACTTCTCGAATACCACCTGAGCCTAATTTGATATTGCCTTTTAAACCTTTTCGCCTCACTTCTTGCGCTATCATAGCTTTCATTTTTCGCAGCGATTCAATCACCGAAAAATCAATATAGCGACGATAAACAAATGGTTTTAATAAGGCGTAAAACTCTGGCCAATAGTTATTTTTTTGCCCAATTAAGCGCGCTTTGAGCATGGCATAACGCTCCCAATCACGTCCCTGCTCTTGGTAGTATTCTTCTACCGCAGTAAAACTCATCACCAAAGGACCACTTTCTCCAAAAGGCCGCAACCGCATATCAACTCGAAATACTTGGCCATCAGGCGTGACCTGATTTAATGCTGCAATTACTTTTTGCGCTACTTTGGTGAAAAAAACATGTCCTTCAATGGCCCGGCGCCCGCCTTGGGTATCGCATTGATAAGGATAACTAAAAATTAAATCGATATCTGAGGAATAATTGAGCTCAAAACCACCTAATTTTCCCATGCCTAAAATCAACATCGGCATCGGCTCACCTTGCTTATCAATTGGCATGCCGCAAGTAATTGCAACTTGCTGATAAGCATAACGATATGCATCATCAATCAGCTGGTCTGATAATTTTGAGATATAGGCAATGCTGTCATCAATTGGATTTTTGCGAACTAAATCTAAGTAAGCAACTTTGAGCCAATAACGTTGGCGGTAACGGCGCAGCAACTGAAAACACTGTTTTTCGTCTAATGAAACTAAGTCATCAGGTAAGGCTGAAACAATTGCTCGACTTTGGCATTGCTGCTCATCAAGCAACCACTCAATTAAACTGCTATCACTTGCCAAAACTTGATAAGCAAAATCACTAAGCGCCAACAATTGCACGATGTCATTATGAGGAACTCTTTGTGCAAACAACTCACTAAATCGCTTTTGCCCTAAACTTAACAACGGTTCGACTAACTGCATTTTATCCATAACACCCCAAATCCAAAATCTTGAATACAATCTTTAAATTAAGTTAGATATACTTAAAACGATTCTAATAAAACAAGAAATACTATGGCCTATCTGCCCCTACTACAACAAGCTTTTATTGCATTGCTAAGCACCTTTATCTTCGCTTTTTTTGTGATCTTAATGGTACGCTTTCACACTCAAAAAAAAATCAAACAAGGACTCGCTGACGAGCTCGCAAAAAAAGATAATTTCGCTGCAGGAATAAGCTATGCCGCGCATTTATTTACGGTATTACTTATTATTGGTTATTTATTTCGCCATCTTAGCTTTACTGATATCAAAGCCGATTTACTCTATGGTTTTATTTTAATAAGTGTCGCAACCGCTTTTAGTTACATTGGTAAGCAAATTCATAATAAATGGGTATTAAGCCGCTTTAATGAAGAACAAGAGATAGCCAAACGCAATGTCTCTGCGGCCTTAATTGAATCTGGTGCATTTTTAGGCAATGCCCTGATTATTTTAGGACTTTATAAATGGTCACACAGTCAAAGTATGGATGGTTTATTAATCATCACTAGTTGCTTTATCCTATTACAGTTTTTTTTAGTGGTACATCGAAAATGGCAAGAATGGTTATTTGCTAACAGCAACCAAGGGACCGCATTACAAACCTACTTAAGTTTAGATAATACCGCGTTAGGGCTTAGGTTTAGCAGCCAAACTTTAGCGCTGTGCATGGCAATTTATGCCGGGCTATCATATGCGCCTTTTTATGCAGGGGTATTTGTCGATAATATTTTAGTGGTACTTAGTTATTGCGGTATTTTAGTTATTTTACAACAGATTATCAGCGCCCTATTTACCCGCATTGCCTTACCTAAAATAAATACAGAGAATGAAATTGAACAGCAAGATAATATTGGCGTAGCCTGTGTCGAGCTTGCTATTTACTTAGCTGTTGGATTAATTCTGATTGCTCTGTTTAATCGCTAAGTAAAACTAAACCGCAGCGCTATTGTTGCGCTGCCTTCCATTTATCAAAGTTGGCATATTCATATTCCATACCTGCTTGCATCACTCCAGCTACTATGGTGTAAGCTTCAACCCAAGCTTGTTTTACCTCAGCACTAAACGCTTGTTGCAACCCTTGTTGTAGCGTCCAAAGTAACGCCTCAGCAACAGTATTAAAATCTTGAATTGATATTTGATAAGCTACATGGCGACGACCTAGTTGCCATACCGCCATTTCGAGCTTATCAAACTGCTTTAATCCTCGCACAACTGTGGTCAATATTTGCATTAGTTTTTTACCTTGCTCTTCAACATCACCATGAAATAAAGGCCTAAGTGCAGGGTTAAGCTCAAACAACTTACCATAAAACAAATCGGCAGCATCTTTAGCTATTGGAACCACTTTTTCCCACGATGCCTGTACCAATTCCACTTGATGTGGTGTCATTACGCTTCCTTGTCAACAATAAAAAAACAGATGTTCTTTAGCTTAGTACACTAGAGAAAAATCAGCATAATATATTGTTATATTTAGCTTAATTGCGCTAAATAACGAGACTTTATTCGACTAAGAGCAACAGGGGTTACCCCTAAAAAGCGCGCGAGTTCAGCCTGACTAATTCGCTTTAAAATATGTGGGTACTGCTCAATAAATCTGACATAACGTTGCTCTGGAGTTAAACATAAAAATTGGAATTCACGATCTTCTTTACGTGCGGTTAATTGATGCATAAATTGTAATTCAACATCCCTTAGCTCTGGCGTTTTAACTGCTATTGCTTTTAAGTCTTTATAAGGGATAGCAATAATGTCACATGCCTCTAGACAGTAACAAGAATAAGGAGAAGGCTCTCCAAACACCACACTTAACAAACTGCCAGCCAAATCATCTTCAGCTAAAAAAGCTTTAATAAACTCCTTGCCATCCGGTTGGATAAAAACCAGTTTAACCAAGCCTTTTTTTATCCAAAATAACCTAGGCTCTAAGCTACCTTGCAAAAATAACGACTCTCCGGCTGCAAATGATTGCACAGCTAATTGATGCTTTTGTGCTACAAGTGTTAATAGATGTTGATATTGGTCCATTTTTTGTCCAAATTAACTTAAGTTAATGTAAAAATGGCACAAGCAGTATAGATTAGCGCTTCTAGCAACAATACTAAGGAAAGTATCATGCAACTAAATGGACAAACGTTTCTAATTATTGATCATATCCCAACAATTACTCGTCGCTTCGTGATGAGTTTAAGCCAAAAAGATCTAAAGCTTGTAGCCGTAAGTCACCATACACGACATTTACTCAAAATGATGTACGACCACTTAATCGACGATTACAGCTACTGTGACTTCAACAACGAATTATCAATTGAAGAATTAAAGAATTATCTGGCGTGTTATCACAACATAAGCAGGGTTTATATTTTTGCTAGTTTTTATAACTCGCTCAACCCTGCTTTACAAGCGCATATTCAGTCTATCCATAATTGTATTTATTTAGTGTCTGTCGATGAATACGAGTCGCTCTTTCAGAGCACATTATTAGGTAGTCAAACAAAACACACCACCTTGCTTGATCCTCTACAAGAATTGGGAAAAATATTTAATTATCAGCCAGCAGCACTGTCTTATAAATAACACAGTGCTGTACTTTTTTAACAGTACCGACTTTAACCTCAAAACTGGAGAATAAATCTCTCTGATGTAGCTATTTTCAACGCGAACAGGCTTGGATTAACTTGCAATGGGCTTGCTATTATTGACTCGTCAATCCACCTTGTTAGCCTTAAAAACCTCTAGCTAGAGATAAATAACTTAGATATTTAATTTTAATTCAATGCGTTGGCCAATCTATTATCCAGAACTGAGTTTATTTAATAAAACTTGATGTCGTTTTATTAACGAGCTTGGCCTTGCCAACGAAACAGCCACGCTCCAAGCACTAAAAAAACCACGCTCATCACAAACAATGCTAATACTTGCTGCTTGATTTGCCAAAGCGAGGCGCCTTCGAGCATGATTTGCCTTGCCCCTTCAAGTAGATGAGTCAGCGGAAAGAATTGCGCTATGGTTTGAATAAAACCAGGGCTGCCTTCTAGAGAAAACCACACTCCTGATAACATCATCATTGGCCATGAAGTCAGGTTAAGCATACCTCCGGTAAATTCTTCCGATTCAGAACGAGCTGCAACTAAAAGCCCCAATGCAATCAGCGAAAAAGCCCCCAGTAACGTAATAATAAATAAATCGAAATAGATGCCCACCATATAAAAATCAAACATGACGTTACAGCCAATAAAAATAACACTACTGAGTAACAAGATAATAAATAATCGCGAACATATTTGTGCCGTCAAAAACTCAATGGGTTTTAATGGCGTGGCATGTAAACGCTTCAAAACCGAGTTTTTACGATATCTGACGATGACATAACCAATGCCAAATAAGCATGAAAACATCATGTTCATCCCCAAAATGCCAGGGACCACCCAATCGAGATAACGAATTTCTTTACCGGTAATGACCTGCTTAACTAATTTAGTTTCACTTGCCAACAATAATTTCTCTGCCATATAACCATTAGCGGATGAGTCATTGACCCAGTAACGTGCGGCATTAAAATCAACTAACAAATCGAGTTTATGTTGACGTAATTTTTGTTCAGCCACATCTACTTGTTGATAAGCGACAAATTCAACATGCTGCAACTGAGTAAAAGCATTAACTGGTTTTTCACCTAAAATCCCAATTTTATATAAAGATTTACCATCGCCCGAAAAAATAAAGGCAAAACCTACCAATAATAAAATTGGAAACATGATATTCCAACCTAATGCGGAACGATCACGAAAAAACTCATAATTACGGGCTTTAAAAACAGCTAAGAATCGTTTAAACATGCGCAGGCTCTTCTTTCATATTCAGACCATGGCCGGTCAATTTCAAAAATAAGTCATCTAAGGTTGCCGATTTAACTTGTAAACCATCGAGGGCAATCTCTTGATTAATAAGCTGTAATAGCGTTGCTTGTATATCCGCACTTTGAATTAAAATTTTATCAGCCACCACTTGGTACTCAAACGGCATCACCGCATCGTGATTAAACGCACTGCCATTGAGTTTAATCAGTGCACCTTTAAAGTGCTGTTTTAATAGATTATCCGGAGTATCGAGGGCAATAATTTTACCTTTATCCATAATCGCAATTTCATCACATAGATATTCAGCTTCATCCATGTAATGTGTGGTTAAAATGATAGTTTTACCATTCGCTTTAATTTTATTGACTAACTGCCAAAATAATCGACGACTATGAGGATCGAGCCCTGTGGTTGGCTCATCTAAAAAAATCAGTTTAGGATCATTAATCAACGCAAGCGCAAGCAGTAAACGCTGTTTTTGCCCACCTGATAACTTGCGATGATCTTGCTGTAAAAAATCCTCAAGTTGACATAATTCAATCAGTTCATCTAACGCAATCGTATGGTGATAAAATGCGCCAAACATCTCAAGCGTTTCTTTTACCGTTAAATAATCCTGAATCGCAGTATGCTGAAATTGAATTCCTAACTCTTGATAAATAGACTCAGTCAGTGGTTTACCTTGATATAAAATTTTTCCCGAAGACGGTTTTACTATCCCTTCGAGCATTTCAATGGTGGTGGTTTTACCAGCCCCATTAGGTCCTAATAGACCAAAGCAAGTTCCTTGCTTCACATTAAAACTAATTCCATTAACAGCATTCACTTTGCCAAATGATCGAGTTAGTTCATCCACCTGTAAAATTAAACTCATGCAAGTTCCTTCGTTTCCTATTACGAAATAGCGTTTAAAACTAACATAGCTTTTTAATATTTAATCGAAAAAATTAAAATAAATTGCTACAACCTAGCCTTTTTATTGCCAATACGCGCCCCCTTTCATACCATATAACAATCAATTAAAAACAGTGAATTGCCCTGTAATACAATTCAAATTAAAGGTTTTCCATGCGCATCCCTCATATTTATCATCCAGGCTCAATTGAAATTGGCCAAATACTCCAACTTGACGATGATGCCGCAGGTCATATCGGCCGGGTTTTACGCATGTCTATTGGTGACAAGGTCTGTTTATTTAATGGCCAAGGAGGACAGTTTTTAGCTGAACTGACTGAAGTCTCGAAAAAAGGGGTCAATGTACAAATCGAGAGTTTTGAAGAGCATGATGTTGAATCCCCCCTTAAAATCCATTTAGGCCAAGGGATTTCACGCGGTGATAAAATGGATTTTACCATTCAAAAATCAGTAGAACTTGGCGTTACAGAAATCACCCCATTATTTACCGAGCGCTGCGGAGTAAAATTAAGCGGTGACCGCCTCGAGAAAAAACATCAGCAGTGGCAAAAAATTGCGATTGCAGCGGCGGAGCAATCAGGCCGTAATTTTGTTACGGTTATCCACCCGCCAATTAAACTTGAACAATGGCTCAGTCAACAAAGTGACGAGCTCAAACTCACGCTACACCCAAGGGCTGAGCACAGTATTAAAACCATTACAAAACCGACCGAAGGATTACGGTTTATTGTGGGCCCTGAAGGCGGCTTTACCGATGCTGAAATGTTGATGACTAAAAATAGCGGTTTTATTGATATTCGTTTAGGACCAAGAATTTTACGAACTGAAACAGCGGCTTTAACGGTCTTAAGTGCATTGCAACTTGAGTTTGGTGATTTAGCTTAAGTTTTGTGCACAACACTATGAGATGATTTGCTTTTTAACAAATCATCCCCATATAAAAAATACTAAATCAAAAGGGAAATCCTATGACTATCAAGCTCGGCATTATCTCAGATCCCATTTCAGGATTTAATATCAAAAAAGACACCGGCTTTGCCATGATGGAAGAAGCGCAAAAACGCGGCTATGAAGTCCACTACATGGAAATGGATGATCTTTTTTTGCGCCAAGGCCAAGCGTATGCAACCAGTGCAAAAGCTAAAGTATTTAATGATGTAAATCATTGGTATGAGCTTGAAGAAAAGCAAACCATTGCCTTAGCTGATCTTGATGTGATTTTAATGCGCAAAGATCCCCCTTTTGATACAGAATACATCTATGCCACTTACATTTTAGAGCGCGCCGAACAAGCAGGAGCGTTAGTGATCAATAAACCGCAAAGTTTACGTGATGCTAATGAAAAATTATTTACTGCCTGGTTTAGTGAATTCACCCCAGATACTTTAGTCACACGCAGCCAACAACAAATTAGGCATTTTTTAGCTGAGCATGGCGATATTATTATCAAACCACTTGATGGCATGGGTGGCGCATCTATTTTTCGGGTAAAACAAGACGACCCAAATATCGGCGTAATCTGCGAAACACTTACAGAGCATGGCGCTCGCTTTGCAATGGTACAAAATTACGTACCAGAAATAGTTCAAGGTGATAAACGCATTTTAGTGGTTGATGGTGAAGTGATCCCATACTGCTTGGCTCGTATTCCACAAGGCGGCGAAACCCGTGGTAATTTAGCCGCAGGAGGCCGTGGTGAAGCACGCCCATTAAGTGAATCAGATTTTAAAATTGCCAATGCGATTGCACCTATACTCAAAGAGAAAGGGCTTATCTTTGTAGGACTTGATGTTATCGGTGACAAATTAACTGAAATCAATGTCACAGCCCCAACATGTGTGCGAGAAATTCAAGCTGCGTTTGATATTTCTATTACAGGCATATTATTTGATGCGATTGAGCGTCGCTTAAGTACGCGTTAGTCGCATAGAAGCTAGGAGATAAATTAGATGCAATCATTAGAAAATCATTTTTTAATTGCAATGCCAACCATGCAAGACCCTAGCTTTAAACAATCGGTTACCTATATTTGCGAACACAGTGAAACCGGTGCTATGGGATTAGTTATTAATCACCCAACGGATTTTACCGTTGGGCAATTGCTTGAAAAAATTGATCTCGAAAATGACAAAACCTGTGGTTCCACTCGTCAGTTAGTGTTTGCCGGCGGACCAGTTGATACCGACCGAGGTTTTGTACTACACAGCACCAAATATGGTTTTACCACCAGCTCAGCACTTAGCGATCAAATAATGATCACCACCTCAAAAGATGTTTTAGCCAGTCTGACGACGGAACAATCCCCAGATAAATTCTTAATTACACTTGGATATGCGGGTTGGGGAGCTGGACAATTAGAGCAAGAGTTGCAACAAAATGCATGGTTAACAATTAAAGCCGATCCTAGCATTATATTTGATACTCCCGCCCATCTTCGCTGGGAAAAAGCCATCGCCATGCTTGGTATAAACTTGAGCATGCTTAGTCACCAAGTTGGCCATGCCTAGAATACATTTTACTTTTTAAACAAGGATTATCATGGCAAAGCGGCCATTAAAAAACATCGGTGAACGCACCGTACTCGGATTTGATTTTGGCACTCGCAGCATTGGTATTGCTGTTGGCCAAGAAATTACTGGCTCTGCATCACCACTAAAAGCAATCAATGCCCGTGATGGTATTCCTAATTGGGATGAAATTGCAGCCATAGTAAATGAATGGCAACCCGACTTATTAGTTGTTGGCTTACCACTGAATATGGATGGCACAAATCAAGAGGTGACATTCCAAGCTAAAAAGTTTGCCAACCGCTTACACAACAATTATGGCCTGCCAGTTGAAACCCAAGATGAGCGTTTAACCACCGCAGATGCAAAATCGCAACTATTTGCCCAAGGCGGTTTTAAAAAACTCACTAAAGGAAATGTTGATAGTATGTCGGCACTGCTAATTTTAGAAAGTTATTTTGAAAATCAATATGGTAGTTAGTTAACTTCTGTTCTAGATAATAGATTTATTGTATGTTAACCCAAGGCGGTAAAAGTTGAAGATAACCGCCTAAGACAGGTTTATTATCCAGTATGTGGTTAACCTAGTACCTCAGTTGATTTTCTCAACCAATTCCTGATTGATTACCTGTGTTTTTGTTAAATCAGGAATAAATCCCGCCTCAATATAAGCACGTTTAATCCGCTGCCGTTTACGCAACTCTTTGAGTCCTATTTGCAATGCTTTAAAAGCTACTTCGCCATCAGGATGATTGCGACTAATAACAAAATGTCGACTGTCATCAAGCACTATTGCGATATTTGGCACCGCTTTTAAATCAATATTACCTAGGCGGTAATGATTATCGAGAGAAGGCATTAAAGGCATCAGCATAAAATCAGCCCATTTTAAATGCACCATTCTTAACTGACTAAGCCACTCATCTTCCAAAAAGAGCTCTTTTAAGTTTAGATTTTGCAGTGTATGCCAATCTGTGGCCCAGCGTGGCGTTGAAACAGCGGTTAAATTTCTCAAATCAACTAAGTTTTTAATTTTAAATACTTCAACGTGATCAGGATTGGCAAAAATACCTGCAAAATATTCACCTTTTCGGATCACCGGATCTGAAATAAACACGTCATATTGAATACGTAGCGCATCAGCGAGCCAATAGCTATCAAAGCTAATTAATAACTCTCCCTGTTCGATTAATTTGGTGTTTCGAAAGTTAACTTTACCGACTTTATAGCTAAAGGTTTTTTCATAGCCCCCAAGTTTAAGCGCTTGCTGTGCAATCACCATATCAACAACATCACGACGAATTTTAGGCCCAACAAACGAGTTAATCTCACTAGGATCACGACCCGCTAAAAAAGTCATGTAATCATCATACACATCATCACGTAAATAGATTACAACGTTCTTATCGTCTTTTGCTAAGGCTAAGGTACTGAATAATAGGAAAACGGTAATCAAAACTAGCGCTACTTTGGTTATGCTTATTTTTGCTATCATCAAATAATCCTCAAAGTGCTCCTATTTGATTGCATAATACAAAGCAAACATGAGTCTGTTGGGCTTATACGTCCTGAGTTAAGCGAAGTCGTTTACAGAAACACTATTCTGGGGCTAATTAAACTGCGGCAATACTTACCAATATAGTACATTGCCGCTAATAACTAATTTTTAGGATCGTTACCTAAACCATCTATCGTTACGCCTTGTAAGAATCCAGCGCCTTGCTGTTCATTGTTACGCAATTTAATCATCAGCCTTAAATCATTTGGAGAATCAGCATGATGTAATGCGTCCGCGTAATTAATACGATGGCGCTGATAATGCTCAAACAAGGCTTGATCGAATGTTTGCATCCCCATTTCGCGCGATTTAGCCATGGTTTCTTTAATACCACCAATGTCGCCTTTTTTAATTAGCTCTGCAATCATCGGCGAATTAAGAAGTACTTCAATTGCTGCAACTCGACCATTACCATCAGCTGTGGGCACTAATTGCTGAGCAACAATAGCGCGTAAATTGAGTGCCAAATCATATTTTAGTTTATCGTGCTTTTCTTTTGGTACTAAGTGCATGATCCGGTCAATTGCCTGATTAGCGTTATTCGCATGTAAGGTTGCAACACATAAATGCCCCGTTTCTGCAAAACTTAATGCGTATTCCATGGTTTCTTGTGAGCGAATTTCACCAATTAAGATAACATCTGGCGCTTGGCGTAATGAACTTTTTAATGCCGATTCAAAGCTTTCTGTATCTAAGCCAACTTCACGTTGCGTAACAATACTTTTTTGGTGCTCATGAACAAATTCAATTGGGTCTTCAATCGTTAAAATATGGCCACGTTGATTCCGATTACGATAACCAATTAACGCCGCTAGAGAAGTTGATTTACCTGTACCAGTACCACCAACAAACAGTACTAAACCCCGTTTTGACATGATCACATCGGTTAATACTGGCGGCAAGCCTAAGTCATTCACATCAGGAATAGAACTCACAATACGCCTGACCACCATACCCGCTTTATCACGTTGCCAAAAAGCAGAAATACGAAAACGTCCCTCTTCGGTGGCAATCGCAAAGTTACACTCTTTAGTATCGTGATACTCTTTTTTCTGCTTTTCTGACATCGCAGATTCAACTAAAGCAAGTGCTTGCTCTTCAGATAAACTATTATTGTCTAAATGCGTAAGCTCACCATTGATTTTGGCACTGACCGGCATAAAGGTTGAGACAAATAAATCGGATGCTCCGCGAGTAAGCATTTGGCTTAAATAAAAATTTAAATTAGTCATGATTAATTTCCTGTACCGCCAAATTGCGCTTTATCGTGAGCTTTTGACTGCGCTTGTGATTGACTGATAATGCCGCGATTAAGCAAATTCATTAAACATTGATCCATAGTTTGCATCCCATGCGACGCACCGGTTTGAATAGTCGAATACATTTGCGCAATCTTATCTTCACGAATTAAATTTCGAATGGCCGGTACACCGATCATGATTTCATGGGCTGCGACTCGCCCACCACTAATTTTCTTCAATAAGGTTTGGGAAATAACAGCCCGCAACGACTCAGATAACATCGACCTTACCATATCTTTTTCTTCGCCTGGAAAAACGTCGATAATACGGTCAATGGTTTTAGGCGCTGAGGTGGTATGCAAGGTGCCAAATACTAAGTGACCCGTTTCTGCCGCTGTCATGGCAAGGCGAATGGTTTCAAGGTCACGTAACTCACCGACTAGAATCACATCAGGATCTTCACGTAATGCGCTTCGAAGAGCCGCACTAAAACTTTTGGTATCGCGATGCACTTCACGTTGGTTAATTAGGCATAACTTATTTTGATGCACAAACTCGATAGGGTCTTCAATGGTTAAAATATGATGATGTTTATTACGATTAATATAATCAACCATAGCAGCTAAAGTGGTCGATTTACCCGAACCCGTAGGCCCCGTCACTAATACCAAACCCCGAGGATTATCTGAAATGGTTTTAAAAATATCCGGCGCACCTAAATCATCTAGCGATAATATATCACTTGGAATGGTACGAAATACCGCAGCAGGACCACGGTTAGAATTAAAGGCATTGACACGAAAACGTGCTAGATTGGGGACTTCGAATGAAAAGTCACACTCCAGATTTTCTTCGTATTCTTTACGCTGTTTATCATTCATAATGTCATAGACCAGTCCATTGACGTCTTTGGCTTCGAGGACTGGAATATTTATGCGCCGTACATCACCATCAACTCGGATCATAGGTGAGACACCCGACGATAAATGTAAATCGGACGCCTTATGTTGCACACTAAAAGCGAGTAATTCGGTAATATCCATGACTAAAACTCCACAACTATCTGATAATTATATGGTTACAATAGCAGAACGACTTAATTCCGCATACGCTAGAATTGCCCAAGCCGAAAAAAATCATCAAAAACCAGCCAAAAGCGTGAGCTTGCTGGCGGTGAGTAAAACCAAACCAGCACAGCTAATCATAGATGCTTATCACGCTGGACACCGAAAATTTGGCGAATCTTATGTCCAAGAAGCGGTAGAAAAAATCCAACAAATCCCATTTAACGACATTGAGTGGCACTTTATTGGCCCTATTCAATCAAACAAAACCAAAGCCATTGCTGAGCATTTTTCTTGGGTGCAAAGTATTGAACGCCCTAAAATTGCAGAACGACTTAATCAACAGCGCCCAACTAACTTACCGCCATTAAATGTACTTATTCAAGTGAATATTTCTGGTGAGCAAAGCAAGTCAGGTTGCAACTTAGCTGATGTGGCCGCACTTAGCGCACACATTAGCCAAAGCAAACAATTAGTCTTACGCGGCTTAATGGCTATTCCTGCACCAAGCGATGACCAAGCGCAACTCATCGCAAGCTTTAGTCAATTAAAAACTTGCTTTGATACACTTAAAGCCCAATATCCCTCTATAGATACTTTATCTATGGGAATGAGCGCTGACGTTGAGGCTGCCATTGCAGCAGGCTCAACCATGGTTAGAATTGGTACTGATATTTTTGGTGCGCGCGAGTACCCTGTAGAACAACACTAATTAAGGTTTACTATGTCTCAAACAAACATTGCATTTATTGGCACCGGTAATATGAGCTATGCCATTATCGGAGGTATGATTAAAAATGGCTTTAATGCCTCACAGATTATTGCCACTAATCGCAACCAAACCAAACTTGATAAAGTCGCCAGCGACTTTGGTGTACAAACCCAAACCGACAATTTAATCGCCCTTGCACAAGCCGACATCATAGTACTATCGGTTAAACCGCAAATGATGGCTGAGCTTTGCCAAACATTTGCTAATTCTGGCATCGATTATAGCAATAAGGTGTTTGTATCTGTTGCAGCAGGCATTACTGTTAAACGTTTACGTGAAATGCTACGCAGTGACGTTAAGCTTATTCGTTGTATGCCCAATACCCCATCTTTGCTGGGCAAAGGGGTTTCTGGTTTGTTTTCAGCAGGTACTAGTGATGCTGAAAATAGCACAGTCACAGAGATTTTCAGCAGCACAGGTATTGTAATGTGGTTAGAGCAAGAGTCACAAATCAACGATATTATTGCAGTAACCGGCTCATCTCCGGCTTATTTCTTTTTGTTTATGGAAGCAATAGAAAGCAAAGCTAAAGCCTTAGGATTTACCCCAGAACAAGCGCGATTATTAGTGCAACAAACTGCGATGGGCGCTGCGCAAATGGTCGAAAGCCAAAGCATCGAAATCAGTGAGCTGCGTAATAACGTGACATCAAAAGGAGGCACAACCGCCCAAGCGATTGCACATTTTCAACAACACAATTTAACCCAAACTGTTGCCGATGCGATGGATGCGTGTATCGCCCGCGCAGAGCAAATGGAAACCGAACTTTAAGGCTTAGTTATGAATGCATTCCAATTTTTAGTCGAAATTGTTTTTGATTTATTTTTAATGGTGGTATTGCTACGTTTTTGGTTACAGCTGGTCAAAGCAGATTTTTACAATCCTTTAAGTCAGTTTGTTATTAAAGCCACCGCACCGTTAGTTAACCCATTACGCCGCATTATTCCGGGTTTAGGTGGCGTTGACTTGGCCAGTTTAGTACTGGCATTTATTATTGCATTTGCAAAAATAAGCACGGTGATGTTGTTGTTTTCAGCTCAATTTGATCCTGTTAACGCTGTAATTTTAGGCGCGCTAACATTATTAAAAGAAGCATTTAACCTAGTTTTTTGGGTATTAATTTTACGGGCTATTTTAAGCTGGGTCAGCCAAGGCAATAATCCAATTGAAGCGGTATTTCATCAATTAACCGAGCCTATGTGTCGCCCAATCCGTAAAATTTTGCCACCGCTAGGCGGGTTAGACCTCTCCATCTTGGTGCTAATTATTGGCTTACAATTTCTACAAATTTTATTTATGGATTTAATTCGTTAATGAACGCTGTTGCTTGGCAAGCCGAAATCCTAACGCTTAGGCTTTATGTTCAACCTAAAGCAAGTCAGGATAAATTTATTGGCTTACATGGCAACGAGCTTAAAGTGGCCATCACCGCACCACCGGTCGATGGCCAAGCAAACAGTCATTTAATTAAGTTTTTGGCGAAACAATGCAAAGTGGCTAAAAACCAAGTTTGCATTAAAAAAGGACTTCAAGGTCGCCACAAAGAAGTACAGATCAGCAAACCTGAGTACATCCCCATAGCGATTAGCACGTTAATAGCCAACTCGCCAAAGCTCTAATTACTTAATAAACAAAAGGACATTTTATGTTTACCCGTTTTTTAACCTTGTGTAGTAGCTTTCTTTTACTGGCATTTTCACTTGCTAGCCAAGCTGAAGATCAAGGTGGACAATTTAAAAACTTAGGCGATTGGGAAGTGCATTACATTGCTTTTCCATCGACATTCTTACAACCAAACATTGCAAAAAGCTATGGCTTAGAACGCAGTAAGTTTACTGGTGTTGTTAATATTTCGGTACTTGATAGCCGCACAAAAGACAAAGTAGCTCAGCGCGTTACCATCAAGGGTAAAGCCCGTAATCTCCTTGGTAATACAATAGATCTAGAATTTAAAGAGGTCGTTGAAGGTGACGCCGTTTATTATCTTGCGCCGATTAAATTCTACAACGAAGAAGTTTATCGCTTTGAAATAGATTTACAGCAAGACAGACAAATTCAGCAATTAACATTTCAGCAAAAATTCTACGTCGATTAATCACTTTGAAGCAGTTCAGCAATGAGCTGCTTTTATCTAAAAACCAATGTAAAAACTCATGAATCTGACCCTTTAACAGCTCAGATAAACTAACCAGCTTCTAGTAAAAAGCCAGCAACTGAGTGCTGGCTTTAAAGTATCTAATAGCAAGGTGTCACTATTGTTGTGGTTCATACCCTAAATTAGGTGATAACCAACGCTCGGCTTCAGTGAGCGTCATGTTGGTTCGCTTAGCGTAGTCGGCAACCTGGTCTTGTTGAATGGTCGCAACCGCGTAATATTTTGCCTCTGGATGCGAGAAATACCAGCCAGATACCGCAGCGCCTGGCCACATAGCATAAGAACTTGTCAGCGCCATACCAATGCGTGATTGCGTATCAAGCAGCTGCCAAATTTTCTTTTTCTCAGTATGTTCAGGACACGCAGGATAACCCGGTGCAGGACGAATACCTTGGTAATTTTCGCGAATTAACTCTTCATTGCTTAAACTTTCATCGGGCGCATAACCCCAATATTCTTTACGCACTTGCTGATGTAAATATTCGGCAAATGCCTCAGCTAACCGATCGGCCACTGCTTTAACCATGATTTTATTATAATCATCTTGTTGATCATCAAACGCTTGCGCTAAATCATCTTCTTCAAGACCACCGGTTACCGCAAACGCGCCAAAATAATCAGGTATTCCTTTTGGTGCGATGTAATCAGCTAAACAGTAGTTAGCAAAGTCTGTTTTTTCCGTTTGCTGGCGTAAATGGCACGACAAGGCCATTACTTCGGTACGGGTTTCATCGGTATAAATCTCAATGTCATCACCAACCCGATTAGCAGGGAATAAACCAATGACCCCTAAAGGTTGTAGTGCACCTGATTTTTCAAACTCATCAAGCATGGCATTGGCATCAGCAAATAGGCTTTGCGCTTGCTCCCCCACGATTTCGTCATGCAAAATACGCGGATACTTCCCAGCGATTGACCACGTCATAAAATACGGCGTCCAATCGATATATTGGCGAAGTGTGGCAATAGAAACATTTTTAAACTCTGTCACACCGAGTTTTTTAGGCACTGGCGGCGTGTAGTTTTGCCAATCTAATTGTGCGCCGTTTGCACGGGCTTGTTCAATAGTAACCGCACGAGAGCGTGGGCGTTTACGCGCTTGCTGGTCGCGAACTACTACGTATTCTTTTTTAGTACGTTCAATAAATTCAGGTTTTTGCGTATCACTTAGTAATGCCGATACCACGCCTACCGCACGGCTGGCGTTATTGACATAAATCACGCCCTTGTCGTACTGCGGTTCAATTTTGACTGCGGTATGGGCTTTTGAGGTCGTTGCACCACCAATCAACAATGGAATGGTAAAACCGCGTCGAGTCATTTCTTTGGCAACATGGACCATTTCATCCAGTGATGGGGTAATTAAACCCGATAAGCCAATTGCATCGGCTTTTTCATCAATGGCGGTTTGTAAAATTTTATCCGCAGGCACCATCACGCCCAAATCAATCACGTCATAGTTATTACATTGCAATACCACGCCCACGATATTTTTACCAATATCATGCACGTCGCCTTTCACGGTTGCCATCACGATTTTACCGTTTGTGGCGCCCACTTCTTTTAAGGCATCGATATATGGATTTAAGTAAGCCACCGCGCGTTTCATCACCCGCGCCGATTTAACCACTTGGGGTAAAAACATTTTACCTTCACCAAATAAATCACCGACCACATTCATGCCGTCCATCAGCGGCCCTTCAATTACTTCGATTGGGCGGGCAAAACCTTGGCGACATTCTTCGGTATCTTCTTCGATGTAATCAGTAATTCCTTTAACAAGCGCATGCTCTAAACGCTTAGCAACAGGCCAGCTACGCCACAGTAAATCTTCAACTCGTTCAGCTTGTGCCATGCCTGAATATTTTGGCGCAAGTTCCACCAGCCGCTCACCGGCACCTGGGTCTTTATTAAGTACTACGTCTTCAACGGCTTGGCGTAGCTCTGCGGGAATATCATCATACACAGCCAATTGACCGGCATTAACAATGCCCATATCCATGCCTGCTTTAATGGCATGATATAAAAACACCGAATGAATTGCTTCACGCACAGGGTCATTACCACGAAACGAAAAGGAAACGTTCGACACCCCACCCGAGACTTTACAATGAGGTAAACCTGCTTTGATGCGACGGGTACCTTCAATAAATTCAACCGCGTAGTTATCGTGTTCTTCAATTCCAGTTGCAACTGCAAAAATATTTGGATCGAAAATAATATCTTCTGGTGGAAAGCCAATTTTATCAACGAGTAATCGATAAGAGCGTTCACATATTGAGAATTTGCGATCTGCTGTTTCAGCCTGGCCGGTTTCATCAAACGCCATCACTACCGCAGCTGCACCGTAGCGTTTAATCAACTTAGCTTGGCGAATAAACGGCTCTTCACCTTCTTTTAACGAGATAGAGTTAACGATTGCCTTACCCTGAATGCATTTTAATCCCGCTTCAATGACGTCCCATTTCGATGAGTCGACCATAATAGGCACACGAGAGATATCAGGCTCAGAGGCAATTAGATTTAAAAATTTTACCATTGCCGCTTTCGAATCCAACATGGCTTCATCCATGTTGATATCGATAATTTGCGCGCCATTTTCAACTTGCTCACGGGCTACACTCAGTGCGGCTTCGTAGTCTTCATCCATGATCAAACGTTTAAACTTGGCCGAACCTGTTACGTTTGTACGTTCACCGACATTGGTGAAAACCGATATTTTTTTACTCATAACAGTGACCTTAGTTCAGATTGCACGCTTCTAAACCAGATAAGCGCATCCTGACTTCAAGCTCTGGTAATGGACGAGGAGGTACATTTGCTAAACCATCAGCAAATGCCTTGATATGTAAAGGTGTGGTGCCACAACAGCCACCAACAATATTAATAAATCCTGTTTTACCCCAATCAATAATTTCAGCGGCCATTTCTGGTGCTTCTAAATCGTATTCACCAAATTCATTAGGTAAACCTGCATTAGGATGCACTGAGGTATAGGTTTCACAAACGCGCGATAATTCTTCAACATATTGGCGCAGTAAATCTGGGCCCAAGGCGCAGTTTAAACCGATAGCAATCGGTTTAATGTGGCGAATTGAGTTATAAAATGCTTCAGTCGTTTGGCCCGATAAAGTCCGGCCCGACGCATCGGTAATAGTGCCTGAAATCATTACTGGCAAAGTGCGCCCTGCTTGCTCAAATGCTTCTTCAACTGCAAACGACGCTGCTTTAGAATTTAGAGTATCAAAAATAGTTTCAATCAAAATAATGTCTGCACCGCCTTCCATTAACGCAAGCGTCGACTCAACATATGCAGCCACCAAGGCATCAAACGTCACATTTCGAAAACCGGGGTCATTTACATCCGGTGAAATTGAGCAGGTTTTTGACGTTGGGCCAAGCACACCAGCAACATAACGCGGTCGACTTGGGTCAAGCGCTTCGATTTCATCACAGACTTTACGCGCTAATTTGGCCGATTCCAGATTAATCTCTCGACTTAAATGCCCCATTTCATAATCTTCCATCGAAATAGTAGTCGAGTTAAAGGTATTGGTTTCGATGATGTCAGCACCGGCCAGTAAATAATCACGATGGATTTTTGCAATGATCTCTGGTTGAGTTAAGGTCAATAAATCATTATTGCCTTTAATTAAAATGTGCCAGTCAGCAAATCGCTCACCACGGTAATCTTCTTCTTCTAATTTATGCTGCTGGATCATGGTGCCCATGGCGCCATCTAAAATTAAAATACGCTGTTGCAACGCAGCTTTAAGCTGAGCTGATTTATCTTTATTCGGCATAGTTGTTAGTCCTTACATCTTGGCTAACTAAGTTAATATCATACGGAGTGGTCTGATACACGTAATAATTGAGCCAATTTGAAAACAATAAAAAGGCATGGCTCTGCCATGTTTTTGATGGCTTGCTATCGGGGTTATCATCGATGAAATAATTTTCAGGCTTAGGTGCGTTAGGGCCCTTAGCGCAATCGCGAATATACTCCCCTTTTAAGATATGAGCGTCATATTCAGGATGGCCTGTAATATACACTTGGCTGCCGCTGGTGTTTTTTAATAAATAGGCACCAACACGCTCAGAACCCGCAAGTATCGCAAGCTCTTCAATTGGTTCAATATCAACTAAATCGATATGGCCATAACGAGAGTGAGGCACTAAAAAGTCATCGTCAAAACCACGAGTAAGTGCCGCATGTTCAAAGAAACATTGATGCTTAAACACCCCACAAAGCTTGTCTTGGCGCAGTTTTCGCTTTAATCCATAATGGTAATAAAGTGCAGCATGCGCAGCCCAACACGAAAACAACGTTGAGGTTACATGCTGCTCTGCCCAATCAAAAATAGTGGTCAGCTCTTGCCAATAGGCCACGTCTTCAAACTCTAAATGCGCTAAAGGCGCACCTGTAATAATCAAAGCATCGTAGTTATTTTGCTTAATTTCAGAGAAATAACGATAAAAAGTATCAAGATGTTGTTCTGATGTGTTTTTACTGCGGTGAGTATCAAGGCGCAGTAAATCAACATTAACTTGCAAAGGAGAGTTAGCCAATAGGCGAATAAACTGCACTTCTGTCTCAACTTTGTTGGGCATCAAATTTAAGATAGCCAACTGCATAGGTCGAATTTCTTGGGTTTGAGCGCGACTTTTTGGCATCACAAACACATTTTCATTGCGTAATTGTGCAATCGCAGGCAGTTCATCAAGGACAGTAATTGGCATATTTCATTCTCAACTTAGCAAACAACAAGTGGCAATTATGACTAGATATCTGGAAATTTCAAGCTCTAGATGTTTAGATGTCTAAACTCACTTGTCTACATGACCTAAATCTCGCTCAGGATCCAAAATATCGCGGACCCGACGTTTTAGTATTTTAGCTTCAGGAAACCCCTCATCTTCAACTCGGCACCAAATTTGAATGTCGTTGTAATAAATTTTAAAGATGCCTTTACTCGCAGGTTTTAATGCCACTTGTTCAAGCTCATCACTAAAAGTACTGAGCAACTCTTGTGCAAGCCACGACGCACGTAACATCCATTGGCACAGTACACAATAATGAATAGTAATTGTTGGTTTCATGGGTTTACCTCATTGTTAGCATGCATCATTTTAATCTAAACCACAGACTAAACATAAAAAATAAGACCAATAACCACTGAATAACAAGCGCTATTTTTAGCCGTATCAGATTCAAAAAGTAAGCGAATATAAGCAAAAAGTAGGCATTTTGAGTACCTCAAGCTATCTTTTATGAAAGCACGATTACACAAGGAAATTAAATGCCTCAGGTTAGCCTTAACGAAACTGGCGTTTTAGAACGGATGACGGATATTGTCGCATGCTTAAACAGTAGTGATTCTATCCATCGTTTTTTGCTAGATATTCATTGTATTTTGCAAAAGGTGACTTATGCCGACAACTTTTATGTCGTTTTGTTAGGTGAAGATAAACGGTTAACCTTTCCTTATTTTCATGATGTCAAAGATGACTTTGACGCCGATGAACTTAACGGCATTGCACTTGCTGATTTAAGCAGCACATTAACTTACTACGCATTAGCGCAGCAAAATGTCTGTAATTTTAATCAAAGCCAATTACTTGAACTCACACAAGCAGGCACAATTAAAGTACTTGGCTCTTTGCCAAAACAATGGCTATGTTTTCCATTAAAAAATAGAGACAGTTTTTTAGGTGCTTTTATTATTCAATCCTATCGACGCGAAGATGAATACTCAGGTGTGATCGTTGATATTTTATTTACCATTAGCCACATTATCGCCTCAGCACTCGATGCCTTTAACAATCAACAAGCACTCTTTGATGCCAATCAACGCTTGGCCGAATACCAAAATGAACTCGAAGATGAAGTTGATAAACGCACTCAAGAATTACAAAAAAGCCTCTTAAATTTACAGCATGAAATTGAACAACGAAAACAATTACAGGCTTTACTTGAGTTTGATTCAACCCATGACAACTTAACGGGCTTAGCCAACCGCAAATCTTTATTTAATGAACTCGCTCGAATTTCTGCACGTATTGAGCGCCAACCATCTTATGTTTATTTATTGTATTTAGACCTAGATGGCTTTAAACCCGTAAATGATACTTATGGACATCATGCTGGTGATCTTGTACTAGTAGAAGTAAGTAAGCGCTTAATTAAAGCGATGCGACGCTATGATTTAGTTGCTCGTATTGGCGGGGATGAGTTTGTTGTTGTAATCGACCAACCGCTTGATGAAAATGAGCTCTGCCAAATTGCAGGTCGCATTATTGATGATATGCAACAACCTATTTATATCAACGAAAAACAAACCGTACACTGCGGTATAAGTATTGGCATTGCATTCACTACCCTTGCCACTGAAGTCGGTGAGGTGCTTATTTCCCATGCCGACTCGGCGTTATACGAAGCTAAAAACAACGGCAAAGGCTGCTTTAAAGTTTTCCATCCTTAGTTTTATGAAGACAACAAAAAACGCTTTATCCCAAAGGGTAAAGCGTTTTTATTTTATTAACTTATCAAAAGCTTAAAGAAGATTATTTAACCACATCCATCTCTGCTAATAAGTTTTCTGCATTATCAACCTCACTCATTAGCCACAAGATATAACGAATATCAACATGGATAGCACGAGTAATTTTGGCATTAAAGTACCAATCTTTAGTGATTGATTCATACGTTGAATCAAAGTTTAACCCAACTAATTCTCCGCGACCATTCATAACCGGTGAACCTGAGTTTCCGCCGGTTGTATCTGCGCTACTTAAAAAGTTAACTGGAATAGAATTAAACTCAGAGACTTTTGGTTGCTCGCAGCCCACTAACGAACATAACCAGCCTTGTTCTGGTGTAGCATCTAAAGTCTGGTAATAAAAATCACCATACTGTTTATTGTTATAAGCTGCCACTAAATTAGCTGGCGCATTAAATGGCACTGTATTGGTATTTTTAGCAATTAAGCCACGCACAGAAGTAAATGGTGTTTTATATACCCCATCAGCCGCAGGATAACCATCAACCGAGCCATAAGTAACACGCAATGTACCATTTGCATCTGGGTAAACTGGGCGTCCTTGCTCGCGATTATAAGCGATTATTGATTTCATAAACTGTGGACGCGCTTGCGCTAACAAGCCACTTAGTTCATCAGATTCTTCTTCGCGTTTTAAATTAGTTTGATACAGTGCAACCGCAAGTTTAATAAATGGATCGTTCGATTGCTCAAACTCTGCAACCGACTTACCCATCCACGCTAAACGACCATCAATCGTATTAAGCGCAGTATCGGCATAATACGGTTTAATAAGCGCCGCCAAAGCAGCCTCATCCATCGACGGATTTAAACCAAGCGCCGCATCAAATGCGCTAATACGCGATTGCTCACTTTGCGTTAAATATAACGCCAAGAAGGCTTGCCAAACTTTGGCATCAACATCGCTATCAAATTTAGTTTGAGTACGCTTTAAACCCGACTCAATCATTTTTAAGTCACGTTCTTGATAGCCTATCTTACGAGCAGCGTTAGGCTTTTCGCTTTCTTTAGCTAAGCGGTATAAACGACTCGCTGCGCCTAATAAATCAGAGTTTTGAGCATAGCTATACAATAAATCTTGGCTTTGAGTGCCCTGCATTTTTAACAGTAATGATTTTAATTGATCATAACTGGCTAAATACTCTGCGCGGCTGATATCAGCTTTCATCCAAGCAAGTAATTGCGCTTCTTGCTCAGCTTTAATTGCTGCAATATCAGTAACTTTAAAACCGTCTAATAACCCTAAACGTTTTTTCAGACGGTTATTAGTGCTTTTTACCCGAGATGCATATTTTACTGCTGCTTCAGGATTATTTTCGGTAGCGCGTTCAACCGTATCAATAAATAAATTATAAGTTTCAACTTCAAGTGGATAAGCAACATCGTTGGCATAGACTATTTCATCCGTTAAACGATAACGCGAGGTACTGCCTGGATATCCGGCTAAGATAATACCATCACCTTGTTTTACACCTGAACCTGATACTTTTAACCAGCTTTTTGGTTGATAAGGTACGTTATCTTTAGAATACTCAGCCGGTTTACCCTCTTTATTTACATAAGCTCGAACGAAGCTAAAATCACCGGTATGACGTGGGTATTCGTAATTATCAATATCGCCACCGTAGTTACCAATCGCTTCTGACGGTGCATACACTAAACGCACATCTTTGATCATCAACTGCTTAATCATGAAATATTCCATACCATGATGGAACGAGCGCACAACACAGCGATAATTAGCGTCGGATTCACACTCACCAATAAGCTGTTTACGGTTATTTTCAATCGCATCATAGCGCGCTTTACCGGTTAAATCGGCACTGAGTGTACCAATAACGTTATCGGTTACATCAGTTACTTGTTCTGTGATGTATAAACGCTCTTGTGGGCCTGCGGGTAATTCTTGTTCAAAGTTTTTAGCTAAAAAACCTTCAGTGATTAAGTTTTTTTGTGCAGTTGAATTATTTTGAATGGCGCCGTATGCACAGTGATGATTTGTCACTACCAAGCCTTGTGGCGAAACAAAAGAAGCAGAGCAGTAACCTAATCCAACAACTGCATTAAGCGGATATTGATCAAGTTGCGCCACTTGTTTAGCGGGCAGTTCAATACCGACTCGGGTGAATTCGGCTTGTAAATCGGCTAATTGGTGCGGCTGCCATTGGCCTTCGTCAGCAAAAGCGCTTGTGGCTAAGACAGCCAGTGTTAATAAAGATAATTTTTTCATGGTGTTCTGCTCTTATTATGGTGGCCAAATACTAACGATTTCACCCCAAAGATAAAAGCCTCTCACGTTTAATTTGCCATTTTAAACGACTAATCACCCAATCAAAATTATCTTCAATACATTTACACTAAATGTTTAAGCGTTAAGCCTTTCGCTCCTGCAATTTGGTTCAGCTGAGCTAAAAAAAGCTCCGCCGTTGCCAGCGCATCAGTGAGGGCATTATGCGTCAAATATTCAGGTAGTTGATAACGACTGCGACACCGAGCTAAATTTAAGTCATCGCTCGCTATTTCATGCCCTTGATTCATTAAGCGCTTGTATTCTATTTTCATGGTATCGAGCATTACCGATGAGCTAAGTAATAAATTGGCGTTTTGAAATGCCGCCTTTAAAAACGCCCAGTCGAGTTCTGCATTATGAAAAACTAATACATGATCATCCAATAACGGTTGTAGCTCCAGTAATGCTTGGCGCAAAGGCACCCCACCTTTAACCGCAAAACGGTCAATACCATGAAAAATTGGGCTTTGTTTTAACTCATTTACTTCACAGTTAATAAAATGCTCACTGCGCCCAACAATAATGCGTTGTTCTTCAATGGGTAACCAAGCCAATGAGACTATTTCATCTACTTTCGGATCAAGCCCTGTAAGCTCTAAATCAATCACTAAATATTTAGCGCGATAACAGTTTTGCGCTAAAGCTTCTTGTTGCTCAATTTTAATGCCGAAAAAACGTTTTAATGCGTTCAACATTGTCAAAATCGCCTTCCTTCTAAAGTGCTAGGTAAATCATCGAAACGACCTAGCTAAAAATTCAATCTAATCAAACCATCCCCTGTTTGATTTCTAACGGGTTATCACATTACAAACTGCCACGGGCAAATTTAAACGCCGCCGCTTGCTGAGCTTGTTTCACTAAATAAAAAGCCTCTTTAAGCTGATGTTTCTCAAGCGATGTCAGGGCTTCAGGGTTAATACAATTACTTGGTAATCCTTCTTGGTTAATTTGGCTGCGTAAGCGCAACTGCGTTAAAAATCGCCAGCAGTCTTTTAAGTCGTACAAATCCTTTTTATTGTGAGGAAGTATTTTGACTAAAGCATCAACTCGCTCAACCGTATTAGCAGCTCTCACACCACTATTTAAAGCATACAGGCGGACAATATCGTTAATGATCACTACGCCGCGCTTTTTTAAATCAAGGTATTTATGCTTTTGCTCCGTTTGCTCTAATTTGAATTGATTAAACAACCCAATCGGCACTGAGTTGTTATTAATATCAGTGGCCATAGAGGCAAAAAATATTTGGTCTTTACTCATATCGGTCAGTTTTTGATTAAAGTTTTTGTACAACTCACTTGAGCCTTCAACAAAACGTAAATCAAAAAATATTTTGCAATTTAAAATGGCGCTCGGAGAAGGACTTTTGATCCAATGAGAAAATTTAGCGAGCCAATGAGAAAGTGATAAACAACATTGTGGCTCGCTGGCCATAATATTACCCGGGCATTTAGCAATGCCGCAAAGTGTTAAATGCTCACAGACAAAACGGCCCATTGCAGCAAAGTAGTCGTATTGTGCTGGGGTTATTTCATCGGGTAACAACAAGCCATTATCTTGATCTGAATGCAAAGTTTGCTCTTCACGCGCTTGTGAGCCAAAACAAATCCAGCTAAAAGGCGTTGGCGCTGCACCAAAATCTTCTTGATATAAATAAATAAGCCGAGACGTCAGTGCATCGGTAATGCCGCTGAGCAACTTACCCATTAAGCTAATATCTTCAACTTTATTCGAAAAACCGAGCAGTAATTCAGGAATTTCAAAGGCATAACGTTTTACTTCAGCCACGGTAGCCGCTTTATAAATGCGGCCAATTAATTGAACTGGGTCGGATTTTTGTTGGCGTAATAAATCAGTGCTGGTGAGCATGCCTAGTGGTTTATGGTTCTCATCAAGCACAGGTAAGTGATGAATATTATGACGCAGCATTAAATGCAGTGCAGAAAAGACTCGATTGTTTTCAAATATATATTTCGGTTTGGCGCTCATTATTAAACTGACAGATTCTTTTGGGTCAATTTCAGTCGCCAAAACACGGTTACGTAAATCACGGTCAGTCACTACACCAACGAGGCGATCGTTTTCCATCACCATAATCGATGAGACTCCGTGCTGGCTCATTTTTTTTGCAGTTTGCCTAATACTGGCGTCGGGTGAAAGCGTGACCGCACCTTTATGCATCACTTGCGAAATGCGACGCTCAGACCAATTATCGGCGCGAGTTTTATAGTGAGACGATAACAAACGATTAGCATGAGCTCGGACAAAATATTGTTCAAACCCTTTGTATTGATGACGTAAAAAATCAAAACTCTCTTGATTGAGCAAATAAACAATGCCATCGGTTTGAACTTGTAAGCGGTTTTTTATTTCATCGCCGGTTAATAACGAGGGAAAACCAAAGTATTCCCCTTCAGACAAACGGGCCACTAGTTCGCCACTCGGCTCAATTAAATCAAAAGAACCTGAGCGAATAAGGTATAGGTTTGGTTCTGCGGTATTTAGCCACTGATGTTGATTTTCGCGGCTGATGTAGACAACTTGCAAATGAGCAACAAAATACTCAGCTGCCGCAGGGGCTAATTCTGTAAACGGCGCTTGGGCGACAATAAATCGAAGTAACTCTTTTTGCTCTATGGTCATGTCTATTACCTATCGGTTGTGTCACTAAACACTGTACGCAATAACTGCGAAAAAAAAAGCTCGACCATAGTCGAGCTTTATCTCTATCACTTATTGAACTAGTGGTCGTGAGCTGCTTCAGAACCTTTAGGGTTACGAATACTTTCAACCATTTCTTGAACTTCAATAGGTGTACCAGTTGTTACTTTTAGTACCGCAACCGCCACTACAAAATTCACTATCATACCAATTAAGCCGATACCTTCTGGCGAAATTCCAAATAACCAGTTAACCGGAGAGTTAAGCTCTGGGCTGATGAATTTGAAGTAAATGATATAACCTGCTGTAAACGTAATACCCGATACCATACCGGCAATTGCGCCTTCTTTGTTCATGGATTTTGAGAAAATCCCCATAATAATCGCAGGGAAGAAACTCGCTGCCGCTAAGCCGAAGGCAAACGCCACCACCGAAGCCACAAAACCAGGCGGATTAATACCAAAGTAAGCTGACACCACAATGGCCACCATTGCTGCTAAACGCGCCGCGAGTAGCTCTTGTTTATCAGTAATATTTGGTTTAAAAGTCCGTTTTAATAAATCGTGCGATACCGAAGTTGAAATAACTAGTAACAAACCTGCGGTGGTTGATAACGCAGCTGCAATACCACCAGCAGCAACTAATGCCACAACCCACGCTGGTAAATCTGCAATTTCAGGATTTGCCAATACCATGATGTCGCGATCTATTTCTACTTCATTTTTCGAGTTAGGATCTGTCATCTTACCCGCAGAGTAAGACATTTTTCCATCACCGTTTTTATCATCAAATTTAATTAAGCCTGTACGTTCCCAGTTTTTCACCCAAGCAGGCGCATCAGCATACACAGTACCACTGCCATCTTTACCATTAATTGTATCAATCATGTTTACACGGGCAAACGATGCAACCGCAGGCGCTGTTGTATAAACAATCGCAATGAAGACTAACGTCCAAGCGGCTGAAATACGCGTATCTTTAACTCGTGGTACAGTGAAAAAACGAACAATTACATGTGGTAAACCCGCAGTACCGACCATTAACGCGCCCGTGATAGCAAAAATATCAATCATGCTTTTTGAGCCTTCGGTATATTGTGCAAAACCAAGCTCAGCACTTAAACCATCCAGTTTATCAAGAAGATACACACCTGAGCCATCACTCAATGTTGCACCAAAACCAGTTTGTGGTAATACGTGACCTGTCATCATTAAAGAGATGAAAATTGCAGGAACTAAATAAGCAAATACTAATACACAATACTGCGCAACTTGAGTATAGGTAATGCCTTTCATGCCGCCCAACACTGCGTAGAAGAAAACAATCACCATACCAATGTAAACACCCGTTTCAATTTCAACTTCTAAGAAACGAGAGAACACTACACCTACACCACGCATTTGGCCTGCAATATAAGTAAAACAAATGAAGATTGCACAAATCACCGCAACGGTACGTGCCGTTTGAGAGTAATAACGATCACCGATAAAATCAGGTACGGTAAATTTACCAAACTTACGTAAGTAAGGTGCTAAACAGAGGGCTAATAATACATAACCACCTGTCCACCCCATCAGATACACACCACCGTCGTAACCTGCAAACGAAATAATACCTGCCATCGAAATAAATGACGCTGCACTCATCCAGTCAGCTGCTGTTGCCATACCATTGGCTAAAGGTGGTACACCACCGCCGGCAACGTAGAATTCTTTTGTTGATCCGGCTCGGGCCCAAATCGCAATCCCGATGTACAACGCAAAGGTAGCGCCGACAATTATAAAAGTGAGAGTAGTTACATCCATCATCTAATTCCTTATTCGTCAACGCCGTATTTTTTATCTAATGCATTCATTTTGAATACATAGAAAAAAATCAAAGCCACAAAAGTGTAAATTGACCCTTGTTGTGAAAACCAAAAGCCCAGTTTAAAGCCAAAAAAGCGCACTTCATTTAGCACATCTACTAATAAGATGCCAAAACCAAACGAAACAACAAACCACACTATTAACAGCTTAAACATCAGTGACAGATTTTCTGACCAATATGCTTTTGCTTGTTCTTCATTTTTAAAAGCCATTTATATCCCCTTACATTACCAATCACATGAGTGATAACTGTATTAATCGTCACCATTGACTCTAGCAATGCAAAAGGCTGTTGAAATTGAGACCTTAGTCGTAACAATCGGTTAACCTCCCAGTTTACGTAAAGGTTAACCAAAATGTAAATTTCGTTAACTACATGAAATAAAAAAGAAAGGTAGGTAAAATATCTGAGCTATTTAAAGCTGAAAAAGCTATTTTTAATCCAATAAGACATTAGTCTTACAATTCGCAGCACCTTACACCCTGAAGGAAAAAGCACTTAAATATCAAAATATTAGCCTTGTACCTGATGTAAGTTGAATTTAGCTCAAGCAGGTTCAATTGACACTTGTAATTAAAGTCATGCTAAAGTTTGGTCACAAATAAAATAAGAATTGAATCTCATGACCATCGCATTGATTTTTGTGGCACTTAGCTATATCGGAGTGTTGTTTTGGCTGGCTAATTGGGGAGATAAAAATACTATTCGCGCGACACAAATTACGCGCCATCCTTTTGTTTACTCCCTTGCGCTTGGTATTTATTGCACCTCATGGACGTTTTATGGTGCTGTTGGAACTGCGTCTAATCATGGCTGGAGCTACTTACCCATTTTACTTGGTCCCGCTTTATTGTTTATTTTTGGTCAACGGTTTTTACGTAAACTGGTGTTAGTGAGTAAAAAACAAAACATCACCACCATTGCTGATTTTATATCTGCCCGCTATGGTAAACGTCAATTCACCGCTATTTTAGTTACGTTAATCGCCCTTTTTGCTACCATTCCTTACATTGCGCTTCAACTTAAAGCACTCAGCACAAGTTTTGTTTTATTGCAGCATAATGATGGTATATCTGGCACGTTACTCGCTTTTTTTGGCACATTGGCCATGGCATTATTTGCGATTTTTTTTGGTACTCGCAAAGTCGATGTTACTGAATATCGCTCAGGTTTAATGCTTGCAATTGCCTTTGAGTCACTGATTAAATTGTTAGCTTTAATCTCGGTTGCGGCACTCTCTATTTACGTTTTAAACCAAGAACAGACTGACTTTCTTAGCATCTTTGATCATCCAGATATGTTTACTCATTGGCATAGTAACGATTTTTTTAGTTTTAATTTTATTGGTCAATCCCTGATGGCCGCTGCCGCTATCATTTGTTTACCTCGCCAATTTCACGTCACCGTTGTTGATAACCATGACGTTGGACACCTAAAAACCGCACGTTGGGCGTTTCCTTTGTATTTATTACTAACTGCTGGGGTAATTATCCCAATTGCAGGCGCTGCCATGCATCCTGAAATCGGTTCTGTCGCCAGTGCCGACAGTTTTGTTTTAGCACTGCCTTTAAATCAAGGATTTGATGTACTCGCAACATTTGTCTTTGTTGGTGGGCTCTCTGCCGCCACCGCGATGATTGTTGTTGCAACCTTAACCCTAAGTACCATGATCTCAAATGATGTCTTGCTGCCTTTAATGCTCCGACGCAAGTTTCGCCGTAACTTAATTACCAGCAGTTACAAACGCCGTATTTTATTTGTCAGGCGTATCACTATTGCTGCAATTTTGGCACTTTCTTATCTTTACCAACAAATGTTTGGTGATCAATCTGCGCTTGCGAGCATGGGTTTAGTCGCATTTTCATTAGTGACACAACTGCTGCCAGCAATCGTCGGTGGTTTATATTGGCGTAAAGGTCATGCTTACGGCGTTTATGCCGGGCTTATGGCAGGTTTTATTTGCTGGTTATTGTTTTTAATGATCCCCGTTATTCAAGGTATTCCAAATGGCACAGCAACGCTTCAACAAAGTGTAATGACTCAAGGCACATTTATCGCACTTTTTGCCAATATCATTTGTTATATCAGCTTTAGTCTAGGCGCACATGAGCGCTTAGTTGATAAGATTCAAGCCGCTGCATTTGTAAATCCTAAAGAACAACATGAATTTACCAAACGCAGCAATAAACAAATCAAAGCGACAGTTTACGATCTCAAGGTGCTGCTACAAACTTTTTTAGGTATCGAACGTGCTAAACAAATCATTGTGCACTTTGCCATGCAACATGACATTGGGGACGACAATACTATTCCAAGTGGTGACTTTGTTGATTACTGCGAACGATCGCTCGCTGGAGTGCTCGGCGCCTCTTCTGCTCGTGCAATTATTGGCGCAGTGGTATCGGGTAAACAAATGGCCTTTGAAGAAGTGGTTAACTTTTTTGATGAGACCACACAGGCACTGCAATTTAACCAAAATCTACTCTATACCTCGCTTGAGAACCTTAGCCACGGTATTTCTGTGGTTGATAAGGATTTAAAACTCGTTGCTTGGAATAAACGCTATTTTGAGATGTTTGAATATCCAGAAAATTTTCTAGAATCTGGCCAACCGATTGAAGAGGTCATTCGCTTTAATGTTGGTAAAGGTGACTGTGGCGAAGGCGAATTTGAAGATCAAGTCCAAAAACGAGTTCAACATTTGCGTAACGGTACACCACATCATTTCACCCGCAAACGAAAGAATGGGCAGGTAATTGAAATGATAGGAAATCCTCTTCCTGGCGGTGGGTTTGTAACGTGTTTTTCTGATATTACGAGTCACATTGAAACCCAAGATGCGTTGGAAGAAATCAATATTGATCTTGAAAACCGTATTGAAGCACGAACCCAGCAAATTAGAGCAATAAACGCCAGTTTAGAGGCGCAAATAGTAAAACGAGAACAAACAGAGCAAGCCTTAAACCAAGCAAAGCAAGAAGCCGAAAAAGCCAATGAAAGTAAAACCCGCTTTTTAGCCTTGGCAAGTCACGATATTTTGCAACCGCTTAACGCTGCCAGACTCTATTTAGCAGCCATCGATGAACAAGAGCTTAGTGCGCAAAATCAAAGCGCTTTCAACAAATTAGGAGATAGTTTAGATTCAACCGTACATTTAATGTCTGCGTTATTAGAGATAGCCAAACTCGAACAAGGAGCAATGACTCCCAGCCCGCGACATTTTGCGATTGCTGATATTTTAACGCCATTAGCCAACGAATATTCGATTTTGGCGAAAAACAAAGGCTTAATTTTAAAAATTAAAGAGTGCAATGCCATTGTTCATACCGATACCACTTATTTACGACGTATTATTCAAAACCTAGTATCAAATGCGGTTAAATATACCGAGCAAGGCAAAGTACTGGTGGCCTGTCGTAAGCGTGGATTGCACTTAGTCATTGCCGTTTGGGATACCGGACCAGGCATTTCTGAATATGAACAACAACGGATTTTTAATGATTTTTATCGCATAGGTAAAAGCGATAACAAAGGGGTTGGCTTAGGTTTAGGTGTAGTTAAACGAATGGCCGACATGCTATCACTCCCTCTAGAGCTCAATTCTGAATTAAATAAAGGTAGCTGTTTTAGTATTGAAGTACCTCTGGGTCTACAAGACAAAATTCAAGCTAAAGATATCAATGCTGTGCTTTCTGAGCAGCGCGAAACGCTCAATGTCATTATGGTTGATGACGATGAAGATAATTTAATCGCAATGGCGACATTATTAACTAAATGGGGCGTGCGCCATCAGGCTTTTTCAACTGTGGCAAATTGCTTGAATCATGCGCAACAGTGCGCAGCCCCCGATGTCATTTTAATGGATTATCAACTGTCAGAACAATGTGACGGTATTACTTTAATAAAAACTTTACGTGAAATCTGGCAAAAATCGGTTCCAGCTATTTTAATTACAGCAGTGCGTGATCAAGCACTAAAACAACAGCTAAAAGAACAAAACATTCATTATCTTAGCAAACCGATAAAACCTGCTAAGCTTAAAGCACTGTTAAATCATAACAGTCGCTAATAGAGTGGATGTTAAATACTTAACGCTAAGAGTTAATACTAAAGTATTATTTTATTTTTTTTGTTAGTTATTTAGTGCAAAAGATTTAAAAATAATTAAACTGTATTTAACAAACAAATATGTACCTAAAATGTTTTTTAAATTAACAGCTTAGGTACATATTAATGCACCTATTTGTGCAATAAATAATGGCAACAATACGACTCACGGGATCGAACAATGAAGAAAACTTTACTTAGTCTTAGTGCATTTGCATTAGTTTCAATTTCTACTTTTAGTGCTAACGTTGCAGCAGAAGACGATATGTCTGTGCGCATTTGTGAGTATACGCAAATTGATGATAAATCACGTTTACGCTCATTCTTAAAAGATAATAATTTAAAAATTCGTGCTGTATTTGATAAAATACAATGTAACGGTGAAAACATTTTAGTATTCTCTGCAACATCAAAAGCATTAAACACTGGTGAGTTTATTATTGGCCAGTTACCAAAATCAGTAGTGAGTGACAACCTAGCAGCCATAAAAGAAAAGTCACCACACTTATTATTAGTTGCTGAAGAGCGAGTGAAGTAACACTGCTTTTCTTCTTTTGTCTAAAAACCGACTTTAAGTCGGTTTTTTTATGCCCATTTTAAGCTCAATTTAGCTGGTCTCATTTATTTTCTTGCTCTAAAAAAGATTCAATGATAAGTATCTCCTTACTTAGTAAACTCGAATTTTACTGAGAGGATATAGCATGTGTTATACATGTTTAATGAGTGGGAATGAGGAACCATGAAAAAAGTATTATTAACTGACTGCCCTGATGCCAAAGGATTAATTGCAAAAATAACTGGCCTATGTTTTGAACATCAGCTCAATATTATTAAAAATAATGAATTTGTTGATAATTTGAACCAACGATTTTTTATGCGCACAGAATTAGAAGGTGATTTTGAAAAAAGTGACCTATTAACTCAGTTACGCACTATTTTACCCCCTAACAGCCATGTCAGCTTAAAAGGTCAAGATAAGTTAAAAGTTGTTTTATTAGCGACCAAAGAAGCCCATTGTTTAGGTGGTGTTTTACTAAAATGCTTTGAAAATGCGTTAAATATCGAAGTTGTAGCTGTGATAGCCAATTATGCAGATTTAGCCCCTTTAGTAACGGGTTTTGGTGTCCCATTTCATGTTATTAGCCATGAAGGATTAACCCGTGATGAGCACGATGCACAAGTGGCGGCTAAAATTGCAACTTACCAACCTGACTTAGTTGGGCTGGCAAAATACATGCGGATTTTAACCCCTGAGTTTGTTCGGCAATTTAACGGTAAAATTATTAATATTCATCACTCGTTTTTACCTGCATTTATTGGTGCAAAACCGTATGAGCAAGCCTATCAACGAGGCGTTAAAATTATTGGAGCAACGGCGCATTTTGTTACCGATGAGCTTGATGAAGGCCCTATCATTGCACAAGACGTGATCCATGTGACACACGATAATGGCGCTTCTGATTTAGCTAAGTTAGGCAGAGATGTTGAAAAGAATGTATTTTGCCGTGCACTGCAACTAGCGTGCGAGCATCGTATTTTTATCAATGATAATAAAACGGTGGTATTTCGATAAAGGTTGTTACTTTGAGTGTTAGATTAATAAAACAATTAGCCTAACACTCAAAAATCAATCATTAATTACTGTCAGTTTGTGGTTCGAGTTGTAATTTTGACGCAATTAATACCGCTTGAGTACGGTTATAAACACCTAGCTTTCTGAAAATCGCTGTGATGTGGGCTTTTACTGTGGCTTCTGAAATATGCAATTCGTAGGCGATTTGTTTGTTTAATAAACCTTCATGCAAATAACTAAGTACCTTATATTGCTGTGGTGTTAAAGATGCAATCTGTGTAGCGATCCCAACTTCATCTCCAGTTAAATCAGCCACTTGATCTTTTAATTTTGTCGGTAACCAAGTGTCACCTTCTAATATTTGGCTAATTGCATCTGCAATTTCAGTTGATGAAGAAGACTTAGGAATGAACCCCATCGCCCCATAACCCATTACTTTAGACACTACCTGAATTTCTTCACTGCCCGATACAACAACGATAGGTAAATCAGGATAATCTTCTCGGATACGAATTAAGCCATATAAATCATCGTTACCCGGCATATGCAAATCTAACAATAAAATATCAAGTTCATCATATTGTTTCAGTAACTCTAATGTCGCCTCAAAATTATCTGATTCGAGTACTTCTAAATCTGAAAACGCTGATTGTAACGCCCCTTTTAAGGCCTCCCGAAATAAAGGGTGATCATCCGCGATCAAAAATTGGCTCATTGTCTGCTCCTAATAAAATCGGCTGTTATCCTAACAGGTAACAGCCGACATCTTACTTGTTGTACTTACTGATGTGCAACAGTTTAGCGATTGAGGCGATTCTCAATCAGCTCTTCAACCACACTCGGATCTGCAAGTGTAGAAGTATCGCCTAATTGTTGGTATTCATTTGCAGCAATCTTACGAAGAATACGGCGCATGATTTTACCTGAACGTGTTTTTGGCAACCCTGGTGACCATTGGATCATGTCAGGTGATGCAATTGGGCTCAGCTCTTTACGAACCCAGTTACGCACTTCTTTCGTTAGCTCTTCAGTGACTTGTACGCCATCGTTAGGCGTAATGTAAACATAGATACCCTGACCTTTAATATCGTGCGGATAACCTACGACAGCCGCTTCTGCAACCGCAGGATGTGCTACTAGTGCACTTTCAATCTCTGCAGTGCCTAAGCGGTGGCCTGATACGTTTAATACATCATCAACACGACCAGTGATCCAGTAATAATCATCTTCATCACGACGACAACCATCACCTGTGAAATAAACACCTGGATATGCAGAAAAATACGTTTGCTCAAAACGTTCGTGATCGCCATAAACAGTTCGCGCTTGCGCAGGCCAGCTATCTAAAATAACAAGGTTGCCTTCTGTAGCGCCTGATAATGTATTACCTTCAGCGTCGAATAACGCCGGTACGATGCCAAAAAATGGACGTGTAGCAGAGCCGGGTTTCATCGCAGTTGCACCAGGCAATGGCGTGATCATCATGCCGCCAGTTTCTGTTTGCCACCAAGTATCGACGATTGGGCATTGACCATTACCAATTTTATCGTGATACCAAGTCCACGCTTCAGGATTGATTGGCTCACCCACAGAACCTAAAATACGTAAACTAGTACGTGTTGAGCTTGCAGTTGGCTCATCCCCTTTGGCCATCAATGCACGTATTGCGGTTGGTGCTGTGTATAAAATAGTGACTTGGTGCTTATCAACAATCTCACCCATTCGCCCCGCGGTTGGATAAGTTGGCACACCTTCAAATAATAATTGAGTACAACCGTTAGCAAGTGGGCCATACACAATGTAACTATGGCCTGTAACCCAACCCACATCGGCACTACACCAATAAACATCATTATCTTTTAAATCAAAAACATATTCATGAGTTAACGAGGTATACACTAAATAACCAGCGGTGGTATGAACAACCCCTTTTGGTTGGCCTGTTGAACCTGAGGTATATAAGATAAATAATGGGTCTTCTGCATCCATCACTTCTGGCTCACAGCTTGTGGCTTGGTCTGCCACTAAATCATGCCAATAGATATCATGCTCAAACCATTCAACTTCGCCACCGGTAAGCTGATGCACAATAACGTGTTCAACACTGGTCACCGTAGCTTGTGATACCGCTTCATCTACATTCGCTTTAAGTGGCACAGCATTGCCACCACGACGACCTTGATCAGAAGTAATCACCACTTTTGCACCTGAATCGCGAATACGATCGGCAATTGCTGAAGGTGAGAAACCACCAAAAACAACAGAATGAATTGCACCAATACGTGCACAGGCTTGCATTGCATACACAGCTTGCGGGGTCATCGGCATATAAATCGCTACGCGATCACCTTTTTTAACGCCTAATTTTTTCAGACCATTGGCCAGTTTACAGACTTCATCGTGTAATTCTTGATAAGTAATATGGGCGACGTGCTCTGGATTATCACCTTCCCAAATAAGAGCGACTTTATCTGCCTTATCTTTTAAATGGCGATCAATACAGTTATAGGAAACATTTAATTGGCCATCTTCATACCAACGAATATCAACATGACCAGTATCAAAAGAAGTATTTTTTACTTTAGAAAAAGGAGTGATCCAATCTAAACGTTTGCCTTGCTCTTGCCAAAACGCTGCGGGATCATCAATAGACCATTGGTAAAGTTCTTGATATTTCGCTTCATCAATTAATGCATTTGCTTTAACTGACTCTGGTACTGGATAAACACTTTGTGACATAACAGTCTCCTAAATAATCGTGCCTTGAGCATATATAGATAAGAATTACTCAGCTACCTCTCATTAAACATTAGACCTTAGTATAAATAGGGAACTCAATTGTTTAAGATCAAACCATTAACGCTTATTTTTTGGTTAATTTACATAACTGAATTCAACAAGACCACTAAACAGCTATTTTAAACCAATAAATACGTAGAATTTGCTCCCCCCGCAAAGGTTCGATATATAGATATCATCCGGTTAAATAGGCTTAAAACAGAGCTCTTAGTAACATAAAAGTTACAACTAACACCTTAGTCGTATAGACCAAAAGGTAATTGAGCAAATTCTATTCATAAACAACATTAAGTCAGCACGTTCAAATGGGAAACAGTGATGAAAACAATTACATTAACAAAAAAATTAAGCACAATCGCAGTTCTTAGCGCACTCAGTTTTGGTGCTCAAGCAGCAAGTTTAGATACAACAAATGTGACTTATGGTGGCTATGTTAAATTAGATGCCATGTGGAGCGACTTCTCAGCAGGCACAATTTCTGGTGGTAGCATTGGCCGTGATTTTTATGTTCCAGTGACCACACCTGTCGGTCCTGATGCAAAAAATAACGATGCAGTTTTTGATATGCATGCCAGACAATCACGTTTCTTCTTCGATACCGACACAAAACTAGATAGTGGCAAAAGTATCAAAACTAAAATCGAACTTGATTTTATGGTCACCGCCGGTGGCGACGAGCGAATTTCAAATTCATATGTACCACGCTTAAGACAAGCTTATGTTACCTATGATGGTTGGTTATTTGGTCAAGCATGGTCAAACTTTCAAAACGTCGGTGCTTTACCGGAAACGCTTGATTTTGTTGGACCAACAGAAGGTACGGTTTTTAGCCGCCAAACAATGGTGAAATACACTACAGGTAATTGGTCTTTTTCTGCTGAAAATCCTGAAAGTACCGTCACCGTAAATGGCGCTCGTATTGAAACAGATGATGCAAGCATACCTGATTTATCAGCCCGTTATACTCACAACGCAGATTGGGGTCAGCTTGTTGTTGCCGGCCTTGCTCGCCAGTTAAAATATAATAAAGCTGATATTAATGCGACTGAAACATCTTATGGTGTAAGCGTCTCGGGTAAAATCAACTTGGGTAAAAACAACCTTAAATTTATGCTAACACAAGGTACAGGGCTTGGCCGCTACGTTGGTTTAAATGCAGCTAATGGCGCAGTATTAGATGGGAATGATCTTGATGCTATTGACTCAACATCAGGTTTTGTAGGATACCAACATCATTGGAGCAATAAAGTACGCTCAACGTTTGTTTATTCATTCTTAAAAGCAGACAACAACCGTGATTTAGCAGCCGTCTACGGTAGCCCAACCAAATCAAGTACCAGCTACAGTGCAAATTTACTTTATTCACCAGAGAAAAAGCTTACTTTTGGTGTTGAATACCGCCATGCAAACCGCGAAGTTGAAAGTGGTGCAGATGGTGATTTAAATCGTCTACAATTTTCAGCAAAATACGCTTTTTAAACAAATAGATACTTCCTATCAAATGCGGCCTAGGTCGCATTTTTTATCGCTAAAATATCTTTAGCTTAATCTTAAAGATGTAGAGATAAGAAACTGTTTTTAAATCATAAAAAAGCGGTTACTAAACCTCTGTTCTAGATAAGAAATTTACCAACATATCTAATTAAAAGTAAATATCTAAATTTTTCATCTCTAGCCAGATATTTTCAAGGGTAACAATGTCGATTGGGACGTCTATTGTAGGTCTATGCTAGTTACTTCAACACTGATAGCGTTGAAAATTGCAGCCTGGGATGGATTTATTATCCAGTCATGAGGTTAATTATTAAGTAATTTAAAGCTAAAAATCCTAAACGTCATTTATTCTTCAATTCTAATGACTCAACAATAATAAAGGTCTGCTATCGCTTAGCAGACCTTTATTATTTTAATTTTTTTGGTTTTATAAACCTGCGCGCTCTTTAATCGCAGCTGCTATTGCAGAGCCACCATGGCCGTTTGCATTGGCCCAATCAAAATCACCACTATCAACAAGCTTTTGCTTAGGTAATTGCTTTACAATGAACTCACCAGCGTTCGAAGCATTATTGCTCATCGCATGACGTAATAATGTATTACCACCACACAAAATATCATCGTAGACATTACGTAATTTTAAGCGGCTATCATCTAGCTTTTTACGAAGGCGGTTTTTGTCATCTGCTGCAACGTAATCACAAATACTGGCAACTAATTCATCTTCAGCACGCACTGATGTTGACATAAAAACTGCGCTACTTACTACAGCCCCGAATAAAATGATGGTTGTTACTTTCATGACGCATGCCTTCCTTTTAATACTTTTTACTTAGTTAGAGTATAAAAATTCTATCAGAATGCTAAAAACCATGCAATAAGCTAATGATTATTTAGTATAAGTTACAAAAGTATAGTCATAAGGATTAGATTTGTCACTTTGGTGTTTTTCACTCGAAATGACTTGCCAAGGACCTACTTTTTCGTAGTCAGGGAATTGAGTATCACCGTCCGTTTCAAGCTCAATGAACGTTAAGTATAATCGCTGGCACCGTGGTAAAAAAACATCATAAATATGACCGCCACCAATGATCATCAGCTCATCAATTTCACCAGCAATTTCAATAGCTTCTTCAGGTGTTGACACTACAAAAATACCTTCGGCATAAAACTCAGTATTACGCGAAATAACAATGTTTTTACGCCCAGGAAGAGGCCGTCCAATTGATTCAAACGTCTTTCTTCCCATTACAACTGGTTTGCCTAAAGTGACTTTTTTAAAATGCTGTAAATCAGCTGGTAAATGCCATGGCATTTGATTATTTTGTCCGATAATACGGTTATTTGCCATCGCAGCAATCATTGAAATTATCACAAAAACACCTAATACTTTTTCATTAATTAAACAATAATAAAAAAGGCGCTAAGCGCCTTTTTTATCTTTGATATACGACTTCAACATCGTAATCATCTTCGTCCCAATCATCATCATCATCATCGAGCTCATCAAGAATGACTTCTTGATGATAAGTATCCCATTTGAATTCAACTTCTTTTTGGACTTCACTTTCAAATTTGTCTTTAGGCATAGAATCAAGCAGATCCATTACATTAAAACATAATTCTTTTGTATTTAGCTTACTTACTGCTGATATTTTAAAAATATTCTCTTGAACATCTAATGCAGCAGCGATTTCGCTACATAAAGTATCAACTTCATCTGCAGGTAGTAAATCAATTTTATTAAATACGATCCAACGCGGTTTAGAAGCAAGTTCAGGACTATAGCGCTCAAGCTCCCCAACAATCGCATTAGCGTTTTCAACGGGATCTGAGCCATCAGCAGGCATGATGTCGATTATGTGTAGCAATACACGACAACGCTCTAAATGCTTAAGGAAACGTATCCCTAAGCCTGCACCATCTGCTGCACCTTCGATTAAACCGGGAATATCAGCAATTACAAATGATTTATTCACATCAGGGCGAACCACACCTAGGTTTGGCACTAATGTTGTAAATGGATAATCAGCGACTTTAGGTTTAGCGGCTGAAACACTACGAATAAAAGTTGATTTCCCCGCATTTGGCATACCTAATAAACCTACATCAGCTAATAATAATAGCTCTAGACGTAAGTTACGGATCTCACCTTTAGTTCCTAAGGTTTTTTGCCTTGGAGCACGGTTCGTACTTGATTTAAAACGTGTATTACCTAAACCGTGAAAACCACCTTTTGCTACTAGCAAACGCTGGCCATGGCGAGTTAAATCGCCCATAGATTCAGCAGTTTCAACATCAGAAACTCGAGTTCCTACAGGTACTTTTAAAACTAAATCATCGCCTTTTTTACCGGTACACTTAGCACCTCGGCCGTTCGTACCGCGCTCTGCACGATGAAAACGTTCAAATTGATAGTCGATTAAGGTATTGAGATTTTCGTCAGCTTCAAAATATACACTGCCGCCATCACCACCATCACCACCATCAGGACCACCTTCAGGAATGAATTTTTCTCTACGGAAAGAAACGGCTCCGCTACCACCATCACCGGCTTCGGCTCGGACTTCCACTTCATCAACAAATTTCATGGTTTCTCGCTTACAGGATAACTTGAGTTTTTTAACTTATAACAATTATAAATCGTTGCGTATTAGCTTTCTATAACATAATAGCAATCAACACTCTGAATAGAAAATTCAGTACAATCATTTCACATCAAATCTTAATCTTGCAGTTCAAGATACCGATTCAATTTACAAACCAAACAGTTTAAGTGTCGCATGTATAATTCATGCATCGTCAATGTAAAAAACGAGTGAACCGAATGCGAGCAGCTAGATGACTGGTAATTTAGGAAGTTAAGTTAAATAAAAATAAATATTAAAAACAAAAAACCCCGCCTTAGCGAGGTTTTTCAAAACACCTTACTGATTACTCAGCTACGATGTTAACGTATTGACGGTTTAACGGACCTTTATGCTCAAACTGAACTTTACCGTCAGCTTTTGCAAAAATTGTGTGGTCTTTACCGATACCTACGTTTGCACCAGCGTGGAATTTAGTTCCACGTTGACGAACAATGATGCTACCCGCTAATACTGACTCGCCACCAAAACGTTTAACGCCTAGACGTTTACTTTCTGAATCGCGACCGTTACGAGTACTACCAGCTGCCTTTTTATGTGCCATCTATCTGTACCTTCTTAATTAAGCGCTAATGCCAGTGATCTTCACTTCAGTGAACCACTGACGGTGACCCATTTGTTTACGAGAATGCTTACGACGTCTAAATTTAACGATCTTAATTTTCTCGCCACGACCGTGAGATACAACTTCAGCTGTAACCTTGCCACCATCTACATAAGGTGCACCAATCGCAATTTCTTCACCATTAGCAACTAGAAGTACTGTATCAAACACAACTGCTGAACCAGTTTCAACGTTTAATTTTTCTAAACGTAATGTTTGACCTTCAGTCACACGGTGCTGTTTACCACCACTTTGGAAAACCGCGTACATAATTAACTCCATTCGTGCACCCTCAAATCGGTGCAACTAAATATTCTTCAATGGCCGCGAAGTTTACGCTAAATAACCAACACAAGCAAGTATATTCCATTAAAAAAAAATAAAATAAGCTTGTCTATGAACCCATAAAAAAAACTAACACTTACAATGGATTAAGGTTAATAAATATCGCCTAATGAATAGAATCTGATATTTTTTAGTTATCGTTCACTTTTTGAACCATTTGTAGCTTTTTATCGCTACGATTGATTTATTGGCCTCCATTTTAGTTTAATTAATGCGCCGAAGCTAGCATTAAACGGTCGAGCTCATATAAATAATGATGTATAATCCGTCTTGTAAAACCACTCATAAGAAACTGGTCCGGAGATCAATGGATATCAAATCTATCCAAGCGCTTACAGATAATGATATGCAGCGCGTCAATCAATTAATCTATAAACAGCTGCAATCTGACGTTGCCCTTGTTAATCAACTTGGCCTTTATATTGTAAGTAGCGGTGGTAAACGTGTACGCCCTATGCTTTCAATTCTTTCGGCTAAAGCCTTAGGTTATGAAGGTGATGCGCACATCACACTTGCTGCTATTGTTGAGTTTATACATACCGCAACATTATTACATGATGATGTCGTTGATGAGTCCGATTTACGACGCGGTAATGCCACAGCAAATGCTGAATTTGGCAATGCAGCAAGCGTACTGGTAGGTGACTTTATCTATACCCGCGCCTTTCAACTTATGGTTGGCCTCGAAGAAATGCGGGTGATGAAAATTCTTGCTGATGCAACAAATGTGATTGCTGAAGGTGAAGTTTTACAGTTAATGAACTGTAATGATCCAGACACTACAGAACAAAGCTATATGCAGGTTATCTACAGTAAAACCGCTAAATTATTTGAAGCTGCAACTCAACTTGCTGCGGTAATAACACGTAAAGATGCTGCCACTGAAGAGCAGCTAAAACTGTATGGCATGCATTTAGGTACTGCGTTTCAGTTAGTCGATGATGTGCTTGATTACAGTGCAGACCAGGCAGAATTAGGCAAAAGCCTTGGTGACGATCTTGCCGAAGGTAAACCAACTCTTCCGCTTATTTACGCTATGCAACACGGAACAAAAGAACAAGTTGCATTAATCCGTCAAGTGATAGAGCAAGGTAATGGCCGTGCATTTTTAGATGATGTACTAAAAGCGCTAGCCGATACGGATGCGCTGAATTTTACTCTCAATAAAGCAAAAGAAGAATCCCAAAGAGCAATCGCTTGTTTAGCCTTATTACCAGATTCAGAGTATAAAGAAGCACTGATCGGTTTAGCACGCTTAGCGGTTGATCGAACTCACTAAAATCAAAGTGTGTTAAAACAAAAAGGCCAGCAATGCTGGCCTTTATCATTTAAACAAAGTGATTAACCTTGGATAAAATCGATACCTTCTTGAATGTCAGCTTTTAATGTTGCTAACATGTCATTTTTAGCTTTCTCTTCAAACGCACTTAATTGGCCGTAAGAAAGGATTTCTGCAACACCATTTTTTCCTAAACGGATTGGGTGTGCAAAATAAGGTGCATCGCCATTTTCAACAGCAACATAAGCGTAATCAACTACTTCTTCACCTTGTAAGCCTTTCACTAAAGACATACAGAAACGTGCAGCTGCAGCGCCCATAGATAAAGTAGCAGAACCACCACCCGCTTTAGCATTTACAACTTCAGTACCAGCATTTTGAATGCGTGGTGTTAATGCTGCAACTTCTTCCTCAGTGAAAGTAACACCTTCAACTTGAGATAATAAAGGTAGGATAGTTGTACCTGAGTGACCACCGATAACAGGAACTTTAACAGTAGCAACATCAACACCTTTTAATTCAGCTACAAAAGCTTCTGAACGAATGACGTCTAATGTAGTAATACCAAATACGCGTGCTGCATCATAAGTGCCCGCTTTTTTGAATACTTCAGCCACAATTGGTACAGTGCCATTAACTGGATTTGTGATAATGCCCACTAAAGCTTTTGGACAGTTAGCAACAATACCTTCTGCTAATGTTTTAATAATACCAGCATTTACATTGAATAGATCAGCACGGTCCATACCAGGCTTACGTGGCATACCAGCAGGAATTAACACGATATCAGCACCAGTTAGCGCGTCACCTAGTGAATCAACACCAAAACCAGCCACTTTTACATCAGTTGGGATATGAGATAAATCAACAGCAACACCAGGCACTACAGGAGCAACGTCATATAATGACAATTCTGAACCAGCTGGAAGACTAGTTTTTAATAATAAAGACAGGGCTTGGCCGATACCACCAGCTGCACCTAAAACGGCTACTTTCATTTATATTCTCCGTAAAAAGAGGTAGGTAAAAAAATTTGCCCCTAAAGATAATGAAAACTGCGCATAAAAACAAATTAAACCCGCTATTTTTCTTACTATTCGCGACTATAGTAGTAAATTGATCTTTGCGGTCTGTATCATAAAAAAACCAACAACTGCATAAACATGCACTTGTCAGAGTGTATCTTGCATTTTTAAGGCTTTCATACCGCATATTTTGTGCATATCGGTGTAAAATTGTGTAGAATTTAGCGATTGACTAAAAACAGATAAGCAAGCGATGCAACTACACGATAAACAAGAAGCCCTAGTAAAAGCATTTAAAGCATTACTAAAAGAAGAAAACTTTGGTTCTCAAGGTGAGATTGTTGACGCCTTAAAAGAACAAGGCTTTGATAATATCAGTCAAAGTAAAGTATCGCGCATGTTAAGTAAGTACGGTGCCGTACGAACCCGTAACGCGAAACAAGAAATGGTCTACTGCTTACCTGCAGAAATGGGCGTACCAACAGCTAAAAGCCCATTACGACAATTAGTTATCGATATCATGCACAATGAAATGATGATTATTATTCGTACCAGTCCTGGTGCGGCACAATTAATCGCTCGATTACTCGACTCTTTAGGTAAATCCGATGGCGTACTTGGCACAATTGCAGGTGATGATACTATTTTTATTGCACCAGCTAAAATTAGCGAGATAGACCTCACATTAGAGCGTATTAAGCACCTGTTTGATAACGTTTAATCGACTATAGCTGTCTTTGCGCTAACTGCTTTAAGAAATCAATTGAAGGGGCAAAAAATGTTGCCCCCATGTCAGCAGTACAATAATCCAACCAGTGATCATATTGCACACCATCCCCTAACCGACTCTCAAGCAAGCGTTTAAATGCTTTAGCATCACCGCTGTAGCATACCGAAAACATGCCTTGCTCATTCATGTCTCCATATGGCATACCCTGCTCTAACATAATTGGGTGACCAGAAAAATCTTTAAGCTCAACACAAAGAGCATGACTATTTGGGCTAATATTGGCAACAAGTTGATTATCTAAGCGTGTGCGCCCCATAATGTACTCTTGGTCTTCAATGCTTAGTTGCTGCCATTTATTTAAGTTATGGCGAAAGCGTTGAATATTAACAAAACTACCTAAGTGAAATTCGGGGTCTTGTGCTTCGATTAACGCGGCTTTGCGTTTTCCTTTGCCATGAGGTAAATCAGCACCATAAATAAAGCCATTAAAATCACGACCATCTAAAAAGCGAAAACACTTTATTTGCTCAACCAGCTCGACATCTGGCGATAAAATATGCAAAACACGCAAACCAAACAGATGATTTACATCACTTCTATCTGAGCGAATTTGAATGAAAAGATCATAAGGCTGCGATGGCATTACGTAATCAGGCGCATCAAGCTGAGGAAAACCCGTCAAACCTAGAGGTAATTTATCTGGACTAAGGTGTGGCCAATACTCAGCGCCTACAGCAACCACACAAGACAATAAAGCCTCTGAGAATTGATCAGCAAATTCTTCTTGTAACTCAATAATTTTTATTAGCTTAGTGGCTATAAAATCATCGTGCCCATCAAGCACATTTAACAGTAAATACATACCGTGCAAATTAGCTTCAGCACAAATCCCAGATTGAGCTTGGGGCATTGCAACCTTCCTTTAAGAATTAGACTGAATGAAGAAATTCACCTGATGAGTCAAAATTGAAACACTGACGCACTCACCGACCTCAAGTATTTGCCCATTAGATGCAGGCAATTCAAGTAACTGTGATGCAATTTCAACCCTATACACCCACTTTTCCCCCATAAAACGGCGACCCAAAACACTTGAAACTCCATTTAAATCTGCAGTTAATTCTAGGTGCTGCGGTCGTAAGTAAAGCTCACCTACCAAGGCCGCTTTTTCGGTGGAAAAATCAGATTTAAATAAACCTAACTCAGTCGTAAAACCAATATTTTTATTATAAGTAGCCGCTAAGTATATGCCTGGACCGAGAAATTCGGCAACTAGCTTTGAATTTGGCGCAGTAAATAAATCTTCTGCGTAACCAAGTTGCACTATTTTGCCACGATCCATCACGGCGAGCTTATCTGCAAATGCAAACGCCTCTTCTTTAGAATGAGTAACAAAAATAGCAGATACCTGCTGCGATTTAATAATCTGACGGATTTCTTCCATCAATTGAAACCGCACTTGATGGTCGATATTTGAAAATGGCTCATCTAACAATAAAAATTTAGGCTTATATGCCAATGCCCTCGCAATCGCCACGCGCTGTTGTTGACCACCCGATAATTGATGTGGATAACGCGCTGCTATATCTGGAAGCTTGATCAGTTGCAGCATTTCATCAACTCGTGCTTGACGTGCTTGCTTAGGCCAAGCTGATAAACCAAAAGCAATATTTTGTGCCACGGTTAAGTGAGGAAACAAAGCATAATCTTGAAACATCATGCCGATGTTACGATGCTCTGCACGAACAAACAAACAACCATCATTAACCAGATGATCGCCTATTTTTATTTGGCCTTGCTCAAGCGTGAGCAATCCTGCAATCGCTTTAAGGGTAGTTGTTTTGCCGCAACCACTGGCACCGAGTAAGCAGACAATTTCATTTTGAGCCACCACGAGCGATAATTCATCGATAACCGCTTTTTCACCATAACGGTAAACTAAGTTTTCTAATACCAAACTACTCATAGCGACGGGCACTTTCCATGGAAGAGGTTATAAAATAAAGCGGCAATAAACCCACTAATACAATAAATAACGCAGAACTTGCAGCCAGCTCAAGTTGCTCATCACTGGCATACTGATACACATGTGTTGCTAACGTTTCAAAATCAAATGGTCGCAGCAGCAAAGCAGCAGGTAACTCTTTCATACATTCAATAAAAATCAGTAAGCCAGCGGTTAAAATGCCACGTTTTAATAAAGGCAAATGAACTAAACGTAAAGTTTGGCCTGTTGTTTTCCCCATTGCAGCACTCGCCATATCAAATGAAGGAGGAATGCGGGCAAAGCTACTTTCTAACGTACCTTGAGCGATAGCATAAAAACGAACAACATAAGCAAAAATCAACGAGAAAATCGAACCACTAAGCAGCAAACCTAACGAGTCACTGACCCCAAAAAACGCAGCTAGACGATTTAAACCTTGATCAAAAAAGCTCAGCACTAGCAGTACTGCAATTGCAAGGACCGTACCTGGCAATGCATAGCCAATGCTTGCCACTCGACCTGGCCAAGATTTAAGAGAATCGCGACTAATGCGTTGATAATAAGCGACCAATAGTGCTATCACCATACAGACAATACTGACTATCACCGCAAGCTTAAAACTTTGCCATGCATAAAGATAAAATTGACCATGAGAAACCTGATCAAAAGTATTAATGGCATAACTCATCAAAACACCAACCGGCAACAGAAAACCTAAGGCTAAAATAAGTAAGCACCAAATACTTGCTAACAGCGCTTTAGCACCCGTTAAAAAATACAAACAACCAGAGTTTACAAGTCCTGAACGTTCAGCGACATGTAAAGAGCGTCGATTAAATCGCTCGACACCTAAAGTCACAAACAGAATAAGGAGCATAACGGCTGATATTTTTGCCGCTGCAGTTAATGAATAATAACCAAGCCATGTATCGTAGACCGCAGTTGTAAGCGTGCTGACCGCAAAATAATGCACTGTTGCAAAGTCTGCCATCGCTTCCATACTAATTAGCGTAATCCCCGCCACAATAGAACCTCGCGCCAACGGAAGCGATACTTTATAAAAACTTTGCCAAGCACTATGCCCCATCAAATGACTAGCTTGTACTAATTTAAATGATTGTTCTTTAAGAGCGGTTTTAAAAATAAGGTATAAATATGGATAGAGCACTAAGGCAATCATCACCACAGCACCAGGCAAAGTCCGAATATCAAAAAACCAATAATCACTGGCATTTTGCCAACCAAACAACGTTCTTAACCAAATTTGAATTGGGCCAGCATAGTCGAGTAAATCGGTATAAATATACGCAATAATGTAAGCTGGCATTGCCAAAGGAAGCATTAATGCCCATTCAAATTGCTTACGAAACGGAAAATCACAATAAGCTACCAACCATGCCAGAGGCAAAGCAATCAAGCAGCTAACAATAGCCACCCCAGCAATTAACAGGATAGTATTATAGGTATAATGCCAAAGCACAGTCTGACGTAAATGATCAAATACATCAGGAGAAGGTTTTAACGATTCAAAAACTAAAAACGCTACAGGCAGCGATAAAATAATACCCGCTGCCCAAGCAAAAATCTGCCATTTAGACAGAGAAACTCGTAATTGCATTAAAGATCAAATTTCACCTCATCCATCAGCTTCAATGCTGCAGGACGATATTTACTGACTTCAGTTAACGGCAAAGCATCTTCCTTAAAAGTGCCCCAAGATGCGACTAACTCTGATAATGGCACCCCATTTTTAACCGGGTATTCCATATTGAGCGAAGCATACATATTCTGAGCTTTGTTGTCAGTCATAAATTCGATTAGTTTCAATGCGTTTGATTTGTTTTTACTGAATTTACTTAATACCACACCTGAAACATTGATATGAGTGCCACGGTTTTGCTGATTAGGGAAATTAATATAAACCGCATCAGCCCAATCTTTTTGTTCAGGGTCTTCAATCATCTTGCCAAAATAATAACTGTTACCTAAAGCAACATCACATAACCCTTCTTTAATCGCTTTAACTTGACCTCGATCATTCCCCTGAGGTTTACGCGCTAAGTTAGTTTTCACGCCCTCAAGCCATTGTTTAGTATATTCTTCGCCATGATGAGCAATCATAGAGGCAACTAAACCAAGATTATATGGATGCTTACCTGAACGTGTACACACTTTACCTAGATATTCAGGTTTGGCTAAATCTTCATAATTAAAGCTATCGAGCTTACCTACACGCTCTTTAGATGAATAGACGTTACGAGCTCGCTTAGTGAGCGCAACCCATTGACCATCTTGCGCACGAAATGCAGCAGGCACATTATTAGCAACGCGCTCACTTTCTATTGGTTGCATCAAGTTTGACTCTTGTAATTGCAGCAATGTATTGAAATCTGAAGACAAAACGATATCGGCAGGCGTATGCTTACCTTCTCGAATAATGCGCTCAATTAAACCACTTTTAGCAAAAACAACCTTGGTTTTTATTCCTGTTTGAGCAGTAAACTCTTGTAAAATAGGCTCGATTAAAAAAGGCTGGCGAAATGAGTAAATATTCACCTCTTCCGTTGCAAAGCTGCTGATACTAACTAAACTGGCCATAAGCGTTAATAATTTTACTTTCATTTCACACCATACAAATAAGAATTATTATCAAATGATAAACTTTCTACTCTGAATGTACAATCAATACTCGTTAAACAACAACCAACTCGTACATTAATCAGCCAGCTCAAAATCAAGCTCTTGCCATAATAGGATTAACCTTGTGAGATATTTCTTACAAAGATGACAGACATACCGCTATTTACAATTTTAAAACACAAAAATAACACATTAATCATTTGAAATATAAGAATAAATATAAAACTTCATTTTTCTGACTGTAAATCTAATCTCTAAATCACTCTATTTATTTTTAAGTAAAAATCTATAATTTAATCATCGCTTGAAGGAAAGATGGATTAACAAGCAAGGCAGGATGCCAAACAGTGCTTAGGCTAGCACAGGGATATGGATAAAAATGAGGATGTGCAGGAAGCACAAAGCAGGATGCTTTTATCAAGGAATGTGTCACAGGAGTGGCCTTTTAGACACGACAAGGACGTTAACGCTGACAGGAGTTAGCAGCTCAGAGTAGTTAAGCGTAAAGGATGACAGCTAGGAGCAAACAGGGATATAGACTTAGGATGAGTCTGCTATAGCAATATAGCTAAGGATAGACGAGTTGGAGAGCCTTAACAGGCAACGGGCAGGACGCTCAAAAAAGATTCCGGTCAGCGTGGACTATTTATAGCCCACGCTTTTTTTATGCTTCATTTAATCAAATCAAACATGCTCAGCTGGTTTTACTAAATAGCTGTAAGTCATTATGCCTATGACTTATTGTTTACTTATCTCGACGACCAATACAGTCAGTCCAACTTTTATATAATAAATATTATTGAATGCACCTAAAAATATGGTTACTCATCTTCACAGCTTGAGCCTCGCAGTAATTCACCTTTATTTCGTTTACCCGCTAAATAAGCTTCTCTAAAATCAATAAAGTGCTGTTCAAGTTTAGTTGCAGCATCATGCTCCCCCGCGAGCTCAAGCACAAGTATCGCAACCTCAGCAGTACCAAGATGATTATCAAATGCTGCAACACGCAATTTATATTCAGAAAGTTTATCTGGCGTGATAGAGATAATAGGCAAATTATCAAGATACGGACTTTTTCGGATCATTCTTTTTGCTTCGCGCCACGTACCATCTAAAAAGATAAACAAGGGCTTTTTGCCTAACTCTCGGGGTACTGATGTTATAAAACGCTCGGCTGGTAAGTTATCCTGCGGAAAAACAATAATCCCTTGATATGCAGGATTGGCTAACAAAGCTAATAACTCAGGCTCCACTTCGGTACGTTGCCATCTAAAAGCATAATGATCAGGAATAATATCCGCAATTAATCGACCTGTATTTGAAGGTTTATAACTTTCATTATGCGACATCAGCATACAGACCGCACTTTGGCACTGCATTGCCACTTCAATCCCTGCGCAAATACAATAATTAACGGCAAGTAAACAGTGATCACAACGGATCATTTTACCGCCACGAGCATTAAACTCTCGTTTTGATGTTTCAAGTTGTTTGGCACGAAGTGCGAGAACTGCATTTTTCAAAATCAGAACCTAAGTTACGACAAAATCTAGGCATAAAAAATGCCCACTCTTGGCGGGCATTTTATAACAACTGCAAAAGAACAGTTAGCTTAGAATAGACTAAGCCTTACTTATTTCTTTTTCACAGCTTTTTTATTTGGCAAATCAGTGATTGAGCCTTCGAAAATTTCTGCAGCTAAACCAATTGACTCATTTAATGTTGGGTGAGCATGAATTGTTAACGCTAAATCTTCACCATCAGCGCCCATTTCAACTGCTAAGCCAATTTCACCTAACATTTCACCCGCATTGATACCAATCATAGCACCACCGATAATGCGGCCTGAATCTTTATCAAAAATTAACTTAGTTTGACCTTCAGTACGAGCAGATGCAATTGCACGACCTGATGCAGCCCAAGGGAATACTGCAGTTTCAATGTTTAAGCCTTTCTCTTTGGCTTCTTTTTCAGTTACACCAACCCAAGCGATTTCTGGATCTGTATAAGCAATTGAAGGAATACACTTAGGATCAAAGAAGTGTTTTTGACCAGAGATAACTTCAGCAGCAACATGACCTTCATGAACCGCTTTATGCGCAAGCATAGGTTGGCCAACTAAGTCACCAATTGCAAAAATGTGATTCACATTAGTGCGTAACTGTTTATCAACGTTAATAAAACCACGTTCGTCAACATTTACACCTGCTTTATCAGCATCTAATAATTTACCGTTTGGTGTACGACCTACAGCAACGAGTACTTTGTCATAACGTACTGGTTCAGCTGGCGCTTCTTTACCTTCAAACGTAACATAAAGACCATCGTCTTTCGCTTCAACAGCCACAACTTTCGTAGAAAGCATCACGTTGAACTTGTCTTTTACATAACGTTGGTAAATTTTGATTACGTCTTTATCAGCAGCTGGTATTAATTGGTCCGCAAATTCAACAACGTCAATTTGTGAGCCTAATGCACGATAAACAGTGCCCATTTCTAGACCGATAATACCGCCACCAAGCACTAATAACTTAGCTGGAACATCTTTAAGCTCAAGTGCACCGGTTGAATCAATTACGCGGTCATCTTTTGGAATGAACGGAAGATTTACTGGTTGTGAACCTGCAGCAATAATTGCGTTATCAAACGTAATTGTTGTTGTGCCATCAGCACCTTCAACCGCTAACGTATTTGCACCTGTGAATTTACCGTAACCAAATACAGTTTTCACTTTGCGCATTTTAGCCATACCAGCAAGGCCACCAGTTAATTGACCAATAACTGAGTCTTTCCAAGAACGGACTTTATCTAAATCAATTTGTGGTGCGCCAAAAGTAACACCGTGTGATGACATTTCTGCCGCATCATCAATCACTTTAGCAACGTGTAATAATGCTTTAGATGGGATACAACCCACATTTAAACATACGCCACCTAATGTTTCGCGAGATTCTACAAGTGTTACTTCTAGACCCAAGTCAGCAGCACGGAAAGCTGCAGAGTAACCACCAGGACCACCGCCTAGTACAACAACCTGAGTTTTGATTTCGTTGCTCATGCTATTACCTTAATTGTTTCGAACGGGACACTGCCCACTATTATTGTCCTGCCATTTATCCTGTTACAGGAAATCCTGCAAGAAAAGAACACGCGGCAGCGTTTAAATTTGGTTCAAGATTGTATCATTGGATACAAAATAAATCCTGCTTGATTACTCAAACAGGATTTAATTTTTTACATAACTAGTTGACGAATATCGCTCAAATAGCTTGCAAGCGTTGCAGTAAAGCGTGCAGCAAGTGCCCCGTCAATGACTCTATGGTCGTAAGACATCGAAAGTGGAACCATTAATTTAGGCTCAAACTCTTTACCATTCCATTTTGGTTTAATGTCAGATTTAGACACACCTAAAATAGCCACTTCTGGCGCATTTACAATCGGTGTAAACGCAGTACCGCCAATACCACCAAGGCTTGAAATTGTAAAACAACCACCTTGCATGTCGGCTGCGGTTAATTTACCTTCACGGGCTTTTTTCGAGATATCCATTAATTCACGTGATAATTCAATAATGCCTTTCTTGTGCACATCTTTGAATACCGGCACAACTAAACCATTAGGCGTATCAACCGCAACACCAATATTAACGTATTTTTTCAAAATTAAGCTTTCGCCATCATTTGATAAAGACGAGTTAAATGTAGGAAACTCAACTAACGCTTTCGCCGCCGCTTTCATTACAAAGACTAATGGCGTGATTTTTACGCCCAGCTTTTGTTTTTCTGCCAGAGCATTTTGCTCTTTGCGGAACTCTTCAAGTGTCGTGATATCCGCTTCATCAAACTGAGTAACATGTGGAATTTGCACCCAGTTACGGTGTAAATTTGCACCAGATAGTTTTTGAATACGAGAAAGCTTTTTCTCTTCAACTTCACCAAACTTAGCAAAATCTACTTTTGGCCACGGAATAAGATTTAACTCACCGCCACCAGTTGTGCCTTTACTTGTTGATAACGCACCTGACTCAACTTGCTTCACTAAGTTTTTCACATAGTTTTGCACGTCTTCTTTTACTACGCGACCTTTACGGCCTGAGCCTTTAACGTTAGCAAGGTTAACACCAAACTCACGAGCAAGACGGCGAATAACTGGAGAAGCATGAGCATACGCACTATTTTCAGCAAAAGATTCTGCTTGAGCAGCTTGTACTGGCGCAACAGCCTGAACCGCAGGAGCCGACGGTGCAGCAGCCGTTGGCGCTTGTGCTACAGGCGCTTGTGCTACAGGCGCTTGTGCAACTGGCGCACTGCCCGCAACTTCAAATACAAAAACCAACGAACCAGTACCAACTTTGTCACCAACAGCAACTTTAATTTCTTTTACCGTTCCAGCAACTGGAGCCGGCACTTCCATTGACGCTTTATCGCCTTCAACGTTTAAGATTGATTGGTCTTCTTTAACCACGTCACCCACAGCAACTAAAATTTCAGTCACTTCAACTTGGTCACCACCGATGTCTGGCACGCACACATTTTGCTCTGATGATGCGCTTGCAACTGGTGCAGCTGCAGCAACAGGTACTGCCACTTCAACACTTGCTGCGCCTGCAACGTCAAATACCATAACAAGCGAGCCAGTCGTGACTTTATCGCCTGTAGCAACTTTAATTTCTTTTACAGTACCAGCAAATGGCGCAGGTACTTCCATTGAAGCTTTATCGCCTTCAACGTTTAAGATTGATTGATCTTCAGCAACTACATCGCCAACAGCAACCAAAATAGCGGTAACTTCAACTTCATCACCGCCAATATCTGGTACATTAACATTTTGTGCTGTTGCAGCAGAAACAGGTGCTGCGGCAGGAGCTGCAGTTGCTACAGGTGCTGGCGCTGCTTGGCTTTCACCTTCAAAAATCATAATCAAGCTGCCCGTGGTGACTTTGTCACCCAGAGCAATTTTAATTTCTTTTACTACACCTGAAGTGGATGCAGGTACTTCCATTGATGCTTTATCGCCTTCAACCGTCAATAAAGACTGATCTTCAACAACTGTGTCGCCCACTTTCACTAATATTTCAGTAACTTCAACCGCATCAGCACCAATGTCTGGTACATTAATTTCAATCGTCATGAGTAAACCTCTTATGCGTAAAGTGGATTAAGTTTATCTGTATCGATTTCAAACTTTTCAATTGCTTGAACGATAAGTGCTTTATCAACTTCACCGCGTTTAGCCAATTCAGTTAGCGCAGCAACCACCACATAACCCGCATTTACTTCAAAATGACGACGTAAATTTTCGCGGCTATCAGAACGACCGTAACCGTCTGTACCTAACACCTTGTAGTTAGCTGATGGAATGAAAGCACGGACTTGCTCTGCATAGTTTTTCATGTAATCCGTTGCAGCAATGGTGGCGTTTTCGTTCAATACTTCAGTGATATACGCTTCACGCGCATCAGCACCAGGGTTTAACATATTAAAACGCTCAACATCCTGACCATCACGAGCAAGCTCATTAAATGACGTAACTGAATAAACATCAGAAGCAATACCGTATTCTTCACTTAAAATAGCGGCCGCTTTACGCACTTCATTCATAATCGTGCCTGAGCTTAATAACTGAACATTTGCTTTAGCACCTGCGTAGCTTTCAAGTTTATAAATACCACGACGAATACCTTCTTCAGCGCCTGCTGGCATTGCTGGTTGATGGTAGTTTTCATTCATCAATGTTAGGTAGTAGTAAATATTTTCTTGGTTTTCACCGTACATACGACGAATACCATCTTGAATAATGACAGCAACTTCGTAGCCATACGTTGGGTCATAAGAAATACAGTTAGGTACTGTGCTTGCTAAAATATGGCTGTGGCCATCTTCATGCTGTAAGCCTTCACCATTTAAGGTTGTACGACCTGCTGTTGCACCGAGTAAGAAACCACGAGCTTGCTGATCGCCAGCCATCCACGCCATATCACCGACACGTTGGAAACCAAACATAGAGTAATAAATGTAGAATGGGATCATCGGTAAATCGTTAGTGCTGTATGACGTTGCAGCAGCAACCCAAGACGACATTGCACCTAACTCATTAATCCCTTCTTGCAATACTTGGCCCGATGTAGCTTCTTTATAATAAGAAACAATGTCACGGTCTTGAGGTGTGTAGTTTTGGCCATGCGGATTGTAAATACCAATCTGACGGAATAAACCTTCCATACCAAATGTACGCGCTTCATCGGCAATGATTGGCACAATGTTTTTGCCAATATTTTTATCTTTTAACAATACGTTAAGTGCACGCACAAACGACATAGTGGTCGACACTTCACGTTTTTGCTCTTCTAATAGCGGCGCAAACTCAGCAACTTCTGGCAATACCAGCGGTTGAGTGAAGTTTGCAATACGCTTAGGTGTATACCCTTTTAATGCATCACGACGAGCATGTAGATATTTGTGTTCAGCCGAACCTTCTTCAAGCGTTAAATACGGTAATTCAACTAACGCATCATCAGAGACTAAATCTTGTAAACCAAGGCGTGAACGTAAATGCGCAACGTGCGTCATATCCATTTTTTTCACTTGGTGAGCAATATTTTTACCTTCAGCCGCATCACCCATGCCATAACCTTTAACGGTTTTAGCTAAAATAACGGTTGGGCGACCTTTGGTTTCTTGCGCGGTTTTAAATGCAGCATACAGTTTTGATGGTTCATGACCACCACGCTTAAGTGCAAAAATTTGATCATCAGTCATATCAGCAACCAGCGCTGCTGTTTCTGGGTAACGACCAAAGAAATGCTTACGCACATAAGCACCATCTTTAGCTTTATAGGTTTGGTAATCACCATCAATGGTTTCATTCATTAATTGTAGTAATTTACCTGTAGTGTCTTTAGCAAGAAGAATATCCCAGCCTGAACCCCAAACAACCTTAATTACATTCCAACCCGCACCTTTAAATAAGCCTTCAAGTTCTTGAATGATTTTACCGTTACCCATTACTGGGCCATCAAGGCGTTGTAAGTTACAGTTAACAAGGTAACAAAGGTTATCGAGCTTCTCACGTGCAGCAAAAGAGATCGCACCACGTGATTCTGGCTCATCCATTTCGCCATCACCTAAAAACGCATAAACACGCTGATTTTTAGTATCTTTTAAGCCGCGACCATCTAAATACTTTAAGAAACGCGCTTGATAAATTGAAGCTATTGGGCCTAAACCCATTGATACTGTTGGGAACTGCCAAAACTCAGGCATTAACTTTGGATGTGGATATGACGGTAAACCATTACCATCAACTTCTTGACGGAAATTATCAAGTTGATCAGCCGTTAAACGACCTTCAACAAAGGCACGAGCATAAATACCTGGTGAAATATGACCTTGATAATAAACTAAATCACCACCGTCAACTTCGTTAGGCGCTCTAAAAAAGTGGTTAAAACACACTTCATAAAATGCAGCTGAAGATTGATAAGACGCCATGTGGCCGCCTAAATCCAAATCTTTTTTAGAAGCACGCAATACAATCATGATTGCGTTCCAACGAATAATCGAACGAATTCGACGCTCAAGATTTACATCGCCTGGATAAGCAGGTTCTTGCTCAACAGGGATGGTGTTGATGTAGTTCGTTGTAACACCTGTTGGCATATCAACGCCATTTAAACGGGCTTTTTCTAATACTTGCTCTAATAAAAACTGAGCTCGTTCTACACCTTCTTCACGCACAACAGACTCTAAAGCCTGTAACCACTCTTGTGTTTCTAGTGCGTCTACGTCAAATTTATTGACTTCAGACATATGGAGTTTTCCTTATGTTTAAAATACGAATTTAGCTTCAAATTTTCCCACAACATTAAGCATAAGCGCCTAATTTTGCTGTGTGCGCCTTAAACTACGCTCAATTCTTGAATGTTCTCTACCGGCTTCTAATAACGCTTCTTCGATAAACGCCAAGTGAGCATTACTGGCAAGCCGAGCTTTATCTGGCTCACCATTAATTACTGCATCAAGCAATCCTTTACGATGTTGCGCCAGTTGGTTTCGTACCACTGGTTTTTCAAGTAACACCGTTAAATTTTGCACGATATTTTGTTCTAACAATGCTTCCATGCCGCGCACTAAATGTAATAACACTACATTATGAGACGCTTCTGCAATGCTAAAATGAAAGCCATTAATCGCTTTCGCTTTTGCGGTTAAATCACTTTCTGCTGCGGCGATTAAATCAAAATGGCGTGTGATTTTTTCATAATCCGTAGCAGTACCACGCAAGGCTGCATAATAAGCTGCAATTCCCTCAAGCGCGTGGCGAAATTCAAGTAAATCAAATTGCGATTCAGGATGTTTACTGATCAATTCAAATAATGGATCGGTCATCCCACCTTCAAGCTGATTTTTTACATAGGTGCCGCCACCTTGCCTACGCGTAACAAGTCCTTTGGCTTCTAGTTTTTGTATCGCCTCACGTAAAGAAGGACGCGATACTTCAAACTGTTTAGCTAATTCACGCTCAGGAGGTAACTTTTGACCCGCAGCCAATGAACCTTCAAGGATCATATTTTCTAATTGCTCTAAAATTACATCCGATAATTTTGCTGCTTTAATTTTCAGAGACATAGAAAAAGGCTACTCACGCTGCTGTAAAAAGTTTAAAAGGTAAATTGGTCATACCAAAATATTGACATAAATTAACAAAAACCACGGCCACTGTCAAAATTGTCGCGATTCAGAGCAGCTTTTAGCCCACTAAGACCAAAGCCAAAATCGACGATAACGGTAAATTATGAAAACTTTTATAAAAAAAGAAAGGAAAATTCGATATTTGCAAAATGGTCAGACCACTAACTGCAATATTCTAGAGATGACGTTGTAGATGCAAACTTACTTACAAAATTTACGTTAAGAGGTTTGCCAAGACCATTTCTAACTGCCATTGCGTCAACATGCCAACAAGACTAACCATAAAAAAAACCAATTGAGCAAGCGACTAAACGATAAAAACTAACCCCTAAATAACCGTGCTCAACGACTAATGATTTTTGCCTACACTACACAGAGATAGTTACGATAGCTGGCCAAATAAGGTTAAACCAGCAATAAGCGCTAAAAAGAACAATACATTTCGCTTTACTAATTTCACCATGCACAAAGCTTCAACCGTGCAACCAAGGTGTTGCTTTTCAACTTGCTCTGCAGCTAATGCGGTTTCAGTAATTACTTTACGGTTACTCACACTAAAATTAAGGGCATGCCTTAACCAGCATGATGTTCCTTTATTAAAGTTTCCGATAATTAGATAACCAAAACTAGCAATTCGGGTTGGCAGCCAATCAAGCCAAAATAACAAGGTTTGTAAAAACAGCTTTTGGGGTAATAGTGCAGCAATTTTTTGGCTCCTGACCGCATCAGCAATGGTGCGGACTAACGCATAAAAAACGGCACCAGCAGGGCCAAGCACTACAAACCAAAAAATAACGGCACAATAAAAACGAAAGTTAATCCACGCTAACGTTTGCCCTAACGTTTCGCCGCCACGCTGATCTTCTGTACGTTTTTGACCTAATTGCATCGCATATAAACTGGCAGCTTCATTATCATTACGCTGCATCGCATTAAGGTAACCTTTATATTTTTCGCGATAATAAACACACCCTAAGCAGATTAAGAGCACCACAACATTAATCAGCATTTGCCACAAGACAAAATCAAGTGTTTGCGCAATTAACCCCACTAAAATAGCGGGCAACAAGAGCCAAAATAACAATAAAGCCGAATGTTTAAATACCGACTCAAGCTTACGACTTTTATCAAGGTAAACACTTGCATACGTTTCCATTTGCCAATATTTACCCCGAGCATCTAAACGCTCAATAATGAGGGCGATTAAAATTGAAATTAGCGTCATATCATTTACCTAAGGTTACGATAAAACCAACGTAGCACGTTGTTAAAACTATCGACTGAATAAAATTACAATAAAGCGTAAAAATACTGCCAATCAAAACTTGGACCCGGATCGGTTTTACGCCCAGGCGCTATGTCACTATGGCCGACTATTCGCTCTTTAGTGATGCTAGGATACTGTTTTATCAATATTTTAGCCAGCAAAGCTAATTGTTGATATTGCACCTTTTCATATGGTTCAGTATCAGTGCCCTCAAGCTCAATACCAATACTAAAATCATTACATCCTTCGCGCCCTGCAAAACAAGAAACACCCGCATGCCAAGCGCGGTCTAAAAAACTAACATACTGAATCACTGTGCCATCTCGGCGAATTAAACAATGCGCAGACACCTCAAGCCCCGCTAAATCAGCAAAACTTGCGTCACAACTGCAATCTAATCGTCCCATAAATAAATCACTAATATAAGGGCCACCAAACTGCCCCGCTGGCAGCGAAATATTATGCACCACCAGCAATGAAATGGGCTCATCACCCGCACGTAAATTAAAATGAGGCGACTTGCAATGCGTTGCATTCATTAACCAACCATTTTTAATATCTTGTAGCAAAACATTTTCCTACCATTAAATTAAAACCTAAAATTACCTTGCTGATTTCACAATCAAGCTGGTTATACATAAATCTACCTGCTCTGCACGTCTTTGTCTGTGGCAATACAATGACTAATAAACTACCAAATGGTTAAAATCGATTTTTTGCCATCTTAACAAATCCAATTTTGCTGCTATAGTTTCTGCTGATAAAGAGGTAAAATAAATTTCATATTTGACAATACTCTATCGAACCACGCCGCATAATCAATAGCAGCAAGTCGATACCTAAAACAAGCAGAGTCACACTATGAACGCAGCCACGCATATCAATGCAGATTTAATTCAACTTTTAGTTAGCCAAGCATTAAGTGAAGATTTAAACGGCCAATCAGCAAACGATGGTGATATCACCGCCCAACTTATTCCGGCTACACAAACCGCAACCGCTAATGTTATCACTCGTGAAGATTGCATTTTTTGTGGCGAAGCGCTAGTTGCTGAAGTATTTAAACAAGTTGATGCCAGTGTTGAGCTCACTTTTTTTAAACACGATGGCGACGCTGCTGCACCAAGCGACGTTTTATTTACTGCCAAAGGCAACGCACGTGCCATTTTAACAGCAGAACGCACCGCGCTTAATTTTGTGCAAACTTTATCAGGCACAGCAACCACAACCGCACATTATGTCAAAGAGCTTGCAGGTACAACAACGCAGCTACTCGATACCCGTAAAACCGTGCCAGGCCTTCGCCAATTACAAAAATATGCAGTGCTATGTGGTGGCGGTAACAATCACCGCATTGGTTTATACGATGCTTTTTTAATTAAAGAAAACCACATCGCCGCGTGTGGCGGCATTGCACAAGCAGTCGCTACCGCAAAACAAAACCACCCCAATTTAAAAGTAGAGGTCGAAGTCGAAAACCTCGATGAACTTAACCAAGCCCTCATTGCGGGTGCCGACATTATTATGCTTGATAACTTTAGCGTTGCCGACATCAAACAAGCCGTGCAAATAAATCAGCAAATAAGTCCTGTGGGTAGTCATACAAAACCGGCAAAACTTGAAGTGTCAGGTAATATGACCATTCATACCTTGCGCGAATATTCACAAGCAGGGGTAGATTACATCTCTAGTGGTGCAATCACCAAACATGTTAATGCCATCGACTTATCGATGCGATTTGTTAAAACATAAATTAACAGACTCGTCTAGGTACAGAAAAAACAGGTACGAACACAAATAAAATCATAACTTGTTGATGCAAAACAATTGTGGGAAACATTAAAATGTGTACAATGATTCCCTCAAATTGGCCGCATACATTTTTGTAACTAATTTGTAATACATTTAACTATTAAATTCACAAAATAGATGCTAGCATCTAATGAAATTGGTTGAAACAGGATGTAATAACCAATACTAAAACATGAATCTAGTTTGCTAATGATTTGTAAAATATATCTTTACACAAGCAAAATACATCGAGTAGGCTGTTTGTTAAGGTCTCGCTACAATGCAAAAGCATAACAAATTCATTTTTAAGTGTTTTTAAAGTAAACAGTAAAACGAGTAAAATCGAGCAGTAAAAATTTTAGGATTTTATTTGCACTGCCTTTCTCAATAGAGAAAAAAGACTATACTCAACTTTATAAAAGTCGGGGCGCGATAATACTTTCCCCCCGAAAGTTAGCCCCACATGTCACTCGTAGGAGAGGTACAACATGAAACAAGTTAAACAAATGAAACAACAAGCCCAAAAAGGCTTTACGTTAATCGAATTAATGATCGTAGTTGCAATCATCGGTATTTTGGCTGCTGTTGCGATTCCACAATATCAAGCTTATACCATCAATGGTGCAAATAATGCTTGTGAAACACAGGCGAGAGCACTAGCAGACAAAATCTCTATTGGCATTCACGACCCAGCGATGGCTATGACTGCAGCTGAATATACAGCAATGACAGCTAGCACGACTGCATGTGAATCTATATTACCTGCTGCACTTCCTACCGCATTCCCTGTAACGTTAACAGCAACACCTAAAGCACCAGGTACAGGTACAATTACGATTACAAGATAATTTACTGATAAATCAATTAAAGGCTTAGTTTCGCTAAGCCTTTTCAAGCAAGTTACTGAGCTAAATAGTCTTTTCAGAACAAATACTTCTAATTACTTTGAGTAATATTTAAGCATGTTATTAAACTCCCCATTAATAAGAAAATTAAGTAACATTGGTGTTATCGAATTAGAAAGTTTTAGGGGGATAAATAAGACTGATAAAACCTCCATTCCTGAAATAATTTGTAAAGAATCCAGCTTAACATCTATAGAATTAGCAAAAAAAACATCTTCATTGTTTCAAGTTCCATTTATTGATTTGAACTCTTATGATTTCCAATCTCTCCCAAATGAGAAAATTTTAAATGAAAAGTTAATTAAAAAACATCACGTTTTACCTATAGCAATAAAAGGCAAAACAATTTATCTCGCTAGCGCTGACCCTACCAACTTTGATGCCTTTGAAGACTACGAATTCAATACCGGCATGCAAACCGAAGTGGTAGTGGTCAATTACGAGCAGCTTAACCTTGCGATAGAGTCGTTATTTGATAAACAAGATGGCCTGGAACTTAGTGATGCGCAAATAGCAGAGCTAGAAGGCGTTGATGGCGAGCAAGAGACTAATAGTAAAAAATCACTCTCTACCGATGTAAACAATAAAGATGACGATGCACCGATTATTGTTTATATCAATAAAATATTGATGGATGCGATTAAAAAAGGTGCATCTGACTTACATTTTGAACCCTATGAACATACTTATCGCATCCGCTTTCGGGTTGATGGGGTATTACACGAAATAGCCAATCCGCCCGTCGGGCTTGAAAGCCGAATATCGGCTCGGATAAAAGTCATGTCGCACATGGATTTGGCCGAAAAACGCAAACCACAAGATGGTCGTATTAAGCTAAAAATCACTAAAAAGAAAAGCATCGACTTTCGTGTTTCGACCTTACCTACTTTGTGGGGCGAAAAGATTGTAATGCGTATTTTAGACTCATCAAGCGCTATGTTGGGCATTGATGTATTAGGTTACGAGCCAAAACAAAAAGATTTATATATGAATGCCCTTGCTCAGCCGCAAGGCATGATTTTAGTTACAGGCCCAACGGGTTCAGGTAAAACAGTATCGCTTTATACCGGTTTAAACATTCTGAATAAACCCGAGCGTAATATTTCAACCGCAGAAGACCCGGTTGAAATTAACTTAGCCGGTATCAACCAAGTACAAATAAATATTCGTGCTGATATGACCTTTGCTAATGCCCTGCGCGCGTTTTTACGCCAAGATCCTGATGTCGTCATGGTGGGGGAGATTCGTGATCTCGAAACCGCCGAAATCGCCATCAAAGCCGCGCAAACGGGTCACTTAGTACTTTCTACTTTGCATACCAACTCAGCGCCAGAGACCCTTACTCGTTTGATGAACATGGGTGTGCCGTCTTATAATATCGCTAGTTCAGTGAGTTTAATTATAGCCCAGCGCCTAGCGCGTCGTTTATGCAGCCACTGTAAAGAGCCTGAGCATATTCCTACTGAAGAGTTATTAAAGCTTGGCTTTACCCAAACTGACTTAACCGATTTAACCTTATTTAAAGCCAAGGGCTGTGAGCACTGTACAGAAGGCTATAAAGGCCGCGTTGGTATTTATGAAGTGATGCCCATTACCCCTAATATTGCGCAAATTATTATGCGCGGTGGTAACTCCCTTGAAATAGCAGAAGCGGCAACTAACGAAGGGGTGAATAATCTTCGCCGTTCTGGCTTAATAAAGGCGGCATCGGGTATGACGTCGATTATTGAAATAAATCGCGTGACTAGCTATCAACCATAAAAACAGGTTTAATAGCAAAATGTTAGAACGTATTAACCATACTAAGCTCAACTGAGATAACAACAAGCAAAAGCGACTACGAGCAAGGACATTATAATGGCAAAAAAATCAACGGCCACCAAAGCGCTTGATACTTATACTTGGGTAGGTGTGAATAGCCGCGGTAAAAAGCTTGAAGGCGAAATGAATGGCCAAAGTATTGCACTGGTTAAAGCGCAGCTGCGCAAACAAAACATCACGCCATCAAAAGTAAAAAAGAAATCCAAATCACTACTTGGGCTTTCATCAGAACCTAAAATTACCGCCAAAGATATTTGTGTGCTAACCCGTCAAATAGCCACCATGTTAATGGCAGGTGTACCGCTAATTCAAGCAATTGACATGATTGGCTCAGGTTCAGAGAAAAAAAGCCTTCAACGCTTAATTACCAAGATAGCAGACGAAGTAAAAGCGGGTAATCCGTTTTCTGATGCCTTGCGTAAACACCCAATATTATTTGATGACTTGTATTGCGATTTAGTGGCATCAGGCGAGCAATCTGGTGCATTAGATAATATATTTGACCGTGTTGCCACCTACAAAGAAAAGTCGGAAGCGCTGAAATCTAAAATCAAAAAAGCCATGATATACCCGATTGCAGTGCTGAGTATTGCCTTTGTGGTTACCACTATTCTGCTAATTTTTGTTGTCCCTCAATTTCAAAGTGTTTTTGCTGGTTTTGGCGCTGAACTCCCCGCATTTACATTATTTGTAATTGGTATTTCTGAATTTATGCAAAATTATTGGTGGCTTGTTTTTGGGGGCATGGCAGCTGGTTTTTATGCCTTTAGGCAAGCACATCGTGCTAGCAAAAATGTGCGGGATAATACCGACCGCACCATTTTAAAACTGCCTATTCTTGGCAAAATTTTAGATAAAGCAGCGGTTGCCCGCTACGCCCGCACTTTATCAACCACCTTTGCCGCTGGCGTACCACTTGTAGATGCCCTTGACTCTGCCGCCGGCGCTTCAGGCAATGCGGTTTATCGCAACGCTATAATAGAAATTAAATCCGAAGTGAGTTCAGGTAATCAAATGAACTTTGCTATGCGAAATTCTAATATTTTTCCTGACATGGTGATTCAAATGGTGGCCATTGGTGAAGAATCGGGCGCCCTTGATGATATGCTGGCAAAAGTAGCCACTATTTACGAGCAAGAAGTCGACGATGCCGTTGATGGTTTATCAACCTTATTAGAGCCTTTAATAATGGCTATTTTAGGGGTTTTAGTGGGTGGTTTGATTGTCGCCATGTACTTACCAATCTTTCAACTTGGCGCTATTGTTGGTGGCTAGTTTAATAATGGATAGTTTAATGCTGCAAGAGCTGATTACGCTTTACCAACAACAGGCCTGTTTTTTTTACTTAACGATTGCCCTCGTATCACTTGCGGTAGGTAGTTTTTTAAATGTGGTGATCTATCGCTTACCTGTGATGATGCAAAATGAATGGCAACAGGATTGCCGCTTACTGTTAGAAGACGAGCTACCTAAAAATCAGCTCGATGCAAACAATACCGAAACGCCAGCAACCATCTTTAATCTTGCAGTGCCTGCCTCAACCTGCCCAAAATGCAGCAGTAAAATTAAAGCGTGGCAAAATATCCCGGTAATTAGCTGGCTGATATTGCGCGGCAAATGTGCGTATTGCAAAAACCCAATATCAATGCGCTACCCGAGCATAGAACTACTTACTATGGTTGCAAGCTTAACAGTTGCCGCAGTGCTTGGCGTAACCGAACAAACGGTGTTGTACCTTGGTGTTACATGGGCGCTCATTGCACTGATATTTATTGATATTGACCACATGTTGCTGCCAGATCAAATCACTTTGCCACTGTTATGGCTAGGCCTTCTGGCTTCAATATTTGGCCTGACCATAGAGCCTGCGCAAGCCATTATTGGTGCTGCACTGGGGTATTTAAGTTTTTGGTCGGTATATTGGTTGTTTAAACTCGCTACCGGCAAAGAAGGCATGGGTTATGGTGACTTTAAATTAATGGCAGTCTTTGGTGCCTTACTTGGCTGGCAAGCACTGCCGATGATTATTTTACTGTCGAGTTTAGTAGGCGCTGTTATTGGTATTACGCTCCTCAGCATTCAAGGTAAAGACAAAGCCACGCCAATCCCTTTTGGCCCTTATATCGCTATTGCAGGTTGGGTTGCGATACTTTGGGGTACTGAAATATCAATCGCTTATTACAGCTTGATTTTAGCCTAATACTTTGCTTTTTTAACATCTGGAAATAACGAACAATGCCATCAAACCAAACCAAAGTAAGCAAAAAAATTATTGGTTTAACCGGTGGCATAGGATCTGGTAAAAGCGCTGTTGCAAATATGTTTGCCGCCCTTGGTATTGAATTAGTCGATGCCGATATTGTTGCCCGCGAAGTCGTTGCCATTGGCAGCCCTGCACTTGCAGCAATTAAACAATACTTTAGTGAGGACTTTTTAAACCAAGATGGCAGCCTAAATAGATCAAAACTGCGTGAACGTGTTTTCTCGCAAGCTGATGATAAATTATGGCTCAATAACCTGCTGCATCCACTTATTCGCAGCGAAATTTTAGCCCAGTTACACCAAGCTTCTAGCCCTTATGTTTTATTGGTAGCACCGCTATTATTTGAAAATAAATTAAACGAGCTTTGCGACCACAGCGTATTAGTTGACGTGCCTGTAGCAACCCAGTTACAACGTACCAGCACACGAGATAACTGCACCGTAGAGCTAGTGCAAAACATTATTGCGGCACAAATGCCAAGAGCGCAAAAACAAGCCTTAGCTGACGATACAATCGATAACTCTTTAGCATTAGACCACACTAAAAAACAAGTAACCGCCTTACACCAAAAACTGCTCGCTCTAACATAAATGTAATAATGTCGGTGTGAAAGCTGTCGCACATCTTTGGCTTTAATATATTGCTAGCAAGCTATCACCTAGGTAAAAAACAATCACACTTGCAATATTAGCGTTCTGGGCAACACTTACTATACCAATCAATTGGATAGTGTCGGCATGAATTTAAACTCTCCCTTAATTCGAAAATTTATCAGCTTAGGGTACATAACACCTGAAGATGTAAGTAATAAGGGTTTAAGCAGCACCTCGGTGATTGAGCTTATTACCAGCAGCTCAGATTTCACCACAAAAACATTTGCCGCCAAATGCAGTGAGTTATTTAAAGTTCCTTTATTTGATTTAGCCAGCTTTGACCCGCAGCATATACCAAGCGAATTAGTAAACGAAAGTCTGATCCGCAAACATCATATATTACCTATGAGCAAGCGTAACCGTACGCTGTTTTTAGCTACCGCCGACCCCACTGATTTTGATGCTTTTGAAAATTTTGAATTTAATACTGGCTTACAAACCGAAGTGGTCGTAGTTGATTTTGCTGAGCTTGAGAAAAAGATTGATCAATTACTTGATAATTCATCTGGCTTAAATCTCAGTGATGAAGAGTTTAAAGAGTTTAGTGATGTTGAGATTGATACATCCGAAGGTACCAAAGACAACGATGTAGCCGATGAAAAAGAAGACGCTCCTATTATTGTTTATATCAATAAAATTTTAATGGATGCCATTCGTAAAGGAGCGTCTGATTTACACTTTGAACCCTATGAATTCACTTACCGAATTCGCTTTCGGATTGACGGTATTTTGCATGAAGTAGCGGCCCCGCCACAAGCATTAGCAACTCGCATTTCGGCACGGGTTAAGGTTATGGCCCGTCTTGATATTGCCGAAAAACGCAAACCACAAGATGGCCGCATTAAACTAAAAATCACTAAAAAGAAAAGTATCGATTTTCGTGTTTCTACCTTGCCCACCCTTTGGGGTGAAAAAATCGTAATGCGGATTTTAGATTCATCAAGCGCCATGCTCGGCATTGATGTATTAGGTTATGAAGTCGAACAAAAAGAGCTTTACTTAAATGCCTTAGCGCAGCCTCAAGGCATGATTTTAGTAACAGGTCCAACAGGCTCAGGTAAAACCGTTTCACTTTATACCGGCTTAAATATTTTAAATAAACCAGAGCGCAATATTTCAACCGCAGAAGATCCGGTTGAGATCAATTTAGTTGGCATTAATCAGGTGCAAATTAATGCGCGTGCCGATATGACCTTTGCCAATGCTTTACGGGCATTTTTACGCCAAGATCCCGATGTCGTTATGGTTGGGGAAATTCGCGACCTCGAAACGGCTGAAATATCAATTAAAGCGGCGCAAACGGGCCATCTAGTGCTTTCAACCCTACATACGAACTCAGCGCCCGAAACGCTCACCCGCTTGCTAAACATGGGCGTGCCAGCGTATAACGTCGCCAGTTCTGTAACCCTTATTATTGCCCAGCGTCTTGCTCGGCGCTTATGCAACAATTGCAAGCAACCAGAAGAGTTACCAGAACAAGAACTTATTCGTCAGGGCTTTTCTGAGCAGCAAAGTAAAGAACTCACCCTTTTTAAAGCAAATGGTTGCGAGCTTTGTACCGAAGGTTACAAAGGTCGGGTGGGTATTTACGAGGTAATGCAAATTACTCCAGAAATAGCACAAATTATTATGCGTGGCGGTAACTCGCTCGAAATTGCACAAAAGTCCAAAGAGCAAGGATTTAATAATTTACGCCTATCAGGCCTGCGCAAAGCCGCCAAAGGGATCACCAGTTTAGCCGAAATAAACCGCGTCACGAGTTTCTAATTCACTCAAGGCTTGCATCAACAAAGTGAACAGTTAAACTAACGCCATTATTATTGTTGAGACAAAACAAATGAGCACAGTTGTAAATTGCCCAAATTGTAAAAAACAAGTTATTTGGGGCCCCGATGCGCCTTACCGCCCTTTTTGCTCTAAACAATGTCAATTAATTGATTTAGGCGAATGGGCGGCCGAAAACCATAAAATTGCCACTCAAAGCGGAAATGATCAAAAAGTAACACCAGATATGATTGAAGACATTGAAGCGATGCTGGCACAAGCCGAAAGTGAAGCTGGCTTTTTTAAAGAGTAAAGAGCTCTCTATGAGATCCACTACGTTTTATTGGACATAACATCAAGTCTAACAAGCCAATCACATAAAAATTGGCTTTTTTTAGTTATGCCTCTTAAAAGTTTCACCGCTGTTTAAGCATGGGCAAATGCTCTTAAATGCTCAGTAACACTTCGACCTAAGGAAGATAAATCATATCCGCCTTCTAACATCGAAATAATCCCTTTGCTTTGGCATAATTTTGCAAGCGCAATCACCTGTTCAGTAAACCAAACATAATCGGCTTCAACAAAACCAAGCCCGCCCATATCATCTTCTAAATGTGCATCAAAACCAGCACTAATAAAAATAAGTTCAGGATTAAAATCAGTGAGTTTTGGTAGCCATTGCTGCGTTACAAGTTCTTTTAATTGAACCGCTCCTTGGCCTGCCGACATGGGTGAATTAATAATGTGATTATTACTTTCAACTGCGGTATTTGGATAAAATGGATGCTGAAATAGCGAGCAAAATAAAACGCTTTCATCATCGATAAAAATATCTTGTGTGCCGTTACCGTGATGGACATCAATATCTAAAATCGCAATGCGTTTAATACCGAACGTTTGTGCGTATTTAACCGCAATTGCGAGATTATTAACCACACAAAAGCCCGATGAACTGTCTTTATTTGCATGATGACCAGGCGGCCTAATCGCACAAAATGCGGCGTCTAATTGCCCTGCCAGTATTTCATCAACCGCTAAAATTCCAGCACCTACAGCACGCTCTATTGCCAAAAAGCTCTCGGGGCACAGCCAAGTATCGCCATCTAAATCAGCAAGCCCTGCTTGTGGTAACGTTGCCAAAATATGGGCAATATGCTGTTCGCTATGCGCCAAGCCTATGTGCGCTAAAGTCGCTTTAGGTGCAAGTTTATGTGCAATCGTGACATCGACTCCAGAAGCCACAAGCCTATCTTGAATGGCATCTAGTCGCTCAGGACATTCAGGATGATCAACTATCATTTTATGTTTTCGACAAGCGGGATGGGCAATAATGGCTGTGCGCATAAAAATACCAAATGAAGTTACAAGTTCACAATAACCTTGCTTTGAAGGGTTATAGTAGCAAAGCGAGTCTTTAACTGCTTTGCTACTTTGGTCGATTTTAAAGCGAAGACTTATTTATCAGCAGCTTGCTTAACCGGTTTTAGTAATAAATTATGGAAATCGAAGCTAAAATCAGTCACAGCGGGTGCAACTGCGTGCATGGTCGCACTTTCAACCACATTATTGCCTTTAACATTAAATTCAATATAGGCATCGGCTTCAAGCAACTTCTCATCCCAGCGCACTACAAAAGTATTGCCATTGTAATGTTCTAAAACACCTTTAAGTCGCTTGGTATGGGTAAAATCAATGCGTAAGCTATTATCTTGCTCTGTAATGTTTATATCGCCATACCAATCATCACGATAATTGTTGGCGTACACGTTATTTGGCAATGCCGCCTGTTTATCAGCAACCTCAGCAAGTGCTTGCGTTTTGTAGGCTTTTTCTTTGCCCTCAAAATGTTTTGTTGCCAGGTCTTCGACCCAATCTTTATCCTCAAGCTTTAATGCATCTTCGAGTATTTCATGACTGATTGCCGAGAGTGCACCAAATGCTTGTTGGTTTGATAAGATCACAATGCCGAGCTCTTTTTCAGGCAACAAGGTGACTTGTGACACCATGCCTAGAATACCACCGCCATGAGACATTTTTTTATAACCTTGGTAATCTTCAATGCTCCAACCTAAGCCATAACCTCTAAACTGCTGACGATAAGCGTCAAACGCTTTGCTCGATGCTTTACTCGTAATATGCAAATGCCACATTTCTTGTTGTGACTTTTCGCTAAAGAGCGCTTCACCATTTGGCAATTTACCTTCGTTAAGCTGTAAACGTAACCAATGGCTCATATCAGCAACACTTGATGCAATTGCACCTGCGCCACGAAAATCTTCTAAGTAATTAACAAAAAATGGTGTCAGTTTGCCATCCAACGGAATATGGCCCGTAGCCCAATTATCATTACTTTTTGGGATCCGAGAAAAACCTGCTTTTGAATGGCTCATTTCAAGTGGCGCTAAGATTTTTTGCTCAATAAAATCATTCCATGACATACCCGATACACGTGCAACTACTTCACCTGCGGTGACAAACATCAAATTGTTGTAAGCATATTGGCTGCGAAAGCTTGAATCTGGTTTTAAGTATTGTAAACCAGCTAGAATATCACTTACTTCTTTGTCGGTATCAGGCCAAATCATTAAATCCCCAGCGCCTAAACCTAACCCACTGCGATGGCTTAATAAATCGCGAATTCGCATTTCACGGGTCACATAAGGGTCAGCTAAACGAAACTCAGGTAAATGATCAATAACTCTATCATCCCAACTGAGCTTTCCTTGCTCAATCAACATCGCTAACGCGGCGCTAGTAAAAGCTTTAGTATTTGACGCAATACCAAATAATGTGTCTTTTGTTACCGCCTTTTTGGTATCTAAATGGCTAACCCCAAATCCTTTGGCAAGTACAACTTTATCATTTTCAACAATGGCAACAGCCATACCCGGTACATCAAAACGTGCCATCGAAGCATTTATTATTTTTTCTATTTTGACGGTATCGACTGCTGCAAATGATGAAAATGAGGCAATACTTAACCCGATTGCCGTGGCTAATGATGTTAATTTCATTGATTTCCCTTTTATATTTTTTTATTAACCTAAATTCCAGATAAAAGATTTACTAACACAGTGAATGAAAAGTAAATATCTACGTTTTTCTTTGGCCAGAAGCTTTCAACAGTATCAAGGCGAATTACGCTTAGCCTTGAAAATAGCGGTCTGAATAGATTTATTATCGAAAACTCAAGTTTATTAGGTTAACAGTTATTTTTTATGGATCAAAAACTCACGTTGCGAACGCTCTGAATCTGGGTCAACTTGTGTAACTTGCTGGCATATTTTTGTAACGTAATGCTCAGGTAATTGCGCCTCTTTAGCGCCAGCTATTACATGCTGTAAATACCAATCATAAGGCAGTAAGCTGTGATCTAACGTATTGGCAACATAACAATATGCATCAAAATGCTCACCACTTTCATGCTTTACCGTTAAATTGCAAATTGAATATCGCGGGCCTTCTATTTGATCCAAAATCGCCTTTTCTTCAGCTGTAATTTGATATAACACGCCCAATAAAATATCGTTTTTATCACCAGTATAATAGGCATCGCATTTGCCTGAGTCATCAAAACCCTTTTTGTGGTACGCCAACTTATAACCTTCTACCATTGCGACCCCAATACGTTTTGCTTTTGGTAAACGCGCCAACAAACGATTACTCGACATATTAGAGCCATAAGCCAAGTTAAAATAAACTGTCATAGCAATACCACCCGCACGGCTAAAATTAATAATACGATGCCAATACCACGGTCAAACCAATGACCACTTTTTAAGAAAAATGCCCGCACTTGGGTTTTAGATAAAATTAACGATAAAAATGAAAACCATACCCAAGTCGCAAGTGCCATATACACACCATAACCTGCTTGCACTAAGCTTGGCGTATTCGGATCTATAACTATGGTAAATAATGACAAAAAGAATAATGTTGCTTTTGGGTTAAGTGCGTTGGTTAAAAACCCTTTAGAAAAAGAGCGACTCACAGGCTCATCACTCAAATGAGTCGACATTTTTTGCACTTCACCATTGGCTGGTTTTGCTTGCAATGCTTGAAATGCCATATACGCCAAATAAGCTGCTGCTAAATATTTAAGCCAATTAAATAAGGTTTCAGACTGAGCAATAATAAGTGCAACCCCGAGCAAACAATAGGTTACGTGCACTAATATCCCAAGCCCCACACCTGCACTGGCAAACAGCGCATTACGCCTACCATAGCTAATGCTTTGTTTTAAAATAATCGCAAAGTCAGGTCCAGGGCTTGCAACCGCAAAAAAATGCGCCAAAGCAATAAGAATAAACTCATCTAAATAAGCCATTATTTCCCAGCCTTTTCAAGCAGAGCCAACAAGACTGGCTCAGGACTTAACGCTAAGTGTTCAGCCATTTGTTTCATTGCTTTTTTATATTGGCTGCGCAAATGAGGCTTAAGCTGAGCCGATATTTTGTGTCTATCAGCACCTTTTAAGGTGCTCACCAACGCCAAACACATAAGATTTTCGGTTTCTGGTAATGCCGCTTGTCGATTAGCATACGGATTATAACAAGAGCCACATCCACCTCTAAATTGATAAGCCGTATTAGTGAGCATCACACCAAAGCCTAAAAAATGTGCCAACAAATCGGTCGCTTGAGGTAAAAATGCCTCTCCACCAGGAGGTAATACGCCTTTTTGTTTGATTAAAATCATCGCCAACGCTTGAGCAAAACTGGCGACTAAATCTTGCGGCTGATTGATTTGAGCAGGATTAAATGAGATTAAAATCGGCTGAGTCACAGGCTGTACCAACTGAGCAAATTGCCCGCGACTTTGACCTACAAATTTAAACGTTGGAAAATGAGCCCCACTTAACTGCTGCGGTGCAACAAGTTGTATTGGCCAATTTTGCATCCCCGCAAAACCCACCACTTGATGAAAAACTTGCTGAGCCATTGCCGATATTGAACTCACTTGACCAGGAAAAAATTCATTGGTCGGCAATACGACTTTACTTTGCTCAACAAAATACTGCCCATCAAAATGTTCAAACGCCCAAATAAAGGTATCGATAATCCATTGTGCTTCGTTATCTGGCAACAAAGGCTTACCAGCTAACTTTTCTTTTAATAATGCTAACATCTTCATTTCATCGCTACTTTTTAAGGCCGATTTCATGAGCCTGCGCCCATTGCCATGCATCAGTATTGTAAAGTGGCACGGTTGATAATGCGTGATGGTGACTGCCTGTGGTTTCTTTTGTCGAATAAGATAAATACATCAAAGTCTTATGTTCAGGATCATAAATTCGACGTACTTTAAGGGTTTTAAATAAAATACTTTTAGATTCTTTAAATACGATTTCGCCATCTTTTGAAAAATCAATCTGAGCCATTTGCTCAGCCGTGATAGAACCTGTTTGTCGACATGCAATCGACATATCTGAAGGATCTGCGAAATCTAAATTCGCTTCAACATGACTAATATGACACGTTACGCCAGGTAGTTTAGGATCTGTTTTAGCTTTAATGATCACATCTTTAGTGGTGAACATCCCCAAACTTACTTTACCTGCATCATCTGAACAAGCATTTAGCAATAGCGCAGCCGCCGCAATACCGAGTAATTTAACCTTTATCATCTGTCGTACCTTTATCGAAAAAGTAACTATATTCCAGCATCATAAAGAGGAAAGACAATAAAAAGCAACTAAGTTACGGTAAATAGGGAGGGCTTAACTGTAAAGGGCTAACTCAAAGCGTCTAAAATTAGACTTGGGTCGCTGATACCCGCTTCTTTTAAAGCATCACGTAACGCTGATACCGCAATTTGCACTGCGCCTTGCAAACTTAATACTTCACTTTGTTTTTGCTTTAATAACACTGACTTTTGCTCATCAGTGAGTTGATTATTTTGTGACAGATTAAGCAAAATCGTCTTTGCCTCTTCAAGCATTTGCTTTAACTTTTTAACTTGGTCGACTATGGCTTGAATATGCGCGGGTAACGTTGGTTTGTCATTTTTTTCATTCGCGCTAGCCGCTAGTGCTTCCTCAGAGATATCAACCTTATCCTCCTCTAACTGCCGAGTCTCACTCGTTTGCACTGTGGCAGGCTTATCATTAACATCCTGACTACTTTTTATTGTTAGTTCTAGTGTATTTAAACGCTCAGAAATCAACATTATTTATCATCTCACGCCGTGAAGATTAATTCTTATCGACTCCAGATATAAATACTTAACTATCTTCGTACCTATTATCAGCATTATTATATTACAGGCAAAAAAAAACCTAGCCGAAGCTAGGTTTTTCTTTCAAAGAAAAATCAATTACTTGATTTTAGCTTCTTTGAAAAGAACGTGTTGACGGATTTTTGGATCAAACTTTTTGATCTCCATTTTTTCCGGCATAGTACGCTTGTTTTTGTCGGTAGTGTAGAAATAACCAGTACCAGCAGTAGAAACTAAACGGATTTTATCACGCATGACTCAATCTCCTTAAATTTTTTCGCCACGAGCACGGATTTCGGTAAGTACCGCATCAATGCCTTTTTTATCAATAATACGCATACCTTTAGTAGTAAGACGTAGTTTAACGAAACGGTTTTCGCTTTCAACCCAAAAACGGTGAGTTTGTAGGTTAGGTAGGAAACGACGTTTAGTTGCATTTAGTGCGTGTGAACGATTGTTACCAACCGCTGGACGCTTACCTGTAACTTGACATACTTTAGACATGTCTATATATCTCCAAAAACTTTGCTCGAGCTAGATTTCCCTTAGGCCTTAAACGTATTATGCCCCGAGATAAATCGAAGGGCGCTCTTTATATAGCAAATACAGGCAAAGATCAAGGAAAGAGATCTATCGACGCTCATATGTGTAAATTTGATAGCGGCCAATTATAGTGATCCAATTGCCGAAGTGAAAGCAAAAACTGCAGTTAATTTAAACTAATTTGCAAAAAAGAGTAAAATAGGCTGTTCGGCTAACTTTTAGAGTCATTTTCATGCTTAAAAAAGCAGCAGTGAGGTTTTTGTTCTCATTTGAAGTGGGTTATAACTTCAAAATACTTGGCTTGGTAGTCCGATATATTTTATCAACACGATAAAAAAAGTGGCTAAGCCACCTCTCTTTGCAACTGAAAACTAATTTTGACCTGTTGCGCTTCCATTAATACTTGTTGAGCATGGCAAACGCATTTTCCGCATTGGCTACCTACACCTAAACAATGTCGTAATTGACGCATTGACTCAACACCCTCAGCAACAGCTTGGGTAATTTTTTTGTCTGTTACAGCGTGGCAAATACAAACGTACATTTAGGTTCTCAGCAAGATTAATATCTGAGATGAATTTTAGTCTAAATGACAATCATTTTCAATAAGATTAATATCTACTAAATCAGTTAATTATCAATTAAGTGTTATTTTATTATTTATTCTTGCTATGAGATGCCTAAAGTAAACCTCGCTCCGCAAACGAAACCACTTGATTTCCACCCACAATCAGATGATCAAGTACGGCAACATCAATTAGTGATAATGCCTGAGTTAATTTACGTGTAATTACCTGATCTGCCTGGCTAGGCTCTGCAATTCCAGATGGGTGGTTGTGTGCAAATATCACCGCATTAGCGTTCATTTTAAGCACTTCTTTGACCACCTCTCTTGGGTAAACAGCGGCAGCATTGATGGTGCCATAAAACAAAATCTTCTGGCAAATCAAACGGTTTTGATTATCTAAAAACAATACCATAAAGACTTCTTGCTGCCGCGATTTTAATTCTAACGCCAAATAATCTCGGACATGGGTAGGAGAATTGAATACGGTATCGCGCTGGCAAGACTCATGTAAAAAACGCTTACTCAGTTCAAGTACTGCTTGTAACTGTGCATACTTTGCCGCACCGAGCCCTTTAACTTGGCTAAATTCTAATAACGAAGCACTAAAGAGCTGATTAAGTGAATGATGGGTATCAAGTACATGCTCGGCCAATTCAATGGCATTCATTCCTGGGATCCCAGTTCGTAAAAATATGGCTAACAACTCTGCGTCACTGAGCGCTTCGGCGCCTAATTTCAACAATTTTTCACGCGGCCTGAGCTCTGCCGCCATCAATGAGATTTGCATAATTCCATCCTTGGTGATTGCACTTAACTTAAATTGTAGTGATAAATTTGCTTGCTGTCGCAAGCAAACGTAATATTGCGACACACGTTTTCAATACGCGGTTCGCTAATCCGCAGTCACTCTACAGTGAGTCAATTTATGGCCAATAAAAAAATATTACTTGCTATCTCTGGGGGCATTGCTGCCTATAAATGCGCTGAATTAGTTCGCCGTTTAAAAGATCATGGTCACGATGTAAAAGTGGTTATGACACATTCTGCGCAAGCATTTATTACCCCGCTTACGATGCAAGCAGTTTCAGGGCAGCCTGTTTCAGACAGCTTACTCGACCCGAATGCCGAAGCGGCAATGGGCCATATTGAATTCGCTAAATGGGCAGATCTTATTTTAGTAGCCCCCGCAACAGCAAATATCATCGCAAAAATGAGCCAAGGCATGGCTGATGACCTGCTCACGACATTATTATTGGCTACTCCTAGCCTTGTTGCTATTGCACCGGCAATGAATCAACAAATGTACGCTCATGCAGCCACACAAGCTAACTTAACAACGCTTGCAGCTAGAGGTATTCATATTTGGGGCCCTGCCAGTGGCGTACAAGCTTGTGGTGATGTAGGTGCTGGTAGAATGTTAGAACCCGCAGAACTTGTGAGCTTGTGTAACGATTTACTCAATCGTCCAGCATTAATAAGTGAGATAGAAATAAGTCATGCAGAACAACCCCTTTTTGCTGGCAAAACAATTACAATTACCGCTGGTCCGACACGAGAAGCGCTCGACCCGGTACGCTTTATTAGCAATCATAGTTCAGGAAAAATGGGCTATGCACTTGCAGCAGCTGCAGTATCATTAGGTGCTAAGGTTAATTTAATTTCAGGGCCCGTTACCCTCAAAACTCCTGATGGTGTCCATAAAATAGCAGTAGAAAGTGCGCTTGAAATGCATCAAGCGGCCTTAACGCTCGCAGTAGAATCAGATGTATTTATTGGCTGTGCAGCCGTTGCTGATTACCGCGCTGCCGATATTCAAAGCCAAAAGATAAAAAAACAAGGCGATAACCTGACATTAACCCTGGTCAAAAACCCAGACATCATTGCAGATGTCGCGGCTTTAAAATCACACAGGCCATTTACCGTGGGTTTTGCTGCAGAAACGCAAAATGTAGCGCAATATGCCCAAGGTAAGCTCATCAACAAAAACCTTGATTTGATTTGCGCAAACGATGTATCACAGCAAGGCATTGGCTTTAATTCTGATCATAATGCCTTAACAATTTACTGGCAAAATGGTCAGTTAGATTTACCCGTTCAAAGTAAAGAAATACTAGCTGTATCAATTATAAAGACAATATTCGAGCGACAAAACAACTAAATTGATGCGTAAAACAAGGCTGGAAACCACAAGCATAAACAATTACCATGCAGTGACAAAAAGCCAAGCGCAAAAACATAATTATAAGAAGTAAGGGATAAACCATGCCTGCAAATAAGCGTAGCAATCGCAAAGAGCAAATTTTACAAGCCTTAGCGCAAATGCTCGAAACCAGCCCAGGACAGAGGATCACCACAGCTAAACTAGCAGCTGAAGTCGGTGTATCTGAAGCCGCGCTTTATCGTCATTTTCCAAGTAAAGCACGAATGTTTGAAGGCTTAATTGAATTTATTGAAGATACATTATTATCTCGCATCAATATCATTTTAGATAATGAAAAAGATACCCAAGGCCGCATCTACAATATTTTAGGTTTACTCTTAACCTTTTCAGAAAAAAATCCAGGGATCACTCGTATTTTAACCGGTGATGCCCTACAGGGTGAGCAAGAGCGATTACGAGATCGCATTCAAAGTTTATTCGAAAAGCTCGAAACTCAATTGAAGCAAGTGCTGCGCGAACGTAAACTCCGCGAAGGCAAAACCTTCAGCATTGAAGAAGCGCATCTAGCTAATTTATTACTCGCCTATGTTGAAGGCCGAATGAATCAATTTGTACGCTCTGATTTTAAAATCAAACCTAGCCATCAATTTGAAAGTCAGTGGTCAATGCTATCTCTTGCTTGGCAATAAAATTTTTAAAGTGGCGAACCCTGTTTGCCACTTTAAACGCCACGTTTTCCTCTCTTCATCTTAAATAATTGCCACTTATCGTTAATGTTTCTATGCTCGGTTAACTCCTTGATATGTTTAACTCAATAGCCCTTTCGCTTTAACATGGTAACTAAAAATGAATAAAGTGCTTTCGACACTTACCGTTGCAGTCATAACGAGTTTTTCGACGCCCATTTTTGCAAGTCAAAACTTAACCTTTACCGATGTCTTTGATTTTAAAACAGCACAAAATACTCAGCTCACAGAGGATGGTCGATTTTTAGCGTTATCAGCTACGCCCTACCGAGGCGACCCTAAAGGGCTTTTGTACGATTTAAACAGCAACAAGACCCTTGCATCTATCGAGAATGGTACTAAACCACAATTTAGTAAAAATGGGCTTTGGGTCGCATTTATCGCTAAACCTGATTTATTAACTTCTGAAAGCGCAACCAAAAAAGAGAAAAAAAAACTTCGCAATAATTTAGCACTCGTTAATACCCAAACGAAACAACAACTCCGATTTGATGAAGTAAAAGATTTTCAATTATCTGATGATGGTCAATGGCTAGCATTTCGCCAAGATAAACCAGACGAAAAAACCGAAAAAGAAGACAACGACAGCAAAGATGATTACGAACTAAGTGCTGTTGATAGCGAAACAGCCCCAAAAAGCGCCATTAAACCCGATAAAAAAGATACAGCATTGCCACTTAAAATAATAAAACTTGCAACAGCGCAAGAACAACTATTTGATGGTGTATTAAGCTATGATTTTGCTCACCAAAGTGCAGGCATGTTAATCAGCCAAGTTTATAAAGATGGAGCGCAAAATGCGATTTCTTACCTTTCATTAGCCAAAAGCATCAGCCAGAGCCCAATAATGACTGAGCCTGGAATAAGCGCCACCAAAATTAGCTGGCATCCAAATGAAAATACCGTTGCATTTTATGCGGGTAACTATGTAAATAATGACGCAAGACGTCGCAGCCACCAGCTTTATTTATGGCAACAGCCAAGCAATAGATTGACCACCATTAACAGCAATAATGAGCAATGGTTTACGGGCAAAACAGCCAAGCTTGAATGGTCAGAGCAAGGTGAACGCCTTTATTTTGAAAACCGCCCAGCACTTGATGCAAAAATTGCAGATAAAAAATATAAAACAACCGAAGATTTACGCGACTTTGATACTATTCGTGCCCATAAAGGCCTTAAAGTATGGCACCACCAAAATCCACAAATTAAAACTCGCGAGCAAATACAGTGGAATGAAGAAAATAAGTACCGCCATTACCAAGCTGTTTACCATTACAATAGCCGCAATGTTGTACAGTTAAGCACGCCTGAGATTGAAGATTTAAAAATCCACACTGAAAAGTCATTTTTACTTGGCTCTAGTAATACGCCTTATCTAAACAAAGTTATGTATGATGGCTTTTATGCCGATTACTACGCGATTGATGTCGCCACAGGTAATAGCAAGTTAATTGTAAAACAAAGCCGCGAAACCCCCACCTTAGCACCAAATGGCCAATATGCGGCTTATTTTTTAGATGGAGCGGTTCAACTTAAAAACTTAACGACCAACCAAACCAAACCGCTAACACAGGCCATTAAAGCAGTGTTTGCTGACGACCAGCATGATTACCCAACGCCAACACCTGGCTATGGTTTTGCTGGTTGGCTTGCCGACAGCAGTGCGGTATTGGTGTATAGCAAGTTCGACATTTGGGCGTTTGATGTCTCGACTATGCAGGCAACTCGCCTAACACAAGGTGCAGAAACTAAAACCCAATATCGAGCCGTGACTCTAGACAAACGCCAAGTGGGAATAGACCCTAAACAACCTTTATTTTTAAGTGCGCATAATACCGTTAATAAAGAAACCGCTGTTGCCACATTCGATTTTACGACCTCAACCGTAAAAACCACATTAAAAGGTAAGCAACGTTTTGATCTCGTTGATAAAGCTAAAAATAGCGACCGCCTGCTATTTACCAAGCAAAGCTACCAACAATTTCCCGACCTTTGGCAAACTGACGTTTCATTTAAAAAGCCAAAAAAGGTGACCAATCTAAACCCACAACTTAAAAACTTTGCCTGGGGCGCACAGCCTGAACTAGTACAATATAAAGGCTATGACGGTGAAGATTTACAAGGTGTACTGATTAAACCTGCTGGCTATAAAAAAGGCGATAAAGTACCTGTTGTGGTTTATTTTTACCGTTATATGAGTCAACGCATGTATGACTTTCCAGCAATGGAGTTAAACCATAGACCAAACCTGCCAATGTTTACTTCAAATGGGTATGCGATCTTTTTGCCCGATATTCGTTTTGAAATTGGTCATCCAGGTAAATCATCAACTCAAACTATGATTAATGCCGCACAAAAATTAATTGATATTGGAGTTGCTCATCCGGATAAAATTGGCTTGCAAGGTCATTCATGGGCGGGCTATCAAAGTGCGTTTATGATCACTCAAACAGATATGTTTAAAGCAGTGGTTTCAGGGGCACCAGTCTCCAATATGACCAGTGCCTATAGCGGCATTCGTTTAAAATCAGGTTTGGCGCGCCAATTCCAATACGAAACCGGCCAAAGCCGCATTGGTAAAAACCTGTTTGAAGCCCGTGACTTATACATTGAAAACTCACCGGTGTTTTTTGCCGACAAAGTGAATACTCCCATTTTAATTATGTTTGGTGATAAAGATGACGCTGTACCTTGGCATGAAGGTGTTCAGTACTATTTGGCCCTGCGCCGTGCTCAAAAAGATGTGATTTTTTTACAATATGAAGGAGAACCGCACCACTTAAAGAAATTTCCAAATCAAGTCGATTTCTCAATTCGAATGATGGAATACTTTGATCATCATCTAAAAGGCTTGCCTGCACCGCAATGGATGACACAAGGTGAAGCGTTTATAGAAGAATAAAACGCTTAACAAACAACAATAAAAAATGCCGCATCTGCGGCATTTTTTATTGAACTCATATTTATAAACCAAAATAGTAAGCTTATTTTGCACGCTGGCGGTTATCACCTACTCTCGGTTTGGTATTCGCCTTTTTAAACTGGCTAAAACCAGTATGGCGAGTTAAAGCTGGCTTGCCTTTACTCACGCCACCTTTTTTAGCTAAGGTTTTTAATTCATCACGCCCTTCTTCTGGCACTAAACAATTTGGCCCTTTGCCAATTAACTTAGCCATTCCCATAGCGCGCAATGCGTCACGGATCATCGGCCAGCCTGCAGGGTCATGGTAACGTAAAATTGCTTTATGCAAACGACGCTGCCTCGCACCTTTTGGCACTGCAACAATATCCGTATTATTTTTAATATTACGCAACGAGTTCATTTCGGTATGATAAATCGTGGTCGCATTTGCCATTGGTGATGGATAAAAATTTTGTACTTGATCGAGCTTAAAATCATTCGATTTAAGCCAAAGTGCCATGTTCACCATATCTAGATCGGTTGTACCGGGATGCGCCGAAATAAAATAAGGAATTAAATACTGCTTTTTACCCGCTTCTTTCGAATACTTATCAAACAAAGCTTTAAATTCATCGTACGCTCCCATGCCTGGCTTCATCATTTTTGACAATGGCCCATCTTCAGTATGCTCTGGTGCTATTTTTAAATAACCGCCAACATGATGAGTCACAAGCTCTTTAACATAACGAGGGTCTTGTACGGCTAAATCATAACGTACACCCGATGCAATCAAGATTTTTTTAATTCCTTTTACATCACGCGCTTTACGATATAAATCAATGGTTGGCGTATGATCTGTATCCATGTGATTACAAATATCAGGGTAAACACATGACAAACGACGACAGGTACTTTCGGCTTTTTCACTTTTACAGCGTAACTTGTACATGTTTGCTGTAGGGCCACCCAAATCAGAAATAACGCCGGTGAATCCAGGCACTTTATCGCGGATTTGCTCGATTTCATTAATAATTGATTCGTGTGAACGGCTTTGAATTATGCGCCCTTCATGCTCAGTAATAGAGCAAAAACTACAACCACCAAAACAGCCACGCATGATATTTACAGAGGTTTTAATCATGTCATACGCTGGAATTTTAGCATCGCCATAACTTGGGTGCGGCACTCGTTGATATGGCAGTCCAAAAACACCATCCATCTCTTGCGTTTCAAGCGGAAACGCAGGCGGATTAACCCATACAGAGCGATCGCCATGCCGTTGAAATAATGCCCTCGCACAACCAGGGTTAGTTTCTTGATGTAAAATACGCGAAGCATGCGCATATAAAGGCTTATTAACACTCACTTGCTCAAAGGCAGGTAGTTTAACGTAAGTTTTTTCCCATGGTTTTGGCCGTGCAGGCTGCACAACTATAGGCTTGGCAGCCTCAGCCTGCAAATCAATGCCCGCTTGTTTAAATTCAGATTTGCTACAGCCCACATCGTCAGCACCATAAGGATTTGGGATTGGATCTATTTTACCGATTTTATCGATAGCGGTTGAATCTGCACCGCGCCAACCAGGTAAAGGTTCTTTACGAATAACCGCAGTACCACGTACATCTTGAATATCGGCAATTGTTTCACCCGCTGCAATACGATGTGCAACTTCAACTAATGGACGTTCAGCATTACCGTAAATGAGGATGTCAGCTTTGGCATCAAAAATGATGCTGCGGCGTACTTTCTCAGACCAATAATCATAATGAGCAATACGGCGCAAACTTGCCTCAATGCCACCAATTACAACCGGTACATCTTTGTAAGCTTCTTTACAGCGTTGGGTATAAACCAATACAGCACGATCAGGGCGCTTACCACCGACGTTACCTGGCGTATAAGCATCATCATGACGCATACGCTTTTCAGCCGTATAGCGATTAATCATCGAATCCATATTTCCGGCACTCACACCGTAAAACAAATTCGGTTTACCTAAACTCATAAACGCATCTTTGCTGTTCCAATCTGGCTGCGCAATAATCCCAACTCTGAATCCCTGAGACTCAAGCACACGGCCAATGACCGCCATACCAAAGCTTGGGTGGTCAACATAAGCATCGCCTGAAATGATAATAATATCACAGCTGTCCCAGCCTAAAGCATCCATTTCTGCGCGGGTTGTAGGTAAGAAATCGGCGGTGCCATAGCACTCTGCCCAGTATTTTGGATAAGAAAAAAGTCCGCGTTCAGCAGTTAGCGCTGCCATATTAAAGCCTCAGAGACAAAACAAAAATTCAGTGATCCATCTATCTTAGCCTAGTGCACGCTTCATCCATAAAATGAAAGTGAAAAGAAAAATCCGTCTAAACTTGCGTAGGAATGATAAGAATGAAATTAAGGGCGGGAATTATACCTGAGTTTAGTTACAAATGAAATCGAACAAATAACAACCAAAAAGTAGGGTTATTAATGTAAATAATTTTGTAAAAACTGCACTAATTCTCTACTCGGGAGTGGTTTTGAATACATAAAACCTTGCGCTTCTTCACATCCAGCTTTAATTAAATAATCTGCTTGGGCTTGGGTTTCTATACCTTCGGCAATAGTATGAAGTTTCATTTTTTTGCCTAGTGCAATGATTAATTCAGCAATGGCTTCGGCGTCTTCATTAGGGATATCTTTAATAAAAGCGCGATCGATTTTAATCCGATCTAGCGGTAGCTTTTGTAAGTAACTTAATGATGAAAAACCAGTACCAAAATCGTCAATCGCAATTTCAATTCCTAATGATTTTAATTCAGTTAATACCGCAATGACTGCGGTAGGGTCGTCCATTACTATACTTTCCGTGACTTCTAATTCAATAAAACCCGGTTCAACTTTATGCTCTGCAATTGTCTGTTTAACTTGTTTAACAAAATCAATATTGCGAAATTGTGGTACAGACACATTTACCGCCATCCGGATTTTATACCCAAGTGCTTCTAACTCTTTTTGCTGTTGGCAGGCTTGTGCTAATACCCATTGACCGATATCAACAATCAGGCCCGAGTACTCGGCTAATGGGACAAATACAACAGGGGATATAAATTGACCATCATCGGTTGGCCAGCGCAATAATGCTTCGCAACCAATCACTTTTTTAGTCGCTAAATCGATTTGTGGTTGATACCACACTTGGAGTTTCCCTTCGGAGAAGTCTTGACGTAATTGACGAATAATACCCAAACGCCAAGTCATTTTTTCTTCCATTTCAGGCAAGTAAAATTCGTAATTAAACTGCGACTGACTTTTTGCAAGATTCAGTGCTATATAACCAGTTTTTAATGTTTGCAAACCTGAAGGATCAAAATATTCCTCTTCACATATTCCCAAACTAAAGTTTATAGGTAAAAGATGCTCACCTGCTCTAAATGGTAAACTTAACAGCTGATTGATGTACTGCGGCGAAGTCACGTTACGTTCAATAACAATTGCAAATACATCTGCACCGATACGCGCTATAATTTGAGCGGACGGTAATTCAGCCTGCAATCGACTAGAAACTGCTTGCAGCAGCATATTGCCTACATCCTGCCCTAATCCATTGTTTATATCAGAAAATTTTTCAATGTCGATCAAATAAAGACGATGATTACGCCCTTTTCTGGCAGCAAAAGTTCCTATTTGCTCAACAAAATCAGTGCGATTAGAAAGCCCAGTCAAACTATCTGTATATGCTGCATCTTTTAAGCGATCAATCAATTTTACATTATCAAAACCCACTGACACATTAGTAAGGAAAATCTCTGCAAACTGTAATTGGGAGTCGGTCAATTTTTCATGTAGTTCAAGGTAAATAGCTGCGTTACGGCCACTGCAAGGCGCTAAAAAAGTAATATCGTGATCAGTTTGTTGATGTGCGCGCTGCGTTAAACATTGCTGTACTTGATGAATAATTCGGCCATTATCTAGCTGCTCAATACCTAAATCAAAATAGGAGCTGTATTCAAGAGAACCGCCAAGCACACTGACTTTATCTTCACTGTCGAGTACCCCACACAAAACACCTGAAGGCTCACAACCAAGCACCTCAGCAAGCTGCGTAATAACAGCCTTAGAGAAGTCTTTGATATCGCTGATACCTAAAATTGCTTTAGAGGCAGTAATAACATCTTTTAAACCATTACTTTGTTTTGCCATTTCGCGTAATTGTTGAAAAGATCGAATGGCTGTAATTAACGAAGTGACTAATTTACTGCGGGTAAGCTCAGTTTTAGTTTTGTAGTCATTAATATCGTATTGGCGAATAATACTTTCTTCTGGGGCGTAACCTGGTTGGCCAGTTCGTAAAATAATGCGAATATTATGATTATGAAGTTGATCGCGGATTTTTTTTACTGCGCATAAACCGGCATCATCGGTTTCCATCACCACATCAAGCAACACAACAGCAATTTCATGGTTAGAACTCAGGTATTCAACCGCCTCTTTACCAGAATAAGCATGATGAAAACGTAATGGCTTATCCCAAAATAGTACGCCAGATAAGGCAAGTTGGGTCACAGAGTGAATTTCAGGATCGTCATCAACAATCAAAACATCCCAGTACTCAGAATGCAGGATTTCTTGCTCAGGTTCATCTTCGCTTAAAAACAAAAACCCTTCTTGTTCAGTCTGAGTCATAGAGCTCCTAGGTGATAATGACGAATAACATTCTTTTATTCGAGCACTGCAAGCATTAGTAGTGAGTATATTAATATGATAGATAAAGATTATCTGCAATCATTATAGTTGAAACTAGCTAAAAAAAAGCGGATAACTTTACTCTCTGTTAATTTTTTTTCTATAACGAGACTTTTTTTCCAGCAATCGGAACGTAGTTAATACAAATCAACATCTTAACTTGAAAAATGACAATGATTATGGGACATAAAAAAACGTGCTGTTAAAATCAATTTTAAGACTTTTCACCCTACTTATCATACTCATTTTGGTGGTAGGCTTTTTTCTACCAACCCACTATAAGATAGAAAAATCAATTCAAATCGAAGCAACTGCGAGTGCATTAAATTACTGGCTATTCGATTTAAATAATTGGCCTACTTGGCAAGTTTTTCAAATGTTAAGCCCTGATTTAAATTTCGTTTTTGGCGAAAAAACTAAAGGTGTTGGGGCTTTTTTAGCGTGGCAAGGACCTTATCAAACGGGAGAGTTAACCTTTTCAAAAGTCGATGAAAGAAACATACAATTTAATGTTTTATTTAATGATGAGCATTTGGCTTTTGGCAATCTAAACATCGAGCCTATTATGCTGAAAAGTGATGTTACTAAACAATTAGTTAACTGGTCTTTAGAAGGTGAAATTAATACTCCGATCTTTGCTGGTTATTTAGCCTTATTTCATAATATTGTATTGTCTTCGGCTTTAGAGACTGGACTTAAAAACCTCCAAGCTCAAGCTGAAATAAACGCGCCACAAAGCACCTCAAATTTAAATGAGTTAACATTATGAAAATTTCAGCCGCCCATGAAACCTTGGCTCACATCATAAAGCGTAAATTAGGAAATCCTGTTGCTAAAAATAAAGCTGCAACTGTGGCACAGCAAAACAACCAAGTTGGCCAAAGCCATGGAGTGACACCTCAATATATCATTAATAGCACTGAGACTTTGCAACAACGCGCAAGTAAAAGACGCCAGCTTAGCCTCTTACGGCAACAGCAAAATATTGAAACAATCATGGCCTTAGCAATAGAATATTGCCCTCATGTCAGTAGTGATGAAGAACCCGATCCTGATTGGATTGAGCGTTTTATCGGTTTGGCCGAAGATACCTCAAATCAAGCCATGCAACAGCTTTGGGCTAAAATTTTAGCTGGCGAAACCATCAAACCAGGTACATTTTCCTACAAAAGCTTACTCGCACTAAAACAAATGACTTTAAAAGAAGCTGATGCTTTACAGCGGGCTGTTAGCATTGCAGGACGCTCAGCGCAAGATAGCAGCTGTTTGATTTTATTGGGTTATTATAAAAAACCTTCGCTCTTAAATTTATTTCGCTTACAAGGCAAAACAAATCTTAATTTGAGTAAGGCTGGCTTAAGTTTTCCAAATATTCTAACTCTAATGGATATTGCGGTATTTTATGATCAAGAAATTGAAAGTACGGAATTAAATATTGGCCAAGAGTACCGCTTGTTTTTCAAAAATACGGACTTAACATTAAGAGCTAAAAAAAATGGTTTAGTACTGACTTATTATAAATTCACTCAGACTGGAGACGAGCTAACAACGCTCTCAAATCCACAGCTAAATGCAAATTATAAACAACAACTTGATACGCTTTTTTCAGCTGACTTTGAGCTAATTTGGAGCAATTAAAAAGGCTGCAAAATGCAGCCTTTACATAGTTAAGCTTTAATAGAGCTTAAAAGTGAAATTGAATTCCGGCAAATGGTCCAGTCACTTCAAAATCAGTATAAAGATTATCTAAGTCATCTAGTTCAACAACTAACGAGCGGTAACCTACTTTTACAGCAACATCAACAGCCATATTATCAATAAATTCCCAAGCAACACCTACTTGATAATCCTGAATTTTACTATCACCAATTGATAACAAACTGCCTTCAGCAAAAATACTCAAGCCCGTAAATGGTAAACCTACTTGAGCGGCAGCATAAGCCATTGGCACATAACCCGAAAAGTCGGTTGAAACCGAAACTTCACCCGTTGTTTGCTCAACACCTTTAACTAAAATAGTGCCATCAAATTGTTTAGCGTTTATGCCTAAATCAATTGAGATCAAATCGTTATCAAAAATTTCATAATATAAAATCAAATCATTATGAGTAAAATCTGCGACGGTAGAAGCAGTAGTACCAATTTGAAAAACCGTATCTTCGAATTGAAAACCCGAAGTAAGCATCGTGTCGCCCATAATTTCTAATTCATTATGTTTTATTTTAATGTTTGGAATTAATGGGATTGGATGTTCAAGTGCGACATAAAAATTTGTAAACGTTTCATCTTCAAAATTAAAGGTTTGCAAATTACTATTTTGGGCAAAACTACCGGTACTTTTGGCTTGCCAAGCGTCTGCTCCTGCATACAAACCTAAAATTACATCAGCCTGTGCAAGCGGCGCTGCACATGCCATTGAAAGCGCTGCAGTTAAACATAATTTTTTCATTCTTTTATCCCTGAGCTAGTAGTTCTGTTAATTCAATTAATGCGGCATTTGCCCGTGAAATATAATTTGCCATAACAAGTGAATGATTGGCAACTAAACCAAATCCGCTACCATTTAAAATCATTGGACTCCAAACAGGATCTTGCGTGGCTTCTAATTCCCGAATAATTTGTTGTAAGCTAATTTTGGCATTTTTCTTTTCTAATACGTCGGCAAAGTCATACTCTACAGCCTGTAAAAAATGTAACAAGGCCCAAGCAGCACCACGAGATTCGTAAAATACATCGTCGATTTCCCACCATGATGTTTTAATTTGATTATCATTAGGCGCGTAAGTTGCTTGCTTAGCCGCACTGTCACCGGCCAAATCAGTATTTAAACGGTCTTGACCAACGCTTGCACTTAAACGTTGGCTTAAACTACCTAAACGCTTTTCGGCTTCTTTGAGCCAACCACGTAAATTATCGGCACGTGCGTAAAATTGAGCGTTGGTATTACTACGATTAGCGATATCACTGCGATATTTAATTAAAAAGTTTACACCTTTGCGATACTCACTTTCAGCACTAGGCCACGCCCAAGCATCTGAATTAATATTAAATTGAGGCTGCGCTTGTTTAAGCATTGCGTGCTCAGTCGATTGCGACTGAGAACGGCTTAAATCTTTGCGCATTGAAAGAGCTAAATCTCGACTCATTTCTAACGCGCCATATTCCCATGCAGGAATATTATCCATTAAAACCGAAGGTGGCATTACATCATTCGATAAATAGCCGCCAGGCTTGTCTAACAGCGTATTGACTACTTCAATCAAAGCCGTCGTTGTAGTATAACCAACTACCAATTCTTCATTGTTTTTTGCAGCCTGCTCAATAGCATACGCTTTAATATCGATTCTATCTGGCTCAAAACTCCAGTAGACAGCAACGATGTAATTAAGTAGTAATAACATCAAAAAAACCGCTAAAATTTTACCTTTGTGTTGATTCATATAATCTCCTAATGATGACTATGATCGTGCTCTTGGCGCATCAACGAAATGATCTGTCCACGAACAGTTATTTGCTCGCCATCACTAAATTTGAACGTTGCATCGGTCATTTCGCCGGCAACTGGAAGGCTGGTCGGCTCAAATAACATTAAATGTAGACCACCTGGTTGAAATACCACACTTTCTTGCGCTGGCACTTCAACTTGGCTTACTTGCTCCATTTTCATAAGACCATCAACATGTGAATGTTGATGTAATTCAGTGCGCTCTACACCTTTAATTTTTACTTCAATTAAGGTTTTTGCAGTTTCACTTTGATTAGATAACATAAAATACGCCACACTACTCACTGCACCAGGAATAAACTCGCGTACTTTAAGATTAGTAACAGATAATTGCTCAGCAAAACCATGGAAAGAAAAAAGCACTGCAGTTAGATACAACATTAACGTTTTCATAAGTAAGTCCCTCTTAATTGAAAGACTTATAATACCTCAGCAAACCTAGAGCTGCACCTACCAGTTAACGAGTTATTGGTTTTTTATCCGCGACAAGCAACCAAATGACTAACCCTATCAACAAAAATGGCCAAAAAATCGCTAAACCACTGGCAAACATTATTAGCGCCATCACAAATAAAACAGAACAAATAATGCCAAACACGCCTATGGCCAAAAATACACCTAACGCAATAACAGCAAAAATAGCGGCGACAATCACAGTAAATGCTAACATATTATCGAACAACGGAGTTTGATACATTTGGCTTGGTACTAAGCCATTGAAATCAATATCCAACAAGGCTTGTGGTGCATTGATACATAAAAGTAATGCCAAGCAGCCAATTATAAATAATACTTTCATTTGTGCTCCTCCCCCCGCTTTCGCGGGGTTTTGATTTTATGACTGACTGCCTAGTAATATTTTGCTGGTAAAATCATTGCTGCAACAAAATAACCAATTAACACAGGTACAGGAAAAACAAAAAACAGTAATAATGTCGCTAAACGAGTCGCCCAAACTGGGAAGTTATGGCCGTTGGCAATTCCAGCACAAACGCCTGATATTTTCTTATTTAGTCTATCTTTATAAAAAGACTGAGTATTTTCAAATCGATTCATAGTATTTCTCCTGACCACGGTGAAATTAAACGGCTGCTTTGTGAGCAACTTTTTCTTTTAACTTTGCTAGTTGCTCATCAATTTTGTCTGAACTTTCTAGTTCAGAAAATTGCGCCTGTAATGTTTTAGCTTGAGTTAACTCATATGATTCAACTTGTGCTTCAATATCATCAACTTTGCGCTCAATAAGCTCAAAACGCGCCATAGCGTCGGCAATCTTGTTACTATGAAGCTGCGAATTAACTTTTAAACGCGATGTTAATACTTGCTCACGCTGGGAGTAACTTTCTTGCTTTGCTTTTGCTTGAGTTAGCTTTTGCTGTAAAGCTTGGCTATCTTGCGTTAATTTATCTAACGTATGTTCAATGCGTCCTAATTCATCACTCAAAGCATCAGCCTGAAGGGTTGCATTATGTTTTTCAACTAATGCCGCTTTGGCCAAATCATCACGTTCTTTACTTACAGCAAGCTCTGCTTTTTCTTGCCAATATTGCGCACTTTGCTGGTAGTTGGCTTGAGTACGTTGCAACTCTTTTTTCTCAGCTAAAAACTTGGCTGATGTGCTACGGATCTCGACCAAGGTTTCTTCCATTTCTTGGATCATCAACTTTACTAATTTTTCAGGGTTTTCTGCTTTATCAAGCGCTGCAATCACGTTTGCTTGAACGATATCTGTAATACGTGTAAAGACTCCCATAGTATTCTCCTTATCAAATTGGCTAAAAAGGTCTTACCCTATTGCTATATCAAATGCTGTGCCAACTTAAGAATAAATTTAACTAAATGATTTTAAAGAAAAAAATAAAAGACACTATTAAACCTACAATACAAACTAATATCGAAAACTAAAATTTGGTTTTTTAAACCAATAAAATAGTGAAATTGACCAACTAAATAACAACGTGATTCAATTGCTACTTTTCACTATTAATTCATTTGTACTTACACCATCACTAAACAGCTACTTTTTCATTCACCGTATTCGAAATCACTTAGCTGAATAAGGTAGCTCTGAACTATTGGTTGGATTTAACGGGCAACGTTACTTGGATAAGAATTAAACTGAAGATAGGAATTAAAAACTAAAATAGAACTTAAAAAGAGGACGTTTTAAAAATAGAAATCATGCAACAGAGCATAATCGAATTAAAAGGGGTTTATTCTTGTTGATGCAATTTTTGATATACATTTACCATTGCAAAAGTACAAAACAAGCTTACTACGGGCAGAACAAAAAAATACGCAAGCGAATCTGGAAATAACATTAAGTGACTTACATCTATAAAATTTTCACAACCTTAAGTCAAACCAGCTTATTAGGTTAGATTTTGTGATAAACGGACAATTGACAGGATAGATGGTACATTTCAGCGTTCAAAACGATGATAAATAGCAAACACATACCGACTAACTTGCACACCAAAAAATGTAACCAATAAACTCAATACTGGAATTAATAAAATATTGAGCAAAAAGAAAGGCTGGATCATGATTGCACCTCATCTGCAGCTTTAACCAACGTTAAAGTCTGTGTTTGAGGTTTTGGGGCATTGACTTGTTGTTTTGAAATAGATAAAAAATCAAATTTTATAGTCTGATCACCGTCAATAAAACTTGAATAGTGTGCTGCGATAATTGAAATAACAGCTAAAATATGCGTTAACTTCAACATGGTAAAACTCCGTAATAAGTTAAAAATTCAGTTATTCTGAATTTATCTATTACAAAGCCCGTGCCAGATTGACAGAGAAAAATAACTAATTGAAATTAAAAGAAAAATAATTATTAGCGATTAGAGAAAAAGCATTAAAAGACTAAGTTAACCAATATTTTGTTAAATTCACTAAAACATAGCTTATTTAACATTAAACCAATCCCGAAATCGGGAGACTACTATCCCGATTTCGATACGATCATTGGTAAAATTATTCGGCAACAAACCCAAGCGCTTGCTCCATAACACTAATATCAGCGTCTTTTTTATGACCATTTTCAGAAAGATGACGTCTAAATGCTCGCCCACCCGGCACACCTTGAAATATTCCTAGCATATGTCGTGCAACATGCCAAAAACTCGCACCGCCAGTCATTTCAGCTTCAAAATAATCATACATCGCACGTACAGCCTGATGGCGAGATAATACTGGGGTAGATGCATCCCCATAAATAGCACTATCAACTTGAGTTAATAAATAAGGGTTAGCGTAAGCCTCTCGCCCCATCATAACACCATCAATAAATTGCAAATGCGCCAAGCTTTGTTCGATGGTTTTCACACCACCATTAATAGAAATATGAGTTTGGGGGTAATCTTTCTTTAGCTGATAGACACGCTCGTAATCAAGCGGTGGAATATCACGATTTTCTTTTGGGCTTAACCCGCTTAACCACGCTTTTCGGGCATGAATAATAAAATCATTACAATCCACTGCGATACAAGCATCTATTAAAGCACATAAAAATTCATAAGAGTCTTGATCATCAATACCAATACGGGTTTTAACCGTAACAGGCATGTTTGTTTGCTCTTTCATCGCAGCGACACATTGCGCCACCAAATTCGGTTCAGCCATTAAACAAGCGCCAAAGCGACCATTTTGCACGCGGTCTGACGGACAACCCACATTTAAATTAATTTCCTGATAACCACGTTCATCAGCCTGTTTTGCACATAATGCCAACGCAGCAGGATCCGACCCCCCTAATTGCAATGCAACAGGCTGCTCATGTTGACCAAAATGCAAATAATCACCACGACCATAAATAATCGCACCCGTTGTGATCATTTCTGTATAAAGCACAGCGTGTTGAGTTAATTTTCGATGAAATGTACGACAATGGCGATCAGTCCAATCTAACATAGGTGCAATACTGAACCGCCTAAACGCTGTATCTACTGTGTTTGCTGGGCTTGAGCCCTTATTTAATGGTTTATTCATAATCGTTCAGCTGCCCTGAATCCCTTGTAATTCCGTTGGGTTTTGTTATAGAGTGCCCCATATGGGCCCCTTTCGGGGTAGGACGATTCAATAACTTACGGTATTTACATGGCATCATTTAATATTGAAAAACGCGCTAAAGCTGACGGTTCTTTTAGCTACCGTTGCACTGTGCGCGTTAAAGATAATGGTGTAATGATACACCGAGAGTCTAAAACATTCAGTAAAAAAGAAGTCGCCCGGCAGTGGGGTTTAAATCTAACAAGCAAGATTGAACAAGATGGGGCCCTCAAAAAGTTAAAAGCGGTGCCCCTTGGGGCCCTTTTAAATTTGTACTTTAATGATCATGATTTATGGGCCAATACGGGGCGCACTAAACGCTATGTTATTAAAATGCTGATTGATTGCGATATTGCAAAAGTTTTAAGTAGCAATTTAAAAACCAGTGATTTAATTACGCATTGTAAAAATCGGCGCGATGCGGGCACGGGCCCCGCGACGATTTACCATGATATTGCGTATTTGCGAAGTGTGATGAAAAAAGCGGGGCCGGTGTTTAACATCGACGCGAACTATAAAATTTTTGAAGACGCTGTACCCGTGCTAATCGAAATGGGCTTGGTGGGCAAAAGCCAAAAGCGCACCAGGCGACCAACAGAAAACGAATTAGAGCGGCTTAAAAAAGGCTTAACAGAACGCATGAATTATCGCGCCAATGGTGAAGTGCGCATCCCTTATTTAGATATTTTAGAGTTTAGTATTTTAACGTGCATGCGTATTGGTGAAGTGTGCGCGCTGCGGTGGGACGATTTAAACCGCGACCACAAAACCATTTTAGTGCGTGACCGTAAAGACCCGCGCAAAAAAGAAGGTAATCACATGATTGTGCCATTGCTGGCAGGTTCGTTTGATATTGTGATGCGCCAACCCAAAACCACTGATCTGATTTTTCCGTTTAAATCGCGCTCGGTCACTGCAGGTTTTCAGCGTGTTCGTAATGAGTTGGGCATTGAAGATTTACGCTACCACGATTTACGCCGCGAAGGGGCAAGCCGATTATTTGAAAAAGGCTACTCGATTGAAGAAGTGGCCCAAGTGACAGGCCATCGTAACTTAAACATTTTATGGCAGGTTTATACGCAGCTGTTTCCGCATAAGTTGCATGATAAATTTTTAAGCGACTGATAAAAGTGCGCTAAGCGAACCAATAGGGCCTCGTATTTTTCCTTTTGAACTAAAGAATAACAAGAAAGAGTATGAGGAATCTTTATCCAATAGCTATTACTTTTGTTACGGCTATTAATACTGCTAATGATGAATAAAAGCCCCAAACGGAAAAGGACTTTATCGAATCCCATTGTAATTTAGACATATTGCCTTTGGGTGCTACGGAATAAAGATCCGTTTCTGTAAGGGATTTGCTATGAAGTTTAGAAATAAAGTCGTTATAAGAATTTCTAAACGCTTTTTCTAAAGCCAAATAATAAGCGTCTAAAGCAGCAAAAACGAAAGTAGGAAGCATGGCGATATAAGCATAGTCAGGCTTGCCTTTATCTGCAACAATCACAAGTACGGCAGAAACCAGAGTTACACACCAAGCCTTGCTTGCAGAACTATTCGATGCCATCCGTTGTATTACATTTTGTAGAATACCTAAATGTGTTTGAATAGATGGCGATTCGCCACTTATTGATAGGTTATCTGTTGTCTCTGACATTTTATCTCCGTTGAGTTATTGCAGCATCAACCCATGATTGCATTTTACGAGCAATATCATTATACGCATCGTCTGAACTTGGGTCATAGCAATTTATAAAACTAGAAAGCTTCATTCCATCATCAAAATAAAATATATCGAATGGATTAGTACCTTTTCGGCTTTTTCCATTTATTGGGCATTTAAGATTATGTATAAATATACAAAAAATAGGTCTGTTACTATTATATGCTTTTTCTATTTCATACCTTACCCAAGGTCGGTTAGAAGTATCTTCTCCAACTAGTACAATTACACATTGTTTATATTTAAAATTTCTATCAATCCATTTTTTTATTGCTGCGTCACCACCTCTTTTTACTGTTTCCCAATCATTAACAGAAACAGGTGTATTTCCTTCTAAAGCTCCAATATTCCGAACTTGTTGAACGCGCATAACATCATTTTCATAGTGGAAGCTAAAAAATACGGGCCTTCTGCCATTCAATGTTCTCCAGAAATAATTAATGTGCAATGCACATAACGGAACTGTAGTATTAGTCCAACAGCCAAATTTTTACTTAAAGCTGGATCGTACGATATACTTCATAAGTTTGACCATTGATGGGTTGTGAAACCTCTTTAAGAGTGAACATATCGTATATCAGTAAGTCATTCCTTGGCATAGTAAGCAGTTTAGAGCTTACATCGATAACTCGATTTTCTTCACCGAATGCTGTAACCCACTGGGCGGTTATTTTTTCAAAATCAGGGTAATACTGTCTTCCCTGCATAATTTTAAGCCCCAACAAGGCATCTAATTCTTTTAATTTTTGAAAAAGTTTAGATGGATGTAAAATAACTCTAATTTTTTCTTGTGAGTTAAATCTCTGCATCAGGAAAATGCACAAATCTATTAAAATCTCACAATGCTTCAACATAATAAGCACATTTTCAAGGACAAGATGATTAATGTAATTACTTCTAAATTGGAGTTCTTCTTTAACATTTCTTATCATAGATTGCCCCTCTTGATATATATCAAGAGGTAACCACTTTAATAGCAATGGATCATTCAAAGACCTCAATGAATTTTCACAAATTAAACCGACCCTTTGATATAGTAAAGCGAGCTCAAAATTGACTTTATTCAAGCTTGGCTCATTCTTAAAACTCCCCCATAGCTTTGTGATTAAAGTTTCAACTACTTTGTCATTACCCATTAACCTGTAGTCTAAGTAGCCAGTTGTATCTAGCAAAGTATCCATAGTTGAGTCATCTAATCTGATTGGAAGAATGTACTCCTTTGAACTGTTGAATGCGCGACTTTGTGCCGCTTTACGTTCATGGTTAGTCCATAAGCGTTTTTGATAATTTTCAGATACAAGCATTATGCAGTATTTGGAATTATCTCTATAAATCTTAATCAGATGCTCATAGAGATCTTTCCCCAAGAGGTCAGCTTGTTCGTCAAAGTCATAGAATACTGTAGCCCCGTATTGCTTTAGTTTGGCTACTATGGCTTCGGCCACCTTACGATCTTGTCCTGCAAAACTAATAGTAAAATCGTATTTCTTTTCATTGGTCATATTTTAAATACCATTTTTATTAAAGGGTTAAAATAAGAATAAGGACTATCACTCTTATTGCTAGGAAGTAAGTATCGGCTTAACGGCACAAAACAGAAGAAACAGATTACTGTTAGCAATACAGACGAACATTGCTAAACTTGGCCTAAAATTGTTTCAGCTACACTGGGCAAAAAGCCACATAGGCGCTAATAGATATATCTACTCTATAAGCAGAAAACTTATACTCCGTGCTTGTCCAACAATCGGATTAAGTCGCTGTTGCGCGCGACCTATGCTTGATTGTTAGTAATTAAATTATTTTTTCAAACTCTCGCCCAGTAACTCAAAAGCCTTTATCAATGCGGCCTCGCGGGTTTTGCCGCACTGGCTAAGAATGCTGTCAATGTGTGCCTTTTTTTCGGCTGCGGTCATTTCTGCGCTGTCACTAAAACGAACCGCACTAAAGCTTGGTGTACCCAATCGTTTAGCGCTGCGCTTTTGCTCTGCCCGTTGTTGTGCTGTTAGCTCTGTCATAATTAAACCCCGTTTGCTTTGATAGCGGTCCTGTGTTAAATCACGCTTCTACAACCCTAAATTGCGCCCGTCGATTCATCACCTCTTTTTCCGTGGGCGTTCCAACGAAAGCTATTAGCATCTCCATACCCCTAGCGTGAGCCGCGCTGAGTGATGCATGATGCAGCGTTAAACAACCTTTTGGCGCTTAAACGGAACACCTCATGGTCTCGTGGCGGCAGGTTGTGCTTTCCGTCTAACTTATATTGCCCACTCGTTGCCCATTCCTAATTGCCGGTAACATTCACCTGTAGGTACAGACGCTCCGTCGAAAAGCCGAAACGACGATAGTGCTGAATCCAAGCCCATCGGCACCCCGCTTCAAGTTCTTTTTCGGAGTTCGCTGCGAACTCCGCAGCCCAGCTAGTTTGGTTTTATACTCGTAGCCTTAACATATATACTCTCCCAATAAATGCCCGTTGCCCTAACCTCTGAGATGAACCTTAATGTGGGCGCACCCATAAAGCAAGCATTAAATCACTTTATTTTTAAATTTATTTTTAGGCAATAAAAAAGAGACTCTAAAAGTCTCTTTTTGTCCGTCCGCCAATCCGTGGCGATGAAAAAACAATAAATGTTTTTTATTAGCTTAGTCGATAATTTAAATAATACCTACCCCACTATTGGCTGTAACTGGTTTTTTAATCCGTCGGCTTGGCCTTTGTAGCCTGTGAATTGTGCGGCTTGGCTTGGGGGTTTGCCTGGTGGGTGGCTGTGGGTGGCTAATGTTTCGTTTGTGCTGCTTACCACGTTGATTAGCTCTAACAGTATTTGCACGGCGTTTACCGATTCATTGCCTAGCCACACGGTTGCGCCCTCTACCTTTGCCAGTTCTGCGGCTTTTGCGTGTAGGGTTTTGAGTGTTTCTAGGTTCATATTGTCATGGGCTTTTATATCTATTTGTTTTTGGCTACCCAGTAACAGCCCTTCGAGCGCGACTATCAAGGCTTTTTCACCGACTATGGTTTTTAATGCACCCATAATTTCGTTGATTTGGTTGCCGTCAATTTTTGTAATGTCGTGGGTGGCTATGCTGCAGGTTCTTTCGTGGTACTGCGCGGTTTTGCTGCGGGCACTTTCTAAATTGGTGTCGCTAGTTTGGTTTATTGCGCCGTCTGTTTGTAAATGCCAGTGGCCGTCGCGGCCTTGTAATTGGCTGCGCTCGTTTTGTTTTAATGATACGTCGGTGTGTTTATGCGTTGGCACAAGGCCGTGCCATGGTAATAAACTGGTGATCACGGGGTGACTATTTAACCCGTCAATATATTGTATTAAACAGTGCATACCTGGCGTGGGTTCGTTTATTAAACCCGCGTTGCTGGCTTGGCCTGTGGCTAACGTGACTTGCTCAAACATTGGCACATCAAGCGGTTGGTTGGTGTGCGGGCAAATTAGCACAATATCAGCGGCTTTAAATGGCCTAAACGCGGTGCTTAGTTCGCTTTGTGTTGTTGGTAAGTCGTAAATGTTTTCGATACGGGCCAACTGTGGCAGGTGCTTGCGCTGGCCAAGTTCGGGAAAGTAGCGCAATACTAGGCGTTTAATAGCTTGCTTGACCATCTGATCACCATTTTATTATTGATTAAGGTTACTTCGGTAATGTAGCGACCATTTATTTTTAACCCGGGCCTGAGTTTTGGCACTGCGATTAATTCGCCGGTGCTGGTGCCTGTGGCTTTTATTGTGTGCTCTGGAAAGTCGCTGATTGCGGCCAGTGGCCAACGTGAGTCGTGCCAACTGCCCACAAATATTTTGCCATCTGGCCGTTGTTGCCAAATGTAATCGGGGATTTGCCACACATGGCCAATTTGTTTTAGTGCTTCAATACCCGTGCCGTTGTGATAAAACGCGGGCACTTTGATTTGCATTATTTCGGTGTTCGGGGTGATAAATTCTAACCGGCTATCGAGTGCGGCCAGCACTTGGCTAATGGTTGCGTGGCGTATTGCAATCGGTGCGCTAAATGCAAGTGCACCCAATAGCTCGCGGCAGGTTAAAAACCAACGGCCATTGGCTAAATGTTTGGATTCAATCACACCTAAAAAATACGGTGTCATTGCGTCAATGGCATAGCCTAGTTGCAATTCAACTAGGCCGCTTGGCTCTTGCTCGCACACCACTTCAAACATGGCGCGGCCTGCGCTGTTTAAATCAAGTTGCACGGTTTTATTTACAATATTGGTAACGGGTTGGCCACCAATGTGCATTACATCGCTTAAGCGGGCGCTACTCATGGCCCCTCCGACGCGGCAAATTTTTGTTGTATTTGTTCGTGCGCGGTGGTCGCTTGCGGTGTGCTGTTGGTTGTTGCATCAAGCTGTTGTTGCTCACGTTCTGACACTGATCGCACTTCGAGCAAATTAAACGATACTTGCCAGCCCTTTAGCTCGTCGAGTTCAGTTGCTTTTATTTCACCGTCGAATTTTGCTTTACGCACTTTGTATGCGGTGGCCACTGAGTTGGTGATGGTATAAACCACCCGTGCGCCGTTTGCATCAATGGCTTTAGCTTTGGTAATAAGTTCCGCTAGTTCGATTTCATCAACAAACGGGATTTTAGTTTGTACGCTAAGCACTGCGGGTTTTACGCCGTTGTCGCTACTAAGTGCAAATGAGCCAAAACCGCTTAAGTCGTCGCCTGCTAATTTTATGCCTGCGCTGACTTTGGTTTCAAAACCTGGCACTTGCCACCCATCGATAGCTATCATAATAAATCCTTTATTGGCTGTAATGCTGCGCCATCACCCACAAAAATTACAAATGCCCAATGCTTGGCGTTGTTGCCTAGTTGGCTCACGCTTTGCGCTAACTGGCTGGCGCTGCCTGCATTAATGACGTGGCTGTTTATGTTTACGCGCTGCAAAGGCGTGGTTTGTAAGCGGCTTTGGCGCTGCGCTTTTAATTGCGCGGTTTGGTTTAGTGCATCATCAATGGTGCTGATTGCTTGTTGGCCCTCGGCATTAACCAATGCCAGCGATTTATTTTTAAAATCGGCGGCCACTAACGGCAAAGCGGTATTGTGCTGCGTTTGCCACTCAAGCGGCTGGCCTTGGTAGGTTGCAAATTTAGTTGTATTTAGCTGGCTATGGGCCCGTGCAAAATCGGCGGCATTAATAAAGCACGGCAATGGCCATGCGGTCTTTATTGCGTTTAGCTTTTGCAATAGCTGGCTTTGGCTGTTGGCTATGGCATACACCACCACGGCATTAAATGCGCTTGGGCAATCAATGCGGCTGTTGTCTTTAATTGCTTTTGCTAGTTCAAACGCGCCTGCTGCGCTGGTTAGCTCGGTTGGCGTGGCGTAGCTGTGTAAGCTTAAGCTGTGCACATTGTGTATGCGCTGGTTTAGTTGCTCTCGGCTCATGGTTAACCTTGCTTAAACAGTGTGGCGGGTGCACCGGTGGCAAGGGCATTTACCGCTATGCAATCAAACCAGCGATAGTTAAACCATGTTGGTTGCTGTGGCCGCTGGCTAAAACGGTTGTCGCTTACTGCTAATACCGCGCCGTTTTCGCCTAACAATACCGCCACGGCATGATCAAAATCATGCTCTTTTGGGCATACTTCGGTTGCAACACGGGCAATGGCAAGACAAGCCTTATCAACACCTGATAACAAAGCAAGTTCAAGCACGGTTAATGCGGCGTCTTCGCAATCGCCACGCATGGTTTGCCCTGCGTTAAATTGTGGTAATAAGCTGCGCCAATGTTCTGGCGTGCGGTATTGCTCACGGTCGGTCATGTACTCAAAACGCTGGCAACCATAAAACGCATGGTGTGCATTTTCAAATAGGGCTAGGTTCTGTTTGTTTGGCATGGCTTACGCTCGGTTGTAAATGTGTTTTGCACAGTGGGCTTTGCGGGTTGTGCTGGCAAAAACTTGGTACTGGCTGTTTGCTTCGTTTGGGCGTGAGTGTTGGCGGCGAGCTACAGCCCGCCACCAAAATGCACACAATAACCATTGCATGCGCTCGCATGTTACACGCTCGGCAACGCGGGGAACGGGTTAAACGCTTCGCCAAGGGCAATGTTTTGCTTTGTTACATCGCGTAATGCCTGGCGATATTGGCGCAACGCGCTTGAGTCTTGGGCTTGGTCGTCGGCTTTATTAATTAAAATATCGGCTTGGGTTAATAAGGTGCTGCGCACCTCGCGCACTTCGTCAAGGCTATTAAACACAGGCACCACGTTTGAAAAACCTTGGCGCTCTACATCAATACGAAATTGACATAAGTTGTTTAAGCGGCTTTGCTCTGCTTGTTGCGCTACATCAACACTAAATTCTTGGTTATTCATTTTTTTAAACTCCTGTTAGGGTGCGCATTGGTACGCTTGCACGGCTTAAATTCAAATGACTAATAACGCCAATTGGCTGAGTTGCGGGGTCTGAATTGAAAAAATATCGGCTAATTAAGTGCTTTCTATATTCAATGGTATCGCCATTAAAAAAACTGGCATTTTCATAAAAGCTAATAGGCTTGCCGCCTCCGAACCCAATCATTGTTCCTGTACCTTCTGACCTTGCATTAATCGCCATTAAACGTTCAAAAATAAAGTCGCAATGGTAAGATTCATAATCAATTTGCCCAGCTCCTGTTGCTACCCGCGCAAAGCTTGAACCTAAATCTAATACGCAAAACTCTAATGATACTTTTAAAGTACCGTTAAAATCAGTGCGGCTTATTAACCCTTGGAAATTATTGTTTTCAACAATTGGATTAAGTGAAGGAGTATCAAAACAGATACGCCATGCAATAAAATCTTTTAACCCATCAGGCATAAGGCCGTAAGCTGGCTGGTAATAAATATCCTCTTGTGCTGGCAGGTCAACTTTCGCCACATTTTTTACAATAGGTAAAATGCTCTTTAGTCTTATTGTATTATTACCATCACGGGCGGCGCCCTCTGGTCTGTAAAACTCATCATTGGGTACAGGGCCGTTATACCATTGCAGTAACAATAACTTTTCACATTTCATTACATGGTTAGTGTTTATGCTGTATTCGCGGCCATGGCCTTTTAAATATATAAACACATGCGCACCCATTTTTGATCGCACTAATGAAAGCGCTTTATCTAATGTTTTAAGCGGCGCGGCGGTTGTACCTGCGTTGGTGTCGTCGCCGTCTGTAGCATCAACATAAAGCTTAATTTCTTGATCGGGTGCTGATGAAATTGCTTGTTGTAGTAATGCTCTTGATTCGTTGCGTTCGCCCTGCCATTTGCCTAGCTCGGCTTGTACTGCATCGCTTAGTTGCGTGGTGCTGGCAACTAAGTTGCTGACTTCTTGTGTGAGTGTCGTCATTGCTGATCCTCTGCTTATAGTAAATTGTCGATGTCGGTTATGGTGAGTTGCCCCGCCACTGATTTTTTAAGTAATTCTTTTAGGTTTTGGCGCACCCAATGCGCTTGGTTGCTTTCGTGCGAATAATCTTGAAACAACGGGTAAATAGGAAAACGCTGGCGCATGCCGTCTACGTCGTGCACACGAATGCCATTGCCAAACAGTAAACGCGGTGTGCCGGTGGCATCATTTACCCACGCTGTGTTTGCTGTGTCGGCGGGGTCTGTTGGGCCCACTTGCTCGGTTAACAATGCTTTGGGTGTGCCGTAATAAAAATGGCGGTCGTCAATGCCGCTAAAGGGTTTGGCTTGGCTTGTGCCTTTGCCTTGGCTTTCTTCGGTGCGTAATGTGCTGTGTGTTACTGCGTTGCAGGCGTATGGGTTCCACCCTTCGCGTGGGGTTCTTAAAATGAGCTCTAGCGGTATCATCCAGCTAAAGCCGCCCACTACGTTGGCGTGGGTGGTTTTTGCAACAAATAACGTTGGGTCGTTAAAGCCACGGTTTGCAGCCACGCGCCCGCTTGCATCACCATTATTAAACCGATAACGGCGGTTGTAATAGGCTGCATTTAATGGTTGGCTTTGCCAGTTTTGCAACTGATCGTTTAGGCCGTATTGGCTGTATGTTTCGGTTAATACTGCCCCTTCGCCTTCTAAACCTGGCAACATTTCGCAAAGGCGTTCTAAATCTGGCACAAAAAAGCGGGCCATACGTGATCTGCTTAAGCGTGCGGGGTCGTTGGCGTTTTTGTTTAGGCTGCGTAAATCGCGCACCATTTTAAATTGGTTGCTGTTGTCGATAGTGCCCGCAATGGCTTTTTGCTCGTTGTATGGCAATTGGCTGGCGTTACCATAAATAACCGTGATTGGGTGTTGGTGACTTGGGTGTAAGTCTTCGCCAATAAATAGGCTGCCGTTCCAGGTGATTTTAACTTGGTGCGAGTGGTTAAAATCGCGGCTTGTTTCTAGCACTAACTCGGCTAATGATCCATTTTGCAAGCTTGTGACTTGCTCGGCTGTTAGGGTTATTTCGAGGGTATGATAGTGGCTTGCTGCATTGCCGACAATAAAGCGCGGTGCGCTGTTGTTTATACGTTGCTCTAACGTGGCCACGGCTTTGCTACTAATTCTAAACTGTAAAATGCCGTATTGCGGCACGCCGTTATCATTAACATACGCCACTTTCATTGGGTGATAGGGTAAGTTTTCTAGGCGGTTTTTATGGCCTGAGTAATTTAAAAAGCGGCCCTTGTCGAAAATATCTTTTAGTTTTGCACCATCGTTTGAGTGCCTAAAACTGTCGGTTGGGTCGTTTAAGTCGTCTTGTAGGGTTTCAATCCAGCACTCTAAATAGCTCAGTTCCCACACGCAATCTTGTGCATGTTGGGTTTTTACGTCGCGCATGTATTGCGCTTGGGTGTTGTTAAAGTCAATGCTGCCATCGATGTTGCACCCTGTTGCTAAGGCTTTTACTGCACTTGGCATTTGCGGGGTTTCGCTGTGGGCGCGGGCTAAATACTTGCCTTGCACCGCGTGCATTAATTGGTAATCGTTGTGGCGGGTACGAAAATAATAGCCATTCACACAGGCGGCAATTTCGGCCATGCCTGGCATTGCTTTGTAGTTGGGGTGGTTGTGAATATTTAAACAGGCATAACTTGCATCAACTACGCGGTGGCCTACTTCGTAGCCTCTATCGGCTTGGTATTGGCGGGTGCCAATTATGCCACTGCCGCCAAGCATTCGGGTTAGCTCTGCCATTCCTTCTTGGTAGCTTGCATCACTGAGCCAGCCGCGTTCGGTCATGTTAAACACGGGTAACGCATGGCTGCTGTTTTTGGCACGTTCGCCACTGAATAGTGATTCATCAATAGCATGATGATCAAGCGGTGTCTGCTCGCTAAGGTCGGCTACCTGCTTGGTTAAACTGGCTATGCGTTGCTCTAACGTTGCTAAAGTTTGGCTTTTGCTGAGCTTGTCAAATTGCAGGCCCGCCAATGCTGTGGCTAGGCGGGTTAATGTGCGGTCTAGCTTGATCCACCCTTCGGCAATTTCGCCGCTTTCGTCTGCAATGGGTGTTTTTGCTTGCTCTGGCTCGATGGTTGCGCCATAGCCGGTGGTAATGGCCACGGCATTTTGTGCGCTGGTTTGCGCTTGTTGTTGTGCAAGTTTCGTGGCTGCAGTGGCTTGGTTTGCTTGGCTTACCAAGTCTTCAACTAATAATTTAAGTTGTTTTACCTCGGCGTTAATAACGGCGCTTTGCTCACGTTCGGCCATTGTTTGGCTTGCAAGATCGCTTACTTGTTGTTGTTTTAGTTCAATTTCGAGTTTATCTACATTGGCAGCTAAGGCTAATACTGCGGTGGCGCTTGCTTGTACGTTGGCCACTTTGCCGCCAATGTCTACCATGCTTTGGGTTGCTATGTTTAGCTCATGTATTTTTGACACTTGCTGTTTAATGGTTTGCACGTTTTTGGCGTGGGTTGCTGCGGTTTGCGCTTGGCTAACTAAACTTTGTGTTTGGTTTTTAAGTTGCAATACTTCGCTTTTAATTGCTGCGCTTTGCTCGCGTTCGGCGACGGTTATATTAGTAAGCTCGCTTACTTGCTGTTGCCTTAAATCCATTTCGAGTTTGTCTAAACTCGCGGCCATGGCCAGCACGGCTGATGCGGTGGCTTGCACTGTTGTGGTTTTGCTTTTGATGTGCACCATGCTTTGTGTTTGCGTGGTTTGCTCGTGTATTTTTGATACTTGCTGGCCCACTGCTTGCGCGGTTTTTGCGTGGTTTGCTGCTTGCTGTTGGTTTTGGCTGGCTGATTTTGCGGCCGACTCTGCACCGTGAATAATGGCCTTTGTTGGTAACTTGGCAATGGTTTCGTTTTGCGCGGCAAGCTGGTTATTAATAACGTTAATTTTTTCGGCTGTTTGGCCGTTTAGCTCGTCAACTAGGCTTTCGCTCATTTGGCGCAATTCAGTATTCAGCGTTGTTAACTGATTGCTTAAGCCGGTGACTTGCTGATCGGTGGTGCCGCGTGCGCTGTCGATTGCTGCGACTTCGGCGGCTAATTTAGTCAGTGTTTTATCGACGTTATATAAACCGCTGCCGCTGCTGGGTGGCGTTTGGCCATTGCCAACGCTAAGCCCTTGGCCTGAGATTAATAATTGAAACGGTTTGATGGTTTTTTCAAACTCGGCAATTTTGCTATCTAGCAAGCTCATGCTTTGCGTTTTGTTGAGCTTGTCTAATTGCAGGCTTGATAAGCTTGTTGCAAGGCGCGTTAAGTGGCGCTCAATGTTGATCCATCCTTCGGAGATTTCGCCATTGCTTTGCGCTTGCGGTACGTGCGCTGGTGTTGGTTCATCTTTAATTAAGTCGCTTATTTTTTTGACGTTTGCTTTAGTTTCAAAGACGTCGGCATCGACTTGCCACGGCAAGGTTTTTAACGATACGTTTAGGCTGTCGGCAATGCCTTGGGCGCGCCACATGATTGATTTAACCACGTAGTCGCCAACGTTTGGCCCGTTGGTGCGGGTTTTTGTTTGCTTTTTAGTGTGCACAATGGCGACTAATACGCGGGTGCCATTGGCGCGGGTTGCTACTGCACCGAACCAGTTAAAATCAAAGTTGCCGATTTGGTAATCAAGTACGGCTGAAATAACCACGGCGTCTTGCTCTACTGCGCTGACACGTTCAATTTTTTGCGTGTGCACAACGTGCTGGTGCGGTATGAGCGCATTAGGATCAATGGGTGTATTTTCGTTAATGCCTGGCACGTTGGCAAAAAACATGTGAGTAATATTAGTTGTTTCAAGCCCTGCAAAAATTGCATCTTTGTACGCAATACCTGCATTTGTTATTTTTAATTGACTCACTTCGCCACCTCTTTTTTAAAATCAACCAAACCAACGGCTTCAACGGTGGTGGTATTGCTTGATGCGTTTAAAACATAACGACGGCATGTGCGCCCGTAGTTTTCGATAATTTCCATAATGAACGGCTGATACTCGGCAAAGTCGGCCTCGCTGATTGCAAGCTGTAGCTGATCCCAATCGAATTCGGGTAAGCGTTCGTTGACCACCACACCAAAACCAAGCCGTTTAAAAATGCGCTCTAGCCCTTGTTTACTGCCTGCGTCAATCGCGTTGATGTGGGCCAGTTGCACGCGCTTGCCAAACATGTCTAATGATTCGCCTGGTATGCGGTTTATGCCGCGCTCCCATGCGAGCAAATTTAAAATTGCTTCGCTTGCGGTTTCGCTGTGCTGTTGCTGTAACCACCACGTAAGCTGGGTTTCGACTTGGCGCCAATAGTCGGTCGCAAGGGCTGCGAGCGTTGAAACGTCTTGCTCTTGTAACCACGTTGGCAGTTGAATGTTGTTATCCATGGCGCACCTCTAATCCGTTTAACGTTGGTAGCCAAAAGCCTGTTTGTATGTTGTTTAAATTAAATGTCACGCTGTGCAATTGGTTAAATTGCTGGTGTAACTCGGCGTTTAACAAACTAAAACTAAAGTCGCTCATGGGTGTAACACGGTTAACGTTTGGGTATGCGTCGTTTTCGCGAAATGCTGAGCGCACAAACTCGGTAACATCGGCGGCAATGCTTGCAGTGTTGGGCTTTTGCTTAATGGTAACGGTGAGCGTGAGCGGTTGCTTAGGGATTGCAAACACTTTTAAGTCATCGGCTAAACCGTGATTACCTTCGGATAAGTGATCATTAATGCGGTTGATAATAGCGGGGCTAATATCGCCCACGCTTAAATACACATACGCATTGGCTGTGCCTGGGCCACGCGGGCCGCCTTTTTCAAAAATGATATTGTCACTTGGGATCCCGCCTGCGGTGGCTATGATGTTGCGGTACACTGCATCCATGTGATAACTGCCTTGATTGGCGAACGCATCGCGTATGCGCTGGCGGTAGTTTTCGTCTGTTTCGACGTCTTGGCCTGCGGTGATAAGCCAACTTTGTTGGTTGGTGACGTGCACGCCCTCGTACTCGTCCATTATTCGCACGTAATAACCGGCACTTAAATTATACGCATGGCCTGCATTGCTGGCGGTGGCTGTGGCAACTGCCGCAAGTTGGCCCACTTCAAAGGTGCATGGGGTATCGAGTGCTAATTGATACACTTGGCCGTTGATGGGCAGGCTTTCGATTAATGTGCCTGTTGGAATAACTAACTTTGTTTGTGCATCGGCGCGGGTAAAATGCAACTGGCCACGGGCCTTTACTGACGCTAGGCGCTCGACGTTGCGCGATTGGCCGTGTTGCTCTAACCAGTTTTTATCGGCTAACAAGACAAATGTGTTTGGCATAACCTTGCTGACCAATGATTCAACTAAACTTGCTGCGGGCTCTGCAACCAGTGCGGTTTGCAAACGCCAAAACGGGCTAAAACCGCTTTGGTTGTTAACTGCAAAGCCGCTCTCTTTTAGTTTTTGCTCAAACTGCGCGGTGAAGTCGGCCACGGTTACGGGCAAGTTTGCGTTTTTTAATTCGGCAATAAACTGTTGTTTTAAGTCGCTCACGCTGTTACCCCGTACTGTTTTGTTTTAGCTGTTACGTTAATTTGTCCATTTTGTTTAAGCACCACGTTAATTGTGCCCGGTACTAGGCGTTCGTCTTGCTCTACTACTAATTCGATTTCGGTTAAAATTTTGCTGATATAGTTTTTATTGCGTAGGCCCACCAATTGCGGCAATAGGCCGCTTTCTAAAATTCGGTGCTTTATATCTTGGTTAATTACATCGCGCCCGCTTAATGTTGCTGGCTGTAACATGGCATCAAAATTTAAGTCGCCATCGATGATGTTTAAATCAATGTGTATCATCCTGCTAACTCCATGAGGCTTTCAAAGTCGCGGGCTACGTCGTCAGATTTAAGCGTTAACTTGTCGATAAATACGCGCTTGCTGTTGTCGTTGGTTGCGTTGCTGTTGCTGCTGTTGCTGGCGAACTGCTGCAATACCGCTGATTTTTTAACAGTGGGTTTGTAGGTGTTTTCGCTGCTTTCGTTGTTTTTTGATTGCAGTGTGAGCACGTTACTCACTGCGTTGGCATTTAATAAATTGGCGTTATTGCCGCCACTTAATGCGTTGATCACATCGCTTTGCTGATAAACCGCTGATTGATTAGTAAAGTTCGGTGCGCTGGTATTTACTGCGTTGGCATACGCTGGCGACACGTTTTTGATCACATCGCTTTGCTGATACACAGCGCTGTTTGCTGTGCGGGCATTAACTGCAGTGGTGTTTAATGTTGCGCTATTTAACGCTGTGTTTTTCGAGTTAACCAACTGATAAACCGCTGATTGATTAGTAAAGTTCGGTGCGTTGGTATTTACTGCTGTGCGTGTAACTGGCTGGCTAACTAACTGATTAACGGCTGATTGATTAGTAAAGTTCGGTGCACTGTTATTTACTGCGCTGGTATTTACTGCGTTGGCATACGCTGGCGACACGTTTTTGATCACATCGCTTTGCTGATACACAGCGCTGTTTGCTGCGCCATTGTTAAGATTAACTATGTTGCTTGGTACTTGATTGGTTGCTTTGCTCACAATCGCTTGGCCATAGTCTTGGCTAAATGATTGCCCCGCGTTTTGCATTACAAAATTGCTGTGTTTGCTGGCGCTGGTTTGGCTTAGCTCGTCAACGTTTGGCGGGATCACATTGGTTTTTAAATCAACTTCTTTGCTGTCGATTAAACCGAGTGCCTCTAATACCCATTTTACGCCATCAATCACGCCAGCAAAGGCGGCTTTAATGCCATCAAAAATACCAAATAAGACTTTGCCCCACGCTGTTTCGCTAAATGCGGCGATTAAATCAGACCAGTAATAAATAAGTGCGGCAACGGCTGCAACCAGCGCTAAAATACCCGCCACAATCCACGTAACAGGATTGGCCCAAAGTGCTGCGTTGAATAACCATGCTGCTGCTTGGCATGCCAACACGACCGCTTTAAACGTACCAAAGGCAATGGCCGCAACGCCCATGGTGGCAATGAGTGCTAAAAAGCCAAATACGCGCAAAGCAAATAATGCGGCTTGCCAAAGCTTGGTTAAAATTGTGAGGCTACTTGTAAGTGCCGCACTTGATACAAGCGCCATTTTGAATAGGCCCATAGTGAACATTACAATGCCATAAACGCTGATTAGTGCGACGATGCCAACTACGAGCGTCGCAATCACGCTAGACAAAATAGGGAATCGCTCTGTTAATGAAACGATATAAGCAAAGCCTGCAGCGAGTAATTCAACAAACGGCTCGACAACAGGTAATAAACGACTCCCCATTGCCGTGGCCGCTGCATTAAATGAACCGCCTAGACGATCCCACGGGCTGGCTATGATGTTTGCCATTTCCAAGGCTTTGGATTTATCTTGCACGTTCTCAAAAACGGTGATGCCGTTTTTTAATTTGTCTACTTTAGTGCTGAGTACATTAATTGCTTTTGCACCTTGTTTACCAAATATTTGGGTAAGCACATCGCTACGCGCAACAGAACCCAATGATGATAAGCGGTTATTAATGCGCCCTAGTACCTCATCAATAGCGAGCATGTCGCCGTTATCAGCGGTTAATTTTATGCCTAATGCTTCTTGTGCTTTACCAATCCCTTGTAAGAATGATTCCGCTTGTGTGCCAGCTACTGATCCTGATTTAGCAACGAGTTGCAGCTCACCAACTAAGGCAAATTGTTGAGCCGAGCTTAAACCAAGATTTGTAGCAGTCGCCCCAAGGTTGGAAAACGCGGCTTGCATTTCTGCACCGGTGGTTTTGTAAAGCTGTACGGCGGTGGCGGTTTGCCCTGCTATTTGGTTTACCCAATTCGCTTTGCCCATTTTGTTGGCTGTTTCTTCAAAGATGCCATACATGGTGCCCATATAACTGGTGATGGTGGCCGCATCGGCTTTAGTCGCTACAGCTAATATGTTTGATGTTTTAGTAAACTCGGATAGCTCATCGCCATTTAATCCTGCAATCGCTGATTGTATATCGTAAGCACTGCGTACAAATTCAGCAGAGTTACCACCAAAACGAAAGCCAAATTCGTAGGATGTTTTAGATAGTTGTTGCAGGGCATCGGCTGCAACGCCCAGTGATTGTACTTCGCCTAACGCGGCTACGTGATCAATTGCGGGTGCAAGCGATTGAGCAAGGGCATAACCACCTCCGACGGCTGTTGCTGCGCCGCGCATCATTTGATCTTGCGCGGCAGCGGCTTGCTGACTCAGCTGGTTAATTTTAGCCATCACTTTATTCACTGGCCCAGTGACTTTGTCAATGATGCCAATTGAATAAGTAAGCTTGTCTAACTTGCTAAGTGTCGCCATTTAATTACTCGCCGCCTAATGCTGTGCAAATGCCGTTATTTACGGCGGTTTCAAAGTTTTCTTGCTGTGCTGTTTCAAGGTAAAGCGCCTGTGCCAAGCTCTCGTCAGTTGATGGCATATCACCAAAATATTTAGCGTGGTATGCCATCAACTGATCAAACCTGCTTTTGCCTATTTGCTTGGCTCGGCTTTCGATTTTTTTACTGTGAAGTTAAACTCTGGCTGATACTCTTCAACAATGGCACCCACTAAAAACAATGCGGCACCCGGTTGCTGTACCAGCTCTTTGAGCTTTTTAGCGTCGGCTTCAACTACTGTGTTTAATAAAAAATTAGTTGCCGGCTGCACCTTGTTGTTAGGCTGAGTCGAGTTGATGTATTTGTTGTAATCAGCGCCATTGACGTTAAATGTAATGTCGCCAAACTGTGTTTCTAATGTAATTTTTTTCTCAAACGCCATGATCAATACTCTCTTTTAAGTCTGCTTGGTCTAGCAGTGTGTAGGTAAAATAAGGGCCATACTTGGCTGCTGATTGCTCACACAAGGCAATAAATTCATCAAAGTCATTTGGGCTTGCAAACACCTGACAACCGGCTGACCATTTATCTACTTGGGTTGATGTGGTGGTTGCGCTTGCGCGGTGGCAATTAATGCCAAAATAACCTTGCTGTAGTACTGCTTGGGGTGTGACGTCCGTGTCTAACTCGGTGTCGTGGTTGTTGTCACGTAGCACAACCACGGGTTTATGTTGTACAAGGGCGCGGTATTTGCCCTGGTGATAACCCAACGTCCATAAGCGTTTATGCTGACCTGCGATTAATACCGCTGTGCCGTCTACGTTCATTGGATTAGTGCGCCAGTATGTGCCTGCTTCGGTCGTTGCTTTGTACTGCTTTAATTGCCATTCGCCACTTTGTTGGTACAGCACACAAATGGCATCGTTAAAGGTATTGGCTTTGGTGTTTGCATGGCGAATACCTATAATATTTAGGTTTGTTTCGCCCTCAAACACGTTATGGCCACAGGCTTTTAAGGTGCTTAATAGTATTTCTGCTGTTAGTTTGCGAATGACTTTACTCATTACAAGTCTCTCACTTCGTCAGCGGTTAGGTACGGTACACCGTTAATTTTTACAAAATCAGGGCTAGTGATTGGGCATTTGATAGAAGTGGTATCCTCTTCGCCGCCGTCTGCTTTAATGTTTAAAAGCTCTTCTAATTGCGGTAAACAACCAAACGCTTCAATGTTCTTTTTACCTGCGGCAACTTCAGCATTAAAAGCAACATCAAAAGGTTCTATGCCTTTCCAACTGCCCGCCTGCTCAGCTTGCGCTTGGACAATAAGCCAGTTTTCATGATCAAGCTTTAACGTTACTTCGCCCTCAACTGGGCCATCAATAAAGCCTTTTGGAATGCCGCGCACTTTTTTTACCGTGCGGCCATCGGTAATTTTTACAGTGGCTTCTATTACATGCACCATTGAGTTGCCAATGAAGATGTCAAAATCTTTGCCGCCTAATACTTTTTGCATGGGTGCGCTCCTATTCTGCGTCGTCTAACATGATCCCAACAATGATGGTGTTGGGTGAATCGATTGGCTTAACTTTAAGCACAACTTGCAACGTGGTCGCATCCATAAACGTGAGGTTAATACTGTCGTCTTTTGGCGCATCAATTAAACCTGGAAACTTATCGGCACCGATGTTGATTGATTTGCTCATATCGCGAAGCGGTTTACCCATTACGCGCTTACCAAATTCAATACCGCTGGTGCTGTTATTTAAGCGGCGGTTTTTAATTTGCTGAATGGCAATAATGCGCACCGCTCGCGCCGCTTTATCAACAATCCGGCCTGTTTCAATTTGCTGAAAGTCGCCGCCCTCGGCGTCGAGCATGTTTACATCACCAAAATAAACGCCGTCAAAGTCGGGGTAAAATTGCGTACAACTAAAGCGCAGTGTATCCAGTGCGGCGGTGGTTGAGTTGGTGAGTGGGTTGCCTGCTGCATCGGTTGGCAATGGCATAAGTGACATTGCACCCGTTAATACACGCATTGGGCTATCTGCAATAGTGACTGCGCTTTTACATAAACGCCCTGTTACGCCGCCGAGTTCATCCCCAAATAAAAGCGGGATAACAGCAACACGCTCACCTACTACACCATCGGTTAACGGCTGTAATGCAGTCACTAAATCAGACCAATTTTGCCCTTCGGTTAAACCGGGTGCTGCCAGCAAAAAGCGGACTCGACGCGCTAGGCCAGATAAAATCTCAAGTGCTTTTGCTTGAAAGCTTTCAATTTCGGCTTTGCCTGTGACGGGCGTACAAATAACGATGATTTCAGGACTAACATCTTGGTCCATGGCCTGATCAATAAGCGCCATTACGTCATCACCCGCGCCATGTGCAATAGCGTAGCCGCTGACTAAATCATCGCCGTTGCGTTGCCATGCCTTAATTTGGGTTTTTAATGGTGATTCGGCTGCGCCAAACAAGCCATCAAAATCGCTTTGTGCATTAATCGCTAAAATACTGCCGTTGTTTTCGGGCGCTTGGCCTATAAACAATACGCTGCGTTCTACTTGTTTTGTAGCGCCACTGCCTGTTTGAATGGCGGCAACGGATACTTTACCTTGTGCCATGGTCGTTCCTTTTTGCTTTGCGCTACGCCACTTGCATAGCTTTGTTTAAAATAAAATTCATTTGCTCTTTTTGTTCGCTAACGGTTTGCCCCAAAAAGGAACGGGCTGGCAATTCAATTTGCCAAGTGCTCTTGCTTGAGCTGCCCTTTAATTCGCGTAATAAAAACCCTGCTTGGTTTTCACTTAAATTTGTTGTTATCCATTTAATGCTTGGGCGTTTGCTGCCCTTACCCTTGCCACGTGGAATTGAGTAGCCCTCGGCTATTAATGCACGGGCTAAATTGCGCGTGGCTGGCCCTTCTTTATTTTGTGCGGCACTGCCTTTTGGCTTGCCTGCATCTAGGCTTACACCCTCTTGGTGTGCGCGAGCTATTTTGCCGCTGTTGCCCCCGGTAAAATAAACCCCTGCGCTATTTGCGCCATAACGTACTTTCATTCGACGCTTTAACTTTATGAGCATTTTCTTTTTTTTGCCGTTGGCGCGGCCTTGCCATGTTTTGCCTACTAAATCACTTTGCCTGGTAATGCGCTCTTTACTGCTTTTGTTTGCTGCACGTATTGCACTGCGTAATATGTTGCGGCGTTTATTGGGCTTGAGCTGCAAAAAAGCGAGCTGCTCTTTGCTTTGCCCTTCGTCAAACTTGACGTTAAGCACGACTTACTTGCCCTTGCAGTGTGAATGCCTCTGCTATCCATAAACTTTGCTCACCAAAGTCGTAACGGGTGCCGCTTAATTCAAATGGGCCGTTGGCTGTTTGCACCAATTCGATGTCTTCACACAGTTGCTCTATCGTTAGTTCTACTTCGTTGCTGTTGTCGTCGTTGACATCGGCGCTAAATTCAATGTCGTTGCTATCGAAACGGCCACCATTGTTTTGCAGCCAAAACGATGCAAAGGCACAAATGAGTGCGGCAGGTGCTGAGCATGGATTGATGCTTATCACCCCTGAGTAATAAAACCGCGCTGCTAATAACCCGTTACCATTTACTGTTTTACTACTTGGCTCTATGCGGCCACCTTCTATCCAGCTGTCGAACTGAGTGCTAAGCGCTAGGTTGCGGCCTTGGTATTCGGCGGTTGCTAAATGCTGTTTAAGCTTTGCTATTTTGCTTTGGCTCATAACAGCTCTACCGATAAGTTAACGCTAAGTGACTGCAACAAACGCAAGGCGTTAATGCTTTGGCGTTGCCAGTGATCATAATTATCAATGGCCGTTTGGCTTTGCGCTGTGGCGTTGTCGCGGTGCGTAGTGCCCAACTTTGAAACCAGCAAGTTTGCTTTGGCTTTGCTGTATACGGCATCAAGATAAAAAATAACCTGCTGGGCGTTGAGTGGCTCACCGTTGGTAAGCACTGCGCTGGCTAGCTCTTGGTTAATTTCACCCTGTGCACGCTTTAGCTTTTCAACAAGCAGCGCACTTTTGCTGGCGTACTCTTGGGCTATTGCGTAGTGCTCAATAAAATACGCGGTGCTGAGCGCTGGGTAATAACCATTGCCTGACACTTCAACATTGACGCTTTGTAAATCTGCTTGTGGCATGCCGCTTAAGTTCATATGCACCTTTAAAACACACATTAAATTGGGTGCGGGCGCCACTTAGTCACGCGCGTTAAGCAAGTAATGCTAACGTTGTGCTAAGTTGCCCGCTGGCGTTGGAGCTAGTCAGCGGTTTGCTGGTCTGGCTCCGCTGGTTTAATCATTTTTTGCAATTCTTTGAGCATGGTTTTAACGCCTGCTTTGTCGTTAATGGCTTGGGCCATTTCGGCAAAGTAAAGGGCGTTGCCTAGGTTAAGCTGTGCTTTGTGCACTTTGGCTGCAATTGAGTAAAGCTTGCCGCCGACGACTTCTAGCCCTGACCAGTCTTGGTTTTTAACCACGTAAATTAAGCGGCGTAGGGTAAAGCCAATATCGTATAGGCCTTGCATTTTTGACTCTGACAGGTAGTAGTTTGCATCGTCATAGAGTTGATCGATAACGAATGCGGGCCAGTGCTTGGTATTAAACACGGTTGGCAGTGGTTGCTTTTGCTCAATCATTAATGGCAATAGTTCTAACACTGCGTCCCAGCGTTTTAGGTCTACTAGCCAAATAAACACCCATGCTAATACTTTGTTGTGGTGGTTTTGGCCACTTAAACGATAGCGGTTGATGTAGCCTAGGTAGTCGTTGCGCTTTATGGCTTCTGACTTGTAGCTGGCTTTGTCGCTAATGTCGGTAAATGTTTTTAGTTGAGCTAAGTCAGACTCGATTGCCGCTGCAAAAAACGGGTACTCGCTTTGCTCGGTGTTGTTTGCTGGCGCGTTGGCTTGAGTGGCTGTTGCCGCTGCCGTTGGCGCTTGCTTTTCAGTGCTATTTGGCACACTGCTTACTGCTTTGGCTAATGATTTTTTGACTAAGCTCATTTAAAAACACTCTTATTTGGTTAAAAAAAGCCGCCCCGAAACTTGGGATAAAAGAGCGGCTAACTGCTAAATAATCAGGCTGCTATGCCCATGCATCACCAGCGGCATTGGGTAACTTGATGCTGGTAGACTCGAAGTACATGACTTTTTCAAGGTCTTCTACGTAGTAGCAATCATTGCGTGATTGGTAGTCTTCAACGCGCTTTTTCTTGGCGTTGTTTTCTACGCTGCTACGTGTTGAGCCTGTTTGTACGTAGTGGCTTAGGTTGTCAAAGCTGGTGATTAAAATGCCACGCACTGGAAAAAACGGGATTTTGTAAGTCATCAAACCGCCGTAGGTATCAATCACCTGCTGCAATTCAATTTTAGTTTTTTCGCTTGGGGTATGGGCTTGTTTGGCGTACAGCTTATTTTTGTCGTGCGCTAATAACTCGTCACCAATAATGGCCACCATATTTGCACGCTTATGCTCTGGAATACCCTGCAATGCATCGTGCACCGCTTGATCTAGGTTTTCGTAATCGCCGCCAGCACCAATTCGAATTTCGCCAGCGGTTTCACCTTCACTAATTGCACGCTCGGGTGCATCGCGGCGAATTAACTGCAACCAACCAATATTGACATCGTTCATCATTGGGTAGGTGGTAATATCAGTTGTATCGGCTGCGTGTGTGCCATTCCAACCAATTTTAATGATATCGAGTGCGATTGCTTGGCGCACGTGGTTACGATATCGGTCATGAAAGTCTGGAAATTTAGACCACTGATCCATTTTTACCCATGAGATATGAATGTCGCATTCTACCGGATAACAGCGATATTCACGTTTTTCTAGCTTTGATACATCACGAGTTTTTCGCTCTTTGGTGTCGTCGGTTTCAACCCCTGCACGGCCTGTGATACCACCGTCTACACTCATGATCACAGACTGACCCACTAGGTCGTCAACCGGTGCGGTGTTGATCATCTGTAAAAATTCAGCTGACTCATAAACCGCGTCGTATAGGCGCTGCTCTACTGTTGGCTCTACATTGAATTGCTCACTCATAGAGGTAACGCCGTAATTAACGGCCATGCCTGCCATGATAGCGACGAATAATTCTTTAGTTCTGGTTTTCATATGCTTTCCTGCGTGTTGCTAAGTAATATTAAGGTGATGCACTTACAGCAAGTGGCTGTATTTGCCTTCGTCGCCTTCAGGTTCGTCATCGGCGTCGGTTGTGCCACCCGCAGGTGCTTTTAATGCTTTTTCAAACTTATCGGTGAGTTCAGTAAGTAGTTTTTTAGTTGAAGATAACTCTTCTTTAACCTGGCTTAGCTCGGTGTTTTGCTCGCCTTCTGGCGTGGTTTCTTCGTCTTCCACTTTGACTTTTGAGAATGTATCAAACTTGGTGATCACGCCGTCGAGCTTTTGGCCAAATTCGGCAAGCGGAGTGCCGAGTGCATCTTTTAGTGCTGTGGCTAATTCTTCTGGTTTCATGTCTGGTTCGTCCTTAGAAAATAATCGTTTAAAAAATGGTTTTTTAGGTGTGTCGATAGGCTCACATGACCCTAAATCAACTTTTAATAAAGAGACGTCCATGTCATCTGGTTTGCTCTTACTACTGAAATGAATTCGGTCGGTATAGCAGCTTGCAGGGTAGTCGGTCACTGCTAAGCCGGTTAGGTAGGTTTTGCCTGAGCCCATAAAATCGCGACTAATTTCGATGCTAAAATAGACGGCTTGGTCGGCCTTGTTCAGTGCTACAAAACCTTGGTTGGGAGCAAGTACAGCGTATAGGCATGTTATACCTTCTTCGTTTTCGTATGCTGCTACGCTTACTACGTCGCCGAGCATTCCGGGTATGTCTACGTTGTGTAGGTTTTTAGCGGCCCACCCTGACCAGTTAAATTCATGATCTAGGTTTATGCGGGCGCCATATTTACGCGGGTTGTAGGTTTCTACTATATCGGCTACGTCTTGCTCTGATATTTCGCGACCATCTACGGTCATGCCTACGGCGGCAATAGAAAGTGGTTTTGTACGTAGTTGACCTGGCATAAATAAAACCTTTGCTGGTTGTGCGTTTTGCTTTAAAGTTGCTTGCAGTTTGCACCCTCTTTTTATTCCTTTCCAACGGTTTAACTTTTTGAAATTCCTATATTTAACTTTTAGGAATAGGTAGGTTTTTGCCTAACAGATTACGCGCTTTATAACGAATACACTGCCGCTATGGATTAATAAACGCGGCGCAATAGATGGCGAACTACGGACCAGAAATACGCAAAAAAGCACAAAATTTGTATGTTGTTGAGGGCTATACGATTGACGAAATAGCCGAGCTTGACGATATGCCAAGTGCACGTAGTGTTCGCCGTTGGGCTGAGGCTGGCAAGTGGGAAGATATGTGCCCAAGCTATAATGCCGAAATGGCGTTTAGCAAACGCATTAATGTTCTGGTCGATAAAGACAATAAAACCGATGCCGACTATAAAGAGCTCGATTTTTGCACGCGCCAATTATGCGCGCTTAATAAAAGCAAACTGGCGCCCGCTCCGAAACAACGCGCAAGTAATGACGATGCGGCTAGCAATAATAGCGGCGGCAGTCATAGCAGTAATGATAAAAAATCGAAGAAGAAAAAGAAAAACGATTGCTCTGGCATTACTATTGAAATGCTCAAGGAGCTTAAAGACAAACTGCTTTACCCGCACCAAAAACATTGGTTTGAAAACCAAAATCACCGCGCCCGCTTTATATTAAAACCTCGCCAAATTGGCGCTACCTTCTATTTTGCGTTTGAGGCGTTTTACGATGCTGTTGTAAATGGCCGCAATAAAATTTTTATCTCAGCAAGCCGTGACCAAGCCGAGGTTTTTAAAGCAAATATTGTAGCGCTGTGCCGTGAGCATTTTAATATTGAGTTAACCGGCTCGCCGATGGTGCTAAATTTAGCCGGTGGAAAAACGGTTAAGCTGATATTTAAAAGTACCAATGCGCGTACTGCGCAATCTGAGTCGGGCGATTTATATATAGATGAAGTGTTTTGGATACCGAACTATAAAACGTTGCGCGGTTTAGCACAGGCCATGGCAACACATAAGCATTTGCGTATTACGTATTTTAGTACGCCGAGTGTTACCAGCCACGAAGCTTACGACCATTGGAACGGCAAATGGTACCGAAAAACCAAAGCCTGTAACGACCCTGAATTTGCTATTGATGTTAGCCACAAAAGTTTAAAAAACGGTAGGTTCTGCGAGGATGGTATTTGGCGGCAAATGCTCACCGTACACGATGTGGTGAATTCAGGCTTTGACCGCATTGATATTAGTGTACTTGAAAACGAATACAGCACGGATGAGTTTAACAACTTGTTTATGTGTAAGTTTATTGATGATGCCCACAGTGCATTTAACCTTAAACAAATTATGGACTGTGTTGGCGATTCGACCAAGTGGACTGACTTTAATTTAGAGTGGGAACGCCCGTTTGCATTAAGACCGGTAGTAATTGGCTTTGATCCTGCCCGCTTTGGTGACAAAGCAAGCGTTGCTGTGTTAAGTGCGCCAATGAAACCTGGCGAAAAGTTTCGCTTACTTGAAGCAATTGATTTAAGCGGTAATGACTTTGAAGCCATGGCCAGCGAAATAAAACTGCTCACCGATAAATACAACGTGCAACATATTGGTGTTGATACCACGGGTATTGGGTATGGCGTATGGGAGATGATCACTAAATTTTACCCTAATGCTGAGCCAATACATTACAACCCCATTATTAAAAATCAACTGGTTATTAAGGCGATTAACGTAATTAAAAACCGCCGTTTTGAGTTTGACCAGGACGCGGTAAATATTGCCAGCTCATTTATTAATATTCGCCGAAAAGTAGTTGGTGACCAAATTACCTATGCCACAAACCGCACCGCGACCACAGGCCATGCAGATATTGCATGGGCCATTATGCACGCTATGAAATTTGAACCATTGGACGGCAATGCCCACAGCCGTCAAACATCTGTAGGAATTGCAGCTTGATGAAACCACGATTACAAGTAATTAACGGCCATGCGCCTAACTATCACCAACAAACGGCGGTAACCGATTCGTTTAGCTTTGGCGACCCTGAGCCATGTTTAGACAACCGGCTAACTGATTACATTGGGGTGTTTAGTGATAGCAACGGCATTTATGCACCACCCATTAGCTTGCAAGGATTGGTTAAGTTGCTGCGCGTAAATGCCCAGCATGGACCAATACTCTACTTTAAGCGCAACATGATTTTAAAATGGTATAAGCCTAACCCGCTGTTAAGCCATCAGGCCCTTAGCAAATTTGCCTTTGATTTGCTGTGGAGCGGTAACGCCTATTTGCAGATTATTAAAAACACTTTTGGGCAAGTTATTAAGCTACGCCATTTGCCTGCACTGACTATGCGTTATACCGATACGCGCGGGGTTTATGCGCAATTAAGCAACCGCAGCAATCAGCCTATTTACTTTAATGCGGGTGAGGTTATTCACGTAAAAGAGTACGACCCTGCCCAAGGTATTTACGGCATTCCGCAATACTATGGTGGTATTCAATCAGCATTACTGAATGAAGATGCCACTTTGTTTAGACGCCGCTATTACAAGAACGGCGCGCACATGGGGTTTATATTCTCAATGGCTGACCCAAATTTAAGTGAAGCTGATGAAACGGCATTAAAAAATGCCATACGTGATAGTAAAGGCGTGGGTAACTTTAGGAGTTTATTTTTTAATTTTCGCACTAATAAAGCCGATGCTGAGAAGTCGATAAAGATTACCCCCGTTGGCGATATATCCACTAAGGACGAATTTGAGCGCATTAAAAAAATTACGCTTAATGACATGCTCAGCATGCACCGGGCGCAAGAAGCACTGAGCGGTCAATCATCTGGTGACAGCCCCGGCTTTGGTGATTTAGATAAAATTACCCGTGCGTATTACAACAATGAAGTTGTACCGATGCAGCAAGATGTATTGGGCATTAACAACTATTTACCCGCCGCGCAGCATATTGAATTTAAAGAGCCTGAGTATTCAGACCTAAACCCAACACCTAAGGAAAGCGCATGAGCTGGTTAAACATAATTGAATTTATTAAACAATGGGGGCAATTACTTATGTTGAGTTTTTTAGCAGCCGCTATTCAAATGTATTTAAGTAAGCGGCAATTTACGTTCTTTCATTATTTTATGAGTGTACTCATTGCGATATTTGCAGCCTACCTTGCAGCGATGTTTTGTGAATGGCGCGGCTTTGATGAAAGTTTAAAAACTGGGGTGATTGGCGTAACTGCCTATGCTGCCCCGCACTTGCTTGAAGGGTTCGACAAGCTTATTACAACCATAAGCAAAGACCCAAAGGCGTTTATTAAATTACTAATGAGGGTTAAATAATGGGATGGTTTAAAACTCTGATTTCGTTTATTACTGACCCAATCGCCGATTTAACCGGCGGCTATGTTGAGCGTAAACGCATTGCCGCAGAAATGGCCGCCGATGTAGCACGAGCTGAAAACAATTTTAAAATTGCTCAGTTTGAAGCCAAAGCAAGACGCTGTATGCAAGCCGAACAAAACGACGCTGATTATGACTTGCTTGTGCTGAAGAACCGCGACAAAACAATGATGGATGAAGTGATCATTTTATTCTTTTTGGGTTTGTTTGTGTGCCACTTTATCCCTGCCATGCAACCGTATATGGAAAAAGGTTGGCAGGCTATGGGTTATAACGGTGCGCCCTGGTACTTTGAATTTGTGATTGTAGGTATTGCCGTTTCAACGCTTGGATTGATGCGATTGTTTAGAGCGTTTTGGGGTGGTCGGGATAAAAAGAAAAGCGCTAGTGACTAGCGCTCACTTATTTCCAGAATCTGTCATCTTTTTGCTTAACCATGTCAAATGTATTATAAGCGGGTCTTGCTTTAAATGTTTCACATTCAGAGGTTAAACTGCCCAGTGCAGTATTTAGCTCATCTCTAGTTATATCGGACTTGTGACCAACAATCACTTGTTTAAGCAAAAGATCTTTATCAAAATATCTAAAATAATGGGCTCCTTCTTTATTTTTTAGCTCATCCCACAAACGGTGCTCTTGTTCATACGACCAATGGGAATATTTAGTCTCTAATAGACGCTTCATATCATCTTCTTTAGGAATCTGTGGAAGATGAAATCTCTCACCAACATAGTCTATTTTATGAAGCAGGCCATCTGGTATATCAAAACCGAGACATAAACCAGTATGTCTTTCAGCGTAATGTGCCCACTGTACAGGGCTTTTCCATGACTCACTAAAACACAAAAAGCCAAACTTACTTGCTAGCTGTTCTTTAGTTTTAGTTAAGGCACTTCTATCAATTATATCTGCAGTAATTACAGAAAAAAATTCAAACGGGTCATTTACGGTCATGATATCGGAGACTTTTAACCGTCTGTTTCTAATATTTTTTAAACCAAACTCTTTATCTATAAAATGATAAACTCTCATCTCTAGTCACTTCCTTAAACTATTCAACATTATTTGAGGCTAATTATTACCTTTGTAAATCTAACTCTTTAACCTTTTCAATTTTACCTGCTACAACTTCAAGGCGCTTAAGCGCTCTTGTTAAATTTGGTGCTGGTACAAAGTTAAGTGTTGCTGCATTGGTTTTGCTAATGCCACGAACTAAGTAATCACTGAGTGCCGCTTTTATATCCTCACTGGTACTTTTACCAAACGATAAAAGTACATCTAATCGCTCCTGAGTTTGTGAGCCTTTGTGTAAATATTTCATAATTTATTTATCACTTAACTGATAATAAATTTATAATATTTCAATATTAAGTAAATCACCACATATTTGATCTTTTTGTTGTCACTTTATTGTCAAACATTGTCACTTTTTGACAATACGATCCTTTTTAACTTTCTTTTAGATCCTTTAGTAATACGGCCTAGCTAAAATAATCGTGTCACTGGGCTTGTCAATTTGACGCATTTTTTGCACGAAAGCGGAAGGCGAGGAGGAGTGATTTTTGGAGCCTCTGGGTTCTCAGCTAATAGTTAAATGGTTATTTGTCAGGCAATGAATCACTGTATATAATCACAGTGTATTTTATTAACGATTGGTGGTTATTATGGCGCGGGTTACTTGTCCAAATTGCGAAGCTAAAGCAACAATTACGTCACGCGAAAAGCAAAGCGCCCATGTGGTTAATTTATATTGCTCATGTACCAATACTAAAGAGTGCGGGGCGACTTTCCGTATTACCCAATCGTTTGATCACTTCTTAAACCCGCCTTGTAAAACCACTGCACAATTAGCCGCGTCGCTAATTAAAAACCTACCGCGTGAAGAACAATTAGAGTTAATTGGGCTTTAGTCTTGATTGTTAGCCATAAAAAAGCCCGCGTTATGCGGGCTTTTTCATACTTGTTGCGCACCAATAAAACAAGGTCGCTTAATTAAAATGGCTTTACGCTGTAATTGGTCAATCGTCATGGTGCGGCCATCAATCGCGGTTACTTTGTATTTTTTAACCGGGCTATGATCGACCAACACCGTATAACGAGCATTGGCCAATATATTTTTAATCACTCTTTGGCCTTTTTCTGGCGATTCTCTAAACGTGCGGGCCAATGTTGTTGCTGTATAAAACAAACCCGTTTCAAGCATTAACTCAGCCGATTCATGTGTATTCATTATTTATCAGCCTTTTGGTATTTACGGCCACAAAAACAGCAAAAATTAGCCGAAACGGTAATGCAATCTTTCGTTATTCCTTTGGCGATTTCGCCACCTTTTTTAATTTTTCGATATTCAAATTTAACTTGGGGATTAACAGGCGCATAATCACCACCTAAAATCCACGTTGTATTACTCCATTCAACTTTGGTATCTATCGCATTATCGCCCAAATTATTAACTATCTTTTCCCTGACAGCCGCCAAATATTCATCAAAACACTTACATGATTCACTTTTTAAATTTTCAGTCATAAAAACCTCTACGCCATCATTAAACCGGTGTCCCACCAGTCTTGTTCAACATCGCCCGCCATTACCGCCTGGGCATATTCATAATCACCTTGTTCAATCAGTTCGCCGCGCTCGTCTTTGCGGCCAAACACTAAATAATCACGGCCAGCGTTAGCCGCATGGCTATAAGCAAGCGCAATCAACTCACGGGCCAAGCGCCAATCCTCTTTATTCGGTTCTAAACGGCCCGCTTTTTGCGCAAACGTATTCGCCTGGTATTCAGTTGCTAATCGTTTTTGTTCATTCAGTGCGCTTTGCCCTTCCAAGATCACCAATTCACCATTTTTTAACTGATAAATCCGATCATCAACCGCGATCCTTTTACCCGTTTTTAGATCATCGATCTGATTTTTGGTTAGGCCATGCCGCAACAAGTCAAACTGAGCGCGAGAGCCTGCGGCTATTGGCGTACAGTTATTACCACTAGTCCAAGATAGGTCGGCTACGCCGACAAAAGCCCCACCCTCAGCAGCCGCTTTAGTCTTCTCAGCGGTGCCTGCAATTTGCCTTGTCCACTCAACCAAGCGGGTTTTTAATTCCGTCGCCACATGCACACTAAACACGTTTAGCAAGCTGCGTACTTCAAGCGCTTTTTCGCACACATTGGTTTTAATACCTTTAATTCGGCGCACCACTTCGGCATAGTTGTTACCAAATGGCGTATCTTCATACAGCGGTTTAAAGTTGGCGTTACGTCCAATGCACATGCCGCCTTGCAATTTCACATAGTCAAACCAGCAACCACGGTCGGCCGCTTCGCGTATTTGCTCTATTGTTTCGTCGGCAAGCTCTTTGCGCTCGCGGCGTAACTCACGGTAAACCGTCACGCTTGGCGAACCTTGAAATTGAAACTGGCGAATATTCCACGTAGTGGCCCACGCCAAAACAGGGTTAACTTGCTGATCAAGGCTTTCGCCTGTTTCGGCATCTTCATGGCCCGTTAATTGGTAGCCGTCGATATTTTTAGAAATGTATTTAGCAATATAACTAGCCGCACTGCCCTTTGTTTTATCCATTTTTACAACGTCAAAACGCGGGCTAAATGTGCGGTAAAATTTGGTAGGCGCCTTAACTTTTTTGCCTTGGCTTTTAGCAAAGCCCCACTCTTGGCGCTTTTGCTTGTACTGCTTAAATAGCTTGCTGCGCTCACCATTTTTGTAGCGGGCATAAAGCTCGTTTTTATCTTCTTTAATAAAATACCAGCGCATAATCGCGTTAATTTCTTGGGCTTTATTGGCAGGCATAAACAGCATCATGTGCCAATGCGGGCAACCATCCGCGTGCGGCTCAACCACTCTCACACCAAAATAATTAAGGCCGCGATTATTCAACTTAGTGCGAATACGCGCCCACTCTTTAATTAAATATGCTTGAGCATCTTTAGGCGTCGAACCGTCCCACTTATCCGCATTCGCATGAAAACGCGCTGGGCACGTAATGGTATAAAACATCCCCACATAGCCCATTTCATCGGCCAGCTCTTCGGTTTCGCGTATGCGTAGCATCAACTCGTTGCGGCGGTTTGTTGGGTTTGCCATGCCGCTTTTAACAGCGTCAATAAGGCTAATTACATCACCGTTTGAACTTTCAAGCTCCATCATTTCCAAAAATTGGCGGCCACTGGCCTGTGCAAAACTAAACTCGCGTTGGGCCTGTTTACTCGAGTACGGGCTAATACCCTTACGACGGTATTTTTTGGTTTTTTTACAATAAAATAAGTCTTTGCCCACTTCACCCGTGGCAATTTCAAGCAGCTCAATATATTGGCGGCGCACTTTTTTAAGTTGTCGCGCCCACCATTTATCACACTGCATTTTTAGTAACGCTATTTCAATTGCCTCAGTCGGCAAATAATCGGCAACCATCGAATAAAAAGGGGCCGTCACCCCCACAGACTTGGAAAGCTCAGCGCACGCTTCATAAGTAAGCTTGGCTATTTTTTCGTACTTCAAACGCTGATAATCGTCCGATATATCAAGCGCTATTTGTAAACATTCGCGGGCCATGGTCGCGCCATGGTTTTTGGTTTTCTCAGAACTGCTTAAAATATGCCACGGCAATGGCATATTTTGAGTAATTCTAAACAGCACGTTAAACCTTGGTTTAAGCCGATAAATAACACGGCTTAACCAACGGTTTGCTTTATAGCGAGCGTCTTTTTGTTGCTGGTTATAGCGCGTAATGTATTTACGCGCCAAGCGGCTTTGCAATGGCGTGGGCACAGTCTGCAACCCACGCGCTAAAAAATTAAAGTTATCAACATCGGTAATGGCCGCAATAATGCCTTTAGCCATCCCCGATAAGCGTAACGTGTCTAAATCGACGGGTTTAGTCATCATCACTAAAGACTACTCGGCAAGCGCTTTATAAATTGCCGATACGTACTTAGCTTGATGAATAGCATCATCTAGCGCATTGTGCGCCGTGCCTTCAAAAGGCATATCACGTTTAGGATCAAACCCTTTAAGCGTTCGGCCTAACTCAACAACGGTTCTAACATCGCGGTCATTGCAATATTCCCAAGGTTTTTTATATTCAACCGCTTTAAACGCATTACTCAAAATAACATTGTCAAAACTAGCGCCATTCCCCCACACAATGCGGTTATTGGTTTTTTCAATTTGCGCTATCCATTCGCAAAACTCGCTAAGTGCACAGTTTAAATCTAGCGTGTCGTCACTAGTGATTTCAGCTCTGGCCGCATCGCTTTGCTTTAGCCACCAGATAATAGTGCTAGGGTCAACCTCACCATATTTAGCCGCGCTTTCTAAATCGACTCTCCAATAAAAGTTGGCTCCTATTTCGCCCGTCGTTGGCTCAAAAAATACCGCACCAATGGCTACTATAGCCGCGTTACTACCTTGGCCCATAGTTTCTAAATCAAGCATCACATGGTTCATAGCGCACCCCCAACCAATTCAATTTGCTCAGGGTCACCGCCTATTTGCACCGCATTTAGTGCAAATTGCATTTGGTTATAAACTGGCTGATAGTCGCTATAAACCTGCGCTATGCGCGCAACAATCGGCATTAAATCAACAATGGTGTCCTCGCATTGCATCAACATACCAACCGTATTGCGCGTGTTTAAATTACGAATAGTAAAATTAACTTGGTCAATCGCATGCACAACAATGTCACGCATCAAGTTAAACGTAAGTGCCAATTCATGATCAGCGTTGGTGTAGTTTGGTGTATCAGTAGTAGCAGTCATCTTTTTATTCCTTAAGATGTTAAAAAATTAAATTGGTGGGTTAAATCACAAATAAACGTGCGTCGGGCTCTGCGCCTTTGCAAAACACAAAGTGGGCGTATTCGGTCGAGTCGGTAAGGTTCGGCTTTTCGGGGTTAAAGCCTGGGCGCTTGCTGTGCACAAACACCGCAACCAGCGGCAGCTCTTGCCACATTGCATGGCGCTTTTGCGAGCCAAGCCAATTAAGGCGCTGCAGCATCACAACAAAACCACCCTCGCGCACCATTTCAAGCGCTTGGTAAGTAAATTCATCGGCTAATTTAAAGGGCGGATTCGTGATCACCGCATCGTATGAAAACGGGTGAATTGTATTTGGGTTAGTAAAATCAATGCCTTTACACTCGGCCCGTGAATCTTCGCGAATGTCCCAACTATCAACCCTATTAAACCCATACTGAGCCAATACCGCAGGATAACTGGCCTCGTGCTTATCGCAGCCACCTGCGCTTGGGTCTAAAATCACACTGTCTTTAGGTAGCGAAAATTCAACTAAAAAATGTGATAAAAACGTATCAATCATTGTTTGGGGTGTAACGTAATAATCATCTGCGTTGCGAACAGTGCCGCGATTTGTAGAGCTCATGGTGTCATCCTTACCATTTGTTTAATGTTACGGTTTAGTGCTGGGTTAAATACTCAGCGGGTTTTGCATGTTCAATAAATTTCGCGGGGGCCACCGCGTTAGCGCGTTTAAATGCCAGCGCTATTTCATCCAGCATCAACACCGCTTTTTGCACCTTCAAACGCTTTTCAGCATCAAGCTGCTTAAAGCCTTTGTTCATATCGTCGCGGCTTAAGCCCGCAGCAAAATAAACAATGGTGCGTTCGCGCTCGTTTAATACATTCGTCATTACATGATCAGCGCTGTGGCGTGCCTCGTTGAGCATGGCTTTAATTTCAACTAATCCTTTTGGGGTTGGTTTACCTACAACATTAAGCGCGGGTTTTTGTGCGTCTTGGCTGTGTTCGTTGTGTTGATCAAGTGGTTTAAAAGCGGTTTTAGCGTTCATTGCGTTTGCTCCAATCTTCTCTACAGTCGGCATCGCACCAGCGTTTATCGCTAGGCAATGGTTCAAAACAATTTAGGCAATGCCCGCACGCTTGCGGGCCTGTGGTTTTGCGAACAGCCAGCGCACGGTCAAGGGCGCGTTGTTCTTCAATTGATGCGCGATCTAAGTTATCCATGCGTTGCACCAAATAAATCGGGTCTTAGCTCAGCTCGTGAGACGCCCGTTTCTGTTTCAATCTTAATGGCGTGCTCTGCAGGTACTGCGGCGTTTTTAGTGATCCAAAGCGAAATGCATTGCTGTGTCACACCAATTTTTTTAGCCAAGGCTTTTTGGCCTTGAGCAATTGAAATTGCTTTTTTGAGTGGGTTTTGCTCAGTCATAATTTCGTTCTCAAATTTAACTTAACAACAAAATACAACTAAATTAAATAAAATACAAGTTAACTTGTAATTTGATTACAAGTACTTTTGTTTGCTAGAATACAAAAAGACTTGTAATTTTTAGGGAAGAAACATGTTTGCGGTAAATTGGGATGAACTTAATATGCCTAACACAATTGGCGAGAGAGTCGCTGCAGAGCGTAAAAAGCTAGGTTTAACACAAACAGCACTAGCTGAAAAAGTAGGAGTTACCCAACAAGCAATTGGTAATATTGAAAACAACCGATCAGATTCAAAACGGTTAGCCGATATTGCCGAAGCACTTGGAGTAACTTATACATATTTAAAAACGGGCAATAATACAACTATCGCCAACCACTTATCCGTGGTAAATGACACTAATGTTAATTACAACATTAATTCAACAGCAACGTATGATGAAATAAAAGACATCGTACCATCTGCGTTAGATCGCACAATCGTAGCCATTACAAAGCGCTTAAATGCGACAGGTGGCGGCAAGCTAGATATTATCGAACATAGAGATTTAATCGGCAGGTTTTTAGCTATCAGCATCGTTGGTGAGCTATCAAATGATTATTCTGCAATGGCCGAAGGCTTGGAACTTCTTTCCGAAATAAAATAACCCTTTAATCCTACAAGTTTTTCTTGTCGTGATGAGAGTTTAATTACTCGTTATGCTCTCATTATGGCATCTAATAAATACGAATTTGCGTATAAATTACGTAAAGCAAGGTTAGAAAAAGACCTTTCCCAGCAGAATCTGGCAGACCACCTAAAAATCTCAGTGCAATCTATCCAACATTGGGAAAGAGGTGCAAACACTCCAAAATTAGCTAGAATGAATCAATTAGCAGAAATATTATCCGTTCCTGTGGAGTATTTAATGATTCAATCTAATGAAACCGAAAACGTACAGCACACTGCAGGCAAAAAAATACCGCAAATACTAAAAGCATTCGCGGCAGATTTAGTTAATTGTGATAAGAGTGACGAAACGATAGAGCAGCTTATTGCTAAATATACAGATTTATTTAATGTTAAATAATCTTTTTTAATCTAGCTTGCCGTTTAGCTTTATCTAAAATTTTATCTCGCTCGAAAGCAAGTTCCATTTCTAATAAAGTCGTATCTTTTCCAGTTAATATTAACTCATCAACCTTCTTACTCTTTTCTAGATTACCAAGACAACTTTTAAGCAGGCATGTAACGCCAAAATCACCCACTATTACATTATCAGGGTGATTTACCAGATCAACCTCTGCAGCTACTTCTAGCTCAAGCAAGCAAGTATGCAAATGCCAAAGCGTATAAAGCCCAACAGTTACAATTAAAAATGATACCACCCCTAAAAACATATTAACTCCCTGTTATACTTGCTGTGTATTTATACTCTTGATCTTCAATATACTTACAAACGTATAAACACATACACCTATATTAATTGCTGGCACTAAACATTTATATGCTGTGTTTAATTCTGGTATATCGATGTTCAAACACACACGCACAAAATATTTAATTAACTGCAAACTACCTAAAATAAAAAAAGATAAACTAATGACTTTAGCCACGTTTGTTACTTTTATTTTAAATTGTTTATGCGCTTGAAATAAAATGTAAGCACCGACCACATAACACAGCGCAAATGATAAATACCACGCATGCCTCATAAAGTCAGGATCCCAAACGCCAAATTTACTTACCAGAAAATAACCATAAATTTGCATTAAACCATTTGTTATGGTCAGTAACAAAAGCGAAACCATCACGCTTAAGCTTCTGACCTTAAAAACAAATAATGTTAATAATGCAAGGACGTTTATGATTACAACCAAATCACCTATTGTGAATAAAAGTTCTTGCAATGTTTTCATACTAAATGGCCTGCGGTGGTTCTACGCCATTACCGCCAGTGTCCGAACTTACCGAAGGTGGCTCAACACCGTTACCGCCAGTGTCAGCACTTACCGAAGGTGGCTCAACACCGTTACCGCCAGTGTCCAGTGCAGCAGGGGTTACTGCACTTTTAGATTTAGGAGGTTCAACACCATTACCGCCAGTGTCTGCAGCCAATAAAGCTCTTGCTTCTACTGAAATTTTAACAGTACCAACGTTGCTCGCTTCTACTGAAATTTTAACCGAGTCAACATCTTGCGCTTTTACTTTCTTGCTCTGCTCAACGCCACCTAATACATTTGCATTAGATCCTTTTACGTTTACTACATCCATCTTAACACTCCTTAATTCTCGAATTTACCGAATATTATACAAAAAAGTCAAATAAATTACTTTTTGCAACAAAACAAAAACAAGTTAAATTGTTCAATAAACTTGCTTAAATACAAATATACTTGTAAATTACAACTGAAACAACAATTAACTTGTATTTGGTGACTTATGAACACAGCTTTTGCATTATTAGCGCGTTACGGCAAATCAGAATTAGAACTAAGGGAAATTTGTGTAGATTACTTTGGCATTACGCCAGAAACGGCAAATCAAAAGGCAAAGGCTCACGCGCTGCCAGTGCCGACATTTAAACTACGCAATTCAGAACGTTCACCAACATTGGTAAAAGTTGAAGATTTAGCGGCATATATTGATAAACAGCATCAAGCCGCAAAAGAAGAGTGGGATCTAATTCAAGCCGCTAAATATTAACCTAGCGGCTAAACTTATTCTGTTAATTCAATTTTTATTAATGCATGCACCTTTTCAATATCGATACTACAGCTAATAATTCCGGCTCTATCTAACTTTTTAAGACAACCTAACAACTTTTCATGTTGTGTCTGATATAAAGTTTCTTCATTCACCTTATCATCACTATACTCAAGATATACGCCTAGAAATTCCGATAACCTTTTTAATTGCCTAATTGTTATATCTGATCGCCCCGTGAAGTAATGCCCAACAGCACCTCGAGTGGTAACTTCGAACACCTCTAATAAATCTTCTTGCTTTACCCCTAAAGATTTCATTTGCTCCTTAGCCTTTAACGCCCAATAAAGATCACTCAACACAATTCCCCACAAAAATAAAAATAAACTACCTTCAATACTTTTGTTTTTCAAACAAAACAAAAAGGCCCCACGCGGGGCCCCTTTTTTATTATCAAATTACTAAAGGCCCCAATAAGGCCCCTAAAGCACTTAAACCCCTTTAAAAACGGGGTTATCAGTCCAATCTAACATTGGAGCCACAGAAAAGCGTCTATTCACAGCAGACCTCACAATAAATTAAGGCGCGAGATTCTACTAAAAATAGCAAGATTGCTCAAATTATATTCTTAGTTTGCGAGAGTTTTTAATAAATCAAGCGCAATACAAGACTAATAAAAATTCTATGTTAATATGAAATCCTTAGTTAAAGGATGTGTAATTATGGCAATCGAAAGCTTAATTAATAAAGCGAAACAAGTCTGTGATAATAAAGGCGCGCGTTTTACCACCATTAGAGAAAAAGTTTTTCACCTCTTAGCCCAAACAAAAGGTGGTATTGGTGCTTATGATTTGTTAGAACAGTTAAAAGTCACAGAACCAAATGCAAAACCTGCTACTATTTACAGGGCACTGGATTTTTTAGCCGAAATGGGTTTTATTCATAAAATTGAAAGCACTAATGCATTTATGCTTTGCCATCACTTTGACCACATTCATCCAGTGCAGTTATTAATTTGTGACAAGTGCGGCCATGTTGAAGAGCTTCACTCCACTGTTATTTCACACGAGTTAAACAATAAAGCTGCTGAGTTTGGATTTACCGTAATTGCACAAACAATCGAAGCACATGGCACCTGTAAAAAATGTTTAGCACAGTAAGTTATAATTTTTATTTGTAAAACAGGTACTTTGAGTTAAAAATATACTGAGCACCTTGTATTAATCTAATCGTAATTGGATGTAATAATGAACGTAGAATTCATAAACCCTTTTTTAGCCTCATTAATGAATGTGTTAAGCACTATGGCACAAACACAATTAAAACCAGGCAAACCTCAAAAGAAAAAAGGTGAGGTTGCACAAGGTGACGTTTCAGGACTCATTGGCATGGTTGGCCCTCAGACTCGCGGTTCTTTTTCTATTACCTTTGATGAAGGTTTAGCATTAACCATTATGGAACGTATGCTTGGCGAGCGCCCTAATAGCATAAACGAAGAAGTAACTGACATGGTTGGTGAAATTACCAACATGGTAACCGGTGGCGCGAAAAACTTATTGGGTGAAAAAGGCTATGAATTTAATATGGCCACTCCAATTGTTGTTTCGGGTACCAATCATACAATTACTCACAAATGTGATGGTCCGAAAGTATTAATACCTTTTACGTCAGATGCGGGTAATGCCAATATTGAGGTTTGTTTCGATAAAATATGAGTTGGTTTGAACGCACTATTACTTTGAAGCCTCGAAAACGAGGCTTTCATTTAATAACCGATGAATTAGTTGCCCAATTACCTGAACTGAAAAATATTGATTTAGGCCTTGCACACTTTTTTATTCAGCATACCTCTGCCAGTTTAACCATTAACGAAAACGCAGACCCCACAGTAAGACAAGACCTAGAAAGCCATTTTAATCAATTCGTGCCCGAGGGTGCGACTTATTATCGCCATGATTATGAAGGTGACGATGATATGCCAGCTCACATCAAGGCGAGCATCTTAGGTGCAAGTATTAGTGCGCCCATTAAGAAAGGAAAATTACAATTAGGTACTTGGCAAGGCATCACGCTTGGTGAGCACCGAGATTGCGCAACAAGCAGAAAGGTTGTTGCGACACTACAAGGCCAATTAAAGCAGTAACAAACAGTAAAACACAGCTTGTTACTTAACTTTTTATTACTCTATATAGTGGTAATCAACTCTTGGCGTGATATTACACAATAATTCGTAAGGGATAGTATCGGCACATTGCGCCACCACTTCTACGGGTAACTCTGGGCCCCATAAAATGACTTGATCACCAATTTTTGCATCGGTTTCTAAGCCTAAATCAACCGTGATCATATCCATAGAAACGCGACCTACTAACGGCACTTGTTTACCATTGACCATGACTGGCGTACCACTTGGCGCGTGCCGAGGATAACCATCCCCATAACCCATCGCAACTACACCGATAATAGTATCGATTGGACATGTCCAGGTAGAACCATAGCCAACCGCTTCGCCTTTTTTTACCACACGTAGAGAAATCAAACGGGTTTTTAAGCGCATTACTGGTGCAAGACCATGATCAGCCCCGACTTTATTGAGCATTGGTGACACACCGTACATCATTAAACCTGGGCGCACCCAATCACCATGAGAATCAGGCCAACCAATAATGGCCGCTGAATTAGCCAAACATGTTTGCTGTTTTTTATCAGCTATTAACTCAGAAAACACTGCGAGTTGCTGTTGAGTTTTACCATTGCTTAAATCATCTGCACACGCAAAATGGGTCATTAAACGAATATTAGGATTGACATGCTCGCACTGACTTAACGTTTGATACGCCTTTGAAAACTGCTCAGGGCTTATTCCTAAACGATGCATACCAGTATCAATTTTTAGCCAAGTAGTGAGCATGCCATCAAGATCGCAATTCATTAGCGCATCAAGTTGTGATTGGTGATGAATGATAGTCTGAAAGTTATTAGCCAATAAAATCGGTAAATCTTGTGGTTCAAAAAAACCTTCAAGCAATACAATTGGCTTCACTAAACCACCAGCACGTAGTGCTAAGGCCTCATCAATACGGGCGACTGCAAAGGCATCAGCCGAGCTTAAACGCTTAGCAATTGCCACTAAACCGTGACCATATGCATTGGCCTTTAACACTGCCATAATTTGGCTCGCGGGTGCAAACTCTTTAACGCGCTTAAAATTATGATCTAACGCTGCAAGGCTTATTTCAGCGGTGGCTAAACGCATTTTTAATACTCATCATCAAAAGCTGGGCCAGTATAATTATCAAAGCGGGAAAATTGACCTTGGAACGTTAAGCGTACTTTACCAATTGGTCCGTTACGCTGCTTACCAATGATAATTTCTGCCACACCTTTATCCATACTGTCTTCGTTGTACACTTCATCACGATATATAAACATAATTAAATCGGCATCCTGCTCGATAGAACCTGATTCACGTAAGTCGGAGTTAATTGGTCGTTTATCAGCACGTTGCTCAAGTGTTCGGTTAAGCTGTGAAAGCGCCACCACAGGGCATTCAAGCTCTTTAGCTAAAGCCTTGAGTGAGCGAGATATTTCAGCAATTTCAAGGGTACGATTATCCGATAAGCTAGGAACGCGCATTAACTGGAGGTAATCGACCATGATCATACTAATACCACCATGATCGCGGGCAATACGACGGGCACGAGAGCGCAACTCAGTCGGCGTTAAACCTGATGAATCATCAACAAACATTTTACCCTTTTCAATTAACAACCCCATGGTCGAAGATAAACGCGCCCAATCATCATCATCTAACTGACCAGTACGTACCTTGGTTTGATTAATACGCCCTAAAGAGGCCAGCATACGCATCATGATTTGTTCTGACGGCATCTCTAGTGAGAAAATAACCACAGGCTTATCTTGCGTCATAGCGGCATGTTCGGCCAAATTCATCGCAAAGGTGGTTTTACCCATTGACGGACGGGCTGCAACAATAATTAAATCTGAAGGCTGTAAACCGGCGGTCATTTTATCTAAGTCACTGTAACCTGAGCTTACGCCAGTAATACCGTCTTGTGGTGATTGATAAAGCGCTTCGATTTTATCAATGGTTTTTTCTAAAATGGTATGAATATTTTGCGGGCCTTCAGAACTTTTTGTTCTTTTTTCGGCAATTTTAAATACTTTACTTTCGGCTAAGTCGAGCAGTTCATGACTGGCACGGCCTTCGGGGTTAAATCCCGCCTCAGCTATCTCATTGGCTACCGAAATCATCTCTCGTACCACTGCACGTTCGCGTACGATGTCGGCATAAGCATTAATGTTTGCCGCACTTGGAGTATTTTTAGCGATTTCGCCTAAATACGAAAAACCACCAATGCCTTCAAGTTGGTTATTTTTTTCCAGCGTCTCTGAAATGGTAATTAAATCGAGTGGTTGACCTTGTTCGGCCAACTTTTCCATAGCTTCAAAGATAAAGCGATGCGTACGAGTATAAAAATCTTGCGAAACAACGCGTTCAGCAACACGATCCCACGCTTCGTTATCAAGCATTAAGCCGCCTAATACTGACTGCTCAGCCTCAATCGAGTGAGGCGCCATTTTAATGGTATCGACTTGTTTATCTGGTTTGGCCATGACATTTCTAGTAACACTAACAATGGCGTTATTCTATCGGCTATGAAGGATGCTGCAAGCACAAAAGTGAAAAGTTTTAGTACCACCTCGCTTGAAGTGGTACTAAAAGCTAAAGCGGGATCCGTTAGCGTTTTTTTAAGGTTAAGTGCCCACTGATAGTATCGAGTTCAATTTTACCATCACTACCCGCCTGCTCAATCGTCAGGCTACTTGATGGACCATATTTGGCTTTTTTCACTGCCACTTCATTAAATGCATTTTTAATCCGACCACCGGCGTGAGCGTCAACGTCTATTTTAGCGGAGATATCACTGGGTAAAGTAAGTGAAGCAGAACCACTGACGGTTTCAATCGCAATGCGCGCTCGGGGCATTAATTCATGTACTTCAAGTACAATATCACCATTGACAGTATTAATACTGACTCGTTCGACTTGCTGCAAGGCGAGATCCATTTCACCATTCACATTTTCAGCTTTTAACGAGCGAGCTTGGCTTTGTGTTTTAATTTCGCCATTAACGCTATCAAAACGTAGCTCACCTTGAGAATTCACATCATCAATATTGCCATTAACGGTGCGATAACGAATATCACCATTGAGTTTTTGCCCATCAATATTGCCATTGACGGTTTCTAGGCGAATATCCCCCGCTAAATCGTTGGCTTTTATGTTGCCATTAATGGTTTCAATCCGGCTGCCTCCTTGCACTTCACTAATGACCACGTTGACATTGACACCATTAAAACGAATTAGGCTTTGTAATGGTACATACATAACCAAATTAGAACCATGCGGCTTCGAATACTTACCCGATTTTGGCATATTCACTCTAAAATGTGTTTGGCCAGATTTTTGCTCAAGTTCATAACCCAAGGCTCTGTCATCTAATTCGCCCTTTATTGAAAAAGCACGCTTATCCCAGGCTTTGATTTCAATGTTGCCATCTTGATTTTCAATTTTAATTTGTTCGCTGCTGCTCACATCGACGGTGCGATCAATTTGCTCACCCGCTAAAATACAACAAGGAAACAAAGCAAATACTAAATAGAGTTTCATGATCCTACCTTTAAATTTGTTGCCATTTAGGCTGGTGAACACGATTAATTAAATCCAATTGCTGCTGATAGACCTGCGATAACATTCTCAGCAATGTTGGATTTTGCGGATCGTTTTTTAATGCTTTTTTCACCGCGAGCTCAGCATCTTCTAGTTCAGCCAATTGTTGCTGCCAATCGTCTGTGAGTGCTGGTTTATTTTCAAATTGTACTAATAATGCCGATTTTTCAGCTTCATACAACTGACTCATCATGGTAGTTGCACTAGGCGCAGTTTGTACTTTCATGGCTACATTAACCAGCAAAGCAATCGCAACGACCCCTGCAGCCACTGATAAATGACGAAACGTTACGGGGAGCGTTGATTTTTTAGTGACAGAAAACTCAATCGCCTTTTCAATCCCCGGCCATAAGTCTTTTTTAGGGCTAATCTCAGAATTCAAATCAGCTAAAGATTGTGCCAAATAGGTGTCAAAATCATTCGGTTTGTTCATTTTGATACCACTCCTGTAATAAGTTTCTCGCGCGATGATACTGCGACTTGCTTGACCCTACCGCCATGTTGAGCATGTGACCAATTTCTTCATGGCGATACCCTTCAACAGCATGTAATACAAAGACTAATCGCGCCCGCTCTGGCAGGCGCACTATCAGTTTATCAAGGCCATTTAGCCCCTCACATTGCTCAACGGCTTGCTCGGGCATACCTTCGGTTTCAAAGCTGACCACTCTTTGTAACCAGCTAATTTGTTTACGCATGTAGCTAATGGCGATATTTGCGGTCACGCTGTGTAACCAAGTCGAAAATTTAGCACTACCATCAAAGCTTGAGATTTTTTGCCACAATTGCACAAACACTTCTTGTGTTGCTTCTTGGGCGAAGGCTTCATTAGCCGTTAAACGCAAACACAAGCCATACACTTTTTTATGATGCAGTTGATACAGCTTGGCAAAAGCACGCTGATCACCCTGCTTGGTTTGGTCGATTAACTGCTGCTCATCACGTTTTTTAGCTTCTTGCTCACTAGAAAAACGCTGCTCTGCTTCAATCAGCATCCCTATACCCAAGTTAATTATGATTGTTGTACTGTATTAGACGCTAAGGGCGATTGGAAAGGTTTAAATTAAATGAAAATATTTTTAAGAGGACTCTTATCATAATAATAAATAAAAAAATCAATAAAAACGGCGCTAAATGCGCCGCTGAAATCACCGTTTTTATTAATCGAATCAGTATAACTTAACGAGTGGATGAGGTTGCTAACTGGTCAGCTTCAGCATGATAGCGCCAACCTTTAAATACTAATTTAGGGGTAGAGCCTCCAATTGTCCCCCCTGAGCTTAATTCACCTAATGCTTCGTCATACACAATATCACCATCACCACATGTAGTAATTGAGTTACCTCTCACTGCTCCCTTTAAAATCCCAGAAGCCCCCACAAGCGCATCTGTTAAAGGGGCATAAATAGAAGCATACATAGCGGCTGTAGACACTAACTCGACACCCCAAGCGCCTGAATTACCTCTTTTATTAACCTCTTTACAATTTAATGGTTCACTTACTTTACCTTCATAAGATGAATAAAAGCTTAGTTGAGGTTTACCATTTGCTTTAACCCCTTCTTTACCTTCTGATTCGATTGGCTTTTGAATTTTTATTTTGCCTTGGACATAAAAGGTAACACTAACTCCGGGCTTAATATTAATAAGTGATGAACCACTCGTTGAATAAGTGAAATCGCCGGCAACAAAGACTGAAATATCATCAACAGGAGTCTCATTATCAGCTCCTTTATCTAAGTCGTAGGATTCTTTTGTAAAAATCAACTGGCCGTCATCGATCTCTAAGTTTTTAAAGAAAAATATTTTTTTTGTTTCACCAAATATCTCAGACTTTATTGGATTAAAGCGTTCAAGCTCTCCGAGTACTGTTTTTGGGTTTTCACTAATAACACCACTATATTTTGCAAATGCATTACTTATCTCTAAAACTTGTTTGCCACCGACCTTTAATGACTCAACATATTTGTTTGAAATCAAGGCATCAAATCCAGCTTTCACATCTAAGGGATCACAATTTAAGCTTGGATCTTTTGAATCAACTGGCGGCTTAGTTGGATCATAAGCTGGGATAGCAACAATCGTTGGCGATACGTTAAATTTTGACTCGATTAACAATGTCCCATCGATGTCTTTTGGGCTATTCCACTGATTTGGCTTAGAATTCCACGAACCACCATACATTAACGCCAAACCATCACTCTCTGCATTTGTAATAAATGTTGTTCCACTATTACCTAAATCTTCTATATTCGCTTTTACTTTAATCGTACCGTTAACTCCACCTCTAAATGATAGATTTCGTCCAGCGATCACATTACCGCCAACACGTGTTCCTGAAGGTAATTTGAGTTCAGGAGGAGTCAGTCCACCACCTCCTCCAGTTACCTTAACATCATTATTCGAATGAAGATCACCGGCAATAAAAGCTGACCCCGAGACTGTGATGGTACCTGTAGCCAAAACACTTCCCCAAATAGGTGCACTACCCGATAAATTAATCGGCGCTGCTTGATAAATGGTACCTATATCAGCTTTGATCCCCGTTTCATTAGTTTTTGAATGATAACTTTTTATTGCACCACCAGCGCCAACGGTAACGCCATTACAACCTACCAGCACTTGCTCAAAAGGAGATTTCCCTTTCTCTCCAGGCACTAATTCATACAGCGCTCTTAACTGCTTTTCGCCTTCAAATCGCTCTCCTCCGCTGGCAACACTGAGTAAACCATCACTGGTTTGTGATAATTCAATATTGGCGAGCATGCCTTCGAGCTTATTGGTTGCTGCGTAGGTAAATTTGCCGCCTTCGCCTTTACTTGCTATAAGCTGTGTCAGAGTTGTAGTCGGTACCTTTGCAAGCTCTGCCTCCAAATGACTATGAGTCGAAAATAAACCAGATTCTGCAGCCAAACGCGCATTAGTTTGCTTTTCAAAGTTACCACTTAGGCGCTCTTGCATCGTGGTATCTTTAAGCGAACTAATCACTACTACACTTGCCATCATACTCAAAAGTAAAACCACAACTATGGTGAAACCTTGCTGTTTTTTCATTTGTTTCATCGTATTGGCCTTAATTTAAAATATCAGCGGTTAAAGAGGTATCGATAGCAACACCGTTACCTAAATAATCAGGTAAACCAATAGGTTTTACTGTTGTTGTCACAAGTAAGCCGTTTAACATAAATGAAATACTATCCACCCCAGTGATGAGAGTTTGGTTTCCTGCACCAAGATCACACACTAAGTTAGGCGAAATAAAGGTATAAGCTTCGGTATAAGCAATAGCAGAAAGCTGGCCTAAGCAATTAATAGTATTAGCATCTTGTACTATCGTAATGGTGTCATTGGCGATATTCGTTGTACTAATTGTTGGAGGAACGAGCGTTTGTTTAAGTGCTCGTGTCATAACATCTGCGGTTGAACGTATCACCTCTTGTGAATTTTCAAGCGCTTCTGTGCTGCTAATGGTGCTCTTGATTGATACAAAAGCCATCGATACCCCACTGAGTAAAAACATACTGGCAGCGAGTGCCACCATCAGCTCAATTAAGGTATAACCGTGCTGCTTATTAAATTGACTGCGCATCATAAGCTACAACCAGATTTTAAAGATGGGAACTCAGGGCTAAGTGTCACTTCATTTGCAAGACCATCATTCATTCTGTCATCGTTCCAACTGACTTTAACAGTAAGATTATTTGAAAATGCAGCCGGTGCCGCAGGGGTAACAGTTAAGGTAAAACGCGCTAACGCAGGTGTCAGAACAGCATTAAAACCAGCGTCATAAGCCACTGCACCATGTTGTAAGCCACACAAATTAGCCCATACTCGCTCAATTGCATTATTGGCCTGAATGATCGAAACGGTATAATCGAGGCTATTGGAAGCAAACTGCAATGACTTTGCTTGCCCAGATGCTAGCCCTAATAACGCGATGCTTGCCACTAACATGGCAATCACAACTTCTAATAAACTAAATCCTTTTTGATTTTTTATTTCTGATTTTATGGACATACGGCTTCCTTGCTTAATAAACTTTGCCCGCTTATGTAGGTACAAAGCCAAAAATCTTGCGTACTTGAATCACCATCGGTAACTAAAAATTGTTTAACAGTAGTACTGCCATATTCGCTAATTACAAGATCGGTCAAATCAGTGACTGACACAGTGCTGTGCGTCGACTCAAACTCCGCAAGCATTTCGATTGGGGCGACTGTTGTTTTTACTTGCCACTTTCCACCAACTTCATCAAGTAAAATAGGCTTTTCACGCTTCGAGGCTTCGGCGCGAGCATATTTATAAACACTGTGTAATTGATTAGCATTGGTGACTAAACGGTCTTGTTTAATCTGTTGGTAAAAGTTAGGTAAAGCTACTAAGGCTAAAATCGCGATGATGCTCACCACCACCATGAGTTCAAGTAATGTAAAACCTCTGGCTCGCCTCATCATTTCCAACAACTCGCTATGGCTGCTGTTTTTACACCTTGATGATTGATTGTCATGCTGCCACAACTATCTGCTGTTTGAACACCGGTCGGCACGGCAGTGAGTGTAAATGCACTATCAGAAACTTTGTTATAAGTGAATCCATAAAATTCAAGTGCCGTAACATTAAATGCCGCTGGATACTGGCCTTGGCGAGAATATTGACGCTCTAATAGAGCTGCGTTTTGTAACAATATTTGCTGAGCATCAGCACGACGCGCTTTTTTTATATGATCTGAGTAAGCAGGAAGTGCAATTGCACTTAAAATACCGATAATGCTAACCGTTATCATCATTTCAATAAGCGTAAAGCCAAATTGTGAACGCAATGCTTTCAATGTTATACCTTGAGTTATGTAAATAAACGCCAATGACAGCGATGTCATTTATTGCAGAGATATTACCGAAAAATACGATAGCCAGTAAAGCTGAACGATTAAATAAGTTGAAAATGGCTAGAATATTTTTTAATCAATAATAGCAATTGAATATATGCTTGATTTGACTAGTCTGAGGACCCTAAAAAGGTATTTTTATAACTATAAAGTTTCAGAATTTTATGAGAGATCTCGAAAAAAGTGTAAAAATGTAAAGTTTAATAAACAAAAAACCGCGCCTAAGCGCGGTTTTTTTTAATCAATTAAATAATCGATTAAGCTTCAGCGATAACAACTACAGCAATAGTAGCAGTAACATCTGAATGTACTTGAATTGCAACTTCGAATTCACCTACTTCACGGATTGTACCGTTTGGTAAACGAACTTCTGATTTAGCAACTTCAATACCAACTGCAGAGATAGCATCAGCAATATCGCGAGTACCGATAGAACCGAATAATTTACCTTCGTCGCCAGCTTTAGATACTAAAGTAACTTCAGCTAGTGCAGTTAATTTTTCAGCGCGAACGTGAGCAGCAGCTAAAGTTTCAGCAACTTTAGCTTCTAAATCAGCACGACGTGCATCGAAAGATTCAACATTAGCAGCTGTTGCAGGAACGGCCTTACCTTTTGGAAAAAGGAAGTTACGCGCGTAACCTGATTTTACTGCAACTTGATCACCTAGGCTGCCTAGGTTAGCGATCTTGTCTAGTAGAATAACTTGCATGTTTCTACACCTTTTAAAAACAGTTAGTCCGCTGCTTACTTATGTAAGTCAGTGTATGGAAGAAGGGCTAAGTAGCGAGCGCGTTTGATTGCTGCTGCTAATTGACGCTGATATTTTGCGCTAGTACCTGTGATACGGCTAGGTACGATTTTGCCACTTTCTGTAACATAGTTTCTAAGAGTAGCTAGATCTTTATAATCAATTTTTTGTACGCCTTCCGCTTTGAAGCGGCAGAACTTACGACGTCTGAAGTAACGTGCCATGAGATAAATCTCCTAAAATAATTCTTTCTATTTGATGGGCATGTAATACCAATTGACTCAAGCCGTTACGGCCTTCGTGACGGTTTAAAAAACCGTACACTGTCACTTGTGACCCAATCTGTATGTCTTGAGCATAATGTTGTATTGCTTCACCACTTGCGACAACTTGCATTCGAACATAACTATTACGGTTTAGTCCGGCTTCAACTTGTTGCGACCGATGCTCCAATACAAAAATGCAGTGTGGAATACCGGCTGGGCTTTGACTAAATTTAGGTGTTTTACACACCACCCCAGAAAGTACTAACTGGTTATTAGTCATACAATCACTCAAAACGATTAAGCTTCAGCAGCTTCTCTTCTCTCTTCTCTTACAAGAGGAGATGCTTCTGTTACAGCTGATTTAGTACGCATAACTAAGTTACGTAGTACTGCATCGTTATAACGGAAAGAAGTTTCTAGCTCGTTGATTACTTCAGATGTAGCTTCAACGTTCATTAGAACATAGTGGGCTTTATGAAGCTTGTCGATTGGGTAAGCCAATTGACGACGACCCCAGTCTTCTAAACGGTGGATAGTACCGCCAGCTTCAGTGATAGAACCAGTATAACGCTCGATCATACCTGGAACTTGTTCACTTTGATCTGGATGAACCATGAATACGATTTCGTAATGACGCATGGGTATTCCTTACGGTTAATTAGCCTATAACCGTTTCGGCCGGTCGGTATAAGGCAAGGAACTGATATTTAGTGGCCGAAAAGAGCGCGTATTTTACGTGCTAAAGAATGATTAAGCAATATACAAAAAGAAAATATTAACAAGAAGATGGTACGGCAAGTAAAAATACCTACCGCACGAGGTAAAACTAAAGAGAAATGAGGTTACGCTGGCGTAAAATTTCGAATAAACAAATACCGGTTGCAACAGATACATTTAAGCTAGAAACCGTACCAACCATAGGGATTTTAACTAAGGTATCACAGTGCTCACGTGTTAAACGGCGCATACCTGTGCCTTCAGCGCCCATCACGAGTGCAATCGGCCCAGTAAGTTTGGCATCAAAGACATGAGTGTCTGTTTCACCTGCGGTACCAATCACCCATACGCCCGCATCTTTTATTTCACGTAATGTTCGCGCTAAATTTGTTACATGAACAAGAGGTACGGTTTCAGCAGCACCACAAGCCACTTTGCGAGCGACACCATTAAGTTTGGCTGAGTTATCTTTAGGCACAATAACAGCATGAACACCTGCTGCATCGGCACTGCGCAAGCATGCACCTAGATTATGCGGATCAGTCACGCCATCCAGTACAAGTAAGAAAGGCGTCTCATGACGCGCTATAATCTCATCAAGATCTTTTTCACTGTAGGTTTTACCTGCCTTAACTTTTGCGATAAGACCTTGATGCTGTTCACCATCTGCTTTTTCGTCCAAAGTCTTACGATGCATAAACTGAACTGAAACACCAAATTGCTCTGCTAACTCAAGGATTGGATTTAAACGTTTGTCTTCACGACCTTTTAACGCATAAATTTCAATAAAGCGCTCAGGCTCTTTTGCTAAAATAGCTTCAACCGAATGAAAGCCAAAAATTAATTCATTACTCACTGCTTTATAGCTCCTAATTCCCTACCGAGGTATTACGTTTACGTGCATTTTTACCTGGACGTTTACGTTTAATGGCTTTCTTCTTTTTTTTCTTCGTTTTATTAATGTCTGACTCATGCCCTAGTGCAGAAACTGCCGCTCCCACTTTGGCCACTTTTTTACCCGCTGAGCTTGGCTTTTTTTTGCCTTTTGAACTTGGCCCACCTGCTTTATCTTTTTTCTCATCAACTGGACGTTTCTTAGCATCAACCCCTTTGCCTTCATTAGGAATACGTCCTGACTTTAGTTGCTGACGCACACTGATTTTTTCTTCGATCGCTTTATTGTTACGTCGACGAGCATAACGATCGTTTGCTTGCTCACTTTGCAGCCCTAAATGGATACGGCGCTCATCTAAACTCACCGATATCACAGTGACAGAAATTTTATCGCCTAAACGAAATACTTGTTTGGTATTTTCACCCACAAGACAATGACGCGAACCATCATAATGAAAATAGTCATTTCCCAAAGCGGTTACATGAACTAAGCCATCAATAAACAATTCATCTAATCGAACAAATAAACCAAATGTCGTCACCGATGAAACAACGCCAGTAAAATGCTGACCAACCCGGTCTTGCATAAACTCACATTTAAGCCAATCCGCTACTTCACGTGTTGCGTCATCAGCTCGGCGTTCAGTCATAGAACATTGTGCACCAAGATGATCGGCTTCGATTGGTGTATAGGCATAAGCACCCGTGGTTGGCATGCCTTGCGCTTTTAATACCCCTTTAATTGCACGGTGTACAACTAAGTCAGGATAACGACGAATAGGTGACGTAAAGTGCGCATAAGCAGGTAGCGATAAACCAAAGTGACCTATATTTTCAGATTGATACACCGCTTGCTTCATTGAGCGAAGCAACATGGTTTGAATAAGCTCTATTTCAGGGCGCTCGCCCAAACGCGCTAAGCTCTCTGTAATTTCTTTTGGGCTTGGCTCTAACGGAATAGTATTTTCTACGCCAAGTTCACTTAAAAATGTTCTAAAGTGGGCTAACTTTTCAGCATCAGGTTCATCATGTACACGATAAAGCGCACTGGCCTCATGTTTTTCAAGCAATCTTGCAGCAGCCACATTGGCCATGATCATGCATTCTTCAATGAGTTTATGCGCATCGTTGCGTTGCAATGTTGTGATGGTTTCAATTTTACGATGCGCATCAAAAATAAATTTAGCTTCTAAGGTTTCAAACTCAATCGCACCACGCTCTAAACGAGCAGCTTTCATTGCCATATACATTTGATATAAATCTTGTAAATGCGGCACTAATGCCTGATGCTCATCAGCGGCTGTTTCTCCAGCTAGAATCGCTGCGACTTGCGTATATGTAAAACGAGCGTGAGAATTCATTACCGCCTCATAAAAGCGGTAACCAGAAAGTCGCCCTGCATCTGAGATAGTCATTTCAGCGACCATGCATAACCGGTCTACTTTTGGATTCAATGAACATAAACCATTGGACAATACTTTTGGCAACATTGGAATGACTTGCTCAGGGAAATATACTGAGTTGCCGCGATTAATTGCCTCTTCATCAAGAGGCGTTTCTTTGCCCACATAATACGAAACATCAGCAATTGCGACCCATAAACGCCAGCCACCACTTTTTTTGCGCTCACAGAATACAGCGTCATCAAAATCGCGCGCATCTTCACCATCAATGGTCACTAAAGGTAATTTGCGCAAGTCAACCCGACCCACTTTTGCCGCTTCGTCAACATCGGTGGTTAAAGGAGCCACCTGTTCAAGCACTGCATCGGGCCAAACATGAGGGATATCATGGTTACGCAGTGCCACTTCAATTTCCATCCCTGGCGCTAAGTGCTCACCAAGCACGTCAAGTACTTTACCGACGGCATTCATACGTTGACTTGGACGCTGTGTAATTTCAATTTGCACCATTTGATTATGGCGAGCACCATTTTCATTGCCAGGCAGAATAATAATATCTTGAGTAATACGAGGATCTTCAGGTACAACAACCGCCATACCGTGTTCAACAAAAAACCGCCCTATAATAGGTGTTCGTTCACCATCTAAAACTCGAACGATCCGCGCATCACATTTGCCACCCTTACCTTGAGAGGCGGGTTTTGCAAGTACGCGATCGCCGTGGAAAACACCTTCCATTTGGTGTTTAGGAATAAACCAGTCTTTGCCGCCATCATCTAAGGCTAAGAAACCAAAACCATCACGATGACCAATTACGCGACCTTTAACCAAACCCACTTTGTCCGGTAAGCAATAGCATTTCAATCGATTAAAAATAATCTGGCCATCTCGCTCCATCGCTCTTAAGCGACGTTTTAGCGCAATACTTCTTTCCTCATCAACGATATCAAGCTCTTCGCAGAGACTTTCAAAAGAAGCTGGTTTTTGTCGATCCTGTAAATGGGCCAAAATAAACTCTCGGCTAGGGACGGGATTTTCGTATTTATCTTGCTCGCGGCTTAAAAATGGGTCTTGATTAGACATTAAGTGGCTTTATAAGTGGCTTATGTTGTTATTTTAAACCAAAAGCCATTAATGAAACAGGTTAAATTATTTTTACTCGATTTCAATGGCCTAATTTTAAATTAAATTGGTTTACGAGCGCGCTCTATTACACTCGGAGGCATTTTTTTCGCAAGCGTCGCAAGCAGGGTCTCGACTTCTTTATGTGTTTTAGTTTCAGCTATAATAGAATGAAATAGCCAGCGGTAAGCATCTTCATAATCAGCAGGACTCCCTTCTCCTTTATTAAACAAATCAACCAAGCGAATTTGAGCTTTTAGATTTCCCAATGCAGCAGCTTCGCGTAAAAAAACAATTGCTTGAGGGATATCGACCTGAACAAATTTACCCAGATGGTAATACCGTCCCATTTGCTCTAAGGCTTCAGCAAGGCCTTGCTCCGCTGCTAAACGAATAAAATACATACCACGCTCAACATCACGATCAAGGCAGACGCCATAAGCAAGCATATCGCCGAACAAAAACTGATAGGCTGGAATAGACATTTTAATGGCGCGCGCTTCAATATCTTGCACTAATTGACAATCATCCGCTTTTACGCGCTCTAAGTGAGTGTTTTTATTTATCAGCACTAAAAGTTCATCTTGGGTATAAAGTTGAACCGCCTCAAGAGGCTCAGCTGAATGACTAGCCAATGGCATCATTAAACAAAACAATAAACCAAATTTTCTTATCATCAATTTTACGTCATTCATTGTGAAAATTTATCCTAATATTTTTATTCAAGAATTGCGCCATATTCACTTTAGACATTATTAATCTGTTTTATTAATAAGCCAAACATATGCTTCGTAAAGTTTAGACAAAAAAAAAGCTGCCCTAGGCAGCTTTTTTATAAACAATGACAATTAAGCAAATGGATTGCGAAGGATCATTGTTTCAACACGATCAGGACCTGTTGAGATAATATCAACTGGTACGCCGGTAATTTCTTCAATACGCTTGATATAGTTTAAAGCTGCTTGAGGCAATTGCTCAACTGACTTTACACCAAACGTTGTTTCAGTCCAACCAGGCATTTCTTCGTAGATTGGAGTTACTTTGTCGTAACCTTCAGCTGCAAGTGGTGTTACATTGGTAACTGTGCCATCTTCTAACTGATATCCAGTACAAATCTTAATTGTTTCAACGCCATCAAGTACGTCTAACTTAGTTAAACAGAAACCTGATACGCTATTGATTTGAACTGCACGACGCATAGCAACAGCGTCAAACCAACCTGTACGACGTAAACGTCCAGTTGTTGCACCAAACTCGTGGCCTTTAGTGCCTAAATGCTTACCAACTGGATCTTGTTTTTCAA